>JBEKQZ010000005.1:0-18426 GCA_049519175.1 Candidatus Levyibacteriota bacterium | reverse complement strand
TGTCTAGGTTGGGATACATACGGGACGGTTGAATAGAGATTGAGCCGACGATATACTGACGCCGTTATGCGTCACTACAATATATTACCCGTACCGGTAATTGAGGCGGCCTCTTTGTCAAAAGAGGCCCTAAGAAGACTTCTATGGATAGACTGGTATTTTAATCATGGTAAGAATGCGGAGTTAACCTGCCGGCATTTTGGTATCTCAAAGAGCTTATTCTACCGTTGGAAGAATCGTTTTGATCCTCACAATCTGCAAACACTTGAATTCGATACTAAAACCAGAAGGCCAAGGAAAGTACGTGAGAGTACTCTGCCGCAATCAGTTAAAAACAGGATCTACGTAATTCGTCTTAATGACACCGAGAAGTCAAAATATGAAATTCAAGAAGAACTAAGACGAGAGGGATTTATCGTTGGACAATCTGCAATACAAAACTTTATCAACAAACACAAGGAACTAAGGAACAACTATCACAACAAGCGAGTAAACAAGTACCATCACTACAAAATTGCCAGAATTAAGGCTGCAATTGAACTTAGAGAAAAAGAATTAGGCTCTTTAGTTCAGGTAGATACTAAATACCTCTATGTTTTAGGCCACAAGTTCTATCTTTTTACTGCCATTGACTGCAAATCACGATTTGCTTTTATCTACTGCTACAAAACAATATCCTCAGCTTCAGGCAAAGACTTTATCAGGAGAGTCCGGGACTATTTCCCTTTCCCGATTCAGGCAATTAATACGGACAATGGTTCTGAATATCTCCTGGAGTTTCATGCAGAGCTTGAGAAACTGGGTATTCTTCACTACTTTACCAATCCTCATTGTCCTAAACAGAATGGGAGGGTTGAAAGGCTACATCAAACAGCAGAGTATGAATACTTTAACTACCAATACGATCTTTTGGATGATTTAGAGATGATTAACCTAAAGTGCGTAGAGTTTTGTACCAAGTACAACACCAAACGTTTCCACCGGTCTTTAGGATACAAAACACCGGGAGAATATGTTAATATATTACTTGATCAACAGAAAGGAGACCAACCGTCCTCTATCTAGCCAACCAGCACAGGAATACCAGGAATTCACGACTCCGTTAGCAGTAGAACAATTGGCATTTCCCGAAGAGCTACCGCTATTATTAAACGTGATGCTGGGATTATTGTTATTAATGTTGGTAATGGTAAAGTTACTGGTGGTATCTTGAATAGCCAGCGTAACGGTGCCGGTAACTTGCGAGGTCACCGCAAAACTGGCGTAACCGTTTTGCGTCGTCACAGAATAGGGAAGAGCATTGCCGTTAATTTGCGTATTGGAATCGCCCGAACTTAAGGAAATGCTCAAATTGTCGGAAACTGGCGCGGTGTTTTCGTTGCAGTCGCGAACGTAAACGATTAACGTCTCGGAACCGTTGCTAGTGGAAATAGGCGGATTGGGATAAACATCGGAATACCAGGAGTTTGGCGTGCCGCCGCCGGTGGTACAGTTGGGATTGCCGGTAGAAGAAGTAGTGGTGGTAGTTGTGACTGGTAGCGGAGCAATGGTTGGCAGCGGCGCAAAAGTCGGAAAAGGTGTCGGAATAACGATATTATCCGAACCGGAATTATCAGCGGGAGGAGTGGGAATAGCAACCGTTGGAAGCGGACTATTCGGCGAGGTGGAATTAAAAATTTCATCGCCGGAACTCCCCGAAGATTGTCCCATTTTAGACAACAGATAGCCCCGATACCACATTGCTACTACGATAAAAGCAATTACACAGATTAAAATTGTAATCGCAATTTTATGTTTAACGAGAAACGCGACAATTTTTTTGACCGGTTCGATGTTTGGCCGGGGGAGATGAGGAAAATGAGGTAATTTTGGCAATTTGGGTAATTTAATTTTCATAACAAAATTATAGCACTAATGATGTCTTAGAAACTTGAAATTAAGCTGAAAAATTGGATAATTGACAACGGGCAAAAAGGGGAGTAGCTTGGCTTTGTATGGAAGACGTTACTCTTGATAGAGTCGACAAGATAATTGTCTCTTCTGATAAATTTCACAATGAAATATCAACACTTAATTACTTAAAGTTTGGATTACTTTCATTGGCAGGGAATACGCGAGAGATAGAATTAGAGCTAAACAAAAATTCAGGATTAGTTTTTAGCTTTGGTACTCATATGGGAGTTGGTCTGGATGCACGGAAAACCGCAATTCTTGCATGTTTTTATCATTGGTATGCAAATTCAATTTATAACTATGTTAGGTTAATTAGGTATGCGCAAGGTATAAACGAAAATTTAGGAATAATAATAAATCCTTACAGGAGAAACAAAAACAGAAAGAATAAAATTCTACAACGATTATTTGAATAAAGTTATCCCAGAGATACTTGTTTGGAGAAATAAAGTTACTGCACATTTTGCAAAAACAGATCCGAGAGAGGAAAGCTTGGCGACTTTAGAAGCATCTGTCATGTTCCCAGTTAATTTTAGTAAACCATATTTAAAAGTCGGAGGAATGGTTTGGCATAGTAACGATAGCGATTCTGAATTGCCTGAGTGGTCATTAACGAAATCTTTTGAAGATTTAGCCGTGAGATATTGGCCAGAATTAAGTATCCCACAATTTCAAAAATAATTTTTTCTGATATAATCCTCTTATGTCATTATCGATTGGGATTGTTGGGTTGGCGAATGTTGGAAAATCTACGTTATTTAATGCGCTTTTAAAAAAGCAGACGGCATTTGTGGCGAATTATCCTTTTGCTACTATTGAACCAAACATCGGTGTTGTTCCTGTTCCGGATTCACGTCTTGCTAAACTGGCCGAAATCGAAAAAGCCGAACACCGCATGGCAAGTCTTCCTCCGCAAATTCCCGCCACTGTTTCCTTTGTCGATATCGCCGGACTGGTTAAAGGCGCGGCCGAAGGCGAGGGTTTGGGCAATAAATTTTTGTCACATATCCGCGAGTGCGACGCCATCGTCCAGGTTGTCAGGTATTTTAAAGATACAAACGTAATCCGCGAAAAAAGTTCCACCGATGCCAAGTCTGATTTTGAAGTAGTCAATACGGAATTAATTCTGGCGGATTTACAAACTCTGGAAAAACAGCAGGAGCCAAAACGCAATGCCACTAAAGAAGAAGGTTACCGCTGGTCGGCAATTCTAAAATTCAAAACCGTCTTAAACGCGGGAAAATTGGCCAGCTCCGTTCAATTAACCGAAGAAGAAGCTAGAGAAGCCAAAAGTCTGCAACTGTTAACAATGAAACCAATGTTTACCATCGCCAACGTTGACGAGGAAGACCTTTCTCAAAATTTCGGAGATGATATCATCCCGGTTTGCGCCAAAACCGAGTCGGAGCTGTCCGAACTTTCAGAATCAGAACAAAAAGATTATCTTAAAGAATTGGGAGTTGAGGAATCCGGTTTGGAAAAAGTCATTAAAGAAGGTTACCAGATTTTAAATTTAATTTCTTTTTTGACGGCGGGGGAGAAAGAGGTGCGGGCCTGGACTATCACCAAAGGAATGACGGCGGTGGAAGCGGCCGGAGTAATCCACACCGATTTCATCAAGAATTTTATTAAAGCCGAAGTCGTTCCATACCAGGATTTCGTTGCAAATAACGGCTGGAAAGGTTCGCGCGAAAACGGCAAAACCCGTTTTGAAGGCCGTGATTACATTATGAAAGACAGAGAAGTGGTCGAATTCAAAATCGGCACCTAGACAATCGGATCGGGGTCCTGTCACGACTTTTCCCTCCCTCCAGTGCTCACTCACGACTCACTGGTCTGCGCGCTGTCGGGACCCTTCCAGTCGCACCACCCCTTCCCACCTTTTTCAATCTTGCTTAAGTTGCGCTTGTATAGTAAAATTAGAAGCGATGAAAACATATCAATTGGTTTTGGTTTTAAAAACATCGCTAACCGATGCCAACCGCAAGAAATTTTTGGAAACCGTTAAGGGTTGGTTTGGCACTGCAAAAGTTACTAAAGAAGAAGAATGGGGAGAAAAAACTCTGGCTTATGACATTAGACATGAAAAGACGGGATTTTATTTGAATTTTCTGCTAGAATCAGCTAAGTTGCCGGCAGACTTGGAAAAGAAATTGTTTGCCAGCGAAAACGTTTTAAGACATTTAGTCATTAAACAAAAATAATATGGCACGAAGTTTAAACAGAGTTCAACTAATCGGAAATTTAACCCGCGACCCGGAACTTAGATACACGCCCAGCGGTGCAGCCGTTTGTTCTTTTAGTATCGCGACCAACCGCAATTGGACCACTGATACGGGTGAGAAAAAAGAACAAGTCGAATTCCACCGCATTGTGGCCTGGAATAAATTGGCCGAACTTTGTTCGCAATTTTTAACCAAAGGCCGAAAAGTGTTTGTCGAAGGAAGACTGACCACCCGTAGTTGGACGGCGCAGGACGGCACGCAAAAGCAGACCACGGAAATTATTATCAACGACATGATTCTTTTGGATAACCGAAGACCAAGTGGGGAAGAGTCAGTAGTTGAAGCCCCGGCCGAGGATGAAGAAGCGCCAAAAGCCAAAGCCCCGGCCAAAAAAGCGGTAAAAGAAGAAGAACCAACTCAAGAAGCACCCGCTGATGAAGACGAAGTTGCCCCGGACGACATCCCATTCTAAAATAAAATGGCTAAGAAGAAAAAAATAATCAGAAAAAGAATTCAGAAAAACACTCCTAAAGAGTGCTATTTTTGCGTTGAGAAAAAAGAACCGCAGTTTCAGGACACGGCGGTTTTAAATAAATTTATCACCGACCGGGCCAAAATTATTTCGGGTTTAAGAAGCGGACTGTGTTCCAAACACCAAAAAAGAGTGACACTTGCAATTAAAAGAGCTAGACAATTGGCGCTCCTGCCATTTGTGGTGAAAGTTTAATCTGAAAATGACTTTACTGCCTATTCTTCTTCCAGAAGGCTTTAGTCTAAAAGTGTCTGCCGGTGACAAAATAGCGGCGGGTCAGGTTATTGCCGAGGGTCAGGGAGCAGTTCAGGAAGAAACCATTCATTTGGCCCACGAATTAAAATTAGTTCCCCCAAAAGCGATTAAATGTTTAAAGAAAAATTTGGGCGATAGCGTTGCAATTGGAGACCTATTGGCGGTGAAAAAATCTTTGCTATCTTCCAAACAGCTAGTCAGTGAATTTTCAGGAATAATTGTCAAAATTGATGCTGAGAACGGCGATGTGGTTATTCGGGTCAGCGGGGGAGCGCAAAATTTAAAAACCATCAATTCGTCCGTTGACGGGACAGTCGATTCTTTAGATAATGGGAAAGTCGTCTTAAAAACCGATAAAGAAGCGTTAATGGCAACTGACGGTGTCGGCGGAGAAGCCGAAGGGGAAATTGAATATCTGGCGGATTCCGACGAAACCAAACTTAGTGCTCAAGTTAAAGGCAGAATTCTTTTGACCAAGTCCATCGACAAAGTTTATATTTTTAAAACCATCGGTTTGGAAGCGGCGGGAATAGTTACCGAAAGTTTGGAGGATATCGATTTTGTCGATTTGGAAGAAAAAAGAGTGCGGATGCCAATTCTAGAAGTTAGCGAAGAGGATTTTAAAAAATTAGTTAAGGAAAAGCAGAAAAAGCTCTATCTTTTTGGCCGGAATAAAAGTATTATACTTTTATGAAAAATAAAACATTTCAAATAGTGCTGGTAGTTTTACTGACGTTTCTTGTCGGCTATTTTGTCGGAACGCTCAAGGTCAATCTTGACTGGCAAAGTTACAAACCGGTGCTAAATGTTTCCAGCAAAGAGCCGCCGGCGGGAGTCGTGAGTGTTGACTTTGCTCCTTTTTGGACCGTCTGGCAAAGTTTGGAAACTAATTATTACGATAAATCGAAATTGGACCAGCAAAAAATGTTAAACGGTGCGATTACCGGTATGGTGGCCGCGCTAGGCGATCCATTTACGATGTATCTTCCACCGGTTGCTAATTCCGATTTCAAACAAAGTTTGGCCGGACAGTTTAGCGGCATTGGCGCGGAGTTGGGAACAAAAGGCAAAGACATTATCGTGATTGCACCGCTGGACGGCAGTCCGGCGGAAAAAGACGGCATCAAAGCCGGAGACGTTATTTTAAAAGTGGACGGACAATCGACCGCCGGTTGGGATTTGTCTAAAGCGGTAACACAAATCAGGGGAGCCAAAGGGACGCCGGTGACTCTCACCGTTGTGCATAGCAATAATAAGCAGGTTGACATCACGATTATCAGAGATACTATCACCGTTAAAAGCGTAGTGATGAATATCGAAACCGCCAAATGCACCGCAAGCGGCTGCACAAATGTTTCCAAAGATACTTGTTCTGGCAATAATTGCACCGAGTTTGCCTACATCCAGCTGTCGCAATTTGGCGACAACACCAATGCGGAATGGACCAGTTTGGTTAAAGGAATTAGCAATAAGATTAATCAGGACAAAAATATTAAAGGCGTGGTGCTGGATTTGCGCAATAATCCCGGCGGTTATTTAACCGACGCGCAATTTATCGCTTCGGAATTTTTGCCGGTGGGAACGGAAGTTGTTAGCGAAGATAACGGCATCGCTCAAAATCAATTAGATGTGCAAAGACAAGGGTTGTTATTAACTCCTAAAGTGGTGGTGTTAATTAATAAAGGCAGTGCGTCCGCCAGCGAAATTGTTTCGGGGGCTTTACGGGATAACGGACGGGCAATTCTGGTGGGGGAAACATCTTACGGCAAAGGCACGGTGCAGGAAGCCCAGGATCTGGGCGACGGTTCGGGTTTGCATGTCACCATTGCTAAATGGTTAACGCCCAACGGCACTTGGGTTAACGGTAAAGGTTTAACGCCGGATGTCACGGTTTCGCTCAATCCCAATAATCCGGCCGAGGATACGCAACTTGAAAAAGCAGTCTTCGAATTGCTAAAATAACAAGGAATTTATGTTTAAACAAAATGTTCCCTTAAAGGATTACAGTCGCTACAATATTGGCGGCCCGGCCGCTTATTTTTTGGAAATCTCCACTAAAGAAAAATTATTGCAGGGACTTAAAGACTGGGAAAAGCTTTCCACTAGATTTTCTAAGGCAAAACAAAAAATTTACGTTTTGGGCGGCGGAACCAATCTTTTGATTAACGAAAAAGGTTTCGATGGTTTAGTTATTCACAACCGCCTCGGCGGCATTGAAAAAAAGGGAGAAGAAATAGTTGTCGGTTCGGGAGTAATGCTTGCGGAGCTTTTGGATTTTTGCATTGTCAACTCTTTGTCCGGTTTGGAGTGGGCGGGCGGACTGCCGGGGACCATTGGCGGAGCAGTGCGGGGGAATGCCGGTGCTTTTGGCGGGGAAACCAAAGACAGCGTCAAAGAAGTGGTCAGCTTAAACCTGGATACTCTGGCAGAAAAAACCAGGGATGAATGGGGATGCACTTTTGCTTACCGTTACAGCATTTTCAAAACCGAACAGGCCAAAAACGAAATGATTTTATCAATTACACTCGCTCTAAAAAAAGGCGAGCAAGCCGCAATTAAAAAATCCATTCAGGATAAAATTGCTTACCGAAACGAAAAACATCCGATGGAATTCCCCAGCATTGGCAGCACTTTTAAAAATGTAAAACTGGATAAAATTCCCAAAAAATGGCAAGAAACTTTAGCGCCATCGGTTAGAATTGATCCGTTTCCGGTAGTGCCGGCGGCAAAATTTTTAGTGATGGCGGGAGTAAAAGGGAAGAAAATCGGCGACGCGCAAATTGCCGAGAAACATCCTAACTTTATTATTAATTTAGGCAACGCCAAATCAAAAGACGTTAAAGCGCTCATCAGCTTTGCCAAAGCCGCAGTTCAAAAAAAGTTCGGCGTCACCTTGGAAGAAGAAATCATCTACCTCTAATGGCTTCGAATGATTGACGAAGGAAGTTCGGGCATAGTATAAATAGTTGTGGGGAACTTTTTCCTTGATTTAACGGTTATTATCTGCCTGGCTGCAGTTTTATCTCTTGTCTTCAGACTACTTAAGCAACCGGCAATTCTGGCTTACATTTTAACCGGTATTATTATTGGTTTTTTCCACTATTTTCAAAGTTCCAACCAGGATATTTTGCAAACGATGTCGCAAATCGGCGTCACACTGCTTTTGTTTATGGTGGGTCTGGAAATAAAAGTCTCCGAACTATTTTCTTTAGGAAAATCGCTTTTAATCGCCGCAATCGGGCAGATTGGTTTAACTATTTTGGGCGGTTTTGCGCTGGCAACATTTTTTGGTTTTGATTTATTAACCAGCTTTTACATTGCGATGGCGCTGACTTTTTCCTCCACCATCATTGTCGTTAAAATTCTTTCCGACAAACGCGAAATGCACGCTTTGTATTCCAAGTTCGCCATCGGAATTTTACTGGCGCAAGACATTGTGGCGATTGCGCTTTTGATGCTGTTGTCGGGTTTTAACAACAAAATTCAAGGATTAGATATGTTGATGAGCGTCATTTTGATTTTTATCAAAGGTGGGATTCTGGTTGGGGTCGTGACGCTTTTAAGCCGCCACTTTTTCCCCAAATTTATCGAATCAATTGCCAAATCTTCGGAAACACTTTTCTTAGTGAGCTTAGCTTGGATGTTCGGGTTGGCGGCCATTGTCAGTTCGCCTTACGTTGGATTTTCGATTGAAATCGGCGGCTTTTTGGCCGGTTTGGCGTTGGCCAACACGATGGCAAATTACCAAATTATCGCTAAGGCCAAAATTCTGCGCGATTTTTTCATCGTCATCTTTTTTGTGTTGTTGGGAATCCAAATGTCGTTTGCGGATTTGCCGGCAATTATTATTCCGGCGATTTTCCTCTCACTTTTCGTTTTGCTGGCAAAGCCCTTGTTGGCAACTTTGGTGATGGCGGCAATGGGCTACCGAAAACGCACGGCTTTTTTGACCGGATTATCGCTTTCGCAAATTTCCGAGTTTTCGTTAATTCTGGTGTTTATGGGTTACAAATTAGGACAGATTAACCAACGAGTCGTTTCCCTAATCACCGTGGTCGGACTGGTCAGTTTTTTTGTCTCGACCTACGGGATAATTAATGCAAAACTGCTTTACCGCAAAATGGCGCCGCTGCTGGGCTTTTTGGAAAGAGATGAGCTAAAAAAAGACGAAATCGGTGAACCCGAAGATAGTTTGGAAAATTTGGATAATCACGTGGTGGTTATTGGCGGCGACCAAATGGGGGAGAGCATTATGGAAGCTTTGGAAAGAGAAGATATGGACGTAGTAGTGGTAGATTTTGACCCCAATATCTTGAAAAAATTGCAAAATAAAAAAATACACCGACTGTTTGGCGATATTGCCGATTTGGATATTCAGGAGCGGGCGAAACTCGACCAGGCAAAGTTAGTAATCTCCACCATTCCGGATGCCGAAGACAATGTGCTCTTGCTCAAAGAATTAAAACACGATAATCGACGGGCCAAAGTAGTGATGATGGCGCTGGATAGTCATGACGCCAAACTTTTGTATAAAGAGGGTGCCGATTATGTAATTTTGCCCCATTTGGCCGGCGGCAGACAAATAGCGGAACTTATTTTAGATAACCAGTTGGATAAAATCGAAAAGTTAAAGGAGAAGGACGTTAAATACCTAGGCTAAGTTCAACTCGGAAGTTTTTATCAAATTCTAATGTGGTCAGCAGTTCTCTGGTTTTTTTTCCAGCCTTGTCGGATATCATTAAAGCCCAGCCATTAGACTTGGCTATTTCATGGGCACCGAAAAGGAGCAAGTGCGCCGTCTGTTTGTCTCCTCTAATATTGACGATGCGTATGGTCTTTGAATTGTTAACCCATCTCTCACAGGTAAGTTTGCCGAGTGCTCCGTCGGGTTGGTCTGGGTCGGTAGCGGGGATAGCAATCGAAAATTCTAGTTGTCTATCGGTGACCAAAACTTGCGCTGGATTTCCATTAGCATCTTTTAGGTTGTAAAGAGTTGGAGTTGGTTCATTGGGTGTACGGGAGGGAGAAAAAGCAGGGATGGCATCATGTCTTTCTGGTCCACCATTCGTCATAAATTTCTTTCTCCAAAGTTATCATAAAAAATGAGGAAGCGTCAAGGGGTAATTTTAGTTTTGTGGAGTTTCAAGGGTTTCCATTTCTTTAACGACGTCATCTAAATTCCCGTCCATAATGCTTTCCAAATTACGCCAGGATTTATTCACGCGGTGGTCGGTTAATCTGTCCTGCGGAAAATTGTAAGTGCGGATTTTTTCTGCCCGCATGCCGCGTCCCACCTGTGTTGCTTTTAGCCCGGCAATTTCGCCGTGCTGTTTTTCTACTTCAATCTCCCAAAGCTTGGCGCGAAGCATTTCCATTGCCAGCTCGCGGTTTTGCGCCTGAAAACGCTGTGTTTGACAATTAACGACAATGCCGGTCGGTTTATGTTTCAGCCGAACGGCAGTAGAAACTTTGTTGACATTTTGTCCGCCGTGTCCGCCGCTTCTGTGCGCTTCAAATTCAACGTCTTCGGGGTTAATGTGTAAGTCAATGTCTTCCAACTCCGGCAAAACCGAAACAGTGGCGGTAGAAGTGTGCACGCGTCCGCGTTTTTCGGTGGTCGGAATTCTTTGTACCCGGTGCACGCCGGCCTCATATTTCAATAGTTCAAAAGCGCCGCGGCCTGAAATTTTTATCACGTCTTCATCCAACGCTTCAACTTTAAAACCTTTCATCTGGGCAAAGCGGGAATACATTCTTAATAATTCTTTGCCCCAGTTGGCCGCTTCGTCACCGCCGGCGGCGCCGGAAACTTGCACCAAAACGTTTCTTTCACCCAAGGAATCGTCGTCCGGTTCCTGTTCGGTAACATTATTTTCGTAAGTCTTAAGAATTTCGGCTTTCTGCTTTTCGAGATTATCGATTTCCATCTTTGCCATTTCGGCCAAGTCGGGATCTAAGAGAAGTGGTTTGGTCTCCTCAATCTTTTTATCCAAGTCGTTTATTTGAACCTGTCGATAATCCTCCATAGGGGAGAGCTACTGTGCATCCATTAACATTTCGCGCAGTGTCTTGGGGGTGTTGTCGGCTTTTTGCTTTTCTTTTTCTTTTTTCTTGGTAACGTGGAGTTGTCCGGCGACAACTTTTTGGTTGAATCTTTCAATTCTACTGCCCGAGTCAACAAATCTTTGTTCGCCGGTATAAAAGGGGTGGCATTTGTCGCACAATTCCACATGAATTACCTCTTGGGTTGAACCAATCGTAAATTTGTTTCCGCACTGGCAAATAACCTGCGCGTTTTCAAAAAACTGTGGGTGAATTGTTGCTTTCATTCCCATAATTATACCGCAAAATCGAGTTCAATACAAGGCTTTTTCCCGTTGACAAGAAGCTCCGTTTAATTTATTATCGGCTTATGGCAGGTAAAGGTCACGAAAGAGAAGGATATCACGAGCCCAAAGAAGAGGATATCGAAGTATTGATCGCTAAATGGAACATTTTCTCCCCAGCAGTTGACGGTTTAATTCAGGATCACGGAAAACTAGTTCTCGGAGAGCCCAACAGCGATTCGCACAGAATTTATAAGACTAGGGAAATAAAAATAAAAGGGAAAAAACACAGTTATCGAATGAGAATTCGCGCTCGTTACGATGGGGAAGGCTTGAAAGATATAGAGCTACCCATAACTCAAGTTGGAAAAAGCAAAAGCCAGCCGTTAATAATTGACAGAGATGGACCCTTACCTTCAGTAGAGGCTTTAAACTATGCACTGGTAATGGTTAATGTTTTGAGACGGGCCTATGACACATCTGCTCAAAAACGCCCCAACAAAAAATAATTTCCTCCGTTGACAAGGAAAGCCTTCTAAGTTATTATAGGGCTTATGTTTAAAGGAATAGGAGCAGAAGGGCAACCTTTGTCAAGAGAAGTTACGGAAGCAACTCCCGAGGAAGCTCAAGAAAGAACCCGACGAATCGGTATATACAGAAATCAAATTAATCGAATATCGATTAGGCTAGAACATGGAGTGGATATAATCAAGCCTGGACATCGAGTTCAGGGAGTTAACGGTAGCGGTAGAGAAGCAACGCATATTATTGCGGTTCCACTTACAGATAGACAAAGAAGTAATTTGGGAAGGCATGTTGCAGTCCTGCAAAGAAAATTAACCTCTGTTCAAGGAGCTTAAGCGTCTCGATTTCTATAATTTCCCGTGTCGTAATTAGCTCCGAATTTTTCCAAGCTTAGGCGAGATGTTTGAGGATTTGGTCCAAAGTTAATTCTTCTTGCGTTCTTTCATTCATATTTTTCAAAATCAATTTATTTTCGCCTACGATTACAACATATGGAATTTGTTTTTTGTCGGCGTATTTTAATTGTTTTTCTAAATTAACGTCCTCCAAGTAAACTTCACAATTCACATTTTTATTTCTCAATTCATTGGCAATTTGCAAAGCTTTTTCCTGTAATTTAGAATCTGCAAAAGCGACTAAAACTTTGCTGGTGTAAAGGTTGGTAGGGAATAAATTTAAAGTTTCCATGGCTTCAATCAGACGGTCAAAACCAAAAGCAAAACCAACCGCCGGAATATCGCGGCCCGCAAACATACCGATTAAATTGTCGTATCGTCCTCCGCCGGCAATTGAGCCAACTGCATAACCCTCAATTTCGACCTCAAAGATTAGCCCGGTATAGTAATCTAAACCACGCGCAAGCGTCGGTTCATACTTAAAAATATCTTTACTCAAATTCAAACTTCCAAGATAGACGGAAATATCTTTAAGCGCGTCGGTTTTTTCCTGACTTTTGATTTTAGATAAAATTTCGCTGGCTTTTTCTTTAGTAAATCCTTCAGCAATAATTTCTGCGATTACGCCTTCGTCGCCGATTTTTTTGATTTTATCAATGGCGCGGACAATCTTTGGCATTTCGTCAACTTTTAAAATTCCCTCATCGACGAGTTTGGTGAAAACGCTTCTGTCATTTATCAAAACTTTAAAACTTTTGAATCCTAAACTTTCTAGACATTTAACCGCGGCGGAAATTACTTCGGCGTCTGCCAGCGGGGAATAGATGCCGACAATATCGGCGTCAACCTGCAAGAATTCCCGATATCTTCCGCGTTGGGTGTTTTCGGCTCGCCAAACATTTTGAATTTGATATCTTTTGAATGGAGTTGGTAACTCATTTTGGTATTGGGCAACCACGCGGGCCAAGGGAACGGTTTGGTCGTAGCGCATTGCCACTTTGCGGTCGCCATTGTCAACGAACTTATACATTAATTTGTCGCCTTCGGTGCCGTATTTTCCCGCCAAAATATCTTCATATTCCAAGACAGGAGTTTCCAATGGTTCAAAACCATAGGACTCAAACACCTTTTTCAAGGTTTCTAAAACATATTGGCGTTTCCTGGCGCTTTCAGGCAAAAAGTCACGAAAGCCTTTTAAAGTTCTTGGCTCAATTTTCATAGCTTAATTGTATCACGAATTGAAGTTTCTCCTCAAATTAAGAGTTGCCTTCGGGGTTTAGGAAATGGTAGCCGAGTTTTTTAATCACGATGACGGCAATGCCTAAAACCGGAATAATAAAAATTGCGCCCATTGCGCCGGCTACTTTATAACCAATCAAAATTGATAGTAAGACCACGATGGGATGGAGTTTAAAAGCTCTGCTCATCAATTTTGGACCAATGGCGTTATAAGTAATTTGCTGAATTAGTAAAAGAATGGCCGCAATCGCCACCGCTAAAAGTGGATTCTGGGGATGCGTAACCAAAACCACAAACGCCGGCGGCAAAATTCCTAGCAATGGTCCGGCCAAAGGAATAATCGTTAGCAGGCCGGCCAAAATCGCAATCGAGGCGGCGTAATCAATTGAAAAAATGCGCAGCACTATCCAAGTGGTGATGCTGGCCAAAATACCAAACAGTACCTGGATTTGCAGAAAGGAAGCAAAAGTCTCATCCACGGTTTCCTGGATAAACTTGATATTCCCGTGCCAATTTTTCGGTGCCAGTTTGTAGAGCTCGATATTAATTTTTTCTTTATCTAGTATCAAGTAGAATGACAAAACCAAAATGATAATAATGTCGACAAAAATGGTGGCGACGCTTGGTAGGAAAGCAATCAGGCTGTCAAATGAATGTCCGACCAAACTATTCCAGGTTTTGGTAAAATTTGGGAAAGCGCTTAAGCTTTTGGGGATAATCACCGCTAAAGATTGAAATTGAGACGTAACGGTTGGCAGCAAAATAAAAATAATCGCCGTAAAAAGCAGCGCGAAAAAAGCGTAAACCAAGAGCGCCGACCAGAGTTTACCCAGCTTGATGAATTTAGAAATAATATCGACCACCGGTTCGATGATAAAACTCAACAGCCAGGCGACAAGCATGATGATGATAACATCGGAAAAATTGCCCAAAAATTGCCAGAAAATTCCCAACAGATAAATCGAAACGGCAATCGTCAACAGGAAGACGAGCAGTTTAAAAAGAGTAAATTCTTTTCTGATTTCTTCAAACATAAAATAAGTATAGCTCAATTATCAGCTGGTTGAAAGTGGAAATCAAGAGGCTTATTTTCCGATTGGGTAGAGTTTTATGCCCGAGCCGGTCGAAGGAGCAATGGTCGGGTTGGCCGGATTCAAAGCGTAATTTAACTGGATATCGGAAAGGATAATAATTTGCGAGGCCATAATTTTACTTGAATCTTGTTTATCGGGGAAGCCCATCACAGAAACTGTTTGCGCGGTTTGCATTTTTGAAAAGCCCGACCGGACTAAAGTTCCGCCGGTGAAAGAATTGGTTTTGGTGACGTCTTCAATTTCGGCGACAGCCTTGCCGCCATTGGCTTTAAGAATAGTAATTTCATAATTGACTTTATCAATGTCTGAAATCTCGCCAAAAACAATAGTCGGGAAAACATCCATAACGTTGACGTCGCGGGCGAGTATCCGGCGCGACTGTTTGTTGTAAAGACCCAAAACGCCAAGCGTCATACCATTTTTAACGTCAGAAATGCCAAAGGAAGAATTGCTAGAAGAAGAAAATTTGGTCAGCTCATCAACGTCGATAAACCGGGTGTTTTCGTTGGTGTCAGTTAAGGTAATTTGCGAAGCCGAGGAATCAGTGACGGTGCCGATAATACCTCTTTTCTCGACCAGATTAAGCTGGGCGGTTTTGGAAGCAATTTCATTGCCAAGCTGTTGAATTAGCGCCTGGTCAACTGTCGGAGTAGCAGTTGGCGCGGCTAAAGCGATGCTTACAAAACCTAAAAATGCCAGGCCGCAAACTAAAAATAAAGTTAAAACTCTTGTTTTTTGCATATTAAAAATCTTCGGTTGAATAAGTCACCGTTCGCTGCACTGTGTTTGTTTCTCCGCCGGGCAAAATCGACGTCAACTTGAGCAAATTTTCTCCGTCGTCTAAAGTTAGGGTAGTCGAAAAGTCGCCTTGGTTCGACGGTTGAATTACTTGTTGGCCGTCAGCGGTATAAATAATAATGGTCGCATTAGGATTGGTTTTGCCACTAACCGTTAGTGTGCTATTACCAACTACGATTTCGTCGTCAGGTGAGCTTAAAGATAAATAGACAGCCGGTTTGGGCGTGGGGGTCGGGGTAGGAGCGTTAACGGTGATTTGGTTTGAAGATGAAATGGTTTTGGTTGATTGATAAAAATAAAAAGCTAATCCGGCGGCCAAAAGGCCAATTAGAACCGCAACGAATGACAGGATAACTCTTTCTTGTTTCATATCGGTAACCCATAATACGAAAAAAGTGTTATCTTGTCAAGGAAATAATTGTATGTTAGGATTGTTTTTGTGGATATTCAGATTTTAGGTGAAGGCTCACTCAAAATAAAAAGCAAAAAAACAACGTTGGCAATTGACCCGGCAACCACAATACAAAAGTTTGACGCGGACGCGGTTCTTTTGACCGGTAAAGAAGGAGATATCAACAGGATTACTAATTGCCGAGTGGTAATAACCGGACCGGGAGAATATGAAGTTTCGGGATTAAAAATTGTCGGCATTAAATCGGATGGAGATTTAATTTTTAGCTTAATTTCGGAAAACGTCAGAGCATTAGTGGCAAAAGCCAGCTCTTTAAAACAGATTTCCACCGAAAAAATCGGCGATTATCAAATTGTCGTCATTAATGCCGATACGGAAGTGAGTGAGTCGGCGATTACCGCGATGGAACCAAGTATTGTGGTTGTTTATGGCTTAAAAGCGAAGGAAACCGCCAAAGCTTTGGGTAAAGAAGGGACAGCGGTTTCATCTAAAGTTAGTTTTGCCGAAGATAAACTTCCCGAAGAAACCCAAGTAATGGTTTTAGGGTAATTTTGCATCTTGTAAATTTACTAATTTTCTACTAAAGTCTTAATACTAAATAATATGGCAGACAAAACTCCTCCGCGTAGCGAAGACGCAGAACAAAGTGTCTTGGGGGCAATTTTAATCGACAAAGACTCGATTGGGTTGGTCTCGCAAATTTTAGCTCCGGAAGATTTTTATAACGATATCAACGGCATCATTTACGATGCGATGCTGTCTTTGTATGAGCAGCGAAAGCCGATCGACGTCGTCACATTAGGCAGGGAGTTTAAAAAAGTCAAAAACGGCGACAAAGTCGAGTCTGCTTATCTTTCGGAACTGGTTAATTCCGTGCCCACAGCCGCCAACATCGAAAATTACGCCGAAATGGTTAAAGAAGCTTCGACCAAACGCAATTTGATTAGAGTCGGGACCGAAATTGCCGAAAACTCCTTTAAAGAAAACAGCGAAGTTGGGGAGTTGTTGGATAAAGCCGAATCTTCAATTTTTGCCATCTCCCAGGGGCGGAATTTGAAAGGCTTCATTCCGATTAAAGACAGTTTGGCGGAAAGTTTTGACCGCATTGACGAATTGCATAAAAAAGGACTCGGTTACCGGGGAGTAAGAAGTGGTTTCACCGATTTGGATAATCTTCTGTCGGGAATGCAACCCTCGAACCTACTTATTTTAGCTGCGCGTCCGGGTCAGGGAAAAACGGCGATGGTCGTTAACATTACGCAAAACATTGCGGTCGAGCAAAAAATTCCGGTCGGCATGTTTTCTTTGGAAATGAGTCAGGAGGAATTGGTGGATAGGCTTTTGGTTGGTCAAGCCGACGTCGACGCCTGGCGGTTAAAAACCGGTAAACTTTCCGAATCAGACTTCACAAAACTGTCTACAGCAATGGGGCAGCTGGCCGACGCGCCGATTTTTATTGATGACACGCCGGGAATTACGATTGCCGAGATGCGTACTAAAGCCCGAAGGTTGCAAATGGAACATGGAGTCAAACTTTTAGTCGTCGATTATTTGCAGCTGGCGGATCCGGGCAGAAGATACGACAACCGTGTGCAGGAGGTTTCGATAATTTCGCAGGGGTTAAAGAATTTGGCGAGAGAATTAAAAATTCCGGTGATTGCAGTTTCGCAGTTGTCGCGCGCGGTGGAGCACCGGGGAGAGCGAAAACCACAGCTGGCGGATTTGCGGGAGTCAGGAGCAATTGAACAGGACGCAGATGTAGTCATGTTTTTATACCGGCCCGACCCCGATTTAATTTCCGACGTCATTCCAACCAAATTGTTAATTGCCAAACACCGAAACGGTCCGATGGGTGAAATAGATTTGTTATTCCGTGGAGACCGCATCCGTTTTTATAACGTTGAGAAAAAACACGAAGCTCCGGCGCAGGAGCAAATCTAAAGAAGCCTCTTGCTTTCCGCAAGCAGTTTTCGGTATGATAATCTTAGAGAAAACTATAAGTAGAGGAGGTGATATTTTTTAATGGACGATAATACACAATCAGTAGCAGATCCAATGGGAGTACCAGCTCAGGCACCAGCTCAAACGCCAGTGACTGAACCGACACCAGCGCCGAAACCAGTTCAACAACCCGAACCGACACCAGCGCCAATGCCCGAGCCAGCTCCACAAGAGCCGGGTCAAACGCCAGTTCCGCCGGTTCAACCTGAACCAGTGGTATAACATTTATAATTTTGCAAGAAGTTATAAATATTAAATTAAACTAGTCCCGATGCGTCGAGGATTAGTTTAATTTTTGTTTCGTATTTGCGCTGAGTTCGCTTGCAGAAAATTTTCTCGCTTTCCGCTCATACTAAAATAACGCATGCTCATCGTTAAGGTATTCGAAGGAAAGCAGCGAAAATTTTGTAAGCTCCTCGCGTATTGCTAAGTTTTTGATATAATATGCATTAATGGGCGAGTGGCGGAACGGTATACGCGATAGTCTCAAAAACTATTGACTGCAAGGTCTTGAGGGTTCGAATCCCTCTTCGCCCACAAACATTGTCTAGGTTGGGATACATACGGGACGGTTGAATAGAGATTGAGCCGACGATATACTGACGCCGTTATGCGTCACTACAATATATTACCCGTACCGGTAATTGAGGCGGCCTCTTTGTCAAAAGAGG
>JBEKQZ010000004.1:0-44382 GCA_049519175.1 Candidatus Levyibacteriota bacterium | reverse complement strand
GCGTGTAAGCCATTGTTGGCGGAGCATAGCTGTATGGCGTTGGTGGGACATAAGGTGTTGATTTTGGTTTTACTACCAACCGCACATTAACTCTGTTTCCGGGCATTTCTTTTCCTTTCAATTGAGTTTACAACTCTTCGAGGCAATAGATTAGAAGAGTGCTTAGCGCCTCTATTAAATTGTTAAGGTGCTACCTCTTCGTAAAGGTATCTAAAACTGAATACTTTATGCTTGCTTTTCTGCCCAAACTTAGTTGACGCTTTTGTCAATTAGTTTAAAGCCGATTAGCCATAAAGTCTTTTAGAATCTACTCGTTTAGATTAGCTCATGCAATCCGCTGTTGGACGCTGTTAATCAAAACTTATAGTTTTCTGCGAGGATTATATCCGAAGCTAAAGATAAAGTCAATGTTTAGATATTTTATAATTCGCCTTGAGGAGCGAGGCGAGCAATAGTTTGCCCGACAGGACAAACAAAATATCGTAGTCCGTATTTTTTAATAATCTGCCTTACCATTGTCTGTTGCGCTCTTGCTTCCATATCAAGCACTTCCAAGTCGCTCATAGCGGGTGTTCTAAGTCGAGCTACCCGTTCGTCTATTTGCTTTTTCCACAGATTCATTTTTGCTTCTACTTCTTTTTGAGAAAATTGAGGAGTTTGCGCCCCTCTAAAAACTAAGATTTTTCTTACTGGAGTTACTATAAAAGCAGATGTATGAGCAAGAGCATTTTTATTGGATGACAATAGATTCGATAAATCTAGGGGAGAAGGGGGAGCATCAAAAGGATGTGAATGGATTAGCGCGCCAACAAACCGGTCTTGTTTATGAGCTTTAGGTAAGAAAAATCTTGCAACATTGGGCTTTACTTCTGTATAAATAGAAACAAATGTTTCATCTCCTTGCGTGATTTCGTTTCTGATTAAAACTTTTCCGCTGGGAATTACATACACAACCGTTCCGTGTTCTCTTTTTTCAAGATCAGATTGAGTTAGTAGATTTAACTTATCTGCCGTTTCGGCAAAAGGCCCACTAAAATCGACTGCAGTTACGTCATTGCCAATAGCCCGATTAGGATCACGAAGTGTAGCTCTAAGCAACAAATCTCTGTATAAAGGCACAGGAGATATCTGTTCGCCAATGTCTGGTCTTTTTTCTCCAAACTCACTGGTCATAAATAAAAGTCAAATACTGCTTATTCTTCTTCGTTTTGTTTTCGGAATTTGACAAGCGCTACGGCGTCTTCCAAATGTTGCTTAGTCACAACTGCGGAGCGGGTTTTTCTATCATATGCCTCATTAACGGCAGTAAGTAATACCGCTTGAATGTCCGCCGGAGCGAAGCCCTCGCTTAATTTTGCCAAACTCTCAAAATCGACATTATCCCAGCGTAAGCTTCTACTTGACCTTTTCCCGATTTCTTTGGCAAAAATTTCTTCCCTGCCTTTAACATCCGGCATAGCAAAGCCCACCAAATAGCCAATCCTTTCATTCCTGACAATTGCCGGATCGGCTTGTCTCGGATTTCTGGGATCCAGGTTGGTAGTTAAAATGAAAAATACGTTCGATTGTTCCTGAAATTCACGTAACAAAACCGCTCTAATTTCCGAAATATCATGGTCTCCAAATGTGCCCCCTCTAGTTACTGGCATTAAAATTGTGTCCGCTTCGTCGATTTGCACAATTAGCGGTTTTTCTTTGTCTTTTGCCGTTTCTTTTACCTCTCTTAGTTTTTCTCCTAACGCAGTTGCGCTCCCATGAATAAAGGATGACATATACTCATCTATTTTAAGAACGACCCTTTCACAGCCGGTTTCTTCCGCCAAAGCTTCGACGGACCATGATTTACCGGTTCCGGGAAGTCCCCAAAAAACAGCGCCGTTTGAATCTCTAAACTCATGCTGTTTCAAATACTCCGCTTTTTTAGGATCTTTAAGTTTATCCGCAATCCTTTCCAGTTCTCTCTTGGTTTTCGGCGGCAAACCGCCTAATCTCTCCAACCCAAAATCTTCCCTTACTCTCGTTTCAGAGCCATTATCCGGTACTACCAGAGGAGCGACATAAAGACCATAGTCATGATAATTGAAGGGGCAGTAACCAATTACAAGGCCATAACTAAACTTAGAAGAAAACCCAACGGTGTAAGTACAGTCGCGAGCATAGCTTTCTCTATTGCGTGTTTTTGTTCTTGTGGCGCCACCATAAGTATTTCTCCCATTTTCAAGTTCAGGTTTAAATAAATGATGTCCCTTCCTACCCAGATGAAGAAAATCAAGCTCCGTGTATTCAGGAATTTCTCCAAGTACTGCTCTTACTCCTGGAATGCGAAGTCTATCACTAAATTCCCTAGTCATTTCTAGTTGCTCTTCTAACGTCTTGTTCCTGCTTTCCGGAAGGAATAATTGTTCGGAATGTATCGCAACTTCCATTTTTCTGGAAGATAATTTTTTAAGCCAAAGAGGGTCTCTGTCCCACCCATGGTCGTAGAACGGATGCCCTTTTGTTTTTAATGAGATTATTGATTCCCCTTTTAATTCGTAAATTTCAAAGCCCCGTTCTTCTAATGCTGCGCGAGCTTCGGGAGAGAATTTGGTAATTTCAGGTCGTTTAGTTTCTTTGTCCGGCGTTGCTTGCAACTGTATTCGCAGGTCGACGATTGTATCGTCTCGCCTTCTTAGCTTTCCTCTTAAACTATTTAAACCGGCGGCTTGGCTTTTTATTTTCCCGTCTTTTTGCGCAAGAGACCCGTTTGCTTCAGCTAATTGACCTTCTAACTCCGATACTCGCCCGTGGAGTTCTTGAATTTCCATCTCCGGACTTTTGTACCCGACTCTTGTAAGGGCATTGGGAAGAGTTTCCCCGCTTTTTATTAGGATTGGTTGAATAGGTTGTCTTTGAAGTTCATTACTCATAATGCAAGTGGAATCTTAACACACTATAAGCTTTATGTCAATAAAATGAGGTTAGGCCGGCTCGTTTCCCCTAGGTAAGCTTGTATTCTCAAATACAATTCGAACTCCAGTGCCAACTATCTTGAGACCTGTACATCTCCATTCAGTATTATCTTTTTCAACTAATTTGTTACATATGTCTTTAAGCGTAGAATCAAATTTTTCCCTATCGATTCTTTCTATAATGCCCATGTATATCGGATTTCTCCCTTTGGGATTAGGAATAAACGCGTTGATTCCCTTACTGCTATTTGTAAGTTCTAGATTAAATTTAAATTGATTTGTGCCTTCGCCAACACGCAATCCGTTTATTATTATTCCATTTTTGATCGGCGATATATTTCCCGTAAATTTTACTTTATCACCAACGATGGCGCCTAAATAAGCTTTCAGTTCATCGCCACTCATCATAAAATCTTTTGGAAAAGGCGCAGCGTACCCGATGTGTCTTGTTAATTCTTCGTTAAGCCTTTTCGCAAATTGTTCAGCCAGATCAATAGCTTGTTTTTCGCTAGCTGGAGTAGGAGGCGTTTCGATTGGAGCAGGTTGATCTGGTGTTCTTTTGCCATTTCCTACTATGACTTGAGCAACACGTATCGGCACAGTTTCGCTAGAAACTTTATAGCCTACCTTTATCTCTTTAACGACTTTTCCATCTTCTCCCTCCATTTCTCCAATGCTCTCCATAGTATGCGTATCAAGATCTTTTCCTACAGCCTCTATCCTTCTTATCCCAACTTTTTCTAAAGCTGTGTAAAGAAGATCTATAGATTTTTTTAGATCATTATCTGATGGATTATTATGTAAGCTTAGGTATAAATTATCCAAAAGTGTTACACCGTCCGCGTAGTCTAAAAACCATTTTTTATTTATAGCGCTAATAGTGCCTAATCGTCCCACAACTACTCTTGCCCTCTCTTTTAATTGGTCTTCCATCGATTCAGTTGTTCGAGGTAAGCCTTCAATAAGAGAAGTAAGAGTAGAATATTCCTTGGATTCAAGGGCGTTTGCTCGGTTGTCTTTAAACATCTCTTCCGTGCTTTCTGGCTTACTTCTAACTTTGGCTTCCAGCTCAATCATTCGGGATACTGCCTCGGCAGTTTTTTGTCCGAACAGTTTGCGTGAAACCCATTCCAAAGAACGAGTAATCTCTGCTAATTTTTTAGGGTCACTATAGTCATTTGGAGCTAAACTATCAAAAACTTTTTCGATAAACTTAGTTGTATCACTATCTCCATTGTTATTGCAAAACTCATCAAATAATTTCTCGGCATCTGTCTCTGTAAAATTCTTTGCTTGCATGCCGGGCATTACCCGACGAAGAGCATCAAGGTTGACCTTGTCTTCTTTTGTGTGGGTGAGCCCGTTTACAGCATGAACGACTCCCTTTTTCCACAATTCGTATCGCTTGGCAAATGTCGGTACCTCTCTCCACGCTTCCTCTCTTTCGGCATCGGAAAGTGTTTTTGTAATTCGGGTATAGTTCCTTGTGGGAGAAATATCTATTCCTACAGGAACATCAACGTTTGAAGCGGGGTCAATAAATTTGGCAATATCAACTGATGGCCGGCTAGCCAAGAAAAGCCTTCCGTAAAGACCGGAATAATCCGACGGTTCTAACCTTTCATGGTCTGGTTCGCCTCTCGGCTTGCGTTCTGTCATGGCCTTATTCTATCAAAAAACTATATCAATTACAAAAATTAAGGATTAAGTATTGAAAAAGGACGACTCTTGATACATAATACTAACTACTTACTACTGTTTTATGGTAAAGCAAAGACATCCGGAATATCAATATTTAGACCTCGGCAGGGAAATACTCAAAACGGGCATCAAACAAGTGGACCGCGGTACGGGAATTTCCGATTTAAGCGTTTTTGGCAGACAGATTAGGTTTGATTTGTCCAAAGGGTTTCCGCTTTTAACCACGAAAAAAGTTTATTGGAATGGCGTGATTCAAGAGCTCTATTGGTTCTTTTCGGGGCAGACAAACATCAAGTACCTAGTCGATAATAATTGCCACATTTGGGACGACTACCCATACAAAATTTACAAAGAGAAGAATCCAAAAACCAAAATAACCAAAAATGAATTCATTCAAAAAATTAGGGAAGATAAGCAATTTGCCAGAAAGTGGGGAGAGCTGCCACGGATTTATGGAGAAATGTGGAGAAAATGGCCGACTAAAAATGGCAGGACAATCGACCAGTTGCAATGGGTGGTCGAAGAGCTAAAAGCCGATCCGAGCGCTCATAACGCCATCGTTAATTCCTGGAATCCGGAATATCTTTACACGATGGCTACTAAAGAAAATGCCTCCCGGTTTCCGATTTGCCACAATATGTATCAGGTAAGTAACCGCGACGGAAAACTTTCGCTCCAGCTATATCAACGAAGCTGCGATTACTTTTTGGGCGTTCCTTTTAATATTGCCAGCTATGCTCTTTTAGCAGTAGTTCTGGCGAAAATTCTTAAACTTGAGCCGGGAGAATTTATTCATACTTATGGAGATATCCATATTTACGAAAACCATATTGCACAAGTCAAAGAGCAGCTCAAGCGAAAACCCAGACCTTTCCCAACAGTTAAAATAGTCGGTAAAATGAACTCGTTGGCGGATTTTACGCCGGATAAAGTGGTTCTGGAAAATTATAATCCGTATCCGTCAATCAAGGCAGAATTAACCGTTGCCGGGGGATACTACGAAAAGAAGAAATAGCTATTTTCCGCCTTTGAGCCACTTTACAGAGCTAAAAATCTTGTGATAGACGTCATCCTCGGGTTTAATTGACATTTCATTTACTTCTTCAATGGTTGGAATCCTTTTAACGAAATTGATATTGGAAATTTCGGAAACAACCGCTAGTGGCGTTTGCTCTTTGCCTTCACCCATATTCAAAACCGCCGCCGCGGCGATGCCGTCGACAAGATTACCTTTAGTCACTCTTAAATTGTACCCAAAAATGTCGGGTTTGCCGATATAATTTCGCAGTGGTTCAAATCCGCACCAGGATAGGCCGACGCCGCTGGCGCCTTTGCGCATGGGAAGGATTCTGCCGTCGCAAACAACCACGCCCAGCTTTTTCACTTTGTGTTTTTGGCGTAAATATTGCCAAATTTCATTGGTTGCTTGCTGCAAGTTTTCGGGCCAAAGAACAAAATAGCCGCCGCCATTTGACTCGTCAACCCCTGCCGAAGCGACGACCATATTGTTTTTTATTGTCATATAAATTCCGTAGTCCACATACTCTTCGGGTAGATAAAAATCGGCTTCTTTTACCGTCAGGTCGTGTTTGGTGACTTTGCCGTCGTTTTTAACAACTCTGCCTTGGCAAATGGAGATTATTTTCGAAGTTATAATGACGATATCTTTTTCTTTCAACCGTGGTAAATACTTATCAAGGATTGCAAATAGTTTGTCGCCGGGAACTACTTTTTTAGTTTTGTAAGTTGTAACTTTCATCAGTTAAGCTTTTGTATGATACAATTTAGGTATGAAAATATCAATCATCGCGGCGGTTGATTTGAAAAGAGGGATAGGGAAGAACAATGGACTTTTGTTAAGTATTCCTGAAGACATGCAAAGATTTAGAACTCTTACCCACGGTCATCCTGTGATTATGGGAAGAAGAACTTGGGATTCTCTCCCTAAGAAACCTTTACCAAATAGGGTCAATATTATTATTTCTCGAATCAAATCTTCCATCGCAGGGGGATTACCAAATACTTTTTTTGTAGACTCGTTAGATAAAGGTATTAAATTGGCGAAATTAAATGACAAAGAGGAAATTTTTGTAATTGGCGGGGGACAAATTTACCAACAGGCGATTACCAAAGCGGATAGGCTCTATTTAACTTTAATTGACGGAGATTTTGGCGCCGGCACGTTTTTCCCGGACTATTCAAATTTTACCAAAATAATTTTGGAAGAAGAACACGAGTCAGACGGTTACAAATATAAATTCCTCACTCTTGAAAAATAATTCTTTCACTGGCAAAGTCATTTAAGTCATTTAATTCTTTCCAGCCATCGATAAGAGACTTGATATTAGGTGAGTACTTTTTGAGCACTTTCTGAAGAATGCCAATCAGCGCATCGTAAATAGCTATTTTTGCAAACTTGGGAAAGTCCTTGTCTCCGGCATTGCATTCCCGTTTTCGATCCAAAACTATTTTTGTAACAGCCCCAAGCCTTAACAAGGTAATTAAATCCAGACCGCCGGCAACACCTAATAAGCTTGGCTCATCGCCATTTGCCATATAAGTTGGATGTGTAAAAACTTCTTCTGCGGCCTGGCAATATTTGGAAAAGCCCTCTTCAGTCGAAAAACATCTTATTTTTTCAGGATCAAGTTGGATATGCGTAGTGTGCCCGGCGATATAATAAGCTTTTATCCGGTTATAAATATCGATGTCTGTGCCGATGCTTAAGTCATAATATGGAGCAGTTCCCGTTAATTCGTATGCCTGATACATTTCTTCAAACACTTTTTTTACATCTTCCAACCTCTTTGGTTTTGCAAAACATTTTGCTTCGGTATGACTTCCGTCGTCGTTCATTCCAAACACGGTAGTTCTCACATCCCCAGCAATCACCAGGATTGGTTCCTTCATTTTTGGTTTATTTTGATGCAAATCTTCGGAGACTCTGACAAAAGCACAAGAAACCTTATTTTTAACTATTTGTGTTGCCGATTTTGATTGATCCTCATCTCCTCCGCCCACAATCACAATTTGGGAATTTGGGAACCCGATTCCCAAGACCCTTGCTTTTCTTTTGCTTTTGCTGGCACAAGCTACGGTGGGGAAAAATTGTGGCGCTTCGGGAGTGGATAAGTGAGTCGCGACAAATTCAGCTGCTTTTGTGGTGGGCAAATGTCGTCTTCGGGTCTCGGATCCTGCCGGCATAAAAGCATTTAAACACTTACGAAAAAAGTTGTCAATGGACATTCTGCCTCTTGCATTGAGAATTTTTTCATTTTAAAATGGTCACATGTTAAAAACCAAAGACCCAACCGTTTTCAAATTAATTCAGGCGGAGGAAAAAAGACAGCGGGAAGTTTTGGAAATGATTCCCTCGGAAAATTACGCCTCCAAAGCAGTCCTCGAAGCGCTTGGCACGGTTTTAAATAACAAATACTCCGAAGGATATCCGAAAAAAAGATACTATCAGGGCAACGCGGTGGCCGACGAAGTGGAGATGCTGGCGCAGGAAAGAGCGAAAGCATTATTTAAAGTGCCGTTTGTCAACGTGCAGGCGCTATCGGGTTCGGCGATGAATCTGGCGGTTTACTTTGCGCTGTTGGAACCGTTAAAAGGCAAAATCATGGGATTATCCCTTGCTTTTGGCGGGCATTTAACTCACGGACAACCGCAATCCATCAGCGGCAAATTTTTCCAGTCGACGCTTTACGCTTTGGGCAAAGACGGCCGGTTGGATTTTGCCGCTATCGAAAAGCAGGCTCTCAAAGAAAAACCGGATATTATCGTTTGCGGGTTTACGGCTTATCCACAGGTCATCGATTTTAAAAAGTTTGGCGAAATCGCGGATAAAGTCGGAGCGTATCTTCTGGCCGATGTCTCCCACATTGCCGGACTAATTGTCGCCGGAGTGCATCCGTCACCCGTGCCATACGCCCACATCGTGACTACCACGACCCACAAAACTTTACGTGGTCCAAGAGGAGCTTTAATTATGGTGACCGATAAAGGCTTAGAAAAAGACCCGGAGTTGGCTAAAAAAATTGACACGGCGATTATTCCGGGGATTCAAGGCGGGCCGCACGACAACCAAACAGCGGCGATTGCGGTGGCTCTAAAAGAAGCGGCAACGTCGGCGTTTAAAAAATATGGTGTACAGATTGTCAAAAACTCGCAAAAACTCGCTTCAGAGCTCATCAAATACAATTTTGATTTAGTCAGCGGCGGCAGCAAAAACCATTTATTACTCATTGACTTACGTAATAAAAATGTCAACGGCGCGGTTGCGGCACTGGCGTTGGAAGTAGCCGGAATTGTGGTAAATAAAAACGGCGTGCCAAACGATACTAATCCGCCATTTTATCCGTCGGGCATAAGGCTTGGGACGCCGGCGATTACCACGCGGGGAATGAAAGAGGCGGAAATGGTTAAAGTGGCCAAATGGATTAACGAAGCGATAAACGAAGCCCAAAAATATCAGTTACCCAGTTCGAAAGAAGAAAGAAGAGAGTTTATGCAGAAATTCAAAATCGAAATATTTAAAAATAAACAACTTTTGCAAATCGCCAAAGAAGTAAAAACCCTCTGCCAAAATTACCGAATTTATTAAGATGATTATATTGGAAAGGGAGAGTTTTGGAAGTGCAGCAAGAAGAGCGGTGGCCGAAGAAGTAACCTCGGAAGAATTGACGGCTTTTATAAGTAGTGGGGACCCGGATTGTGTTCCGGGAATTGAAGTTTTCGTCGCAGCTCCTCATGTCCGTACCATACGAGAGAAGGATTTCTGGTGGGGAAGGAAAAAACCTGCATCAAAAAGTAAATTTAGGATAAATATAAGAATACCACTTCTAATTTCCGCAGGAGTAAGGTTACCTTCGAGGCAACGAGTTTAGTATGCTATAATCCTCTTTATTATGCCGCCGGAAATTTTTTCCAGAGCCGCCGATAATATTAAATGTAGATTATTGCCGCAGCGTGGATTAAAAGCTTCGTTAAGAAGGGAAGTCACGAACTGTTTTGAATATTTTGACAAAATCGATGGTGGGCCAATTTCGTCTTTGCACGCCAACGGATTGACTCTAACCAAGTTGGGCGAAGGAAAAGGTTATGCGGTCGAGATTGAAGAATACCGCGCTCCGGGGGAAATAGACAACTTACGATTTAGCTATAAAGATAGAATAATGATACGCGGCAGGAGAATATCGATGCAACGAATTAGTCCGGTTGAAACTTTAGCCCGCCAATCTATCGGTAGGGAAAAGGTGGAGACGGTAATCTATATGATTCAACACGTCACAATTGGGTATCAGCAAAACATTGAAGGAAAAAGGATTAAACGAGCAAAAGCAGAAAATTTAGTGGCAAAAGTTACGGGGCGACTGAATGCCAGAGGTAGCGGAGCAAAATGATATAATTAAATCAAGATGATAATTACTAAATCAGAATCGTTTACCAAAGAAGAAATAAAAAAGTTACGGGAGCTATTTGACGTTTATATTAAAACCGTCATAGACGTAAAAAATAAAATTTGTTCCGCCGGCGCCGATAGGCATTTTGAATCGGAGGAAATTTTACTTAATCAAGGTTCAATTCAGTCAGCTTTATGGGGTGGGGGAATTGATTTGAAAACAAAAATTATTGACTGCAACTCATTTATCAATGTTAGGCCGGCAGATAAGAATATGAGCAACGAAATTCAAGACCCACAACTAAGAAAAGAGTTTGAAGATTTAACAAAATATTTTTTTAAGGTAATTTATGAAGAATAAGCAAATTTTAGGCGCGTTATCTTTAGATTTAAAGAGAGTGGCCCTTGGTTATTTTAGGGGTTCAGTCCCTATGGCTAACAGATTTTTTGAAGAAGCTTTAAAAAGAAAAAGCGAACTCGATCAGACAAGAATGAAACCTTATCTTCTAAAATTTCTTAATCAACTGTAAAATCTAAAAAAAGAGCAAGTGCAAAAGGCGGCCGAAGACGCGCTTCTCTATAGCACAATTTTTCAAAATGCCTCACAAGCATAAATTTATGGCGCCACTTCCTGCCAGACCCGGCGGGGGAACAAGAGAAAAGTCGGAGCATTAAGTAAAAGGCTGGGTCTTTGGGTAATTGATAAAACAGGACAGGTTATGTTACCGGAACACAAATCCCGACTGTCGTAATTAAGCTGTCCATTGTTGGTTGTAACGGCGTTAACGACAACCGAACCGGCGATATTTAGCTGAAGATCCGCGCTATTCTGGGAACAGTTAGCATCTCCTTGCAGGTTAAAATTTTCATCGGTAGAATAATAGCCTTCCAGGTCGCAGCCGGCATTAGTTGTTGGATTACAGACGGTCGGAGTTGCTTCGCCAACAGTTGAAGTAACATTAGTATCTTTTGCGGAAGAGAAAAGGACAAAAGAGCCGGTTGTATTTGGAATAACAATTTCTGTATTGATGGTGAGTATGCCGTTGACTAAAATAACGTAATTTCCGCCGCTGGGGAAAGTGTAAGAGCCGCCGGTTCCGTCTGGGCTATCTAACTTAAGATCGCCGTTGGTCGTATAGACGCCGGAGGGGAAACCAGCAAGACTAGCCGGAAGCGTGCAGTCCGCAACACCACCGGGTCCACAGTAAGGACTATCATTTAAAGATGTGGTTGGAACGTTTGCTTGCTGGACTAAATAGCTCAAATTCACATAGGAAGTATTGGCTTCGTTGGAAAGCGGTAGATTATAAGCGTAAGGATACTGGATTCCGCCGACAACCCAATCCAGCGCCGACGCCTGCCCCCCTCCAAAACTAGGGGTTTGGGAACCGGCGTAGATTACTCCGGCCGTTGTACACGTCGGGTTGGACGTAGACGCGGCATAGGGACCGCCGCTGCAACTAAGCGAAGCAGTCGAGGGAATGTCTTCGCTAAAGCCTGCGCCGGACATCACGTCAGCGCAACCGACCTGTATCCAGGGAAAAGCATTAGAAATGCCGAAATCAAGATTTATAACATTGCCGTTTGCATCGCAGCCGGCATACGATGGCGCACTGCAACCACCGCTCCCAACGGTAAAAGCCGCGCTTGAGGGAGAAGTAAATTGATACCCCGACGGAAGTGTGAGAACAGCGGTATAGTCACCGGCAGGAAGAGGCGTCGCATTGGCCGTTGCAAATGTGCCGTCGGTAGCACTAGTGGTAATAGTTTCAAAAGGAGTGCCGCTAGCTTGGTTTCCCTGGTAAATAGTAATCGTTGCGCCGCCGGTGTAACCCGCTTCGGTTCCGCTGCAGGAAGTTTGGTCGGGATTTTCGCCGTTTACACATCTCTGTCCGTTTTTATCGGTATCAACATAAACGTCTCCGGACGCGTTATAAGTGCATGGTCCGGCGCTATGAGTGCCGCTTTGGGTTAAAAGGGACCATCCGCCTTGAGTTCCGTAGCCATAAGCGTAAATAGTGTGTGCGACACCTTGGTAATACTGCGGAATATCAATACTCCACCCGTGGCCGACGTCTCCACACTGCGAATTTGCAACAAAACCGCTTTCGAGCCTGTTGAGATTTGCGGTGGTTTGCCCAAGATAAATAGACCTGCTGTCGGTTCTTGGATAGTCTAAATATACCTGAACAGGAACTTTGGTCCCGGTTGATGAGGGGTCGCACGCCCATCCCCAAGCAGCCGGTGTATTTGGGTCTAAGGTTAAAACGTTAGTGCTAGGTTTGCACGAAGCACCATCGTTGTATCCTTTGGCGTAACCCTTAGGGCAATATACCGCATGACCATTCCATACTACACCGTTGCAAGCTGGAGTATTACTAGCTATTTCGCTGGTGCTGGGTTGGCAGCTGCAAACATCATTTCTGTCACGGCAATAAGGAGCGTATTCGTTACAATTATTGTCGCAAGCGCCGGAATAAGTAGAACAAGCCGGATCACAAGTGCAAGGTGGGGGGGTACAGGTTCCCGGACAATCGGCTGGGCAAGTACAACTGTCTTCGCCTACACCGCAGATTCCATCCCCGCAATAAGGCTGGGTGACGCAGCAGTCTTCATTAGCTGTGCCGCAACCAAGCGATGAATCTACAGCTTGACCAGTGGGACAACTATTGCCCGTACAGTATCCGCCGTTTGGTGAACAGGTGTTTGCGGGAGCGCAACAAACGCCATTGCCGGTGCCGCAGGTATGGCTCATATCTGGCGTATAGCCAGTGCCGCAAGAGGACTGGCAGGAATAAGGGCAATTATTGATGTTGACGCAAGAATAATTAGAACAAACTTGTCCGGATCCGCAATCAGTATTATTACAACACCCGTTGGGATAGTTTACTATTGAGGCACATTGTATAGCACATGCTTTTTGTAACACATTAACTCCGCAACCATGATTTTGGTTATTAGTATTAATTAACCATAATCCTACGCTAGGAGGTTTAAGAATACAGCCAGTCGAAGAAGGACAGACTTTATCCATACATATAAATACATTGCACCATTGTGTGGGTTCGCAGTCGTTGTCAGATAGACACCTGCCGAAAAAATCAGCGTGAGAGACCGTAGGGAAGATGCGTAGGGAAAGGAATAAAAATAAAACAAAAAATAAAAAAAATAAAGTTATTCTAAATATTTTTTTGCGTACAATAAAACGGCCACCAAATACCATAATTTAATCTTATTTCCTGAGAGAAATAATGTCAAGGCGTCGTTGGAAGAAAGGCAACCATATTGGGAGTAAAAATATACCTTTTCTCTTGGAGTTGATTTTTCAATGAAATACTTTTTCCGTTGTCGCTTTTCAAATTATTTAAAGAGTTTGTATTTTGATTTAGAATTGTTTGCATCTGAGCTTCTGCATCTGCTATGTCTTTAGCATGGCCATTGTTTACATATGTCTTAAGACTTTGCTGCCAATTCGTAGAATTAAAGTTCGCTCCTCCTAGATTCAATAACGCTCTGACTGGGTCACCGAGCTTTGTGTCTGCGTAAAAGACATCTGGTCCCACACCTTCTGCTTTATCCCCACTTAAGTGTGTAAAAGCATCATCCCCATAAGTGACGGGGGTGAAAAGCGGATAAAAATCCGATTTCTCGCCTGGAAAAAATTTAAGCCAAACAATGGCTCCTCCTATTACATCTTCTTTGCTATTATGGCTAACATCAAATGCTCTCTTAGCAGATGTCTCCTCGCATACTGGAGTAGTTGATGAGACGCTTCCGTTAAAGACGGATCCGTCTAAATTAGGTAATTCTACGCCAAATAAATATGAGCCGTCAGGTTGTTTCTCTTTGGAGACAAGATAGCCGGATATTACTGCTACGGGATCTATACTAGCTTCTGGATCTGAAGCAATTGGGTCCCCATCTGGAAAGGCGTCTAGCCCGATATTACTATCGTAACCACCAGGTGAAGCCAAAAGTTGCGAAAAAGTTATTGGTATGAGATGTGGTATTTCACCGGGCGTAGTAGTCATTGCTTTCTCACTTGGATTAGGTGTCTCTTGGATCCTGCCGGATGGGGCAGCTAAGTTGTAATTGCCATGATTGCTATTGATATCACTATAGTCGGGATTTATTATAGACTGACCCCAGTTGATTACCTGTGGAGCAACGTATGCGCCGCCGCCTAGTAAAGTAGTTGCTAAGAGAGCACTTCTAACTATCCCTCCAACCGTAATATGATGTCTTTTCTTTTGTAAAGCTCTTCTAGGATGTGTCTCAAGCTCAACTACCGATGAATCGTCTTCCTCAAATCGCTCTTCCTCTGGTGGCACAACTCTAAAATCGGGCCTTTGTGGTCCTTTGGGTCCCTGCGGTGGTGGGGGTAATTCTGCCGGTCCTCTCATATGGCCTATAATTTATACTAAAACTAGTTAAATGTCAAATTAAGTTTAGCACGTTTATTATCTACTTTGCCAGATCTTTTGTCGCAATCATTTTTATAGCTTGTGGGTTAGGAGTGCCATAAGTATAAATAACCTGGATTATGCTTCCTTGTCTAATGCTGTTAATAAAGTCACCGATGGTCGCACTTTTTACCTTTGGAGGAAGCGATACCGGAGCTGTCGTTTGGAAAATCGTTCTATTTTTGTCTATTTCAAAATTAATTGCACCGATAGTAGTAATAACTTTTATGGTGTCTGTTAAAGCAGAATAGTAGATGCCGGTTACGGAATAGGTATTGGTTGTTATATCCAAAGTGGGTTTTTGTAGGTTTTGTTGTGCATAGGCCAGATATTGGTTTTGCAGATTATTTACAACAGGAGTGGGTGTTGCCGCAAGAGGTGCATTAGCGGAAATGGCACCGCTGGCAGCCTTTTCTGAAAGAGTTTTTTTGTGGTAGAGAAAACCGAATTGTTTGGGATACATAGTGGAAAGAGAAAGGATGTTAAAGTAGTTTAGGGCGAAGATGAAAATTGCAAAAACAATTAAAAGGCCGGCGATTTCCGCCAGTAAAATTAAAACAGTCTTCATAATTTTATGGTAGTTTATTTTCAAAAACCTGTCAACAAATTATTTTTCTGGGGTGGGGGAAAAAGTAACAATTACTCCAGTGGCTTGTTTTAAGACGGATGGAGCATAGCCGACGGCGGTAGCAGCTGTTTTGGGTTCAAAATTAAGCGGCGTTTGGGTGGCGGTTGTGCCCGGAATAGTCGAAAAAGTTAGCGTTGCCACCGTTCCGTTGCCGCCGGTGGGTTTTTGGCTCGGGCTCATACCTAAAGCGTAAGAAAGCCGGCCGTTAACAGTGTCAATTTTTTTCAACAGCACCACCGGCATAGTCAGAAACGTGCCGGGAGCAATATCGACGTTGGTTAAAACTTTCGGATCATAAGCAATTTCCAGCTGGACGGCGGTGATTTTATTGTTGCCGGTCGAAATTAAAACGTTGGTGGAATAACTGTTCAAAGTAGTATTAACCGGAGTAGAGAACGAGAGCTCGGTTTGCAGATAAGCCGGCATCTCCGGAGCAGGCGTTGGTCTTATAACGATTGGAGATTTTAGGTTTGGGATTAAAGCAATTACCAACAGTCCAACGGTAACTATCACTAAAAGCAGAATCAGGATTAGGGTTTTTTTAGGCATCCAGCCGGGTTTTTGTTCCGCCGGCGCCGGAGAAACAACAGGAGCTTCCGGTGCTGGGGTTTTAATTTCGGTTGTCGTTATTTTTTCTTCGTTTTCCATAGGGCAGATTTATTGTTCCCTAAATCGAACCTTTTGTCAATTAGTCTCCGTTTTGCACGGAATATTCTCTTAAGAACAAATTATAGTCACGGCTATCAATCACGCTGTTGTCATATAAGTCAGAGCGGGCCGCGAAATTCTTATCCGGCGTTGCGCAAAGGGCACCGTTATCGGGATTGTTAATGTTGGGATCACTGATACAGCTCATCAGAATGTTATAGTCCTGAATGGTTAAGGCGTTGCTGTTGTCAACATCTCCGGCCACCAAGTTAACTCTGGGTAGAGTATTGGTTGTGCCGGAGGTAATCGTTTGCACCCCGGGAATAAGTCTGACCAGATGGCCGTCGGTGGAGACTTTGACCAAATAACTTCCGCCGCTAAACTTAGCGCCTAAGTCAACTGTGCCGGTAAATAAGCCGTATGTGCTGGCGGATGCGGATGAAGTGTTGTCGTAGGCGATTGTACCGGTAAAATCCGTTTCTTTGTTGTTAGTGTTGAATAACTGAACTTTAAGCGGTCTGATTTTGGTATTCGGATTTTGGTTGGAACCGAAAGTGGAAGTTACGGTAATGTTGGGACTAACATCACTATAATAGGTAGCAGTGTTGGCGCCGGGCGTCCAATTAGGGTTGGCATTGTCACCGGTGTGGCCAATACCATCAATCCCAATGACAAAGCTTAAAATAGTATCTCCGGTTGTGCTGCAAGTTCCGCCGGCCGCCGTGCAACCGCCGGTGCTGGTTCCGCAGGCAGCATTTGCAACGCAAGTATTGTTAGAGCAGGTATAGTAAGGATTTGTCTGCGGCAAAGTGCAGGTTGGGGGGGTGGGGCAAGTAATAGAGCAGGCGGTAATTTTTCCTGCACCGGAAGAGCCGTTGGGACACGCGTTGTATTGCCCGGCGCCGCAACTCCCACTGGTAGCTTTGCAGGCTGTAACCGTGCAGGTTGTGGGAGGCGTGCTGCATCTGTTATTTACGTTTTGAGTTTTAGCTAATTGGCAGGTCGTGCCAGGCGGGCAAGCGGCATAGAGGCTCCAATGGAGAGGGGAACCTTGGCAGATTGCAGGTCTGCCGGTCGCTGCATCGCATTCCAGTGCTCCCTTAGTGCAGGTATTTGGTTGGCAAGTCGCTCCACTAACATTCGCTACGCAAGTTTGATTAGCTGCGCAAGCTTTGCCTCCGTTTTCGGTTTGCCATTGTCCATCGATGCAGTTTTGCGGAGTAGTGCCGTTTAAACATTGCACCGCTCCGGAAGTGCAGGCTGGATTGTCGCAGCAATAAGGATGACCGCCCGTAGTTGAAGCGTTGCAATAGGCATTTCCACTGGGATCAGGTGCTCCATGGAGACTATTGCCGCAATAACTCGGTACTGCATTACTGGCTTGGCAAGTGCCGGGACAAGTCTTATTACATACTCCATTTTGCAGAGTATATCCTGATTGGCAAGAAGTGACGACGGGAGCGGAAACTACGCAAGCTCCGTTGCTACATGTTTGTCCGGAAGAACAGGTGCTCAATTTTGTCCAATAAACTCCACTACACCAGTTAATTTGCTGATTATTGTAGGAGTCACAAGCATGATTTGTGCAGCCGTTGCATGTAACTCCCGTGGTAGCAGTGGTTGGACAAACTGCCAGTGTTTTTTGGGAGAAGAAGGAAACAAAGATAAAGAGAAAGGCAATGGAAAATAACAAAGAGAAAATCTTTTTCATTAAATAATTCCTATACATTAAAAGTAGTAGATTGCTTAATAAAAGTCAAGAGCTTAATAATAATGAATAACCCTTGAATTATAGAACAGCTTTATATATAATAGTATCCATCACTCACATCCGGACATTTGTTCCTGAGTTAAAAGCTTCGTCTGGGTGGCGGTTTAAGGAACAAGAAAATTTATGAAACAAATTTCACTTGAAGAACTTCTTGAAGCCGGATGCCATTTTGGACATCAGGTAACGCGCGGCAATCCCAAAGCCCGCGATTTTGTTTTCGAAGCCCGTGACAATATCCAGATTATCGATTTGGTTAAAACCAAAGAAGGACTGGATGAAGCGGCCGCTTTCGTTAAAGCATTGGGTGAAAGGGGAGGAAGTCTTCTAATAGTTGGGACAAAACGTCAAGCCAGACCCATTGTAGAGGAAGAAATTGCCAGAGCAAAGGAAATGCTCAAAAACGATAAACCCGATAGTATTAACAAGCTATTTTATGTTACCCAAAGATGGATTGGTGGAGTCTTAACCAACTTTGGTGAAGTTTCCAAGAATTTCCAGAAGTTAAAAGAGCTGGGCGAAAAATTAAATAATACCGAAGAAAAAGCCAAATATACCAAGAAAGAAGTTGGTCTTTGGGAAAAAGAAAAGCAAAAACTGGAGTCGTTTTACAGCGGAGTTTGGGAAATGCAGCAAAAGCCGGACGCCTTATTCATTATTGATTCACATTTGGAAGACTTGGCGGTTCGGGAAGCAACCAGCGTTGGTGTTCCCACAATCGCCATCGTTGACACTAATGCTGATCCATACGTGATAAGTCATCCGATTCCGGCCAACGACGACGCCGTCGGTTCAATAAAATTAATTACCAGTCACATTATTGACGCTTGGGTTGAAGGGATTAAAGCGCAAAAACCACCGAAAGTCGAAGGAGAAGCCAAAACCGAAAACACAAAGGTCAAAAAAGAAGAACAAGTAAAAGCCCCAAAGAAAGAAGCAAAAGTTAAAGTCCAAACTAAAAAGTAAAGCTCGAAATGCGAACAGCGAAAATTTTATTCTCTTCGCGTTTGCTATAATACAATTATGAAAATAGATATAAAATTAATAAAACAATTAAGAGAAGAGACAGAGATTAGTATCGCGGATTGCACTAAGGCTTTGGAAGAGGCAAAAGGCGATTATGGAAAAGCAATTCAAATTCTCAAAAAAAGAGGCATCGAAAGAGCCGAGAAAAAAGCCGACCGCACAACCGGTCAAGGAATAATTGAGGCTTATATTCACCAAGATGGAAAAGTTGGAGTTCTCCTAGAACTTTTGTGCGAAACGGATTTTGTCGCCAGAACCGAAGATTTCAAACGCTTGGCGCACGAAGTGGCAATGCAAATTGCCGCGATGAATCCAAAAAATGTCGGCGTGCTTTTAAAACAGGAATATATCCGCGACGGTTCGGTGACAATTGAAAATTTAATTAAACAAACCATTGGAAAACTAGGAGAAAATATCGTTATTAAACAATTCTCCAGATTCAAAATCTAGTTCTTCTCTCGGGGTCCTGCCGTCGGTTTCTTTGTCCACGCCTGTCAAGCAGGCGAGCTCCTTCCAGTCCGCTCCGCTGGGATTCCTGCGATTTTGCTTCGCTGCGAATGCAGTCCACGCCATCGGGAGCCCTTCCTCCGACGTCACCCCTTTGAAAATTTTGTCAACTCGCTACATTAAATTATTTACAATTAGTCTTGATTATGTTAAGCTCGAAATGCGAACGGCGAAAAATTTATGGATTTGAATTTACTTAAACTACAAATGCAGAAAGTGGTCGACATTATTAAAGTTGACCTTGGAACGGTTAGGACCGGCAGGGCGGCTCCATCACTTGTTGAAAATGTGGTTATTCATGCTTATGGCGGAACGCAAAATTTAAAAGTGATAGAACTGGCGCAAATTTCTGCTCAAGACCCGCAAACATTGGTGATAACTCCATACGATAATTCCATCATCGGTGAAATTCAGAAAGGCTTAATGGAAGGAAACATCGGTTTAACGCCGATTATTGACGGACAAATAATCCGGATTTCGATTCCGGCGCTAACCGAAGAAAGAAGGCAACAATTGGTGGCTTTGGTCAATCAAAAATTGGAAGGCGGAAAAGTGCAGATTAGACAAGTGCGGCACGAAGCGATGGATGGGGTTAAAAAACAATTAAACGCCAAAACTATTTCCGAAGATGAAATGTTCCGTTTAGAAAAAGAAGTGCAAAAATTAACCGATGACACCATTGCCGAGTTAGACTCTCTGGGCAAAAGAAAAGAAGAAGAGCTGATGGTAATCTAATTCCTCAAGTTGTTTCACTCGCTCACGGAAAATTTTTTTACTTTCTGCTCATACTAAAATAACGCACGCTCCTCGTTAAGGAATTCGAAGGAAAGCAGCGAAAATTTTGTGAGCTCGCTTTTAATCTTTAATAACAAACTGTATTCTGTTATACTTTTTATCTGTGTTAGTCACAATTATCGTTTTCTTGTTAATCCTCTCGGTTTTAGTTTTAATTCATGAAGCGGGGCATTTTTTTGTGGCAAAATTCTTTGGTATTAAAGTGGATGAGTTTGGTTTTGGCTTGCCGCCCCGAATTTTTGGCAAAAAATTCGGTGAAACGCTCTATTCAATCAATTGGTTACCGATTGGGGGATTCGTAAAACTTTATGGTGAAGATGAGGCGGGAGCGGGGAGAGTGAGCCTTTCTAAAAAAGCTTCGCGCGATACGATAGAGAGCAAATCATATTCCATGAAGGAAAGAGAAACTTTAACTTCTTCGAAAAATACACTAATCGAAGAGGAAGAAATTGAAATCTCAGAAAAAATAACAATCGAGGGAAGAAGTAAGGATAACGATCCAAGCAGGGCATTTTTTGCCAAGCCGGTTTGGGAAAGAGCCTTGGTTATTTTTGCGGGTGTGTTTATGAATTTTGTTTTGGCGGTGGCGATAATTTCCGTTTTATTTTCCGTCGTCGGCGTGCAAACTCCCGGTAATAAAGTCATCGTTGATACGGTGGTAAAAGGAGCGCCGGCGGACAAAGCCGGTTTAAAAGTAGGGGATATTATTGTTTCCGTAAATAATATTCAGGTTACAACTTCAGAACAACTACAACAATATACAGACGCACACGCCGGAGAAAAGCTCGCACTGGAAGTCAAAAGTCAAAATTCAAATGTCGAAAATATTGAGGTAACGCCGCGGAAAGTTTATCCAAGTAACGAGGGGCCGATGGGAATTGGAATTGAACAAAATGTTATTCTCAAAAAATATCCTTGGTATCAAGCGCCGTTTGTCGGAACTTGGGAAGCACTCCAACAATCTTGGCTGATTGTGTCGGGATTGGTAATGTTGGTTATCCAGCTGTTTACCAAAGGAGTGGTGCCGCAAGGTGTGGCGGGGCCGATTGGTATTGCCCAGCTGACGGGAGTGGTAATTAGTATTGGACCGGCGGCGGTTTTGTCGCTGGTTTCGCTATTGTCGCTTAATTTGGCAATTATTAACATTTTGCCGATTCCGGCGCTTGATGGTGGAAGACTATTCTTTATTTTGGTTGAGGGAATTTTTGGTAAAAAAGTTAATCAGGAGCTGGAAGCGCGGGCGCATATGATTGGCATGATAGTTTTGTTGGCATTAATTGCTTTAATAACGCTGCACGATCTGTATAGAATTTTAACCGGTCAGCCAATTATTCCGAAATAAAGGAGAAGCGCTGAGGTCGCTTACGATGTGCGGGGGGTCCTGTCTTTAGTCGATATCACGCGTTGCGAATGACACTCGCAAGCTAAATTTGAATATCAGTTTTTCCTCGCTCGCTAAACGAAAGTCTTTTTAAAAGTTAGTGGTAATTAATCTTCTGTTTGACGACTTTCAATTCATTCGCAAGCGGATTATCTCCTTCGCCACCCCGCGTAACTTTTTTTGGTAGAATAGTTCTATGAATATTATCAAAGTAAAAAATCCGCAGGAAGGGGTTGAAGTTTGTAAAAAACTTCTCTACGAAAAAGTCTCCAGAAATTCAGTGTTATTCTTGTCCGGCGGTTCAACTCCAAAAACTTTATATCAAAGTTTAGCTCAAGAGCGAAAACTCAAAGCTGGGGCAGTGGCGTTAATTGATGAACGGTTTGGCGAAAAGCTACACGAGAATTCGAACGAAAAAATGATTCGAGATACTGGTTTAATTCAATATCTTTTAAAACAAAATGTGCGTTTTTATCCGGTTTTGGAAAATAAAAGTTTTGAAGAGACAACTAAAGATTATGATGAAACCGTCCGTTATCTATTCAATTATTTTCCAAAAAGCGTGGGGATTTTGGGCGTGGGAGTCGACGGGCACACTGCCGGCCTGCCGGCCGGAATGACCAATGACCAATTTTCAATTTCCAATAAGACTGATTTGGTGACTAGCTTTAATGATTTTCCGGCGGCGCAAAAACAAAGAATTACGCTAACATTTTTAGGTCTTTCCAAACTGGACGAGATTATTGTTTTGGTTTTTGGCAAAGACAAAAAGAAAGCACTGCGGTTGATGTTCAAACCCGGTTCAGTCACACAAATTCCTTCCCGGTTTTTAACGCAACCAAAAATTACAGAGAAAGTAACTTTAATTACTGACCAAGACATAAAATAAGACTTTCTATTTTCTACATTTAGTTCTATAATTTCTTTCATGACACCTTTTATAATGGTGATTTTTGGCGCCACCGGAGATTTGGCTCAAAATAAATTAATGCCTTCGTTGTTTTCACTTTTCAAAGAAAATTTATTGCCGGAAGATTTTTTTATCATTGGTTTTTCCAGACGGGAATTTACCACTTCGGATTTCCATCAGTATTTTGCAATCGAAAGAGAGGACGCGCAGTGGGTAGATTTTGCCAAACATCTTTTCTATCAATCAGGCAGTTTTGAAGAAAAAATTGGTTATCAAAAGCTCAACGTTCAGCTTGAAGAAATTGATAAGCAAATGGGCGCTTGTGTGGCGCGCTTTTTCTATTTGGCAACTCCGCCGGATCACTACGAAACCATTTTGGATAATTTAGTCAAGACAAAATTGTCCGAAGGATGCGGGCACGAAGGTAGTAAGTGGACAAGAATCATTATCGAAAAACCGTTTGGCAAAGATTTGGAAACGGCAATTAGTTTGGATAAAAAACTGGCGGAGATTTTTGACGAAAAACAAATTTTTCGGGTCGACCATTATTTGGGCAAAGAAACAGTGCAGAATATGTTGGCGTTTCGTTTTGCCAACGGAATTTTTGAACCGGTTTGGAATAATCAGTTTATAGACAATGTGCAAATAACTTTTGCTAAAAACCTGGGCGTTGGAACACGGGGTAAATTTTTCGACGGCGTCGGGGAGCTTCGCGACATCGCCCAAAATCATTTAATGCAGCTTTTGGCGGCAGTGACGATGGATCAGCCAAAAAGTTTTACCAAAGAAGATTTAAGAGACGCGCGGGCGAAAGTGATTTCTTCGATGAAGCTAGCAGATGGAAATTCAGTTATCAAAGGCCAGTATCATGGTTACAAAAACGAAGAAAATGTTGCACCAAATTCGCAAACCGAAACTTTTGTCGGGATGAAATTATTTGTCGAGACGGAAAGGTTTAAAGGCGTGCCGTTTTACATCCGGGCCGGCAAAAAAATGCCCAAAGAAGTGGTGGAAATTTCGGTCGTGTTTACACAAACTTGCCATATTCTATTTAAAGAATTCGGCTGTCCGGAAATTGGCAACGTCATCACTTTCCGCATCCAGCCAAATGAAGGAATTAGTTTAAGATTCATTGCCAAAAAGCCGGGAGCAAAATTGGGACTGGAGTCGGTGGATATGAAATTTAATTACGAAGATAGTTTTGGTACCAGCGGGTTGGAAGCATATCAAAGGGTTTTATTGGATATTTTTGCCGGCGACCAAATGCTGTTTAACCGCTCGGATGAGTTGGAAAGTTCGTGGAAGTTGATTACGGAAATTCTCAAAAAATGGGAAACCGAAAAAGCGGAAATCCAAGTCTATGACGAAGGAGCTTGGGGACCAAAAGAGGCAAATGATTTGATTGAAAGAGACGGCCGGAAATGGCTGTAATAAGTTATGAATGATCAGATAACGTTTGAAGATTTTAAGCAAGTGGAAATTAGAATTGGGAAAATTTTGGCGGCGGAAAAAGTGGCTGGCGCCGATAAATTATTAAAGTTGCAAGTCGATTTCGGCAAGTATCAGCGGCAAATTGTTTCGGGCGTTGCCGAAAGTTTTGCGCCGGAAGAATTGGTGGGCAAAAGTTTGCCGTTTATTGTCAATTTGGAGTACCGGAAATTTAAAGGCGAAGAAAGCCAAGGAATGTTGCTGGCAATTGACGCCGGAGAAAAAACGGTGCTTTTGGAACCTGCCGCCGAAGTCCCCGCCGGAACGGAAGTTGTATGACGATTGGAATTTTAGGTCTTGGAAAGATGGGCTCGCGCATCGCGCAAAAACTTTACGAAGAAGGGCATATTGTTTTTGTCTGGAATAGGTCTTGGGAAACAACGGAAAAATTTATGGCGTCGCTGAAGTCGCTATCCGGTTTCGATAAATTTTCGAACGCAAGCGTCCCTGCGAAACTCGGGATACGTTCGCCTTCGGCGAATCTAGCGAAAACATTATCTCAACGGACAGCTCCTCGCGCCGCGCAGACAATAGAAGAATTAGTTTCCAAACTCCCAAAGCCGCGAATTTTATGGATTATGTTGCCGGCGGGTGAGCCGACGCAAACGGTAATTGATGAGTTATCAAAGTATTTACAAAAAGGTGATATTGTTATTGATGGTGGAAACGCGCATTTTAAAGACAGCGAAAAAAGATATAGAAAATTTAAAAAAATGGGAATTGAGTTCTTGGGAATTGGAGTTAGCGGGGGAATAGTCGCTTCTAAAAATGGTTATCCGCTAATGGTTGGCGGATCCAAAAAAGCTTACAAGTTCATTACGCCGATTTTAGACTCACTGGTAAAACTAAACGGCGGGTACAATTATTTTGGCGAGGGCGGAGCAGGGCATTTCGTTAAAATGGTGCATAACGGAATTGAATATGGAATAATGCAGAGTTTGGGCGAAGGTTTTGCGGTTTTAGAAAAATCCAAATACAAATTTAATCTTTTGGATGTGGCCAGAATTTGGCAGAAGGGAACTTTGGTTTCCGGTTTTATGTTAGACAGGGTGGTAGATGCTCTAGCGCAAAATCCAAAACTTAAGAATATGGTTGGACCGGTTAGGGAATCGGGCGAAGCCCGTTGGACAATCGAAGAAGCCAAAAAAGAAAAAGTTCAAGTCGAAATCATCCAAAACTCACTCGACTATCGACTTCGTTCACAAAAAGACAAAAAGATTCAGCGTTCATTCACAGCTAAAATGCTGAATGGTTTAAGAAACGCTTTCGGCGGCCACGAAATTAAGAAGGGATAAAATTTTTCTTATAAATAATTCTCCAGCCGTCCACATCATAAAAATCTTTATCTCCTTCTTTTGGAGCGACGACGCAAACACTTCCGATTGTAAATTCATTTTTAATATCTAGCTTGCTGATGATTTTTGATTTTTCATCCTCCGGTAGTATTTTATACATAAGGCTAATGTGAGGTTTAAAAGTCGAAAGATCTCTGCCATCTGTTTTTTGAGAAAACGTTTTAAAAAGTTCCGAGAGGTTTTCGTCTCTTTTAAATTCGATGAAGACGGTTTTGAAAAAGGCTTCGGTTTGATTAATTCCTGTTTTTTCAATTGTAAAAGACTTTACATTTTGGAAAACGTTATCGATAATTGATTTTAATCTATCGAAATCAATAGTTATTCCTCCAAAAAGCGTAAGGTGGGGAATAAAAATTGGCGCATGATATTCTTTTCCTAATTTTTTAATGATATTGCTTAGATAAACTTCGTCATCTTCTTGAGGAATAAGCAAGACAGAAAAAAAGTTAACCATAGAAAAATTATAGCACAAAGTTTGTAGAAAAATGCTATACTTTAGGAAATGAGATACTCAAAATTATTTGGCAAAACTGCGCGGGATTTTCCGAAAGAAGAAGTCTCAATTAACGCAAAACTGCTAATCAAAGCCGGTTTTATCGACAAGTTAATGGCTGGTTCATTCACCTTATTGCCGCTTGGATTTAGGGTTAAGGAAAAAATTGAGCAAATTGTCCGGGAAGAAATGGATGCAACCGGCGCCAACGAAATGTTAATGCCGCTTTTACACCCTAAAGAAATCTGGAACGAAACGGGCCGTTGGGACAGCGCAAAAGAAGTGATGTACCAGTTCAAGAAGGATAATAAAGAATACGCACTGTCTTTTACCCACGAAGAAATCGTCTTGGATATTTTGCGTAAGAAAATTTCCGGTTACAAAGATTTGCCGGTAAAAGTTTATCATTTTTCGACTAAATTTAGAGATGAACCAAGGGCCAAGTCGGGTATTTTGCGAGGTCGCGAATTTTTAATGAAGGATTTATACAGCGCTCACGCAACGGCGGAGGATTTGGATAAATATTATTGGGAAGTAGCAAAGGCGTATCTTAGGATTTTCAAAAAATTTGGATTAGACGCAAAAATTGTAGAAGCGGCCGGAGGAGTGTTTACCGATTCTCATACTCATGAATTTCAGGTTTTATGCGATCGGGGCGAGGATACAATTTTTTATTGTGACTGTGGAAGTTCTTGCGATTGTCAGTTTGCCGAGAATAAAGAAATTACCACTGTTAAAGCAGGCGACAAATGCCCAAAATGCGACGATTGTAAAATTAAAGAAGGGAAGTCGATTGAAGTCGGGAATATTTTTAAATTCGGCACAGTTTACTCGCAAAAAATGGGAGTTTACTATACCGATAAAGACGGAACGAGAAAATTAGTGCATTTTGCCAGTTACGGAATTGGCATAACGCGGATGATTGGCACTTTAGTTGAACTTTTCCACGACGACAAAGGCATTATCTGGCCAAAAAGTGTCGCGCCGTATCAAACGCACTTGATTGAGATTGGGAAAGACGCGAACCAAATTTATGAGAAGCTACAAAAAGAAAGAATAGAAGTTTTATACGATGACAGGGACGTCTCGGCGGGACAGAAATTTGCCGATGCGGACTTAATCGGAATTCCGGTGCGATTAGTCGTCGGTGCAAAAAATAAAGATAAAATCGAGTGGAAAGAAAGAACCAGTGATAAAACAGAACTTTTAGGTTTTGAAGGAGTTCTAAAAAGGCTTAAAAAAGACCAAGCAGCTTCGCCCATAAAATAGCATAAGCCGCAAAGAATATTGCCACGCAAACGACAATAATCGGTAATAATTTTTTTCCACTTGTTTTGGCCGCTTTTTTATTTTCAGAAGAAGGAGAACTAACCGTTGCGGTTTCGGTTGAGTCGTTTTTATTGTCTTTGTTATCAGCCCGAAAAACTTGAGAGACTGTGGAATCTTCAGATGAAGATGGTATTGGCACTTCGGGTTGAGGAGATGGTTGAGGTTCTGGCGCAGGAGCGATTGGTGGGGAGGTTACCGGTTGGATTTGCATTGTTGGCGCCGGAGAGGTTGCCGGATTTCCAGGCAAAGAAGTACCCATTACCCTTTCGTAGGTCTCTTTAAGTTTGGGATCTAAATCATTTACAGATTTCGGATTCATAGGCAGTTTACCCTATTAAATTGCAAAACAAGTTTTGCACTTTGCTTTGCAAGGATTTAACAGGGTCAATTCATTATAGCTTCTTATTATGTGTTTTTGTCAAGGGAAAGTTTTATAAGGGTATCAATAAACTGCGCAAAAGTAATGCCAATCGCCTTGACCTCTTTTGGCAGTAAGCTCTCGCCGGTTAGCCCTGGAATAGTGTTTGCCTCCAAAATGTAAGCAGCGCCCTTTTTATCTATCATAAAATCGATTCTCGAATAAGAACCAAGGTTAAAATGTTGGTGAACCTTCAAAGCGGTTGCTTGAACTTCTTTTTTTGTTTGCTCGCTAAGCGACGGTGCGTTTAAAATTTCCTTTGTCGCTCCGGAATATTTATTTTCGTAATTAAACCATTTTCCTTTTGGAGCGACTATCTCAAGAATTGGTAAGGCCTGATTATTAAAAATTCCGACGGTAGCTTCTGTCCCCGCAATATATTTTTCGGCAAATAAATTTTTATACTGGAAAATTTGCTTTTGGTTTTTCTTTAAATCTCTTGCTGATTTTAAAATAAAAACTTCCCGTGAGGAACCGCCGTTCGTGGTCTTGACGACGCAGGGAAAACCAAATTTTATTATGTCTTCAGAATTTTTAATAATTTCCCAGGGAGCAGTTAAAATATTATTTTTGTCGCAGTATTTTTTAAAAGGAATTTTATACCAGGCTTCTCGAAATCCCTGATAATTCTTACTGCCGACAACTGGTTTATTCAATCCGTTCAAAAATTCGTGCAGTTTTCCGCCTTCGCCTTCTTCTCCGTGCAGAACAGGGAATAAAACATCAAAATCTTTGCTTAAATTGCGAAGCAGCTCATAACCATTCCTTAAGTCGTAAAGTTTAACTGTATAATTTTTTTCCAGTAGCGCTTTTTGAACTTGACGAGCTGAAATAAACGAAATCTTTCTCTCCGGAGAATTCCCGCCGGTAATAATCAGAATTTTCATGCTTTGCTATTATAGCAAAATGTTGTTGGCGCTTTTTTTTGAGACCCAAAAAAGGTATACTAAGAGCATAAATTATGCGGTATATCGTTGCACATACGTCGCCGGACATGGACGCCATTACGTCCGTTTGGCTAATCAAAAAATTTTTACCGGGTTGGGAAGACTCGCAAGTTAAATTTGTGCCGGCGGGGGAGCGAATTGGCCCTTTGCCAAAAGGTCAAAGCTTTGCTTACGCGATAGAACGCATTGGCAGGGACGAATATATCCAGGTTGATACGGGCATGGGGCCGTTGGACCATCACCAAACACAAAGTATCAAGGTTTGCGCGACCACCCGTACATTCGACTTTATTAAAAAAGATTTATTAGCTTATAATCCGCCGGTTAATCCGGAAAAAGTAGAAGCGCTGCAGCGGATGGTCAACTATGTTTTGCAGGTGGATCATTTTCAGGAAGTTTTTAGACCGGACGCTTTAGCCGATTACAACGATTTTTCGGTAGTAAATATTTTGGATGGTTTTAAATTGGAAAAACCAAATCAGGATGGATATTATGTGCAATTTATCTCGGAGTGTCTGGACGCAATATTGCATGATTTTGAAAATAAAATCTGGGCGGAGCGGGAAATCCGGCAAAACGGAATAGAGTTTAAAACTAAGTGGGGAAAGGGGTTGGGAATTGAAAGTATTAATGATTCGGTGATAAAATTGGCCCAATTAATGGGATATGTGGTTGTCGTCCGGCGCGATCCGCGAAAAGGATATGTGCGGATTAAAACCAAACCAAACCAAAGCGATACGGATAAAGGTGTAGACTTAACGCTAGTCTCGGAAAAGCTTAAAAAAATGGATCCAACCGCAACTTGGTTTTTACATGTTTCCAAAAAAATGCTTTTAAACGGCACGCCGAAAAATCCAAAGATGAAACCGACGAAATTACCTTTGAGTGCTATAATAAAGGTGCTAAAAACCATTTAAAGATGGATTGTATTTTTTGCAAAATAAGAGACCGAAAAATTGCCAAGGAATTTACTTACGAAGATGAAGAAATTATGGTTTTCCCGGATATTCATCCGATTAAACCAATTCATTTGTTGGTAGTTCCCAAAATTCACGTTGAAGATTTTTTGGAATTTAATAATCAAGCATTGATGACGAAAGTAAAATTGGTAATCGACAAAATGATTTCGGAACAAAATTTAGACAAAAAAGGCTATCGAATTTCGGTCAATGGCGGAGGAGCGCAAATTATAAGGCACACGCACTTTCACCTGATGGGCCCAGTATCGAATAAGGAGTAAACCCGCCTAAGCTTACTTTAGTCCTTTTCAGAACTATTCGTTCATGGACTAAAAAGCGCTTGTTCGGCGGGCGAGAAGGAGGTGTTTTTATTTTATGGTAGTAGTTAAAAAAATGCCGGGAGACAGTGATGATGCACTCATCAGAAAGTTCTCCCGAAAAGTGATGTCTGAAGGAATTCTTCAGGAAGCAAAAAGAAGAGAATTTTATCTTAAGCCTTCACAAGCCAGGAAACAAAAGGTGCAAGACGAAAGAAGAGCCAGAAGATTGGCAATGGATAAAGCAGCAGCCTAAATATGGATAAAATTTCCGTTTTGGTTTTTGTGGAAAGTCGCTATAAGGTTAACCGTAAACGCATTAAAAAAGTCATCGAGAGGGTAATTGCGAAAAATGAAGTTGCGGGAACGGTGGAAGTTTCCGTTGCCGTGGTCGGCGACCGGAAAATGCGCGAGCTTTCTAAAAAGTATAAAGGAGAAGATAAAACCCGGAATATTTTATCTTTTTCCCAAACCGAAGGCGAGTCAATTGCCGCGCCAAGCGATGTTTTACGTTTAGGCGACATTGTGCTTTCTTTCCCGCAGGTAATTAACGACGCGGTCCGGGACGAAATGTTGGTTGATGATAAAGTAGACGAGCTGGTTGAACATGGTTTAATGCATTTATTGGGATTGCATCATGAATAGCTATGGTTTTTTATAGAAAATACAGACCCCAAAAAATTGAAGAGTTGGATAATGAGTCGGTCAAAAAAAGTCTTTACTCGATTTTCTCCAAAGGCAGTTTTGTCCACGCTTTTTTATTCACCGGACCAAAAGGTTTGGGAAAAACCTCGACCGCCAGAATTGTGGCTAAGATTATCAATTGCGAAAAACATGTTGGGCTTAAAGGCCACCGCGGCGAAAAAGAAATTGAACCCTGTAATAAATGCGAGCAATGTTTATCAATTGCTAGCGGCAATAATCTAGATGTTTTGGAAATCGACGGCGCGTCAAACCGGGGAATCGACGAAATCAGGGATTTAAAAGAAAAAATAAATTTAGCTCCGTTTAAAGCTACGAAAAAAATCTACATCATTGATGAAGTACATATGTTAACCACGGAAGCTTTCAATGCACTGCTAAAAACTTTGGAAGAGCCGCCGGCTCACGCAGTTTTTATCCTTTGCACTACCGAACAGCACAAGGTGCCGGCGACGATTGCTTCCCGCTGTTTTAAAATTAATTTTACCCGCGCCACCGAAGAAGAACTCGTCCATTCTCTGCAAAGAATTATTAAAGCGGAGGAGATAAAAGCGAATAAAGAAGCGCTTTTGGAAATTGCCAAATTGTCCGACGGAAGCTTTCGGGACGGCGCAAAGCTGTTGGAGGAAGTGGTAGTTTCTGCCGGCAGAAAAAATATCACAGCGGAGCTGGTCAACGAAAAATTTAATAATTCCGGTATTGCGGATAACGTTTCACAAATGCTGGAAGCTTTGTCGGAAAAAGACGCAAGGAAAGGAATTGCAATTTGCAAAGAGTTAGCAAACCAGGGAATGGATTTTAAATTTTTCATCGAGGAGTTGATGGGAAAGTTACACTTGCTGCTTTTGCAAAAAGTGGGGGTGGAGAAGACGGACAAAGAAACTGTTTTGGAGCTTGCGGAGATCCGGAAATTATTTCAATTGTTAACGACTGCTTATTTGGAAACGAAAACCGCGGTTTTAGCGCAAATGCCGTTGGAATTAGTGGTCCTGGAGTGGGTAGGGGAAGAGCAGAAGAATAATGGCGTTTTCGATTCGCCACATGTTGTAGGAGACGCTCATGACAAGCGGGGTCCTGTCGCCGATTTCCCTCCCGCCAGTGCTCGCTCACGACTCACTGGTCTGCGCGCTGTCGGGAGCTCTTCCATCGGCACCACCCCTCAAGCGTCGACTTTCGATTCGCCCCAAAGCGGATTGTCTCCAGCGAGCTTTAATAGTAGAAATAGTTTTTTTGAAAAACTAATCGATGAAGTAAAAGCGGAAAATCATTTGGTCGCCGGAGTATTGAGAGGTTGTTCGGCGGAGGAAATTCAAGCTCATAAATTAAAGATTGTTGCCAAATCAAAGTTTCATCAGGAAAAATTGCAGGAAGCAAAAACTTTAAAACTTTTGGAAGAAGCAGCAGATAAAATTACGGGAGAAAAATTAAATATTCAAATTATTTTAGGAGGTGATAAATAATGAATAATCCATTTTCACAATTGGGAGACCTTAAAAAAATGCGGGACCAAGCAATGCAAATTCAACGGGAATTACAAGCAGAAGAAGTAAGCGTTGATAAAAACGGCGTGCAAATCGTGATTACCGGCGACCAAAAAATAAAAGACATTAAAGTTAACGGTCGGTCGGATGACGATATTAAAGAAGCCATAAATGAGGCAGTTAAAAAGTCTCAAGAGGTAGCAGCCAGAAAATTAGCAACTATGCAGGGAGGACTTTCCGGACTTCTGGGTGGCGGTCAATAATTTTGTGGTTGCTCAAAATAGTAAATAAATAGTAGAATAACTTGAGAATGAGTATTTTTAGTGGAAGCGCCAGTAAGGAATTAGCGGGAAAAATTGCCAAAGATTTAGGCCTCGAACTTTCGCCTGTCGAAATTTTTGTTTTTCCGGACGGAGAAAAACGGATCAGAATTAAAGAGAATGTGGTGGGTAAAGATTGTATTATTGTGCAGTCGGCCAGTATTCCTCCGGACGAAAATTACATGGAACTTTTCATTATGATTGATGCGTTAAAGCGGTCGGGCGCAAAATCAATTAGAACTGTAATTCCATATCTAGGTTATCAAAGACAAGATCATATTTTCCGTGACGGCGAAGCAGTTTCCTTGGAAGTAATCGCGGAAATTCTAACCAGAGTCGGGATGACCGAGCTTTTTTCTTTCGATTTGCACTCGCCAAAAATACCGGACATTTTTTCGGTTCCGGTACATCACTTGTCGGCGTTACCAATTTTTGCCGAGAAAATAAAGCAAGATTTCAACTTACAAGAAATTGTTTTGGTTTCACCGGACATGGGAGGAATCAGAAGGATTAAAGAAGTGGCGGAAATGTTAAATAATATTCCCTTTGCGACCATTGAAAAAAACCGGGATTTGGCAAGCGGTAAAATTAACGATGCGAATCTGAACGGAGACGTGCGGGGGAAAATTGCCATCATCGTTGACGATATGATTTCAACCGGACAAACAATGGCGGAAGCGGCAGAGTTGTTGCTAGAAAACGGAGCAACAAAGATGGTTGCTTTTGCTACTCACGCGGTTCTTGCCAAAGACTCCGGTAAGCTTTTGCAACATTCAAGCATTGAAAGAGTGGTAGTCTCCGACACAATTGACGTTCCTGCTTATAATCTGTTTCCAAAACTGGAAATAGTTTCCATCGTCGAAGTTGCCGCTAAAGCGTTAGAAGTTGGTAGTTAATATTTAGTAGTTATGAAAATTCCTAAAGCAATACAGAATTTAATTGAGTCTTTTGAAAAACTTCCGGGTATTGGTCCGAAAACCGCCCAGCGGCTAACATTTTATCTTTTACACGTTCCACAAGGCGAGTTGGATAAGTTTGCCAGCTCAGTTCAGAAGCTCAAAAATGACACAATATTGTGTTCCCTGTGCAATATGATTGATGAAACGGATCCTTGCAGTATTTGCTCCGATTCGCAAAGAGATCAGACAACGCTTTGCGTTGTCGAACAACCACTGGACGTTCTGGCGTTGGAAAAAGGACGGGGATTTAAAGGCGTGTATTTTGTTTTACATGGAAAGATAGATCCTTTGAATAATATTGGTCCGGATGAAATCTTTATTGCGCCACTTTTGGCAAGAATCAAAAATCAAAATTTGAAAGTTAAAGAAATAATTTTGGCGACTAATCCGACAATGGAAGGAGAGGCAACCGCGATGTATATTGCAAAGCAAATCAAATCCCAAATCCCAAATCCCAAATCCCAAATCAAAATTACGCGGATTGGCAGAGGACTGCCGGTTGGCGCGGACTTGGAATACGCCGACGACACGACACTTCAACGCGCAATGGAAGGCAGAAACAGCTACTAATTACTAATTTATCTGTGCCTCTTTTAATAATAAGCTCAAATTGATAGTATTTAATTATGGATAAGAATGGAATGTTTGGGGAAATGTTGGAAAAGGGTCAGCAGACAGTTGGGAATACCGTTAAATCTGCGGTTTCGGATGTAGCCGGTTCTGTTGCCGGACAAGTCGGTATTAAAAACGAAAAAAATAGTGGACAGCAAAAACCGCAAGTTCAGCAGCCAACTCAACCGCCAGCAGAAAATTCAGCTGCGCAAGCGGCATCATCTCAGGAAACAATGGAGCTGGTCAAAGAATTTTATGCGCCGTCGGATGATGTTCAAGCTACAACTGCCAAAAATTCGCAGCAAGAGCAAGTGGAAACCCAAGCTAAACTAACAAAACTTCGACAAGAATTACATCAGGAAACTTATTATGAACCACTGATTGCTTATGAAAAGAAAAAGCCGGGTCAGCAGGAAGAGGAAGGAGCAGCCGAAAGAGTCGAAAAGCAGGAAAAAGAAGAAAAACAAAAGAAAATGGAGCTGGAACAAAAAAAAGCCAAGGAAGAACAGGATATAGCGACCAACCGAGCACAAAGAGCAACCGAAGCAAACAGAGGAGTTGCGGGTTAGCTCAGTTTCTAGTATAACTAAGCAGAATGAAACTTTACAACACACTTTCTCATCAGGTCGAAGAATTTAGACCTCTGAATCCTCCAAACGTTGGAATGTACGCATGCGGTCCCACAGTTTATGACTATCAGCATATCGGGCACATGCGAAGGTATGTCGGCGATGATATTTTAATTCGAGTTTTAAAATATGACGGATTTAAAGTTCACCACGTTATGAATATTACAGATGTCGGACACTTAGTTTCAGATTCCGATACCGGCGAAGACAAAATGGAAAAGGGCGCCAAGAAATTTGGGAAAAGCGTTTGGGATATTGCCAAAATGTTTGAGCAGCAATTTAAAGATTCCTGTAGGGAATTAAACATTCAACTGCCTAAAGATTTAATGCACGCGACCGATTTTATTAAAGAGCAAATAGAGTTGATTAAAAAACTGGAAGAAAAAGGATTTACATATAAAACAACGGATGGTATTTATTTTAATACCTCAAAATTTCCGGATTATTTTAAACTTTCCCGACAGAATCCTGAAGAATTAAGAGCTGGTGCAAGAATCGAAATGGGGGAGAAGAAAAATGTTTCGGATTTTGCATTGTGGAAATTTTCGCCCAAAGATGAGAAACGCCAAATGGAGTGGGAAAGTCCGTGGGGAATGGGTTTTCCTGGTTGGCATATTGAGTGTTCGGCGATGTCAATGAAAGCCTTGGGAGATACTTTCGATATTCATACGGGTGGAATAGATCACATCAATATTCATCATACTAATGAAATTGCTCAATCAGAAGCGGCCACCGGCAAGCCGTTTGTAAATTATTGGGTGCACCACTCGTTTTTGCAAGTTGAAGGAGAAAAAATGAGCAAGTCTTTGGGGAATTTTTATACAGTTCAGGATATTATTGAAAAGGGTTTTGATCCAATGGCTCTTAGGTACTTATATCTGCAAACGCACTACCGACAGGAAATGAATTTTACTTTTGAGGCTTTGGAGGCAGCGCAAAACGCTCTTAACCGGCTAAGAAAAGAAATTGCAGATTATGAACCAGGTTCAACTTCATTTAAAGATTACGAAGAACAGTTCAAGACGGCAATAAACGACGATTTGAATATGCCAAAAGCATTATCAATTCTGTGGGAAGTTATCCGTTCGGATAAATCGAATTCGGAAAAGTTGGCAACAGCACTAAAATTTGATGAGGTTTTGGGATTATCGCTTAAAGATTCCAAATCAATCGTTCGAAAACAAGAGAAAATGCCAGTAGAGGTTCAAAAACTTTTAGAAGAGCGGGATGTTTTAAGAAAAGAAAAGAAATTTAGCGAAGCAGACAAAATTAGAGAAAAAATAATTGAAATGGGTTATAAAGTAGAGGATAAAAATTAGATTTTTCCCCGGCGGTTGATTTCAGCTTTTCGCAGTAATAATTCATGTTCCCGAAAAGCTTGGGATGTTTCGGAAGAAGCCGTGCGGGAGCTAATGCTTTCTTGATTAGGTTCTCTTTTGCCAGCGGAAAAAAATTTAATACTCATAATGACATCTTTTAGGGTAGCGCAATTTTTTAGGGTCTGTCAAGAGGGAAAACGGGGTTGACAACAAGAAGTATTTTGTGTGCATAATAGTTTAGGAGGAAATATGGCCAAGAAAAAAATTGTCAAAAGAAAAAAAGCGGGCGCAAGAGTTAGAAAAGCCGATCAAGGCATTAGTGTTGAGTTTCACTCATGGACGTTTTTCCTCTTTTTGCTTTTCGTGTTGGTAGCCACTTTAATTTTGGTTGCTCAACGGATGGGATATAAATTCTTCTAAAGCCCCAAGCGTTGACAAATTCGCTAAATAAAGTCAGACTAGAATTGTGTTAGATATTGCAAGCTTGGGTTACACAAAGCCGTTATATATTTTGCCGTTTGACCACCGGACAACTTTTGCCACAAAAATGTTTGGCAAAAGTTCAGTTCTAGATTTATCAGTGGAAGAGAAAGAAGCAATTAGGGAATTTAAAATGCTAATTTATAAAGGCTTTAAAGATGCGGTGGAAAAATTAATTCCCACCGATTTTGCGGCCATTCTTTGCGACGAAGAATTCGGAGCGGAAGTGCTAATCGACGCTTTGCATAACGGATTTTTAACCCTTTTGCCGGTGGAAAAAAGCGGACAGGAAGAATTTGCTTTTCAATACGCGGATTTTGGGCAGCATATCGAAAAATTCCATCCGGCGTTTGTTAAAGCGTTAGTGCGGTTCAATCCTCAAGACTTAGGAGATTTAAAACAAAGGCAAAAGCTTAATTTAAAAAAATTAGCTGATTATTGCCACGAAAACAACCATAAATTTTTGTTGGAAGTGCTTATCACTCCGACCGAAACGCAACTTAAAGACGCGGGTTCACAATTGGGTTTTGACCGGAAAATGCGGTCGGTTCTGGCGGAACAAGTGATTAAAGAGTTACAAGAGTTTGGTATTGAACCGGATATTTGGAAGCTGGAAGGATTTGAGAGTGAGGAAGATTATAAAGAAATCATCAAAGGGATAAAACGCGGCGGCCGAGAAAATGTTAATTTAATAATTTTGGGCAGGGGAGCAAGGGAGGAAGAAGCGGAAAAGTGGTTGGAAGTCGGGGCAAAAGAGGAAGTGTTTGAAGTCGGCGCAAAAGTAGAAGGCGTAATTGGTTTTGCGGTTGGCAGGACGGTTTTCTGGCAGGCAATTGCAAAGTTTCACCAAGGAGAAATCGGCAAAGCGGAAGTAATCGAAACAGTTAGCGCTCATTTCCAAAAATTCTACAAAATCTTTACTTCTACTTAAATGAGCGCTGAGGTCGACACTAAAATTTTCTTGTCCGCAGCTCGCAACAGCTCTGTTCGCGTTTAACCTTTTTCTTTCAAGCTCGAATGCGAACTGCGAAAATTTTGTATCTCCCCGCGCAGATATTTTAGCTTCGTAGGATTACTTTTTTGACGGCTTTCTCAATGGCCTTATCGTCAAGTTGATACTTTTTTATCAATTCCAAAGGTTTTCCCGATTCGGCAAAAGTATCTTTTAATCCGACGAATTCTATTGGCGCTGGGTGTTTTTTTGTTAGAACTTCGGCAATCAGCCCACCTAAACCGCCGGCAATTTGGTGATCTTCAACGGTGACCACCGCGCCGGTTTCACTGGCTAATTTAACAATGGTTTCTTCGTCAACGGGTTTAATGGTGGAAACATTAGCAACTAAAACCTGAGTTCCGAATTCTTCCAAGTTTTTGGCCGCCAGCAGAGCATAGTAAACAAGATAGCCGGTGGCAAAAATAACCGCTTTGGGTTTAACGCTGGTCCAAAAAATTTGGATATGATTATCAAATGGAGTTTCGTCGGTAGTAATAATTGGAGTTTCTGCGCGGGAAAAACGTAAATAAACAGGACTGTCAACAGTAGCTGCTGCAAGCGTTACTTTTTTGGCTTCGATGGCGTCACAGGGGGAGAAAACTGTCATTCCGGGAAGTATTCTCATAATCGCAATATCCTCGGTGGCTTGATGAGTGGCCCCGTCCGGACCGGTGATGATTCCGGCGTGGTGTCCGGCAATTTTAACATTGGCCTGGCTGTAGGCGACGGTGGTTCTAATGGTTTCTAAATTTTTACCCGGAGAAAAAACGCCATACGAAGTAGTGAAGGGGATTTTACCGCTGACTGCCAGCCCCGCAGCGATTGCCACCATGTTTTGTTCGGCCACGCCGACTTCAAAAAAACGCTCCGGGAATTTTTGGGCAAACGCTTCAACTCTAGTTGATTCGGAAAGGTCAGCGGTCAATACCACCACGTCGGGATTTTTTTCTCCGAGCTCTACCAAAGCCTGCCCAAAGCCGTCGCGCACCGCTTTCTGCTCAACCGTTTCTTCAAAAATCTTTTCGTTTAGTTTCAAGTTAGCGTTCAACATAATTTTTTGGCGGGGTCCTGCCGCCGATTTCCCTCCCGCCAGTGCTCGCTCACGATTCACTGGTCTGCGCGCTGTCGGGAGTCCTTCCTACGGCATCACCCCATTAATTCATTAATCATTGGTTTATTCTTCCTTGTAAAGTTTTTAGTTCAATCAACGCTTTTTTGGCTTCCTCGGCGTTTGGCGGTTTGCCGTGCCAAAGAAATTTTTTTTCCATAAACGAAACTCCTTTGCCAGGAATGGTGTTGGCAATAATCACGGTCGGTTCTGCAAACACCGCGCGGGCGTTTCTAACCGCCTCGACAAAAGCAAAGATGTCATTGCCGTCAACTTCCAAAACGTGCCAGTTAAACGCTTCGTACTTGGCTTTTAAAGGTTCCAGTGGCATCACTTCTTCGGTAAAGCCGTCAATTTGAATATTGTTGCGGTCAATTATCAAAGTTAAATTGTTCAGCCGATTTTTCCCGGCAAACATTACCGCTTCCCAAGTGTTGCCTTCTTCCTGTTCTCCGTCTGAAGCGATAACGTAAGTATGGTAATTCTTTTTATCTAACTTGGCAGCCAAAGCAATGCCGATTCCCTGCGAAATACCTTCGCCTAGCGGTCCGGAAGTGGTTTCTAATCCTGGGAGAGAAGTACGGGAAGGATGTCCTTGCAATCTGGAATCAATTTTTCGCAAAGTTTTTAATTCTTCAATTGGAAAATAACCGCTCATTGCCATTAAAGCGTAGCGGATTGGGCAAATGTGCCCGTTGGATAAAATTAATCTGTCTCTATCAGTCCAGTCTGGATCTTTGGGGTCGTGTTTTAAAATATGAAAATAAAAAGCGGTGAAAATATCCGCCATTCCCAGGGAGCCGGCGGTGTGTCCCGAACCGGCCGTTAAAAGCATTTCAATTACCAGCTGGCGTGCCTGATTGGCTTTTAATTCCAAATCTTTCAATTTATCTTCGGGCAGTTCTAAATCCATACCATTAGCATGAATTAAATCGTTTAAAAAAACAAGTCCGGTTGGCAAAGATTCAAAAAATAATCCTCCAGATGGTGCCGCGTAGTTTGTGTAGTTAATTTCCTTTTGAGACTAAGTATGTAATTTCTTTTATAACAGGTTGAACTCTAAAATATTTATTTTCGTCGAATTCTTCAGTCCCAAGCTTAGTAAAGAATGTTTTGATGAAGGCATCTGTTTTGGCTTTGGAAACTTTTGCGTAATCAGGTGTATTCAACGGAATATCCAGCATCTCCACACGTAGAGCATGCCATCCTTGGAAAATTGGCGTATCGTCTTCATTAAATCTTTCTTCAAACTGATCAACGAACTTTCCTACATATCTCATTACGGTTGCAAAAGAACGGGGATCTTCGCTTTTCATTGTAAATTCCCTAATCACTTGGCGTCGGGCAAAATCATGAGGACTTAATCTATCTTTTAAAGGAAGTTGTTTGCCGGGTATTCGATGTTGATGTATCTCTTGTCTTACAGCCATATTCTCGAGACAGTAAAGGGATATTAGCACAAAGATTTTGGAAATACAATTAGAAAAGCCGCTGGTAAGATGTCGCTTTTTGTGAGAGAATAATGGACATGTCCGCTTATTACAATCCGAAAAGAAAAGGCAACCTGTTCGACGCAACTTCCGATATTCCGTTCCGCTTAAGCCGTTCAAAACTGGATTTGTTTCTAAATTGTCCGCGCTGTTTTTATCTGGATAGGAAATTGGGAGTGGCACAGCCACCGGGATTTCCGTTCTCGCTAAATTCCGCCGTTGATAAGCTGTTAAAAAAAGAATTTGATGTGCTTAGGAAAAAAGGCGAGCCGCATCCTTTGATGACAAAATTCGGCATTGACGCAATTCCTTATAGCAGTGAAAAATTAAATGAATGGCGCGACCCGTTTAAAGGGATTACTTACGCGGTGCCAAATACAAACTTGGTGGTAACCGGCGGAGTAGACGATATTTGGCAAAGTCCAAACGGCGAATTAATTATCGTAGATTATAAAGCGACTTCCAAAGAGGAGGAAGTTAGTTTAGATGCCGAGTGGCAAATCGGTTATAAAAGGCAGATGGAAATTTATCAGTGGTTGTTCCGGCAAAATAATTTTAAGGTTGCCAAGACTGGCTATTTCGTTTATTGTAACGGCAAAACCGACGGCGACGGCTTTGACGCCAAACTGGAATTTGACATTAAAATTATTCCTTACAGTGGCGACGATTCGTGGGTCGAAAAAGCAGTGCTTGATGCTTACGAATGTTTAAAAGGAGATATAGTCCCGCAAAGTTCTCCCGATTGCGACTACTGCAATTACCGCAAAGCAGCAGGGGAAATGGAAAAGTAGCTAATTTCCCAGGAAAACTTCAGACTACCCGATCAAAGTAAATGTTATTATTTATCAGAGTCACAATTAATGGTATAAAATTTTGAGTCAGAACTGGCAAAAGCGGGGATTCCTAAAAAACAAATCAAAACTGATTTCTTCTCGGTTATTTGGATGAGCAACTTTATGCAACTGCTGATGTAGGTTTCTGAGATAAACGGACGGCTCTTCTACTAGATGCAGTTTCGCGTCTTTGAGCTTTCCTAGAAGAGAGCTCCAAGGATTCCGCATAGAATTGTGTTAGTTGGGGGACTTTAAATTCTCTTGCCAAAACATGAAGGATGTCTTTAGTTGTATAACCTTCATAAGCGGGCTGGTGTTCTGCCCAATAAAGAAAGTCGTGAACTTCTTTTGGAGTCTCTCCATCTTGCCGATCAGCATCATATTCGCGAAGACTATCAACGAAGTCTTGGAAATTTTGCTTTGCGGTTGCTCTAAATCTTTCGAATCTTTCTGCTCTTACGTTTTTGTTACGTATTCTTCCCGAGATTTCTTGGCAAACTTCTTCGATTGCCTCGTCAACGTTTGGGAAAAGATAATCCGTTCTTGATTCGTTAATCATCATTAAGAAATAAGGTATGCGGCTTGGTCTTGGTCTAGGGCCGCGATCTGATTCTGGTAATCTGGGTAATATTGGTAAAGGCATAGTTTTGTCAGGTGTTGTTTTTTCTGTCATAGATTTTATTACGGAGGATTGATAATGGTTTGCGACGGTTGGAAGATGATTACCAATGGTATCTCTTAGTCCTTTTGGATTTTGACCACCGTCTCCGCAGTCGGGTAATTTTCTATCTCTCGTAATGACCACGTCGTGTTCTACGCGAATGATGTCAAATGCCTTAATCCTGGAATTTCTAATTCTTGCAAATGAAATGTCTCTTCGCAGTACATAAATTAATCGTCCTCTCGTGATTCCATTGTATTCAGGTATGGCGTCAACTTCCGCCAATAAACTTTCTAGCTCTTCATCTTTTTGTGTAGGGTTTTGATCTTGTTTGGCAATTCTAGCAATAATGTTCTCCCGGGAAAGGTATGCAGCTTGTATTAAATTACGTCGTTTTTTTTTAGCTTCGTCGCTGGCGCTCTTCAGAATTCTATCTTGATAGACAGAAGAAATTAAATCTTCGATTTTTGGATAAAGAAAATCGCTACCGTTCCGAGTGGTTTTTAGTAGCGCCAGAATAACTTCCCTTCGTCTATTGCCAAACTTTATTTCAAGGTTTTCTAGACTTCCCGGTTCAACCGGTTTTGCTCCGTCCACTTCTGCTGATATTTCAGTAATTGGTTTAGAAGCTGTCTCTATCGCTACGGTTAATTGTCTTACAATATGTTTTTCAGCCGGTATCGTTGCCGAATCTGCCACAGAATTTAGTTTCTTTCCAAAACTAGTAATTTTCGCTAGTAATTCCTGTGGTGTCATGTCTGCATATTCAGGCATTGAATGTATCTCGATCAGCAGTACTTGTATATCTGGACTTAAAGCAGCAGGATCTGCTATGTAAGCTTCCAGCTTTTTTGCAAGAGCTACTTTAGCTTGAAGTATAGAACCGCTATTGTAACCTATTTTTACAGAAGGTCTTGGGTTGTTGGGATCAGTGTCTCTTTTATAAAGTTCTGCTGCGATTCCATAGTAACTATGATATTTAGGTTCGCCATCTGCATCTGTTTCCAAAATCGCAAGAGCAACGCTTCTCTGTAAAGCCTTTCTGTGAGTTTTTGTTAGCATTGCCACAATTTCACTGGTTGTCTCTTCCGTTTCCCAATTCGGATCATCAATAGGCTCGGACAAAATCTCTGTCGTTGGAGCTGTGTCATCTGATATTGAAAGTTGATTGGCCTCATTGAATATTTCTCCGCTTACGGGTATTCCTTTAACAACTTTCAATATTCCTTGTACGTCATCTAATAGCTGAGCAGCTCTGGCTAGATCCTCATCAGAAGTAAAGCCGGCTAGTATTTCTGTTGCGGTCTGTGACAATCGGGCAGCATGTTGGGTCAAGTAGCTTTTTACTAGACTTGGTTCTATATCCACGTGCATTAAAAACTTTTATACATCTTTTTAAGCCTCTAGTCAACGGAGAAAAACAAAAAAACAAACGCCCGTTTCGCAAGGCGTCTGTTTTTAACCTTAAAGATTTTACGGAGTCGGAGTTGGCGTAACGGTTGGTCTTGGTCCAAATCTTCCACGAAAACCACCATTCACTCCTCCTCTTGGTCCACCCGGCCCGCCCATTCCTCCAAACGGCATTATCCCGGTAATGTTAATGCTTGGGGTTTGCGCTTGTGCCCAAGTTTTAAACGCGGCTTGCATCGCCTGCATTTTCGTTTGTCTCTGTGCTCCGGTCAGTCCTGTTAAAGGATACTGAGTGTTTAAGATAGTTAGCTCGTTTAAAATGTCTGTCTCTTGCTCGCTGGTAATTTTTCCGCTACTCACCAATTTATCCAATCTGGTTTTTTCCTGTGCCTGAATTTGGTCAGGCGAAAGCGTTGGACGCGGTGTGATAGTCGCCTTGACTTGGCCTTTATATTGGTTAACCGCTGATTGGACTTGGGTTTTATCAAGCCCAAACTTTTGCTCAATAAACTGAATTAACCCCTGAAAAAAATTAGGGTGGCTATTGGCTGTTGTCCCCGCGTCAAAAGCCGACGGCGCAACAAATAGAGCGGTGGTTAAAAGCGTCAGTATGGTTAAGGCAACTGTAATTTTTTGCTTATTCATATTTTTCACCCCCTTTTTGATTAGGAGTCTATGGTAAAGGAAGTTTCTTAGAGAATGCTGAAGAATTTTAGGTTGACAAAGAAGGGGCTTGACTAAATGAAAATTTTGGGACTACAATTATTATATGGAGAAGAAAATGATTCAGGTCCATGCTTTTACGGTGCACATTTACACCGTGGCGATTGTCTTACTGCTGTTGCTGGCCGCCGTTTTAGGCTTTAAGTATTTGCATTTAAAACTGTCTTTGGAAAATTACACCCGTTCAACTATTTGGATGAATCAACAGGTTAGACCAATGGGGCAAGTCAGCGATTACGCCGTAATCGTTGCGGACGGTGCAGCGCAATATGTCGCATCTTCGGATTTACAAAATTACGTGGTAACGGTTTCTAAAGATTTAAACCGCAACGTTGTAATTGTCGATAAAAATAAAACGATTTTGGCAGATACAATCGCGGTGGACAAAGGAAATACTTATTCTTTCGATACCAATGGAGAGATAAAAATGACTCTTTCCGACGGTCAAACGCGGATGTTTGAAGAACATAGCAAAGATTATCCGAATGGGCTAGTCGAAGTAGTTGTCCCGATGAAAAATGCTAAGGGCGAAACAATTGGCGCGGTGTTGGTTTCCAACACCCAGGTTTTCCACTAAACTCCACGTTCGACAAGAGGTAAAAAGTAGAGCTTCAAGCATGAAATTATTCGGTGGTTGGTGTAATAGTAACAGATGGCGTTGGTGTTGGAGTATCGGTCGCAACCGGAGTTGGAGTAGCAGTTGGTGTCGGAGTCGGAGTAACGGTTGACGAACCGCTAAAAACTATACTCGGAGGGTTGGTGTTCGTGTCAGTCACCGAGAAGTTGCTGGTAGTATCTTGAATGGTAAAAGTATCGATGCCGGCATTTTGCGAAGTCACCGTAAAAGTCGCGACGCCGTTTTGCGCTTGAACACTAACTGGCGGCGCACTGCCGTTAACTGTTAGGCTAGAATCACTGGAAGTTTGCGAAAAAGTCAGATTGTCGGATGAAACATTACTTTTACCGCAATCGCGGATATCAACCGTAAAGGTCACCGTGGAACCGGTGGCGGCGTTAACCGGAGAAGTTGGATAAACGTCGGAATATGTCTAGGTTGGGATACATACGGGACGGTTGAATAGAGATTGAGCCGACGATATACTGACGCCGTTATGCGTCACTACAATATATTACCCGTACCGGTAATTGAGGCGGCCTCTTTGTCAAAAGAGG
>JBEKQZ010000003.1:0-46805 GCA_049519175.1 Candidatus Levyibacteriota bacterium | reverse complement strand
GGGTCGGAAACACCTACGGTTTCACATCTACCACAACGAGGATCAATAGTGCACCCGGGAGTATCGTCACAGGCATTGTCTCCAATGATATTTTGACATCCCCCACAGGCTACTTGAGAGCTTGTTCCAGCTACTGCGCAAGCTCCTCCTCCGGCACACTCGGAATGCCAATTACAAGAAGCAGATGCGTTACATGTACTTTTACTTTTAATGGTATCGCATGAACATGCCAGATCATACGGAGTAGTTGGGTCTTCGCATTTACCGCAGTCACTCCAGTAGCTACACCCATCTTTAAGACACTCCGTTTCTCCAGTGGTGATCGAAGAGCATTTTATTACGTTGATAAACGGATTGGTAAATATTTTTTGCCACCAGGGTTTGGCTATGGATGCCCTTATTCCGCCATTTCCATTTACGCTTAAAGTAACCGGATCCGATATCTGGATTAATCCGAGTATTCTATCCTGCATGTTACCTTTGACGGTATAACTATGCGTACCTGTATTCATAGTAATTCCTGTGCTCAGAGTTATTCCAACATCGCTGACGATCTGTTTTATCTTGTTCGGCGTGAGTGGCGTATTAGTGGGCGTTGGCGTTGGCCAATGACTAGTGGGAGTTGGAGTGGGTGATGGAAAAGTCGGCCAATGACTAGTGGGAGTTGGAGTGGGTGATGGAAAAGTCGGCCAATGACTAGTGGGAGTTGGAGTGGGTGATGGAAAAGTCGGCCAATGACTAGTGGGAGTTGGAGTGGGTGATGGAAAAGTCGGCCACTGAGATCCGAGAACGGATTTGGAACACTCTCTCGGAGAAATCCTGCCGGCTATATACCCGATAAGAACAGCAAAAACTATAACTAGAGTAAATGCTAGTGCGCGGATAAGAAATGATTTCTTAGCGGCCTTGCGGAGTAATGGTTGAATACTCGATGTATTCATATATACATCTAGTAAATCACAAAGTCGTATAAAAAGCAAAATATCAGGAAATAATCAGAGAGTTATGTGTTAAATCTCAGAAACAGGTTCTAACGTCGTCTATCCCTCGGAGCCAAATTTAACCCTTAATATCTTTACGGGTAACTGTCAGATAAATCACGAAGACGATTATTAAAATTGTTAAAACCAAGCTGACTGTTGTGTCGCCTAACCCCAAACCGCCTAAATACGACTTTCCCAACCAATCGGCAAATGAAGCTCCCAGCGGCCGGGTGATAACATAGGCAAACCAAAAAGCAAAAATTTTATTCCAACGGAATTTCCAAAAGCCGACTGCCGGAATTAAAAATATTATTGTGAATAATATCCCCGACCAAAAATATCCCAAGTTTAAAGTTGCCGCCGTCATGTCGCCCAAAGCGGTGCCAAGTGCGAAAGTTGCCATAACCGTTGCCCAATAAAATAGCTCGCGCCGACGGGTATTAATGCCATGGATAGATAAAGTTTTTTCGCTTATATACCAAACGACGAAGACAACCGCAAGCGAGACAGAAAAAAATACCGTCGTTACTAGATAAGGGATGCCTAAAGCAACGTGTAAAACATCGGCGGCCATCGTACCAAAAATAGCAACCATTACCACTGCCAGCCAATATATCCAGGCAACATACCGACGGACTAAAAGCTGAAGTATTAATGCTACTACTAACCCTACGCTTCCTAATAAAACAGCGACATACGGATTGATGTGAAATACCAGATAGTCCGAAGTCGATTCTCCCATCGCAGTAGATAACAATTTTATAATCCAGAAGAAAACCGTTATCCCCGGAACTTTTCTGGCCAGATATTGAACATTAAACTTTGGCATAGGTATTAGTGTAGTGAAATTATGTTATAAGTCAAATGACCCTCAATATATTTCTTTTCTATTCTACTCAGCGTCTTTTCAGAAACAATCATTAATCTGAATAATAGATAGCGGAAGGGGGTGAATTATGAACGGACACGCAAATTTTCCTAGTCCAATGGCACATCCTAGCCCGGCAGCGCATGCAAACTTAATGGCGCATGCAAATCCAATGATGTATCGCGGCATGCACCCGGGAATGTTAGTCTGGGGTCATGGATTTCTAATTATTTCCTTAATTATATCCTTAGTTGTTTTAATCGACTTAATCCTGGTTGGAGTTTGGCTTTGGAAACAAATCAGAAAGAAATAAATCCTTACTTAAGCTAAAAATAATTGTTATCTTCGAAAACGAAGATTAGTCTATAATAAGAGTGTTGAAGGGGGGTGAAAGATATGATGGATAAAAAATGCAATTGCGGCGGACATGAAATGCCGGAGTGTTGCCAAGAACATAAAATGTCAAAAGAGCATCTTGAAACAAAAAAGAAGATGCTGGAAGAAAAGCTTAAGTGGGTAAAAGAAAAGTTAGAAGAAAAGTAGCAGTCATTTCTTAACAAAACTTTTAATACATAACTTTGCTTATGGTGAAGTTGTGTATTTTTTATTAGGCGAGGGGAAATTATCGATTGATAAAATCGGTGGGCGTTTGTTCGCTGGGCTTATTGGGGGTCAAGATATTTTTATTTTTTTGGCGTCTCCAGTAGATAAACCAACCAATCCCTCCGACGAACAGAATGAAGATGATAATGTAAACCAACAGCTGTGTTTTCGAAGTCCCGGCCACTAAAGTTGGCGCCGGTGTGGGAGTAGCGGTTGGCGCAATAGTTGGTGTTGGAGTGTCGGTCGGCGTAACCTCGTCTTGACTACCGGTGTCGGAAGTCGTATCCGCTGAAGCGGGCGTGGGGGTAGCTGCGACAACCCCGCCGGTTGTTGTGGCGGAAACTTCGTTTGAAGCGCTCCCCGGCGTGCAACCATTTACCGCTTTTACCACAAAATAATAAGTGGTGCCGGCTGCTAAATTGCCAACTATGTATGAAGTCGTGCCCTGCCCACCAACATTGGGATTGCCATAAATATATTGACCCGAAGTAAGTCCATAAGAAACCAAATAATAGCTGACCGGGTCGGTCGCATCTGCCCAAGTGAGCGTAATTTGATTATCACTATCGGCAACTGCCGAAGTAAGTTGCGGCGTCGCCGGCGTTCCATAATTACAAGAGTTAGGAGTCGTAAAAGTGACCGTGACACTACTATTAGAACCTAAGGGGATAGCCGGATTATCACTGGTATCCGAAGTGGTAAAAGTATCGGTGCCGGGGTTTGGATTATTGGAACTAACAGTAAAGCTAACATTGCCGTTTGAATCGGTGGTCGCGGTAGCATTATCAGCCGTTGGTAAACTTCCTTTTCAAGCTGCTCAAAAAGTAATTCCACAAGAAGGAGGATATTTGAATCAATTATTGCCTAGAGTGTTTCAAGCCGGAGGACAAGTTAGTAGTCAATGATTTATATAAACAATAAACATAAAGAACTAGAAATTTTGATAGAGCTAATAAGAATTGACCGAAGTAGAGCAATATGCAAAAAGCTATATATGCGAAGAATAGTTCAATAATAAAAAGTATCATGTATACATTATAGCACTAAGAGTCAAATATGGTAAAAACAACTAAAATAGACGTAAAAAACATAGTAGATGTAGCAATTTTGAATACTAATCTAAACAATATCCAAGGCGACATAGCAGAAATTAAGGCCTCTCTAAAAGAGATTAATGGGGTGTTTGCTTCCAAAGAAGAACTGGCAGTCGTAGCCCGTCAGACCGAGGAGAGATTTCAAGCTCTTGAAAAAGCTAGTCTATTGTGGAAAGTGGCTATTCCAACAGCAGCGACAGTTTTAAGTGGAACTTTCATGTTTTTATTTTTAAACTATATACAGCATTTGCATTAAAGAGTATAATTAACTTATGACAGTTGATAGCTTTCTAGCTTACTGGAACGGAATATACTGCGACTACGACGGAAGTTATGGCGACCAGTGCTTCCGCCGTTAATCACTAATCCCGAATCACCGGAGCTGGTTAAAGTTACCGTATCTCCAGATACCGCATTATTCGAATCGTCTCTAACCGTAATGGAAATCGTGGCGGTGGATGAGCCATCGGCCGGAACCGAACTGTTGTTAACTGAAAAAAGCGAATTATTAGTGTTGGCATTATTATTGGCAAAGACTGGTAAAGCAAAGAAGAAAGAGGAAAATAAAAGCGCAAGAATAAAAATAATGACTTTACTTTTTATTAACTGCATAGTCTGTATTATACTCTCCAGAGCTAAACCCGAATATTCTTACATTAATCTTACTTCCTGAGAAAATGCTTAAAAAGTATTTTATTTTTCGAGGAGATAGAAAAAATCTTTTTGATATCCGGTTAGATCCTGATATCCTCCGTTAGTCATGTCGCTACTTAAAGAATAATATTTATACTTTCCGTTGCCCAAAGAGTTGAATATCATAAAGCGCACCCAAACGGGATTAATGTCTAATTGCATGGCATTAGCCGCTCCCGCTGCTTTTAGCGCCGCCGCCAGAGTCTGCGGAACTAGTGATGGTCCGGCGGCGTAAATTAAATTCCCATTACTGGTGATGCCGATTCCCGAACGCCAGGTATACATTGAGTTCGTCGTCGTCAACCCCCAAGTCTGCATATCCCAGGCGCTTGAAGAAGTAACATCTTTGGAATTTTTCAGAAGCAGCGGTCCGTTTTGTCTTACCGCCACGACATTTTTGCCCAAATCCTGGCCGGTGTAATCAATAATTTTTGGTTTGGTGTTATTGTAGATAATCAGTGTAGCCAGATTTTTTTGCAAGGGAAGATAGGTTTTTCCGTTAACAACCATTCCGTAGTATCCGTCCTTTTCCTGGAATCCTCCGTTAAAAGCCGCCACTAATAGATTGCTTTGCTGGACAGCTAGCGGGATTTTACCGGGCCCGGGGCTATTTGCTCCTCCCGGCTCTTTAGTTCCTGCGACCGCGGACAAAACAAGATTGTTCATATTCATTTCTACCAAATAGACAATCGCGTAAGAACGCTTAGAGTCAGGCCTGACAAAGGTCTTGGCCATTAACGCTCCCATTGTTCCGCTGTAGATCTGATTCCATTCACCTTCACCCGGGAAAAAAGGAAAATAAGCTAAGCTGGTTATTTTTGCCAGATTAAAGCCTACCGAACGCTCAACCGAAGCATTCGTTACCGTGTAATTTTGCGACAGCTCTGATGGGTTTGCTTTTACGAAAGAATATTTTACCCGATTAACATTATCTTCGATGCCAAAAAAAACCGATTCAATATAAATGGTTGCTTGGTTTCCGATCCGCGGTCTTAACACGTTGTCGGCAAAATTAGCCGCGAAAGTTTGATTAACCCGCAGTAAAAGATAAAATCCGCCAATTATCACTATTAAAAAAATGGCAATGCACGTAGCGATGGAGGTCAATTTGAAAAAAGGCTTACGGAGAGACCGTTTTCTTATTTTCTTATGTTTAGTTTTTGGCTTAGATTTTACCGTCATTTAATGATTATACCAACTCTGTTTAGAAGAATCATTTTTTATTTGCCGGCGTCGGCGTGGGTGGATTGCTCTTTGGCGCCGCTGGCGCGGCGGGCGCGGCTGGTGTGGTTTGTTTGACAACAGGCGGTGGCAATGAGACATCGGAGCTTTTCTCAACAACCTGAATTGAGGTGCTTTGGATAGCTTGTGGAGTCGTGGTCGGAGCGACAATTTTAGTGGTTGTTGGAACCGGCGTTGGCGTTGGGACTACGCTTTTGGCGGGCGTTGGAGTTGCAACTGGCTTTGTGGTTGGAGTAGGAGACTTTGAAGTTAGTGTAGGAGTAACGTTTTTGGCGGGCGTTGGAGTAGGAGACAAATTTGGTTTCATGCTCGGACTTGGCATACTGCTCGGACTTGGCGTAATCGTTAATTTAACCGTTGACGTGGGCGTAGTAAGAACATTGTTTGCAGCTCCGTTTGCAGCTCCGTTTGCAGCTGTCGGAGTTGGTGAATTTGGATTTACCGTTGGCGACGAAGTTGGTTCTATTGTGGCCGCCGGAGTCTGCACAAGTGGTTCCCCGTGCACGACGACGATGTCGCCTGATTTAATAACGTTAAGCGGAATATTTGTATCGGCGCCTTGAATTTTTGTGTTATTACTAACATCAACTTGCGTATAAACTCCGTTCTCGTTAACCACCAATGTGTTATTTTGTGTATTTACTTTAACCACAGTGACCGGTTGAGGAGCTCCAAGTTCTTGAGGAACATTAGTTAAAACCAGTGAAGGGGCAAAAGTGTTGTTAACGCTGGAACCAAAAAGAGCCACCGTTGTTCCAACCTTTAAGGAAGTAAGAGAAGGTGCTGGAGTTGGCGACAAGACAGCTTCTTGCGTAGCTTGATTCGCTAATTCAGTCAAAGGAGTTACTTCAGAAATTTGTTTTTCTTTCACCGTAACATTATTATTTTGAATAGGAATAGTCAGTTGCTGCCCGCCGGCAGTTAAAACCTGGACGTCTGTCGGTGTCGTTTTAACCACTTCTCCCACCAGTGGTTTTTGCGAAAGATTGGTAGAATTACTGGCATCGGGAATATTCGGTTGAACATTTTGTGTTGTAGACCTTGCCTGATCGGCAATAGTTTTTATAATGGCTATTCTTTGCGCTCCTTTACTTTTCGCCAATTCATCCGACAAAACAGAAAAACTTGTTTCCGAGATAGCCTGAACGGTATTTTGTGCTGTCGGATCCTGAGCCAGCTCCGGATTTTTCGCAATTACCGTTAGTCCCTGTTGCACCCTTTGCAATAAATCTATTGCCTGTGGCGTTTGTCCTTTGTCGGCTAAATCTTTAGCTTCGGCAATACGCAGTTGTGCGGTTTGTAAATCGGTATTTAATTGCCCGCTGCCCCCGAGGGATATTGATCTTTCGGAAATTTGGATTGCGTCCGAAATAAAATGCAGGGGTGAATCGGCGGGAATAATTACTTTTGGCAGTTGATTATTTTGAATTACCAACGATAAATCCTGTGCCGTCACGCCTAAATCTGCGGCGGTAATTTCCGGCACCGGAAATAAATTAGCGGTGCTGGCTCCAAGTACGGCGGATTTTGGATGATTCATTACTAAGGGATCAAGCGGCTGTGGCACCGGCTTTTGTCCTACCTGCGGGTTAGTCAAAGCTGCTCCGACCAAATTATAATTCCGTGTATAAACTAGCTCCGAAAGATGCGCTACTAAGTTTGGGTCGCCGGCGTTGGTAAAAATAGTTAAAACATAAGACTGTTTGCTATCCTGACAAATTCCCCCATCGTGGAATAAAGGATCTAAATCTCCTGTTTTATGCGCACAAATAACGGTTTTTGGTAAATATAAAGGAATCATGTTGTTAATTTTTTGCTGTTTCAAAATCGCAAACAGCTGTTTGGCCCCGGGAATTTTATTTCTGTAGATGAGTTGGAAGGCTAAGGCGTAATCCGCGGCTGTAGTAGTGTTAATACCGTAGCCCGGAACATCATATTCATACTGCGTTTGCGAAGTATCTAAGTTTAGTTTTGAGCCGACATTACTATGTGTCAGTCCCAACGATTGGATATAATGGGTAATATTATCTCTACCCAAAACATCGAGCAACTGGTTAAAAGCCGTATTATCGCTTTGGGTGATCATTTGCCGGATAAGCCGGTCAATCGTGACACTTTCCCCTTCCAAAAGCGTCGGCATTTCGTCTGTAACTAGCTCCGTCGGAACATCATTCTTGGCATCAATGACTACGCTGTCCTGAAGACTTAATTTTTTTTCGCTAATCAATTTAAAAGCGTACATTGCGGCGAAGGTTTTGATTGTGCTGGCGGGTATCCAATGTTTTGTTTCGTTCAGTTTGACAACCGTATTTTTTTTGTTGTCTGAATAATAAAGGCTGACATCGTCTAAGTAATTTCTAACTGCCAGATCGGCATAGATAGCGTCTGAAATCGTGAGGCTACTGTTGGTGTCGGCATAGATAGCTTTATGTGACAGGAAAATGAAGAGGCTAAGAAATAAGATAATTACTAAAGGCAGTAGCAATTTTTTCATGTATTTTTCAATAGTATATCATATTAAAAGACAGTCAAAAGCCTATGTAACGAAGAGGATTATTATCCTAAGTAGTCTTTAAGTTTGTTGCCACGGGACGGATGGCGAAGTTTCCGCAAAGCTTTGGCTTCGATTTGTCTAATTCTTTCCCTGGTGACGGCAAACATTTTCCCGACCTCTTCTAAAGTCTTGGGCCGGCCGTCTTTTAAGCCGAATCTTTCTTCCAGCACCCGCTTTTCCCTGTCCGATAAAGTTGAAAGCACCTGGTCGATTTGCTCTTTTAGCAGTTCTCTTGAAGCCGTATCAAAAAGCGTCGGGGCCGAAGCGTCGTGAATAAAATCGCCCAGTCGCGAATCTTCTTCGTCGCCCACCGGCGATTCCAAACTGGCCGGTTCCTGGGAAATTTTGATAATTTCCAAAGCCTTATCCGGTTCAATGCCTAAAGCTTTCGCCACTTCTTCGGGCGTTGGCTCGCGGCCTAATTCCTGCATTAATTTGCGCGAAGCTCTTAAAAAGCGGTTGATATTTTCCACCATGTGCACGGGAATGCGGATCGTTCTGGCTTGGTCGGCAATGGCTCTTGTAATTGACTGCCTGATCCACCAAGTGGCATAAGTGGAAAATTTAAAACCGCGTCTCCAGTCATATTTTTCCACCGCCCGGATTAAACCTTGATTTCCCTCCTGAATTAAATCCAACAGCGTTAACCCCCGGCCGACATATTTTTTGGCAATCGAAACCACCAAACGCAAATTGGAATTAATCAGCATTTGCTTGGCCTTTTTGTCGCCTTTTTCGACTTTTTTGGCCAGTTCAATTTCCTGGTCAAACTTCAGAAGCGGAATCCGGCCGATTTCCTTAAGATACATCCTAACCGGATCGGAAACCGTTCCTTCGGTTAAGACCGTTAAAGCTTCCAATTCTTTTTCTAAATCTTCAATCGGTTTTTCGTCTTCCGTTTCGGCGGCCACCGACTCAAACACGTCAATGTCGGCACGGATTAATTTATTGTAAAGTAAATCCAGCTCCGCGATGTGTTCTTCGGGGTGAGGAAAAATGCCTAAAATCTCGTCCTGTGTAATATAGCCGCGCTTTTTTGCACCACTAACAATCTCTGTGAGGATATTGGGTTGCTTCATAGGCTCTATTTTACCACGATTGACCATCGATTGGAAGTGAAAAATTAATCTTTGGGCAAACGCGCGATTAATTTGGCTAATTCTTCTTTTAATTCTCCCGTATTCTGCTCTTTATTTTTTTCTTTGGTTTTTATTTCCGCGGTGATAATATTCACTCGTTCTTTAATGAATAGCGTTAATAATTCTTTGAGCACTTTCTGGATTTCCTCTGCATATTTATCCTCCTCGAGTTTTGGCAAAGGAAATAAATAGCAAGTGTCAAAAGACTGAACCAATTCTTTGGAAAGAAGTTTGGCGAATTTCTCCTGGTTTAACTCTGCGTTGGTTTTGAAAAAGGTTTTGAGGGTCTCCAAAATTTTCCAAAGCGACGGCGTCGCAAATTTATACAACGCGAGAGTTTCCTGATTATCTTCAAGTAACTTTTGCGGGCTGTTACTTTGCACAATTAAAGCGATTAGATATTCTTCCAGAATTTCCCGGCGTGTTCTTTTATCTTTTTGCGGAATTGCAATTTTATCTTCCAAATCTTTTTTCTTAAGTTTTTCGACTTCTTTTAATAAACTTTCGAGTGAGATTTCAAAAATGGCACTTAACTTTTTTAAATAATGCTCTTTAATAATTTCGTTACTGATGTTGGCAAAAAGCGGCAGGAGATTATCGGCAATCGCTTTTTTGCCTTCGGCGCTGTCTTTATTATTTTCCGCCACAAATTTATCGACCAAATAATCATAAACGCCTAAGTTTTCCCGCAGCGCTTTTTTAAACTCGGCCGGATTATTTTTTAACGCTTCGTCGGGATCTTTGCCGTCTTTAATCACGATAATGGAAGTGCTTATCCCCTTTTTCTCCAAGACTTCAAGACTGCGTCTGGTGGCTTCGAATCCGGCGTTATCCTGATCCAAACATAAAGTGACTTTGGGTGTAAAACGGCTAAGAAGCGCCACCTGATTTTCGGTTAAGGCCGTGCCTTTAATTGCCACCGCGTTTTTAACGCCTTCCATATATAAAGCGATGGCGTCAAATTCGCCTTCAACAATAATCGCGTCCTGCTTTTGTTTGATTTCGTCTTTGGCAATATTCAAACCGAAAAACATGCTGCCTTTGTGATAAACCGCGGTTTCTTTGGTATTGAGATACTTGGGTTGGTCGTTATCGTTTAATGCTCTGCCGGAAAAACCGGTGACGTTGCCGCGGTGATCAAACAGCGGGAAAATAATCCGCCCGTGGAAGAAATCGTAACACTGGCTGCCTCTTTCAAACGCTACGCCGGCGGTTAGCAAATCGCGGTTTTTATAGCCTTTCTTTTTTAAGAGATAATTTGACAGTGCTGTACCGGCACTTGGCGCAAAACCTAACTGAAAAGTATCAATAATCCCCTGGTTGATTTTACGCTTTCGCAAAAGATAAGATAGCGCTTCTTTGCCGGCGGGAAGCTCGGTTAACACATAATGGTAGAATTTTAAAGCGTGGTTGTTGACCGCAAAAATGTTTTCTTTTTCCGAATATTCACTTTGTTTAAAACTGCTTTCTTTTAGCGTTACTCCGGCACGTTTGGCCAGACTGCGTAAGGCTTCCGGAAACTCCATGTTTTCATATTCCATTAAAAAGGTGTAAACGTCACCGCCTTTGCCGCAGCCAAAACAATGCCAAATTTGTCTTTCCGGGGAAATAATGAGGGAAGGAGTTTTTTCGTTATGAAACGGGCAAGTGGTTTTAAAATTGCGGCCGGCTTTTTTCAGCGGCAGAAAGTCTCCGATAAACGAAACGATATCGATTTTTTCTCTAATTTCCGTAACTTGATCCATAATCTGGGGCTATTGTAGCACGAAAAACTTGTCCTGCACATTGGCGATTGACAAAGAAGCCCAACTTCTTTAGAATACCTTTTGGCTATGGCCGCGACCATTATTATCGGCTCACAGTGGGGAGACGAAGGAAAAGGCAAAATAATTGATTATCTTGCCGAAAAGTCCGACATAGTTGTCAGATTCCACGGCGGCAATAACGCTGGCCACACCGTCATCAACAAATTTGGAAAATTCCCCATGCATCTGGTCCCTTCTGGAATTTTTAGCCAAAGAGCTAAAGCGGTAATTGCCAATGGCACTATTCTTGACTTGGAAGTGCTAGTCGCCGAAATTGAAAATCTAAAAAAAGCCGGCGTTCCCTTAAAAAATAAGTTATATATTTCCCCCCGCTGTCATTTAATTATGCCCTACCACAAATTACTCGACCGGCTGTATGAAGAAGCCAAAGGAAAATATAAAACCGGCACTACCGGCCGCGGTATTGGTCCGACTTACGCCGACAAAGTCAGCTATAACGGAATTCGCTTAGCCGATTTAATGGATAAAAAAGTGTTCGCTCAAAAACTGGAAGTTCAGTTATTAGTGAAAAATAAAGTATTGCAGGCTTTGGGCGAAAAACCGCTGGAGCAAAAAGAGATTGAGAAAAACTTCTACAAATATTTAAGGAGAATTAAACCCTACATTAAAGAAACTTTTGCTTTTGTGAATGAAGCTCTGGAGAAAAAAGAGGTTTTACTGGAGGGAGCACATGGCGTCTTTTTAGATAACGACTGGGGCACTTATCCGTTTGTGACCGCTTCGACTGTTTTATCGGGAGGCGCTACCGCCGGCGCCGGCATTCCCCCGCAGGCAATTAAAAGAGTCGTCGGTGTAGTTAAAGCTTACACCACCCGGGTTGGCGCCGGGCCATTCCCAACCGAATTATTTGATAAAGACGGCGATATGCTGACCGAAAGGGGTAATGAATATGGAACCACCACCGGAAGACGTCGAAGATGCGGTTGGTTTGACGCAGAGTTAATTAGTTTTGCCGCCAAAATCAACGGTTTTACCGAAATTGCCATTACCAAGCTTGACGTTTTGGACGAATTTAAAACGCTGAAAATTTGTACTCACTATACCTTAAACGGCAAGAAAGTTAAGTATAATGATGGAACGGCAGAATGGTTAGCTAAAGTTAAACCGGTTTACAAAACAATGCCGGGTTGGCAAAAAAGCACCAAAGGCGTTAAGAAGTATGCCGAGTTACCCAAAGAGGCCAAAGCTTACGTTAAAGAATTAGAAAAGGAAATCGGCGTTAAGGTCAGATATATTTCCACCGGCCAAAGCCGCTACGAAATCATCACTATTTAACCTTAGTTAATAATTTTTCCCGGGATTGGTGATTAAAACGTCATGAGGATGACTTTCGGTTAAAGAAGCCTGCGTGATTTGCATAAACTTCGCTTTTTGCCAAAGCTCTTTGATATTTTTTGCTCCCACATAATACATTCCCGATCTTATTCCTCCAACTGCCTGATCAATAATATCTTCAACCGAACCTTTAAGCGGAACTAAAGATTCTACTCCTTCGGCAATCATGACGCGGTCTTTGTAACTCTTACCATGAAACTCATCTTCGGATTTTATGCTTGCGCCTCTTGCCATTGCCGCGATTGAACCCATCGCATCATATTGCTTAAACTTATATGTCTTTAGCTTTTTATTTAAGCTGCTTTTAAAACGGTTGGGAACTTGATCGGGGCGAAGATTAACAATTTTCCCCGGCGCTTCAACTGCCGAGGCAAAGAAACTGCCCATCATAATCGCCGATGCTCCGGCTGCCAAAGCCTTAACCATGTCTCCTGAGTATTTTATTCCTCCGTCGGCAATAATCGGAATCCCTGCTTTTTTCGCTGCTCTGACAGTTTTTAAAATTGCCGTAATTTGTGGCACTCCCATGCCGGAAATAATTCGGGTGGTGCAAATTGCCCCCGGTCCCATACCAACCCTTATTCCATCTGCTCCAGCCAAAATTAAAGCTTTTGCGCCATCATAAGTTGCCACATTTCCGGCAATTACTTCCATTTTAGGAAATTTCTTTTTAATATACTTCGTGGTTTCAATTACTCCTTTTGCATATCCGTGTGCCGAATCAACCACCACTACATCCACTCCGGCTTTTACTAAAGCTTCCACTCTTTCTTCAAAACCACGACTTGCGCCAATCGCTGCCCCAACCAATAATTTTTTATTTTTGACTGCTTTGACTTCGTTGGCTTGATTTTGAACTGTTAAATTGCGGTGAATTATCCCAATTCCCCCTAAATTAGCTAGCGCAATTGCTAATTTGCTTTCGGTAACAGTGTCCATAGGCGCGGAAACAAAAGGAAGGGAAAGTTTAATTTTTTTCGTGATTTGAGTGGAAAGATCAATGTCGGAACGCGAAAAATCAGCGTAATCCGGGAAAAGTAGGACATCGTCAAACGATAAGCTTATGGGGAATGTATTCTTTTTAGGCTCCATATTTTATTATGGAGTTTCTAACTGTTTTTGTCAAGAAATTATGAAAGCTGCCCGAAAATCGAAAACAACTATTGATTTAGCTGCTATAATAAATGCATGGAAAACATTAAGTGGCTAGAGCCAAGTTTGACTTGGTTTGGACATGCCAGCTTTTCTTTTATTGATCGAGGCGGCAACCGGATTTATTATGTCGATCCGTTCGATCTAAAACTAACTGAATTCGCAAAAGCGGACTTGGTTTTTATTACCCACGCCCACCCCGACCATTTTTCGCCCAATGATTTAGCCAAAATTGTAAAAGAAGACACGGTGATTATTGCTCCGCCCGATATCTTGGCGCAAATCGACAGAGACGCGGAGCTAAAACTGGCGGTTGAGCCGAATAAAAGTTATGAAGTGAAATCTGCCCGCCATGCTTCGCAAGGCGATGCGGGCGGGGGGTTTAAGTTTCAAACTGTCCCTGCCTACAACAACCATCCGGATAAATTAAATTTTCATCCTCAGGATAAACATTGGGTCGGTTATATTTTTGCGTTGAACGGGCAAAAGATTTATCATGCCGGCGACACGGATTTTATTGACGAAATGAAAAATTTGCAGGCTTTGCATTTGGATGTGGCGATGCTGCCAATCGGCGGACATTATACGATGGATGTTGAAGAAGCGGCACGTGCCGCCAACGCCATTGCCGCCAAAATAACTATTCCGATACATTACCGCCGAATGAACCAAAATTATCAGGAACTGGAAGAAAAATTCAGAAGGTTAGTTACAACTTCCGAGGTTTTAGTTCTTGAGGAAGTTGCTTAAAATTCTTTTGAGCAACACTTACGCTATCCGTCTCCATTCTTATGTTTTTTATGAAAAATCTGGATAATGCACGTATTCCTCGTAACTCAAATAACACTAAAGGCTCTACTATTGCTGCTCCAAGGACGACAAGTGACTTTCTCTTGAGTAAACCTACTGCCGCTGCTGAAGCTGCCAAAGGAATTGTTGCTTTTCCAAACAGCTCTGACAATGAAATTGCTTTATAAGCTGCGTCTTCTCGTCTCGCAAGTTTTTTTTGTCCATCAAGATTACTGTCAAAAATATCAACGGTTTCGTCCCATTTATCATGGACGCGTATTTTGCCGTCTATAAACTCTTCTGCTAAATATGGGTTTTCCCTTTCTAATGCTGCCGGCATAGTTTGAGAAGTATAACAATATCCCGACCCGTAGTCAATTTTAGAGGAATTTACTTTGTTTGGTTTGTCGCGGCAGTGCAATTTTTAAGTGTGCGTAAGCGGCCGACGTGGCAACGCGGCCGCGGGCGGTTTTTTTAATAAACCCTACTTGCAAAAGATACGGTTCGATGACTTCTTCAATTGTCCCGATGTCTTCACTAATCGTTGAGGCAATCGTTTCGATTCCCACCGGTCCACCGCCGTGTTTTTGGATAATGGACTTTAAATAACGGACATCGGATGAGTCAAGTCCGACTTCGTCAACTTCCATCATGTCCAAAGCGCCTTTGATTAAATCTTTGGTTAATTTTCCGTTGCCTTTAACCTGCACAAAATCCCTAGCCCGTTTTAGCAATTTCAAGGCAATTCTCGGAGTCCCTCTGGCTCTTTTGGCAATTTCCAAAATTGAATCTCTATCCACCGGCACTTTTAATTTCACTGCCGCTTTCTGAATAATCTGCTCTAAGTCTTTGGGGTCGTAAAAAGACAGACGGTGAATGACGCCAAATCTGTCCCGAAGCGGCGCCGACATTAAACCGATCCGGGTGGTGGCGCCAATAATCGTAAACGGCGGTAAATCCAACCGCACGGTTCTGGCCGATGGACCTTTGCCAATAATAATATCCAAAGCGTAGTCTTCCATTGCCGGATACAGCGTTTCCTCAACCACTTTATTTAAGCGGTGAATTTCGTCAATGAATAAAACGTCGCCTTTTTCCAAATTAGTCAAAATTGAAGCTAAATCGCCGGCTCTTTCAATCGCCGGACCAGAGGTAACGCGGATATTAACGCCCATTTCTTTGGCGATAATGTGCGCCAGCGTGGTTTTGCCTAAACCCGGCGGACCGTATAAAAGAATGTGCTCGATGGCTTCCTTGCGTTTTTTGGCGGCGGTAATGCCAATCCGCAAAGATTCTTTAATTTTCTTCTGGCCGGAGAATTCTTCCCACGACGCCGCTCTTAAAGAAGTGAATAAAACCTCTTCTTCCGGCGTTTCCTGTATTTCTGTTTTAACTTTATCTTTTGCCATGCTATTTACCTAAGTTTTTGAGTGCTAGTCTAATTTTTTCTTCGGTTGTTAGTCCAACTTGCTTAATTTCCCGCACCGCTTTTTGCGCTTCTTGGGCCGAAAAACCAAAATTCTTTAAAGCTTGCACCACTTCAGCGTTTGCCAATAAATCTTTGCCCGACAAGTCTAAATCCGCGCTTGAACCCATCTTACTTTTAAGTTCAATAATAATTTTTTGGGCGTTTTTGGTACCAAGCCTGGGAACTGAAGTGAAAAAAGTCACATCACCTTTAATAATGGCCTCGATGATGTCTTTTCTTTCGCCAAAAGAAAAAATATTTAAGGCGGTTTTTGGTCCGATGCCCGAAACCGTTAATAAACTTTCGAATAAGCCTAAATCTTCTGCCTCCAAAAAGCCGAATAAATCCAGCGCGTCTTCACGGACATAGGTATAAGTAAAAATTTTGACAACATCTCCTAATGATAATTTAGCATAAATTGTTTCGGGGACTAGCACTTTGTAGCCAACATCGTTAACGTCGATGATCACAAACGGGCGCTTGAGCAGTTCAACTTTACCCTTGAGGAATCCAATCATAATTTAGTTGATTATAGCACAGCCTTCTTTGCGCCGGGAGATTACAAAATTTTCGTTACAAATACAAAGGGGTGGCAGGAATGGAAAGGCTCCTGACAGCGCGCAAGCCAGTGAATCCTGAGCGAGCACTGGCAAGCGGACTGAAAGGAGCTCGCTTGCTTGACAAGGGCACAGGAAAATTCCTGACAGGACCCCAGTTTTAATATTTAGCGTTCTTGGCCGAAAAAGCGTGAGCGATGGCAATGGCTAAACCGTCGGCGGTATCGTCGGGCTTTGGCACTTCTTTGAGACTTAATAAAGTTTTGACCATTTGCCCGACTTGCGGTTTTTCCGCGCGGCCGTAACCGGTGAGAGCCAGTTTTACTTGTAGCGGAGTGTAAATGGCGATTTCGAGATTATTCTGGGCTGCGGCCAGTAAAATTACACCTCTGGCTTGCCCGACCACAAAAGCAGTTTTGGCGTTGGTGTTAAAAAACAACTCTTCGATTGACAGAACTTCAGGTTTGTATTGTTTAATGATGTTTGAAATCTCCTCATGAATCTGCTTCAAACGGTCTTGAACATTTTTCTTTGGCGAAGTCTCAATACAACCAAACCCTCTAACTTCCAGTTTCGAGTTTCTATATTCCAGTACACCCCACCCGCACCGGCCAATTCCCGGATCAATTCCTAAAATTCTCATCTTGCAAAACTATGATACCACAACGTCTTGGCCTGCACATTTTTAAATGTGCAGGCCTTGTATTGAAACTCTCTTTCCTGTAAAATAGGTTCTTGTGAAGCGATACAATTTAAAAGTCGAAAAACGTACGGTTTTAGGCAAACAAGTTAAAAAATTAAGACGTGAAGGCATTTTACCCTGCAATATTTACGGCAAAGATTTAAAATCCACCGCCGTCCAGGTTCCGGAAAAAGACTTTTTGGCGGTTTATAAGGAAGCCGGCGAAACAGGTTTGGTCGATGTCGAGCTTGACGGTAAAGTTACTCCGGTTTTAATCCATAATATGCAAAAGAATTTCCACGGACAAATTCTTCACGCGGATTTCTTCCAGGTTAACCTTAAAGAAAAAGTGAAGACGATGGTACCTTTGGAAGTTACCGGCGAGCCTAAAGCGGTTGTGGACAAAGTCGGAATTTTAATGAATATTATTTCCGAAGTCGAAGTCGAAGCCTTGCCGACCGAGCTTCCGGAAAAAATCGAAGTTAACGTTGAACATTTAGCCAGTATTAATGACCAAATTACTGTGGCCAACCTCAAGGTTCCGGAAGGCGTGACGGTTTTGACCGAAGCCGAACAAGTAGTCGCCAAGATTGCGGAACTCGTTTCTAAAGAAGCACAGGCTCAAGCCGCCGAAGAAGCTGCTGCCGCAGCCGAAGCTGCCGCGGAAGCCGCACCTGAAGCTGTGGCTGAAGGCGAAGTCCCGGTTGAGGGAGAAGTGCCTGCCGCCGAAGGCGGAGAAAAACCGGCCGAAGCCAAAGAAGAAAAACCTCAAGAGCCTGCTAAGGAGTAACTATTTGTCCAGAACGGCTTCCAGTTTTTTGGCGTCCGTAAAATTCGGGTCTAAAAGTAAAGCTTTCAAATTATCCTGCCTGGCTTTATCAATTTGCCCCAAATTATATTCCAACACTGCTTTTTGAAAATACGCGTCTTTATAACCGTCATATTTGTCGCTAATTGACTGCCAAAAATTAACTTTTCCTTGCAAAACCTGCCTTTGGTTATTAATTTGGTTTACTTGACTAAAGTTTTGGTAAGTAATCACTACGAAAATAGCAATTCCGACGACTAAAACCAAGGAAATTAGAATCGAAATTGAAGCTAACACCAAAAATGCCATTTTTGATAATTTAGGCTGCCAAGGTAATCTAAACGATAGTTTTTCGGTAATAAATCGGTAAATGTTCGGGAATTGTAACTTTTTTCCCGACTCCCCTACTTTCTTTTTCTGTGGTTTATGAATAGGCGGAGCTTTCTTGCGTTTTACTTGTTTGATGTTTTTAAACTTCATTTTACTTAGGCCACTGACTAATGATTAAGTTTCCTGTCCCACCATACAGCCTGGTATAAATTTCTTCCGTGATAAACGGCATAAACGGATGCAAAAGTTTCAGAATTGATTTGAAACCTTCTCTAATTGATTTTAAAGAATTAACATCAACTCTTAGTTTTACACTTTCAATATATTCATCTGCAAACCTATGCCATGTATATTCATAAAGGTCTTGAGCCGCATAATTAAATTCATAGTTATCGAGGTATTTTGTGATTTTTTTCTCAAAATCAATTTTATTCTTAAGAAATTTTTGGTCATCTACATGTATATCAGTAAGTTTTATGTGACCGAGATAAATATCTTTTAATTCCTCTGGCGAAAACTTTTCATTCTGCATTTCTATAAACCTGGCCATGTTCCAAAGCTTGTTGGAAAACTTTCTCATGGCTTCCAGCTTTGGATAAGAAAGAGCTTGGTCGTTACCAAGCGCTGTTCCGTAAACTAAGGCAAAACGGATAGCGTCAGCTCCATACTGGTCAACGATTTCCATCGGATTAACAACGTTTCCTTTGCTTTTACTCATCTTCTTTCCTAAAGGATCATTGACTAAACCATGCAAAACAATATTTTGGAAAGGAATTTGTTTGGCTAACTCCTCTACTCCGTTTTTCTTTTGGATGTAAATTCCCAACATTACCATTCTGGCTACCCACCAGCGCAAAATATCATAGCCGGTTTCCATAACAGTGGTCGGATAGAACTCTAAGGAGTCCGTTGTTTTTAAAGTCGCATATGGCCATTGTCCGGACGAAAACCACGTATCGAATACATCCCGATCCTGTTTCCAACCCTCACCTTTTGGCTTTCCTTCTCCGGCGAATACCTCATCAACAATTCCCTCTTTCAAAACCCCGAAAGAATAATCATAAATCCAAACCTCTGTCTCTTCCGACACTTCTTGCTGTGGATGATGAAATTTGAAAGCTTCAATTAACTCTTCAACTTTTTCATATTTTGCGCCATGTTTGGCATCTTTTAAATCAATTTCTTTTACTTTCTTTATTGCAATTTTCTGAATTGTTCCGTAGCCAAAAACTTTTTCTGCCTGACTATTAACCAAAGCGATTTTATCTCCTTCTTTTAATCCGTAATCCCTTAATCGATAGGTTCTCGTTTTGTTATTAAGAACTTGCTCCACTGTTCTCTCATGAAAACCAACTTCTTGAATATTTTTGTCGGGCTTCCAACTCCTAAACCACGCTGGAATTTGAATTCCCCAAACAATCTGGCGGGAAATATTCCAATCGCGGATATTTTCCAAAAATTGCAGGTATAGTTTTTCAAAACTCTGCGGATATATTCTAATGGCTTTCTTTTTGACAGCTTCGATGGCCGGCTCTGCCAACGGCTGCATTTTGACAAACCATTGATCCATTAAAAGCGGTTCAATCGGATTTTTACATTTATAACAAACCGGTACCTGATGTGTGATATTTTCTTCTTTTTCCAACAGCCCTAATTCGGACAGCTTTTCTACCACTTTTATTCTCGCCTGTTTTCCATAAAGACCTGCAAACTCCCCCGTTTCTTTGGTCATTTTACCGTCAAAACCAATCACGCTGATTTGCTCCAGCTGATGTTTTTGCCCTAGTTCATAATCGTTGGGGTCGTGAGCCGGAGTAACTTTGACCGCTCCTGTGCCAAATTCTAAATCGACCGATTCATCCGCAATAATTTTAATTTCTCGGCCAGTCAACGGCAGTTTTATGCTTTTCCCCACCAAGCCTTGATACCGTTTGTCTTTAGGGTTAACCACCACTGCCGTATCGCCGAGCATTGTCTCCGGTCTGGTGGTAGCAACTGTGATTGAACCGCCGTCAGCCAGCGGATATCTGATAAACCATAATTTGGCTGGCTTTTCTGCATAAATTACTTCCAAATCGGAAAAGGAAGTGCCGTCAAAAGTGCAATAATTAACTAATCTTTTCGCTCGGTAAACTAATCCGTCATCAAAAAGGTTCTTAAAAGTTTCGCAAACAATTTTTACAATATCTTTTTCCAGCGGAAATTTACTTTTTTCCCAATCCAGCGAAAAACCAAGTCTTCGTAATTGACTTTCCATTATCGGACGGTTGCTCTGGACAAAATCCCAAATCATTTGGTAAAGAGTTTCGCGGTCGAAATCAAATCTGAATTTGCCTTCGGTTTGGAGTTTTTTTTCAAACACAAATTGCGTTTCAAAACCGGCGTGGTCGGCGCCCGGCAACCACTCAGTCTTTGCGCCTTGCATTCTGTGATACCTGGTTAAAATGTCTTCAATGACAAACATAGCGTGGCCAAAATGCAACGGCGCGTTAGCGTTTGGCAAGGGCAAGATAATTGAGTATTTTTGCTGGTTGCCAAATCTTCCCTGAGGTTTAAAATAGCCTTTTGCTTCCCAATCTTTGTAGATTTTTTCTTCAACCTCTTTGTTGTTATAAATTTTGTCCATTCTTTAGATGACTTTATTATATAACAACCAAGGGAGAATAGAAATTATCTGGAGGCTAGGTTAATTGACACTTCTCTATCTTCCTCGACTTGCGTTGTCAAAGTGGCATTTTGACCGCTTGACTGAATGTTTTTGTCGGCGCTGACAACTTTTAAGTTATTGGGGAAATTCAAAGAGAAAGCATAGGGCAAAACATCAACGCCAGGTTGCTTGAAGATTTTAAGCTGATAGGAAATCTGCGACTGCGTGGTATCGATAGTTTGCGCCAGCGCATATTCCAACTTGATCGTTTTTGTGGTTTGCGGATCAATATTTACCAAAAATCCATAAATGGTTTTACCTTCCTCTGTATCTTTCTGCACTTCAAGTCCAACCGGGGAGACAAAACCTTTCGCTTCATAAATTGTCGGATCGGTAATGGCCGGAATAATTTTTTGCTCCTGATTATCAATTTGAATACCGGAAATTGTGGCATTAAGCGGTAAGATAAAACGCAGATAATTTTTATACGTTCCTTGGGCGCCTGAATTAATAGGAGCCGAATTTTTGAAAGACACCGTCAATATTTCATTAATACTTTTGTCGCTTCTAATACTGACTGCTTGCGAAACGTTTCTGGAAATATAATAATTGACTTTATTGCCGCCTAAATTTGCTTCGTTAATTCCCACAAAATCATCAATCAATGAATTACTGGACGAGCTATCTTCAATCAGCGATGAGGACCAACCATTGACCGCAAACGCCGTTTGCTCGTTGACGTTATTAAAAGCAAACAATAAGTGTTTTTCATTGATAGAACTAATGAGCGCCTGCGCAAAGCTTAGATATGATAGGTTTTTTTGTGAGGCGATTTTAGTTTGTAAAGCATTGTAAAAAGAAGTGAGAAAATCTTTTTTTTGCGTTGAGCCGGGGAAAAAATTATCTTCGACGTGAGCCTGGGTAACTTGATAGAAATTATCCGCATTAACTGTTTGGTTGTAATCAGAAACCGTGACCGGTCCAACTACCCCTAATAAGTTTTTGATGAATGATAAGTCAACGCCAATAACTCCGTCCACCGCTTGCTGCATTTCCGTATTGAGAAAAACCGCCGAAGCGACCGCGCCTTTAGAAAAATCGACATCAAAATTGCTGTCGCGTAAATACCAATTGATTGACGGCAGGTACCTTCTGATGGGATATGGCGGTTCAATATGTCCTTTGAGCTGTCCGTCAGCATCATAAACATCATAAATTTTAAAACCGACAATCTTACCTTTTTCAAGCGTTAATAATCCATATGAGCCGATGAATCCCCCACCCGGCCGAAGCTCCATGTTGTTTTCAAAAAGTATTAGATAATTTCTAGTCCCTTGAAAGCCCAGCGCATCCGGCCAAAAATCAATCGTTGAAGAAATTATCTGGGTTAAGCTATCGAGTTGTTTGGTTAAGTCTGCTGGAATTATTTTAGCTTGTTTTTCGCTATCATAAACATAAAGCACACTTTTTATTTCCAGTGTTGCGTTGGAAAAATCCGCTGCCGGAGTTGCTGAAGTGCCGGTTAAGACAGCTTTCATTTTATCCGAGGCGTCGATGGCCGATACCAGCGCAGTAGAGATATTCTCTCCCAGATTAATGTTTTTTGTAACCCCTCCCAGCGCGTTCTCTAAACCAATTGGCGTCGTTTCATCGGTTAAAACCTGCAGGGAAAGCGAGGCAACGCTAAAGCTATTCACCGCCAAAAGTACCGGTGCTTTGGCTACCAAGAGCTCCCCTTTTTCGATTTCATTTTTTGTTACCAATAATGCTCCCGCTCCCACCACTGCGAAAATAAGCGTGGTTAGAAACGGTAATATTAATAGTAAAAGCACGCATAAAATCAACGCTTTGAATCGGAATTTCTTTTTTTGCTTTTCCGGTTGAACAGAAATTTTTTGCTCATAAACATTGGTGACTTTAATGTCGGCAAATTTAATTTTTTTTATTTTACCCTCCAAATCATACGACTCCCCCAATAAATACTTTCCCTCTGTTGGAGGACTAAATTCGTGTTTTAACCTTTTATCGTCACGGGCAAAATCTATTTTTAAATCCGGGTCCAGTTTTTGGAAAATGTGTGCGAGTGATAAAAGCGTGATACGGTGTTTTGGAAAAAGATAAAAGATTTTATTTTCTTCCGTGCCAAAAACCGTTTCCAAAATGCCGAAAATGATATCGTCAAACAACACCGGCGCCACCAACCGCGTCCCGTCACTGGGGACGTTTATTCTACCGCTGGTTTTTATTTGCACCAGATATTGATTTATTTCCGAGCTGGAATCGTAAAGCGCGTCCTTTTTAAAAATATCGCCAAGGATAACAATTTTGGCCTTGTCATATGACGAAATAAAATCCAACGGGAAAGCGTCTTCCACAAAAGCTGCGTTGACTGCTAAAACCAGATAAGCTTTATCGGCTTCGGCTTTTTTAAGAAATGGCTTGATGACGTTTTTGCTAATCTCAAATTCTTCGTCAATTAAAAAAATGTGGGAATAACTATTGTCGGGAATGGTCGGAAATTGCTTATCAAAAGGCACGAAAATAACGTTAGTTGTAGCTTCCGGAGCCATTCTGCTAACGTAAACCACTACAGCCTGCTCTTTAAGTTCATTTATTAAAGCCTGCCCAATTTCGCCTTTTCTATCCACCACTAAAATTGGGCGGTCTGGATTGTTTTCGTTTGTCACAAAGGCAGTGTGGTTCATTTGCTTTATTTTAGTAGCTCTTTAACTGGTTGTCCAGAGCTTGATTAACCATAAAGTCCGCTTTGGTATTTTGCTCACGGCGGACATGGGCATAAGCAATCGGGACGTTAAGCTCGGCTTCCTTTTGTCTAATTTGAAAAATAAGTTCTCTAATCTTCGGATTTTTCACTTTATAAATTCCATTGAGCTGAGAACAAGCCAGTTGTGAATCCATTTTGAAATTGACGCTTTCGATATTTAAACGCTGTTTATTTTCCAGAAGCCAATTTAAAGCTTCGACAATCGCCGAATATTCGGCGACGTTATTGGTGGTTTTGCCAAGCGTCTTGCCGATTCTTGCCAACTCTTTACCATTCGCGTCTTGAATAAAAACTCCCAAGGCCGCCGGTCCGGGATTACCTCTGGCTCCCCCATCTGTAAACACTATAACATTAGGCACTGGTTTGTCCTTTCTGTTCTGATATAATTCTATATTTTAGAAGCGGCACCAGCAAAAAGACAAAAACAATTCCTTCCGAAATTAAAGTGATGGTCGCCGAGGCAATGTAAGAAAACTGCGGAATAAAAATAATGTTTAAGATAATATTTATCAGCGTGCAGAAAAAATAAACCAGCATTAAATATTTTTGTTCCCCCAAAGTAATCAGCGCCCATTGTAATAAACTGGTCGTAAAGAAAAACGGTAGAGAAAGTAAGAGAATCCGAAACGGGAAAATTGAAGCGGCAAAATCGGCCTTGACTAAAGTGAACAGTGGCGAAATAAACCAAAAAGGAATCATCACTACAACTGAAAAGAGTAAGAAAACCAAAAAATATTTACCGGTTGCGCCAAAAAATAATTGGCGATTTGATTTTGCTTTGATTAAAAATGGATAAACTGCGTTGGAAAGGAAAAGAGGCAGCGCAATCAGGAAATCAAAGAATTTATAAGCCAAACCGTAAATTCCAACGTCTTGGGTAGTTTTCAAAATCGACAACAAAACCATATCGGCCCGAAAATAAACCAAATTAAAAATAAGCATCAGGCCTAATGGCCAGGAAGCCTTCATAATTCTTAATGTAAAGGCTTTATCTAGGGAAAACGGCCAGACTTTTTCTTTGACAAAATAAAGCAGTGTCAAAGCGCCGGCAAAACTACTAAATGCAAAGCCGAATAAGATGTAAATGAGCGGCAAATTTAAATATACAAAAAATAAAACGACAATTAAGTTAACGGCCGAACCAATAATTGTTCCGATCATGTAAAAATAATAATTGACGGTTTTTTGGAAAACTGCCGAGGCCGAAAGAATGATGCTTTGGGCAAAAATACCGAAGGAAAAAACAAAGATTCCAAATCTTTCTGCCGTGGAAAAGCCGGTGCCTAAAACCGCATTGTAAGGAAGGAAGAATGCCAACCCGTTAAGCAGCAAAAATATTCCAAGCGAGATAAGCATACGCAGGTAAAATAAATGCTTAAACTTCGCGTTTTCGTATTGCAGGAAAAAAGCATTTAGACCAAAGTCAATCACCAGATAAAAAAGCGCGACGTAAGAGGTAATTTTGGTAAAATCTCCGTAACCAAAAACGCCAAACTTTCTGGCAATAATCAAAGTAATTAAAAACCCGAAAAAAGCAGTTACACCGCGGGCGAAGATTTGATAAGAGGTGTTTTTGACAATTAATTTATGCTGCATATTGACATTCTAACACAAGCGTTTTTAGGATTTTGCAAAACTTATCCCTAAAACAAGCGAGAGCAACAACTGTCCTTGTTGCAGAGTGAAAAAATAATGATCGAATAGTCCTAAGAAAATTATGGCGAAAATTGCCAGCAGTAAATATTTCCGAATTTGTTTTTTATTAAAAACTGAGATAAAACTTTTAATAAAAATGAAAATGAGTAAACAAAAACCAACTAGTCCTGTCTCCGACAAAGCTAATAAGAAGACATTATGCACCGGCTGAATTAGAAAAGTATTTTCTTTTGACGCAATAAAATTAAGATTATTAAAATAATTATTAATGCCAACACCCAACACTGGACTCTTCCAAAACATATTTAAAGATTGTGTTATTAACTCTTGCCTTTGCACTAACGACTCGTCTGACAAATTAGTCGTTAAAAATCTTTGTAAAATAAAATTGTTTTGTAAAATTAAAATCATTACTATCCCAACAAAAATTAAAATTGAAAGGGAAACTTGTAACGGATTCAGTTTGTGTTTCTTATATTTTTCAAACAACCAAAGTCCAAATAGAAAAATTAAATAAATAAACCAAAGAAAAATTGCGGACCGACCAAGCGTTATTAGTAAAGCCGAGGTCCCCAAAATAATTCCCAACCAAACGAAGACTCTTAGTTGCTTATTTTTGAAAGCAACTAGCAAAAGAAATAGCATTGCCAAAACTAAAAATCCGGCCAGAACATTCGGATGCGAAAAAGTGGCGTAAGACCTTAAAAATAATTGACCGTTAATTGAGGCATTGGCAATGCCCGGCGTTTCCGCGGTAAAAGTTCTTTCGCCAAATAAATAAAATATTCCACCAATTGAACCTTGATTAAAATACTGCAAAAAAGCAAGTAAAGATTCAAAAATAATTGATAATAAAACGCAGGAAAATAAAATTTTTTGACTGAAACTTTTATAATTTTGACTGACAAAATAAGCTAAAAATGAAAATTCTAAAAACTTAATTATTCCGTAAATTCCGGCCCAAAAATTTTTAGCCCCAATAAGACCAACCAAAAGAGAAAGTAAAAATAAGCCAAAAACAATGAGATATTTTTGAGGAATTTTTTTAAGACTAGCGAAGAATTCGGGTAGAAAAAAAATGAAAATAAGAAGAATAAAAATGTCAGTAAAATAAAGGGTAGGGGAGAGGTAATCAAGTCTTAAACCGTAAACAAAAGAGAAATCTGGCCAAAAATGTTTTCCCAGCTGTGTTGGCAAAAATAAAATAAGAAGATAAAAAAAGAGCCTGGAGATTTTACTTGGGTTTAATAACCAAAACCCTATCTTTACCTTCCCCGCTTGACTCGGAAACAACTTCTTTATCATCTTGCAAAAGTAAATGCACAACTCTTCGCTCCCAAGATTTTAAGTCGGACAAATAAACTTCTTTCCCTTGCGCAAGCGCTCTTTCTTTAGCGTCCAGCGCCAGTCTTTCCAGCCACTCGGTGCGGTTTTTCTTATAATCTCCGACTTCAATCGAAACTCGCTTAAATTCGCCGTTTTGTTTTGCCAAAAGCAAAGATAAGATTAATTGCAACGCCTCTAGGGTTTCGCCATGATACCCGATCAACATCCCGGTATCTTCGGTTTCCAAAGTTACCGCAATTGTTTCCTCATCTTCGGCAATTTCCATTTTTGTGTCAACGCCCAAAGAAACAAAAAAGTTTTTAATTGCTTTTTCCTGCTTTTTATTTACTTTTGCCATACATTTTATCCGTCCACTCTTTCAAACCACCCAAGCCTGAAACTTTGTATTGCTGTATGATACCAAAAATTGTAAACGTATTCCAGTATAAAGACAGGCCAATCGGAAAGTTGTAAGAAAAGAAAGCAATCATAATTGGGAAGATATATAGGGATTGCGACTGGAAAGCGGTGGCAAAATCATCTTTTTTCTTTTCGTCTTTTTTGTTACCATTTTTATCGCCAGTATTTTGCGCCGGAAGAGGTAGCATCATTTTGGTTTGGATAAACTGGAAAACTCCGGTGGCAATTGGGACAAGAAGAATAATTGGACCAACAGTAGTTAAGAGATGCGAAGGATTTTGCGCTAACGGCAGACCGAAAAAAGTTAAGTCCCATGATTTTGTCAACTTCGGAACAGAAGAGTAGAGCACTTGATTTATTTGTGAGATGTTATATTTAACGACGTCTTGTAAAACCTGATAAAGCGCATAAATCAAAGGTAATTGAATTAGAAGCGGCAAACAGCCGGCCAAAGGATTTACTCCAAATTCCTTATAAAGTTTCATTGTTTCTGCTTGCAACATTTTGGCATCGTTCTTATGTTTTTCTTTTAGCTTATTTAAATGCGGTGTTAAATCCTGCATTTTTTTCGTCGCTTTTAGTTGATACGCGGTAAGAGGGTAGAGGACAAGCCGGATGAGAATTGTTAGGACAATAATCGAAAAGCCTAAAGCAAACGGCAAGCGTAAAAAATTAAGCCCTTGGTAAATCGCAACAATGATGTTGATTAATGGATAAGCTAAAAAGATAAAGTTTGAGATTGGTGAATGCATATTTAGTTGCCGTTATAAAACGGCTGGCATTTTAAAAGCCTGACTATTGATAAATAACCCCCTTTGAATAGTCCTTTTTCGGAAATGGATATTTTTGCATATTCTGAACAAGTTGGAGAGAAACGGCAAGCATTTTGAGTGCCGGTGAGTTGGAGAAGAAGATTAGATAAAACAACTTGATAAAACCCGATGATTGAAATTATAATTTTTTTCATTGCTTAAAAATACTTTTGAGCTCTTTTGCAACCATTTCCTTTTCGCTAAAATTAAGACTCTTTTTGGCAACGATTACAATGTCTTTACCGGTTAAATTTCTTATAAACCCCGCTGCCACGTCTCTTAAAACTCTTTTAGTTCTATTTCTAACAACCGCCTTTTTATCAACTCTTTTGGAAACAACAAATCCAAATCTTACCTGATTGTCTTTGTTTTCAGCGATTCTGATTGTAAACAAAGGAGAAAAATATTTCTTTTCGCCTGCCATCCTGATAATTTTTGCGAGGCGGTTTTCTCTTTTTAACATTAGCTAAATTGTTAGATTTTTTCTGCCGGCAGCTCTTCTTTTTGCCAAGACTTTCTGCCCACCGTGAGTTTTTGACCTTTCACGGAAACCATGCTTTCTTTGTCTTTTGATTTTTTTAAGTTTGATTGATTTTTCCATTGCTTGTAAGTATACCAGAACAGACTTTGTTTTAAAAGACCATGCGTGGATTTTAAAATTGACATAGTTTTACTTAGTTTACCTCTCTTGACAAGAAGTTATCCACATTATTAAACTGCTCATTACCACTTATGCAGCAATATCAAGATTTATGGCCCAAAATCTTAGCCGAGGTTGAACTCGAAGTCTCGCGGGCCAACTTTTTAACTTTATTTAAAAGAACGCAACTTTTGTCGGTAGAAGAGAATGCCGTCACCATTGCCGCTCCTTCGATTATGATTATTGACTTATTGCAGCGGCGTTTCTATGACGTGATTAAAAAAGCCGCCGACAAACACCTTAAAAAAGACACCAAGATAATTTTTGTTCCCAGGACAATTATTGATGTCGTTAATAAAAAGGAAGAAAAAAACGGACCATTGTTCGAAAATGATGAGAAAGCTACCACGGTGGGGATCGGTCATTTACCTAGAGTTAGACCGGACTACACTTTTGACAATATGGCGGTTTCCTCAACCAATCAACTAGCATATGTTAGCGCCACCACTGTGGCCAAAAAACCAGGCGTTGCCTATAATCCCTTGTTTATTTACGGACCAACCGGAGTTGGTAAAACCCATTTAATGCAGGCAGTCGCCAATGAAGTTTACGCCAAAAATCCCAGTAAAAAAATTCTTTATACCACTAGTGAAGAGTTTACAAATGAGGTAGTTGAAGCTATCCGGACCAACAATACTTCCAGTATGAAAAGGAAGTTTAGAGAGCTCGATCTTTTGATTATTGATGACATCCAGTTTGTCGCCGGCAAAGAAAAAATCCAGGAAGAGCTTTTTCACACTTTTAATATTTTAGTTGATAAAGCGGCTCAAATCGTTTTATCTTCCGACCGCCCGCCGGCGGAAATGAAACAGGTTGAAAAAAGGCTGTTGTCCCGCTTTTCTGGAGGATTAACGGTCGATATCGGCTCGCCGGATTTTGAACTGCGAACTGCTATCCTTTTAATTAAAGCGAAGAAGTATGGTGTTTCTTTAACGATGGATATCGCCAAAATGATTGCCCAGAAAACCCAAGATGCCAGAGGGTTGGAAGGACTACTGCTACGGGTAATCACCCAAGCGCAGGCTGGAGATGGAGAAATTACCGAAGAATTAGTCGCTTCGGTTTTGTCTTTAAATAAAGGGGAAAAATTAAATAGCTTTCACCCTGATGAGATTATCCGTAATGTTTGTTATTTTTATAAAGTAAAGTCAACACAATTAAGAAGCCCCAAAAGAGATGCTTTTTTAGTCAGGCCTCGACAAGTAGCAATGTATCTTTTAAAAAGAGAGTTGGGTTTAACATTTGTTGAGATTGGAAATTTGCTCGGCGGCCGGGATCATACTACTATTATGCATGGGGTGGCTAAAGTGGAAAATATGTTGAAAAAGTCTTTAATTTCTGAGGATATCATGCGAATTGCAAAATTAAATGTCGATAATAATGTGGAATACTAACTTATTTTTGTTTTCAACTAATTATCCACTTTTTTATCAACATTTTATCCACCTTTTTCTGGGCGTGGGTGCTTGCTTTTTTCCACTTTTCCATATAAACTACAACAACTACAAATAGATTAATTTATGAAAGTAACTTTTCTTTCCGATAATTTACAACGGAAGATTGCATTTCTAAATCATGCGGTTTCCTTGAGAGGACAATTACCCATACTCTCCAATTTTCTTTTAGAAGCTAAGAATGGAAAGCTAATTATTAGTGCAACCGATTTAGAAATTGGTATTTCCTCTAGTATCGCTGTAAATATTGAAAAAGAAGGCCGAATAACAATTCCGGCGAAAAACTTTTCCGACCTTTTAACTAACCTTGGTAGTCAAAAAATAACCCTAACATTAGATGGTGAAACTTTAATCTTAAAAGGAGAAAAAATTAACGCCTCTTTCCAAACTATACCAGCCGATGATTTCCCAAAACTTTACGAAGAAAAAGGAGAAGAATTAGTCACACTTAAAAAAACCGAAATTGAAGAAAATATGCAAAGAGTGGTTTTTGCCGCTGCTTTAGACAGCAATCGTCCAGCTCTGTCAGGGATATTACTAGACGAAGACAAAAAAACAATTACCGTTGTAGCAACGGATGGAGTTAGGCTATCCTTGCAAAGAAACGTTTTTAAGACTAAGGAGGGGCTTAAAAAGCCAATCGTAGTTCCGGCGCGGATAATTCGTGAACTATTAACAATTAAAGAAGACGAAGACGCTGTGAAGGTGTTTATCTCGGAAGAAAACAACCAAATTCTTTTTGCTCAAGGAGAAACAACATTGGTGGGAAGATTAATTGGGGCGGAGTATCCGGACTATCAAAAAATAATCCCACAGAGATTTGACACAAAAACCAACTTTAACCGGGACGAGCTTTTAAATGCGATTAAAATCTGCTCGGTTTTTGCCAGAGAAACCGCCAATATTATTAAATTTACCATCAAAAAAGAAAAAGTGATTGTTTCGGCTAACTCACCGGCGGTTGGCGAGGACAATGTTGAAGTAGAAGCCAAAACTAATGGTGAAGAAAACGAAATTGCTTTTAACGCTAAATATCTTTTAGATATTTTAACCGCAGTGAATAAAGAAGATTTGGTTTTTGAAATGACTGGACCCTTAAATCCCGGAGTGTTTAAAATCAAAGACGACGAAACATTCCTCCATTTAATCATGCCGATTCGGGTGCAGGGTTAAATTATTGGTAGTTTGTGGTTAAATTCTGTAACCAATCTTTATCCAAAACCCCATTCTGTTTGAGAAAATTTTCAAATTCCATTTCACCCTGAGCTTGATTAGCGGCGTTTAGAGAAAGAAAAAAACTGTCGTCGGTAAAATTGTAAGATAGGGAAAAATAAGTTCCTTGATGTGGCAAGTTCTCGATTAAAGCCGAAATCGTGGCGGTATTTGGAGGGTAATCGCTGGGAATTACTGTAGGGATACTGTTTGGAACAGCGGTATTAGTATTTGTTGGAAGAATAGTGTTGTTTATAAATGGCGTGGGAGAGGGTGCTTCAAGTATCGTTTCTTTTTTGCCGGAGGAGATAACGAGAGAGATAATAATAAAGAGAAGTGCCAGTATAAAAAGAAAGATAATAAGTAGATATGTTTTTTTCATATTGATTTAATTTTAACAGGTATGATTAAATACCATCTAATATTGGAAACATTAAAGCTTACGGGTTTTCCAGATCGGCAATTGGGGGAATTTGGGTCCCGGACGGTGATGATGTTTGTTTGCGGGTCAAAGTCTTCAATAACGACTTCATGTGGGCCATTCACGTGCGTAGGTAGATTGTGTCCATCAACAGCTGCTAATAAAAGCCATCCAGCATCAGTATAGTTTTTAATTAATTGGAGTTGTTTAGTGTCAAGATATACGGGGGATTTAGAACTATTTACAACGTCTGCTTGCGCTCTTTGAAATCCCATACTATTTAACCATGCGCTGGTAATTCTCCAAGGATTTGTTCCTTTCTGGCCACTCCCCGGACCATAATCCCAGCCATTATTGTGAAACATTGTTGCGATTTGCCCCGGGTCATATATCGTTCCCCCATAACTACTTAAAACCATTGCCATACTGGTTGGGACACAGCCGGTTTTAGCAATATTGCCGTCGTTGTAGGCTTGGCTGCTCCATTTTTCTCTTCCCTGGCAATATACTACTTCACTTGGGGTTTGGGCTGGCGGGGGGGCCGGTTGTGGTGAGGGAAGGGCTCCATTAGAGCTACCCATAATAGTAGTAATAATTACTAAGAATAGGGCGACGATAACGATGATGACTAAGACTATTAACCAGAATTCCCAGGTGGCAGCAATAAATGTTCCCACTGCTTGAACTTTTTGGGCAGCCTGCGCCACTTTTTCGGCGTTTTTAACCGTTGAGATGGCTCTTTTTGCCGTGCGGGCGTTTTGTGCAGCTTGAATGCTTTTGTTGGCATAATCTCTGCTCGGAGTATTTTCTTTAGCTTCTTGATCTGAATCCATAGTTTTATAATAACAAATTACTTATCGTTGGCAATAATTTCAGTATTTACAGTTGGAGCAGTTTGAGTTGAATTTTCTGTTTTTGCCACAGCCTGCGCTTTTAATATTTCTTCAGGGCTTGAGGTAATCATCGTGTGTTCGTAAGGCGCAGCAATTGAGCGTAGCGCGACGTGACTTTGTCCGGCAAAGAATAAACCTTCGCCGATACTGGAAGAAAGTAATAATTGTTTTTCACCCTCTGTTAGGTAAAAAAGCTTGGTGACCAAATCGATTTCCGCCGGACTTTGTTTCAAAAGAATTTGGATGGATGAATTCGATAATACGGCTTTGCCATAATCGGTGGATAAAAAATCCTGTACGTCTTGAGTAGCAGTGGTTAACCCCAAGTAATATTTGCGGGCTCTTTTGGCAATGCTATACACAAACGAAGCGGAATCTTCATAACGCATCATGTACCAGGCTTCATCCAGAATCAAAACTCTTTTTTTCAGCGACTTTCGCACTCTAGTCCAGATAAAATCGAGAATAATGTGCATGGCGATGGGTCTTAATTCTTCTTCCAAAGCTTTGACGTTAAAAATAGTAAACGGATTTTTGATGTCAAAATTTGATTGTTGGTTAAAAATGCCGCTCATGCTGCCTTTGATAAACTTTTCCAGCCGCAGGGCCAATTCTTTAGAGATGTCGTCATTAGTTTTTAATAAAACGTTATATAAATCCTCGGCGATGGGCGGTTGACTTTTTTGCGTCGCCGGATCGGCGGTAATGCCTTTAGTGCGGTAAGTTTCGATGAGCGCCCGGTCAAGAATTGCCTCTTGGGAAGCGTCTAGTTGTCCCAGGACAATTTTAAACAAGCCGTGTAGCGATAATATTTTTAGTCCCAGCTCATTTTCTCCTTCTTCATAAAGACCGGATAAATCAAACGGATTAATTTTAATGGCCGAGGAGGGCGTAAACATTAATTCTTCGCCACCCAAAACCTTAGTCAGCGTGCCATACTCTCCTTCCGGGTCAATAATAATTACTTCGGTGCCAAACATAAATTGGCGCATCGCTTCAAGCTTAATGAGGTAGGATTTCCCGGCGCCGGACTTGCCAAAAACCACTTCGTTGGCATTTTCCAGCGAAAAACGGTCAAAAATAATCAGTGAACCGTTCTGTTGGTTAATGCCATACATCACGCCTTTATCTTGAGTCAGCATGGCAGAGCTAAACGGAAAAGTGGAAGCCAGTGAAGTCGTGTCCATATTCCTGGCAATATATAACTTGTCTTGGCCAAGCGGAGTGGTAGATTTAAAACCTTCTTCCATTTGCAAAGTGGCAATTCTTGGCAAAATTAAAATTGAATTAAGCGTGGTGGTTAATTTTTTGGCTGCTTCGTTTAGTTCGCTCAAACTATCGGAAGATAAAGTGACATACAGACTAAACTGGAAAAATCTTTCCATGCCTTTGGCTAACTCTTCCTGAACCGACAGCGCATCTTCCAGCGAGGCTTTAATTTTTGGATCTTCCTCCAAGCCTTCCTCAACTTGCGAACTTAAAGTGGCTTCCATTTCCGCTACTTTTCTTCTTAAATCGGACAAAACATCGGGGGAAGAAGCGGGATAGATAAACATCGAGATATTCATCGAGTGGTCAAATTCAATCAACGGCTCGAGCCAGTCGGGCGAAACATAGCGGGGGTAGCCTACCACAAACAGCGTTTTGTAATATTTTTCGCCGATTTTAATACTGTTAAAGTCAATTTCTACCGAAGAAGGAGCAATGATGTCGGGAATTGACGATATCCCTCTTGGTGCCGGCTGCGGTAGGGCGGCGGTGTCTTTTTTACCAAACATTTATTTTGTCTCCTTTCCTAAAGCGATTGGATTTATTGTTTGAGTCGTGCTCGCATGGTCAATGGCGTTATCATTAAAAATTTCGTAATAAAGTTTAGTCAGTTGTTCCTCATCCAGTGTGCGGGCTTTTAAGTTAAGTCTTCTAAGTTGCGTGTGAATAGACTCGGCTTTTGAATGTAAAGCGGCGCTAGCGCCAACCACGAAATTGTCTTTTCCGGAACCCGTTTGAAAAGTTGCTCTGGCTCCCGAAGCGCCTTTTTCCAGCGCGGAATAAGGAATAACGATGTAGAACTTTTTGTCCAAAACCGTATTAACCTTGACCAGTTCTTTGACAAAATCCCGGTAGAGCCCGATTTGCTTGGCTAAGGCCGCATTTGGCGTTTTATCTTTTTCAACATCCAAAAGTTTTAAGTAGTTAGTAATGTCCAGTTTTTTACTTCTAATCACAATTTGGATGGGAAAAGAAAGCGAGTTTAAAAGTGAGGCGTAGGCGTAAATTTTGGCGTCTTGTTCTTCCGGAGAAAGCAGGGCAAAATTAGTCGCGCTGACCTCAATTACCAGGCAGGCATTACCGCCGGGTGAGATAACAACATCGTCAACAATATTCTCGATCTCAATAAATTTTTGGGTTGACGGTAGGTTTCGGGCAGGTGTTGCCATATTAATTAAACAGAGACCTCCTTAGCTCTTCTCTGGTATCAACAGAAATAATTTCAATCGGTAAAATTATTTCGCCGGTGGCTTTAAAAGCGACGGTATCGAATTTATTTTCACCTCTCGGATCTTCAAAGCCAACCGAATATTCGCCGTTATTAAGCGGCGTGGCTGAAGCAAATTGTCCGAGCGCGTTGGTTTTAAAAGCTCTGACCGCGTTTCCTTGCGCGTCTTTTACCTCCACTAAAATATTGCCCAAAGGATTTCCTCTGGGGTCTTTGATAATGCCGATGATAACGTTCGGAAATTCGGGCGCAATCGGAAGGCCGGCGTTTTTTTGCATATTTTGCGGGATGCTTCTGACAAACTTGGTTTCTTTTAGCTGCTCGGGTTGAGCCACCGAAGGCGCATAAATGGGTTTCCCTTGCATCTCCATCTTTTGCTGCAGGGAAATTAATTTAGATTCCAGTTCTTGTTTTTGAAAAGCCAAGTCGTTCAGATTCTTTTGCAGCTCCAGTACTTTTTGGTGCGCTTTTAAATATTCGCCGTGGTCGACTTGACTTTCCGCCGTTTCTTTGGCTTTGGCCTCCTGCAATTCTTTCTCCAAAAGCGCGGCAGTTTTTTGCAGTTCTTCATTTGGCGCCTTAGGAGCCGGTTTCGTGGTTGGTTGGGAAGCGGCCTGTACGGGATTTTGCTGCGCAGGGGTAGCGGCAAAAGTATGCGAAGCCACGAAGCCCGGATTTTGTTGGAGGGGTTGATTTGCCCCGTACTGATTTAAAGATTCAAAAAAAACCGTCTCTTTTTTATCCAGCTTATTTTTCCCTACCGGCAAGGCATTTAAAAAATCTTTCAGTTGTTTGTCCGAGGCATCACTCAATGACTGTTTTTTTGTTGCGGAGATGGCAATGAGTGGATTCTCAACTGGAATTTGGTCAGCAGTTTTCTGGTAAGCATATTGGGTAGGAGATAGCGCCGCTTTCAAAAAGTTTTTGATCATGACGTCCAGAGGCCGACCCTCAAAGGGGACAAAGGCGAAAATAACACCTAATCCGGCAAAAATTAAAGCCAGGGGGATTTTGATAAACACAAAAACAGGTAAAGCGTAGAAACAAAGACCGATAATTGCGCCGCCGGCAATGTAGGCGAACTGTTTTAGCGTCATGTTGCCGATTAACTTAAACTCAAACCCCGTAATATCCTGCGGAATTGGATGATTGTCCATATATCCAGGTTATAATGTGAAAAATATGTATGCAAGATAATCAAAGTGGGTCAAATGCCGTTTTAAATGTGTCGGTTTCCCGTGAAAAGTCTAGTGGCAAGCGGTAAAACTGGTTGGAATTCCCTGGCTAAAGTTAAGACAACCGACACCAGTAACCGTAGCGATAAGGTTTAAGATAAAAAACGAGAGAAATATCAAAACCAGTCCGAGAATAGCAAAAGTTAGAGTTTTCCGGGCGCCGTCGACTGCTTTGGCGTCTCCGCCGGAGAATAGCAGCTGATAGCCGGCAAAAATAATCATGAACAGCGCCACTGTGCCGGCCAGCCCGATGGCCCAAAGAATAACGTTAGTAATCAAAGGAAAAATGCAGCCTAAGGTCAAGACGGTGGCGCCGCCAGAGCCATATTGACAACCACTATACATACCTAAAGACTAGCAACAATTAAATTAAAAAGCAAGCTATCTTCCTGAGCCCAAGTTGAGAGAGGGGAAAAGAGAATTAAGTGCCAGCGCCTGGAATTTTTGGAATAGTTAAGTGGCTTAAGTCAATGCCAAAGAAGCCAAGTAGCAGGCTCAAGAGGAAATAGGATAAGAAAATAATGACTAGTCCGATGATGGCAGCAACGATGTGCTCTCTGGCGGCCGCGACTTGCGTTTTGTCTCCGGAGGAAACGAGCCACCTGAAACCGCCATAGATAAGGTAGAAAAGAGCAACTATCACCGCAATGACAAAGATAAATTGTAGTAAGGAGCCAACTATGCCTCCTAAATCTTTTGCTTGCAACATGCAAAGGGCACTAAATTCGCCGCTGCCACAGGGATTACCAATAGGTGTTTGTGCAAAAGCAGAAGTGGCAAGCGATAGATAAGCAATTGGCGATAATAAAATAAGATATTTCTTCATCTAACTTTATGCTAAAGCGTTTTCCAACAATTGTCAAGTCCCTTTTAAAAACTTATTGGCTTCCCAAAAAATTAATTACTTTACTGCCGAAGAAAAAAGCGTAAATAACATTGATGATTAGAAAAGACAGAAAAATCAAGATTAAACCAAGGATTGACATAGCCAGCCTTTGTCTGACTTGGGCAATTTTTTGCTTGTCCCCTTGGGAAAAAATCCACTCAAATCCACTTAAGATAAGCATAAAAAGACAAACGAAAATCGCCGCCACTACTGCCAAATCAATACCGACATTTATAATACTAGCTAGTTCGCCCGGGCCGCCTGGTTGGATCCCTACGGGCGGGGTGATTTTGATGCTCCCATCATTCCCTGGAATTTGTAGCGCAAGATATTGCATAATCAATTTAGCCAAAGCCCGGAATTTTTAAGATGTTAAAGCCGATTATCTGCAGAATTACCAGCGAGAAAATAATAAACAGGAGTCCGATGATGGCGGCAGTTAACTGCTCGCGGGCATTTTTAACTTGTTCGGGATTGCCCTGCGAGATCATCAGCCGGTAACCCGAAAAAATAATTAAGCCCAAAGCGACTACACCGGCGATGGATAAGGCGATACTAAAAACCGTGGTCAAAAGTCCGGAAATAGTGGTGGGAAGGTTGCCGATGGCAGTTTTACAATAGCCACTTTGACAGATTGATAACGGTTGTGGCGCCGGCGGTTGTCCTGCTCCGCAGCCATAACCGTAAGAGCAACTTTGTCCAGCTTGGCAAGTGGTTTCGGTGGCATCTTGTGGGCTTTGTCCGCTGGTTGGACTATCACAGTTGCCAGTGTAGTAATCATATTCATACCCCGCGCCTGTATCACAGATGTAACATTTATTTTGCATGTCCCGACAATAACCATTTTCGGTCGTGTTAGTACTAGAATTGAAAGTCGAGTAAGGTGGTTCGCTGATACATTTTCCTCCGGTGGCACAGTTAATAATGGGAGCATTGGTGCTGGTGTTAAAAGAGCAACCATATTGTCCGATTGGAACGGCATTTGAAGATGAATTGCTGCTTGCTGTTCCGCAGCAAACTCCTCCAAGGCAATCAGTAGCTCCGGAAATCGCTATTGTTCCCGCTTCGCAACTAGAACTAGTCGGTGACCCACAGCTTCCGCCAAGGCTGCTACAACTTTCTGCAAAAATTTTTTGGGAAAAGAAAGAAAAAGATATTAAACAGAAAATAATCGGAAATAATAAATAGAAAATCTTTCTCACAATTTTATCGTAGAGCAAAACCTGGGTTGATTGCAAGTTCTAATTCGAAAACTTGAACCCGCGGCCCTTTACGGTTTGAATATGCGTTGGAGCATTGGGGTTTTCCTCGATTTTTTTTCTCAATCTAAAAATTAATTGGTCCAGCGCTTGGTCGGTGACTCCCAAAGTGGTTTTCCCCTCTTGCCAGACGGCGCTAATGACGTCCTCTTTGTTGATAATTTTCCCTTGGTTATCAAGCAAAAATTTCAACAATTTGTATTCCAGCGAGGTTAATTTATCCGACAAGACAACGTCTCCCTGCAAAATTTCTCCACTATCATTAAGTGTAAAACCGGCTTGTTTTTGGGTAGTGGATTTTTCCTTGAGATAATCATAGAGAAGAGAAATAGTTAAAAACCCGTTTTTGATTAACCCGACATTTTCCAAGTATTCCTCTTCGCTTTTCCCAGCGCCGGACAGGAAATTTTGCTCGGATGGCATCAGTGAATTCCAAATTCCAAATAAGGCGCTTCTAACCGGTTTCTGTTCCAGTAAGAACTTTCGTAGCACTAATTTATTAGCAAATTTTTGCTCGGTGGACAAAAGTGATTCGACGCAGAGACGCATTAAATTGCTATGCCCGCCGGTTAATTCCAACACTTCGCGTAAAAGTTTCTGGTCAATTTTCTGGCCGGTAATTTTTTCCAAGTATGAAATCCGGAAATCAACTCCGGGCTGGTCGTAAATCGGCAAATAAACGACTTTTCCGGCAATAAATTCGTAAAAATCCGACATCAGCGTTGCTTCAAGCGCGTCTTCGAGCGGACGGTTTAAAGAAAATACCACCGAAAACTGATACTTGGCACGGTTGCGTAAAACCCGAAGATTGGCAAAAAATTCGCTGCCAACTACCGAAATGTAATCTTCAAAACGGTCAAACAAAAAAACAATCGTCAAATTTTTCTCCAGCGCTAAATAATCAACCGCTTTTTTTAGACCCTGAAACAGCACCATTTCGTCTTTTAATTCCAAGCTGTCCTTAAAAATCTGATTTGTCACTGTATAATCTTGATCCATTTGCCGGTCGCGCAGTGAGTCAACTAACCCCAAAAATATAAATTTTACCGCCTCGATTAAGGGTTTTTTTCTGATTTCCGAAAAATTTAGATAAACAAAATGGAATTTAGCTTGATTCTCGCCAAGATGCTTAATCCGTAAATTGCGGTTATAAGCCAAAAAACCGAGCAAATTGGAGCGGCCGGCGCCGGGAACGGAAACGACTTGGCAGGAATTACCTTCTTTAATAAAAGTCAAAATTTTTTCGATCTCCGCAAAGCGGGTGGTATCGGGATAAAGCGATTCAAAATGTTCTAATTCCATAACCTAATTGTAAGCTTTTTATAAAGTTTATATCAAGCAGTTTAGGCTCGCTAAGAATAAACTGATGGTATGAAAGAACAAGGACCAAATCAGGGAGCAGACAGATTGACAAACCAGGCTAATTCTCCTAAGCTGGAAAGAGAAGGAGATGTTTTTATGGCAGAAGGAAATGGAAACGGCGGCCCGGAACAACATGGTGCGCCAATACCACCCGAACCACAGCAACCAACGCAGCCAGCAACACCAGGGGGAAGAAACTGGGATCAAGAAAGAGAACGTCTTATTCAAGGAGGAGCATCCGCTGACGTCCTAGGGCTATTCGATCAACTAAAGGCAGAATCTACGGGTCAGGGATTGCGTGCCCACAGTAACCGTGGGGCACGAGAAGGGGTCGAAATAGGCAGCTCGGCCAGATTATATCTAGAACAAGCAGATTTGGAAATGCTAAGTAAAGATCCCATCAGTTGGCTTGACTCCAAATTTGACATGATTTATGAAATTGTTCAGCAAGGCCGCGAGTTGGATTCCCCCTTATTAAATCAAATGCAAACGATGATTACCGTAGCGGCAAATCATATTAGTACTTATGCAAGCCATTATGGTTTTACGACCGAGCAGGTGCAGCAGTTTACGGAGGTATTTAATACCCGCTTGTCTTTAATTTTCGCCCGGTCGCTGATTGAACACAAAAATACAGACAACATTAAGCCGGCAATGGAAAGGCTCCAATCACATGGGTTATTAACTGCTTTGACGATGGAAGACGGCAAGGTGAACGTAATGTTTAACCGTTTGGGAGAATTGTTGGAAGACCAAAGGTTGGCGCAAACGTTATTAATGGATAAATGGAAGAACGAAACAGATAAGGCGGAAAAGGAAAAGTTGATGGACCAGGCGCAAAAACTGCATGTTACTCCGGAAATGATGCATAACCTGCAGGATGCTTTAATCGACGAGCAAACGCGGATTTTTGAAAGCGGAGCCGGACCTTATGTTGAAGAGTTCAATAAATTGGTTGCTGACGCTACATCTTTGCAGAAGCCCGAAAGCGAACGGATGTCCGAAGAAGCGGCAAAATACGCCAAGGGAGAGATTGTAAAGCAGATCAGACGTGCGGTCAGGACAGCGTACGACGTATTCGTGGTTTCGCAAAGGCAAGCCATTATTGTTTCCAGAGGGCATAGTTTGGAGGGACTAGAGGCTTATCGGTCCGATCCGGCCGTTTTCTTTAACATGTTTAACTTGGAAGACTTATTGACGAAAAAGTTTGGCATGTTTAATAAGTCGGCAAATGATTTTTTGGACCATCTAAAACTGGAAATAGCCAGATCAAAACTGAGCGATGCTAGTAAGGGGATGAGCGAAGAAGAATTACTGGATTATGGCACAAGGATGTTTAGGGTCTTTTTTGGCGCACCGGACTTTTTTAGCTCCGATTGGAGAATTGAACAGTTCCAGGACAAAATCCAAGATTATTTAGCACATGCCCGGGCGGATGCCAGCAAGTATCCGGAAAGATACGTAGAGGGAGGAGGGAAGTTAAGAGAAATCAGTGGCGATAAGGATTTTGCTCTTTTCTTAAGGCTTAAAAAAGTAGGACGATTTCAACGTGGAGAAAAAGGTGATACGACAGAGCAAATACGGAAAAAGCAAGAAAACAATACTAAGCTCAAAGATGCTTGGGGGAAAATTGCAGAGATTAGGCCGGAAGAGATGTTAAGGCTGTTTAGGGAAAGGGCAGTGGAAAGTCCAGCCTTAAGGGGTAAGTTAAAGGAGTTTTTGAAAGGTCCGGCTTTTAATAAATACAGGGCTGTAGGGGCAACGGACGAATTTGAAGTTTACGATAAGTTTAAAGCCGAATTCGGGGCAATTACGCAATTAATTAGGCAAAAAAATTACGAGAACTTTCATGCTTTAAGAATTGGCGAAGAAGGCTTTACCCCGGACGAAAAAGCAGAAATCAACAAATATGTTGGCAATAATCAAGCGGCAGAACAGTTGAGGTCGATGTATGCCGAGTTAAGCCGGGTGGCGGGCCAAGACGATACAATTAACACTTTACTCGGCGATAAATTCGAAGATATCTACACCAGGGAGTTGTTGGTTGATGATGTGCTGTTAAACGTTATCGACAAACCGGTTAACGGTGTAACGCCGCTCTCCAGCACTTGGCAATCGGAGCCTTCGCAGGATCCTTTGGTAAGAAACTTTGGCGATTTACTAAACATGGCCACCGCCGCTTCGGAATTGGTGAAGTTTATCGGTACGGAAAATACAGAGGAAAGATTAAAAAATGCAATGGGTTTTGCGGAAGCGGTTAGCGCCTATAACGGGCAAAGGGCAAGGGCAGAATGCGTCAGGTATACGGTTGGAACATTCTTGGAAATATCCGAGCAAGACTTTTTCTGGGACGCTTTAGGAATCGGTAAATTACCCTTTAGGTTAGCGATGTCGGAGATAGAAAAAGTTTACGGTCCGCAAGCTAAGCCAATGAGTCGTGACCAAGTGAGGCACCAGTTGGATGAAATCCGTTCCACTCTTCAAGCAGCGGTTGAAAAAGCGGAAACGCCGGAAGCAAAAGTCCTGGCCAACGAAAATGCGGAAAAGTATTACCACGAACTAGAGAAGCTCTTGAAGGTAAGGGGTTCGGATATGGTGAAATTAAGAGGCCTCAGCTTAACATTTTTCCTGATTCTCGCAGCATTAGCAGAAGGTTACTTTATCATAGATATCAAGGGCTTGACAGGGAAGAAATAGGGAGACTTATTAATTATTTAAAGTTTCTGACAAGTGCACCAATAGTTCTACCAAAAGAGCCCTTGTTATTTTGATCTTTCAAGAACGGATCAGTAGCTGCTCCGATGCCACCGCCAATTAATCTCTGTGGGGCGCCGACGCCCACACCGATCGATTGACCGATTGGGCCAAGGTCAATCTTGGGTGCCTTAAAAGCTTTTTTGGTTATATCCACAATTCCCGGTGTTGCCAAAACAACACCAATGGCAATTAAACTGGCAATATAATTAGTGGCATTGGAACCTAAAAGTGGGGGGATAAAAGCTGTACTACTCATAACTCCGTTCGTTGATGTCCCAGTCCCTGCGATAAGGTTAAAATTGTCAGAAAAAAGCTTAGCCAGTAAAAGCATCATAATCGCTGCCGGAAAAGCGGCTAGATTCCCCGCCATATCCCTAATCCAGGCGCTAAAACCGGCGCTTTGGGTTCCGGGGATAAGACCGGAAATAATCCAGAATGGTGCAAAAATAACGTCAATCAAAATCATAATGTAGGCTTTAAGCAGTGCAAACCAGAGTCGCAGTAGCGCCCAGAGTAGCGCGATGATTAAAATTATATATGCCAGGATGCCAACCACCCAGGAAATGATTGAGCTAACAACACTGCCTATTAAACCTCCTATGTCTACATTTGGAATCACGTTGGTTATTATGCAGAATGGTCCGAATGAACATCCTCCTCCACTTTGCGCGGTTGTCGAAACAGGAGGAGGAATGTGGTCCGGACTAATAAAGTCTCTGATGATTTCGGCGATTGCCGATGCGCCGTTAACGGCAATACTATGAATTCCACCTAAGCTTGGTGCAGCGCCTTGGAGCAAATCATTGGCGAATTGCGGAGCGGGATGGTAAACGCCGGCATTGACAGTAGCGGTAACGATATGTGGATCGGCTTGAGCCATTAAATTAATCACGACGTAAATACTGACCCACATCAAATCAATCAAAAAGCCGGCGATGGCAAACGAGAAAGTAACCAAAATAAGCGAAATAATAATTTTGGGAATTTGGTTTTGAATCGTCATCACTGTCCGCGGGTCAATCCGCACCCGCATCATAATGGCTAAGCCAATCAGGATAAAAATAAAAACAAATAAAAGATAAACAACGTTTCGAAAAACCACCCAGGCGTTTAGTAAAGGCGTCAATCCTTCAAAGCCAATGCCGGTGACCTGAGCGTAGCTGGGTTTGGCCAGGCCAAAATTTTGTCCCAAGTAGGCAATAAAATCAGAGGTATGCAGAGGTGGTGTATATAAAACAGCAATCATGCTACCCATTGCTCCCACCGCCCCGCCATTATTGGCAACATAACCGATTTTGCCGGTTGTTTGATCATAGCCCAAACACTGGCCGTTTTTACTTAACGGATCTTTGCCGGAAAGATTGCAGGCAAGAGAAGACATAATTTCTAACATTAAGCTTTGCGAAAAAGTATGCAAATTATTGGGCACGTCGGGATTGGTGTTGGGCGCTAAATACGACTGGGTTTGTGTTTCAACTTGGGGGGTAATAGTTTGGGCAAAAACCGGTGTTCTAAATATCAGAAATCCGAATAAGATTATTGACAATAATAACGTTGTTTTGAAAAATAGCCCCACTCTGCTAAAGCTTCGCGGGGTAAGAGCAGAAAATCGCATGCTAATTATTAGTTTGAATTATTTTGCAAACGATGTCAAGCGGAGGGGGCGGGATTTGAACCCGCGGTTATCTTACGACAACATCCGCTTTCCAAGCGAACGCACTAGGCCACTATGCGACCCCTCCTCGTTTGTTATTATAATTCAACTTGGAGCTGAATGCCAGAAGTTAGAGGTCAGTAATCAGAAGTTGTTTTGCTTCTTGCCAGACCTGTTTATCAGTTGGATAAGTCAGTCTTTTTTCTACTTCCGCTTCCGGCAGCCACGCAACGTTTTCCATTTCCGTGTCGTGCTTGGTAATATCTCCCGAAACGTATTCCATTAAAAAATAATAGACGGTTTTATGAATTTTTTCGCCCTCAAAAAAATACCAATAGTCAACCGGATTTAATAATTGGATAATTTTGCCCTTAGCTCCGGTTTCTTCTTCAACTTCACGTAGAGCGGTGTCTTCTTTTTGCTCACCCTCAACGTGGTCGCCGATTAAGCCTTTGGGGAAAACCCAACCGTGATGTTGAGAGTGTTGGCAAACCAAAACTAGGATTTCTGATTGATGATTGATGATTGATGATTTTTTAAAAACCACGCCGCCGGCGGAAAATTGCATCTGCATTTTAAGCCTCCACTTTTGAAAAAAGATAACTGCCAAGTGCTAAAACGATTAAACAAATTACAATTAATACGGTAAAGTCTGTCGCCAGTCCAAAGTGGGTAACTCCGGTTAAGCTTCCCCGCACTGCATCAACGCCATAAGCAAGAGGGTTGAAATAAGCAATGACTGAAAGGAAACTGACCACGCCGGTTAAAGGGAAAAGCGCACCGGAGAGGAAAAAGACCGGTTGAACAATAAAATTCAAAATCAACTGGAATCCCTGCATATCTTCCAAAATAGAAGCAATCGAAATTCCCAAAGCGGTAAAAAATAGCGCGATTAAAAACATCGCGACCAAAGCCAAGGGAAGCATTAAAAAATTTTGTACCCGGAAACCGACAACCATGGTTAAAACTAGCACGAAACAGCCTTGAATAAAAGCAACTGTGGCTCCGCCTAAAGTTTTACCAAACATAATCTCAAAGCGCGAGATTGGTGCGACCAAAGTTTCTTTTAAAAAGCCAAATTGCCGGTCCCAAATTACCTGAATGCCGGCGAACACGCCGGTGAAAAGAATGCCCATACAGATTACTCCCGGTCCCAAAAACTGAAAATAGTTGCCCTGCCCGGCTTTTTGAAAAATCGGCCCCAAACCAAACCCCAACGCCACTAAAAACAACAATGGCTGTCCTAATGAGCCGACTAATCTGGCTCGCGAGCGGAAATACCTGATTAATTCTCTTTTCCAAAGAATATAAATTGCACTCATCTTATCTATTCCACCTTCTAGCCCGTATCCTTAATTTATCGACGCCACTGGCTTCTTCGTCTCGAATTGCTGTCCCGGTTAGTTTGAGAAAGGCTTTTTCCAAAGATTTTGTTTGGGTTTGTTCCATGAGTTTCGTAGCTGTTCCGGTTTCAATGATTTTTCCGTGGTCCATAATCGCAATTCTTTGGGCAATTTGTTCTGCTTCTTCCATGTAATGCGTAGTAAAAAAGACCGTAATCTGGGTATCTTTGTTTAAATTCTTAAGGTATTCCCAAATTTTATTTCTGGTTTGCGGGTCAAGTCCCTGGGTTGGTTCATCCAAAAAGAGGATTTCGGGCTTATGCAGAAGGCCGCGGGCAATTTCCAAACGCCGTTTCATGCCGCCGGAAAAAGTTTTGACCAAATCATTTTTTTTATCCCAAAGTTCCACTAAATTCAAAAATTTTTCAATTCTTTCCTTTATTTCCCTGTGGGGAACTTTGTAGAGCACGGCGTGAAATTCCATATTTTCCATGGCGGTTAATTCGTCATCCAAACTCGGGTCCTGAAAAACAATGCCAAAAGTTTTTCTGGCCTTTTCAGGATGAGTAGTTACATCAATCCCGTTCAATTTAATGATTCCGCTGGAAGGCTTTAAAAGCGTTGTTAGCATCTTAATGGTGGTGGTTTTGCCGGCTCCATTTGGCCCCAAGAAAGCAAAAATTTCCCCCTTTTGCACGTTGAAGGAAACGTCATTGACGGCAGTAAAATTGCCAAAGTTTTTAGTTAAATTTTGGGCACTAATGATATCGTCCATTTTTCTATTATCGCAGAAGTTTTAAAAAATTTCAGCAGTAAAAGTAATGATCTAATAAAAAACTGAGGAAAAACTTAAAGCTGTTGCGGAACAGCTGGGTCTGGAACCCTAATATCCCATAAGCTCCGCGGGGAGTATTGAGCTAAATTAAGATTAAGCGGCCTTTTTGTATTCTGGGGCGTGTTCACTAGCCGCTGCGTCTAATTTCTCATTAAGTTCTTTTACTTGATCTGCAAGACGTTTATTTTGTTCTCTTAATCTCTGCATCTCTCTTTGCAGCCTTTTCATTTCTCTTTTTCTTTCTTCGTCTTGTTTCCTAGCTTTATCTACATCTTTAAACATGTCTTCGAATGCTTTCTGAATCTGTTCTCTCTGTTCAGTCGAAAGCCCAGCTAAACCCTCCTCCGTGCTTGTTCCTAGTCCTTCTCGTTTCATTAGTTCCTCTGCTTGTTGCTCGGGGGTGTCTAGGTTGGGATACATACGGGACGGTTGAATAGAGATTGAGCCGACGATATACTGACGCCGTTATGCGTCACTACAATATATTACCCGTACCGGTAATTGAGGCGGCCTCTTTGTCAAAAGAGG
>JBEKQZ010000002.1:0-206967 GCA_049519175.1 Candidatus Levyibacteriota bacterium | reverse complement strand
ACGTTTCCACCGGTCTTTAGGATACAAAACACCGGGAGAATATGTTAATATATTACTTGATCAACAGAAAGGAGACCAACCGTCCTCTATCTAGCCAACCAGCACAGGGGTTTGGCTGGAGGTAGTTTCCGAAGTGTTGAGTTGTCCTAATTCATCTGCTTCGGCATCTGTAATTGTCCCATCAAGTGCTTTTTGCTCTAAATCAGCACGGTGTTGCGCCGGATCGGCCTTTAGTTCTCTAAGCGCTTTAATATCTTCGGCAGTGGCGGTTTTGTCTGCAACTTTTGCTTCCAAAGCTTGAGTCTTAGCTGCTTTATCCGCATTTTCGGGCGCAACTGCTGCTACCGGCTCGGCGGCGGGCTCCGGAGTTTCGCTGGAGGCAGAAGAAGCAGTATCTTCAGTAGTGGCTGAAGAAGGAGTTTTCCCACCTGGTTCAATGGTTGATTTATCAACTGAAATTGAGGAATCAGATGTGCCATCCAGAGTTGCCGACAGTGGCGTATTGGGATTTACATTGGCAACGTCTTTTATACCGGCGCCTGGGTCGACGTCAAGTTTGGCATCTAGGCCTTTGGTAAAATCGCCAATGTCCGGACCTAAGATTCCAGGACCGTCAAAGGCAGCTTGTATTTCTCCTCCTAATTTAGGGCCAGCGACCTCAACGGATTTAAGAGCTCCACTCACTGCTCCGCCCTCAGCAATTGCTTGCATTCCTCCTGTTAGCCCTCCAATATCTGGACTGCTTATTGCCATATTTTATTCCTTCGCTACTTTTAAAGCAGAATCAATGTCCCTTTGTTTTATATATGCACGCATTTTGTTAATTTTGGCTAAATCATTTTTTTCTGATTGGTAAGTATTCATCTGGGCTTTTAACTCATTAAAAAGAACATTTTTAGCTACAAAATCCATAATTTTTATATAAGCGTCTTCGGCTGATTCAAATGGTTCAATTCTCAAAAATGCATTGGCATATTCCTTGGCTGTTAAGACATCAAGACTTTTGTCTTTTAATCCAGCAATCAGTTTTTTTAAAAACAAATATTCTAACTGGTGCGTTAGCGCTGCGAGATCATCCACAACAAAAGTATATACATAGAGGACTAATTAAATCAAATGGGGATTAAGTAATTGGCGGAGAGGGTGGGATTCGAACCCACGATAGCATTACTGCCACACTGGTTTTCGAAACCAGCTCCTTAAACCACTCGGACACCTCTCCTTATTTATTCTCAATTGCGTGCCCGAGAGGAGTCGAACCTCCAACCGCCTGGACCGCAACCAGGTGTTCTATCCATTGAACTACGGGCACTCGTATTTGTATTTTACTTTATTTGAGTTTAAGGGGCAAATTATTTATTCTCTAGGGGGAAATTTTTGGTTAGCCAATCAGCGGATTTTTCCACAAAGGTTGGTTTAACATACTCTCGGTATGGAAGATAGGGGAGCAGCGCGTTTTTGACTTTTTCTTCATCCATATTGCCTAAAGTCACGATTAACTCGCCCGGTAAGAAAGCGTGAGTTCCCAAATGTAGAGTCTTAACGCCGTCGCGGTCCTTAAAATAAAAATCGTAAAGTTCCCGCCAGATATAAAAGCCGTCTTCAATCATTACGCCCTCGTCACTAATACGATAGTGAAAGTCTTTGGGTGGAACAGAGGCCAAGACAAAAGCGACAAACACCAAAGAAATGACAACGACCATCAGTAGATATTGCGAAAATAAAAAGAGAATAACTTCGACTAAAAGCATAATTAAAAGTGCGGTTAAATAAAATTGTTTGGAGCGTTTTTTAAATGGGCGGCCGGGCGCGGTCCATTCGAGCGGTTGGTTTTCGGTAGTAATATTTTCTTTTTCTGCTTCGGGCATAATTCTACTGTAAAGGATTGGCAATTCTAAGTCAAGAAAATTGCGGAGAGGGCGAGATTCGAACTCGCGAAAAGCAAAATACTTTTAGCGGTTTTCAAGACCGCCGCACTAGTCCACTATGCGACCTCTCCAAGGTTCCGAGGAGATTAGTCCCGCGAACGGGGCGACCTCTCCGTGCTTAATATTATAATTCAACCGAGTATTGAATACCAGAAGTCAGTAGCTAGTAGTTTGGAAGTTATTTATCTGCTTGCTCTTAAGGCGTTGAGAATTACCGCCACATCAATTGCTTCTTGTAAAAAGGCTCCACCAATCGGCGGGATAAAGCCAAGCGAAGCGACGACCATTCCTAAAATACTAATCCCAATTCCCACAAAAATACTTTGTTTGGCAATCTCAATCGTCCGTTTGGCAATATTTAAGCTGTCAATGACCAGCGAAAAATTTCCGCCCAAAAAGACCATATCAGCCGCTTCACTGGCGGCAGTTTGTTCTTCGTTGCTAAACACCATGCCAACGTCGGCTAGCGCCAAGGCCGGCGCGTCATTGATGCCGTCACCAACCATCGCCGTGACAATCCCTTGCTGCTTCAACTCCGCAATTCCGGCTTGTTTATCTTCGGGTTTGGCTTCGGCTTTAATGATAATCTCTCCGCCTAAATCAGTAGCCACTTTTTCCGCCGCTTCCTTTTTGTCGCCGGTAAAAATAAACAGTTGAAAACCTCTTTGCTTTAAGCTTCTAATGATCTCTTTTGATTCCTGTTTGATTTCGTCTTCAAACATAAAAGTAGCCAAGTGAATATTCTTTTCAAATACGCCAATCATCATCCCCTCGGAGCTTGGTAATTTGGAAAGGGTGTAGGTTTTATTCTTCAATACGCCCGAAATACCTGAACCGACTTTTTCCTCAATCTTCTCGGCGTGTAAAATCGGAGCCTTATTTTCTTTGGCAAAATCGACCACGGCTTTGGCTAGTGGATGCAGTGAATTTCGCTCAATGCTTTCGGCAATCGCCCAAATTTCTTTGTCCGTATAATTCTTACTCAAGTTTTTAAATTCCGAGACTTTCGGTTTACCCAGCGTGATGGTACCGGTTTTATCAAAAATTATGGCTTGAGCTCTGGCTAAAACTTCCAAAGCCGCCAATTTTTTGACGATAATGTGCTTTTTGGACGAAGCGTTGACGCCGCCCAAAAGGGCAATGGGGGTGGCAATAATCAAAGGGCAGGGAGTGGCAATCGCCAAAACCGCCAAAGCGCGGATTAAATCAAAACCGGAAGAATAGTAAGCAAAACCGGTGATGCAAAGAGTTACAATCGTAAAAATGCCGGAATAGCTGTCGGCCAATCTAACAAACGGCGACTTTTCATTTTGGGCGTTTTTAACCATCTCTACAATTTTGTTGTAGGTGGAATCGCCGCTTTCTTTGGTTACTTTAACCACGATTGGCTGGCCAATATTAATTGTTCCGCTTCTGATGGGGTCGCCCTGAATTTTTTCAATTGTGTAGGGCTCGCCGGTTAGCGAGGATTCGTCGGTTAAGCCATCATCGGAAACCAAAATTCCGTCCAGCCCGATAACTTCACCTTTGCGCACTAAAATTTGTTGGCCAATTTTGACTGCTTCAATTTTGACTTTTTCGCCGAGCTTGCCATTCGCCCACAAGAAAACTTCGTGCGGAATTCTTTCCGCCAGTTTCGTTAGGGATTTTTTCGCCTGCGACACGCCGTAGTCTTCCAGTGTCCGGCCGCTGGCAATCATCAAGGCTAAAATAACGGCGACCAAATACTCTTGTGTCGCTAAGGCAACGACAATGGCCAAAATAGCGATATAATCCAGGGCAAAATTTTTCTTTAACAGTGAAGAAATGGTTTCGTAAAACAGCCGGTAGCTGCCCAAAAGTGTGGCCAAAATCGCCACAAGATTGGCGGCAAGGTTTAACTTCAAAAGTAATAAAACGAGATAAAAAATGATGGCTAAAATGACAAGAGCGGGAATACGAAAGGCATTAAGTAATGTAATTCTTTGTTTCATTTTTCTTGGCGGAGGAGGTGAGATTTGAACTCACGATCCCTTGCGGGATGGCGGTTTAGTAAACCGCTGCACTAGGCCACTATGCGACTCCTCCTGATTAATTTATTAAATCTCCAAACTGTTCGTATATGCCTATTAATTTAAGTTGAATTTTATAGTCAGAATATCTTATTGTACATGTTCCCATATAATTTTTTCTATGTTTTTTACCATTAGCCACAGTGATAGTGGGCTTCATGAATTGAGATATAGGAATGTCTAATAGTTTGCTCCAATATTTTTTAATCTTACTAAAATCTTGCGTTGAATGGATTTGCAGTTTTGCCCTAAATTTGGACTCATCCAACAGGAAACTTTCTCTTAAAAATTTAATAAATATCTGTAGTAATAATGGATCAGAATTAGTTAGATCAACTTTATTGGTTGCTGGGTATTTTGATCCTTCACACCAGTAGATAATTGATGCCAAAAGCTTTTTGGTGCTTGCATCTAATGATTTAAGCTTAGTAATTGATTTTATTTCTGATGACTTTATTTTTTTACGTCGTTTTTCATTGGTAGTTAGTAAAGTGTCCCAGCGCGTTCCCATTTGATCATTCTTACACCAATTACGCAACGTAGTTGCAGGAATACCTGTAATTTGCGCTAATTTTACGAAAGAATAATGATATTTATGGCGGAGATTTTGTGCTTTTTCTATTTCTTTATCCTGATATTTTCTTTTCATGCGGAGGATACAGGATTCGAACCTGTGGACGGCTATTCACCGTCACGGCTTAGCAAGCCGCTCTATTAACCACTCTAGCAATCCTCCTTAAGTTAAATTATATCATAACTAAACCCCTCTGTTGAGCGTATGATTAGATTTGATATTCGAAGATTTTACCGGGAACGTTTTCGTAGCTTGACATTTCTTCGTTTGAGAGGTGCTCGAAGTACTTTCGTATCGGTCTGATCGAATTTCCGCTTCCGGAAATAAAAACAACATCGTCAGGTTTTAAAGTCGGCAGAATATCATTTAGAAAGCTCATCACGCGAACTTCGACCATTTTGATACTTTCACCGTTGGGCGGGGGAACATCATAAGAGCGGTGCCACAGAGGATATTTAGCGGGGAACTCTTTGGCAGTTTCATCTTTGTTCTTTCCGGTTAAATCGCCGTAATCGCGTTCTTTAATTCTAGGATCAGTAAAAATTTGGACGTTTTGATGATAACCGTTCAAAACTAAGTCTAAAGTATGTTGCGAGCGGATTAAGTCGGATTGGTAAGCCTTGGTGACCGGTTCATTTTTTAATTTTTCGCCGATTTGTTTGGCTTCTTCAATCCCACTCTCGGTTAAATCGGATTGGCGAAAGCCCGAAAAAGTGTGCGTTAGATTATCCTCTGTTTGTCCGTGTCGGAAAACAAATATTTTTGCCATAAAGTCATTATAATACAAATTGATGGGATTTAGCGATTTTATTTTTCCGAAAAAATGCGTGGTTTGCAAAAAACAAGGAAGTTATTTGTGTCCTAGATGCTTTGTCTATCTTTCTTTTGACGCCAAGTCGCTGTGTCTTGCGTGCAACAACCCAACTTTTAATAATTTAACCCACCCAAGATGCAAGCGGAAATACACCATTGACGGCTGTTTTTCCGCCCCTGCCTACAACAAACCAATGCAAAAACTAATCTTCAACTTTAAATATAAACCTTACTTAACCGACTTAAAAACCGTCTTGGCAGATTTATTTTATGAAAGTATTATTCAAAATGAACAATTCATAAAGCTGATAGCGAATGGTAAATGGCTGATAGTTCCTATACCTCTTTCAAAGGCCAAACTTCGCAAGCGCGGTTATAATCAGGCGGAAATCCTAGGCAAAGAGCTCTCAAAAAAGCTCAATATTCCTGTTCAAAATCTGCTCGAAAGAACCAGAGAAACAAAAACGCAAGTCGGTTTAACTAATCTGCAAAGAAAATTAAACGTCAGGAATGCTTTCGAAATCATTAATCATAAATCGTCAATTATTAATCAAAATATATTGTTGGTAGATGATGTGGCAACCACCGGCTCAACGCTTTTGGAAGCGGCAAAAGTGCTTAAAAGAGCCGGTGCGCAAAAGGTCTTCGGTCTCACTCTGGCACGGGATTAGTCAGTTGGCCAATAAAAAACCCTGAACATTATGTCAGGGCTTTTTCTTCGGTTTCAAACAGTATCATTTGATCTGTTTTGAACCGCAAGTGGACATTGACGAAATATCTTGGAAACGAATTGAGGAGTATATTTTCAAGTGGTATCCAATACTGCAGGGAATGAACATAGCCTCGCTTTGAAGAATTTAAGGAGTTACCACAAGGAAGTATTGGAACAACTAATGCTAGATAAGAATTAGAGCTTAGGCGCTACGGGTGGCGCAATTGGATGTTGGAGAACAACGGGCGCAGCTACAGGTTTTCTTTCACCGGTTCTATTGTTTACTTCATATGCTCCAAATCTTACCCCTCCCGGTTTCATTACTTGCTCGGCTACTCCTATTGGTTTTCCAAATGCGCCTATTTCTAATGTTTGCACAGTAAGATTTTTTAGGCCTATGTCTATAGCTTGTTGTCGTTCCTGAGGTGTCATAGATTGCAAACGGGCAACATCTTCAGCTACTATGCCTACTTCTCTTGTGACTTCTGGAAGGAGACCGGCGTCTACAAGGTTTACCTTAAGTGCTTGAATTTCTTCTCCAGTCAATGCTCTCGCTCCACCTGGAGTAGTTTCTTGGTGCATAGCTTCCGCTAAAGCAGGGAATAAAGGACTCTGAGAAGATGTACGAAGAAATGTTTCTACGATAGCCCTTCTATCAGAAGGCTCGGGTACTTTAGTGGGATTTTCTTCTTTTCCTATGGAGGCTAAGTCAACTCCCCCTTCGTTTGCCATACTAATTACATTAAACAGTTTTTTCTATGGGTTGTCAACTGGGAGTTTAATAAAAAAGGATTAGATTGTATTATCAACCTAATCCTTTAATTTGTGGACATAGACGAAATATCTTGGAAACGAATTGAGGAATATGTTTTCAAGTGGTATCCGATACTGCAGGGAAGGAGCCTAGCTTCGCTTTGAGTAACTTAAGCAGTTATCACAAGGGGGTATTGGAATTAATTAAGCCTTAATTATTTTGTAATATATTCAATATCAAAATCGTCAGAAAATTCATCTCCACTCAATTTTTTCCTTCTTTCAGTAGCGATAGAAAATAATTTTATTAACTCTCTTTTTGCTTGAATAATATCTATAGATCCCCAAAATTCAATCGTATTTGATTGACTATTATCAATTAAATATTGTTTTAAGTATTTTTCATAACCCTCACCAGAACCTATTAGTCTTGTGTCTCTCCAGTAATTAATCTTAAAGTCAGGAGACCAACGTAATTCATAGGCCCCAAAATTATTGTCTTCTAAGTTCTTACCACATAGAACAAAAGCTGCATTATGAAGATTGCTTAGGTTAGGCATGTTTTGTGCATTCTGCTTGAGTTGCAGCGTTACGGCATCTTTTATAAATTCTTTAAAATCTCCACTTATTAATTCTAGGGTTTTACCTCTCCATCTATCTGAGTTTTCATAGTCTAAACAAAAGTCCCACCATAATTTGTTGTTAAATTTGTTAACTCCATGATTAAAAATAATTAAAGGAGCACCTTTAAATTTATAAATTTTTTTTAGATTATCTTCAATTTTATTCAATACGCCATCGTTCCATGTTTTGCTTCTTTTATCAGCGCATATGCATATTCCGTTTTTACATAGTGCGGTAAGAATTAGAGTCATAATTATTTATCCAATAAGTCCATGTAAAAAACTTAACTAATCTTTGCATTTAAACTCTTTTGGATCGCCAAAGATACCTGATAGTAAATATATCTTTAGTTCTACCTGTTCTTTGCTATAAAGATCCTTTTTCGTTTTACAAAGAAATTGTTCTAAATCGCTAGTTGGAGTAAATATTAGATCCATTAAAATTCCAGAGTCTAAATTAAGAAAAAGATATACCCCTCGTATTTCTATAGCCGATGAACTATAGCTTTTTAGCTGTATTGCGGACGTGATTAGGGCATCATTAATTTTCTCATACAGACCTTTCGCTTGCATTTGCAAGAATCTTCCTTCTCCTGTTTCAGTCTCTTTTTTTACAGCAGCAAATTCGTCTAATGAATATCTAATGGTTTTTACCTCAATAAGTCCTTTAAGTGAAAAGTCCGAATTGAGAATTTCGAAATCTGGTTTTCGTCCATTTCTACTATTCTCTTGAATAAATTTAATTTTCCTATATCCCTCTTTTTGAAGATACTCGTAAACTAATGCTTCATTTAATTTCTCTTCAAAATGAGGCCATCCCTCTTGTTCACTAAGTTTTTTTGTTAGGGTTTTAAGCTTATTGAGTAGATGGTTTTTGTCTTCTACTGGTAAAAGTTGTAATGCACGTTCATATTTTAACCAATAACCCTCACCTAGAATTAAAGTGGGCTTATCTCTAAAATATTGTCTAATATCATTCTTGTCCTTTCCTTCATAGTCCTGGGAAAAAGAAAAGAGAGTGGGAAATTTTGCTTTTGTTAAGCTTAACTGGTCTTTATTCATAGTTATTATTGTTTGACTTTAAAAGCTCTTTTTAATTTCTTTTCTAACAGCTCTAAAGAAATAGCTGAATTTAATTCCATATTAGCCTCGTTTATATATTGTACGGCAACTGCAATATTAATGCTTAGAGGTTCTGAGATTGATATATCATTAAAATCCACATAAAGACAATCTCCCCTAATCCTTATTACTTCCTGAGCCTCCTCTTTTGATCCTAAAACTATCTCAGGTTTTTTCTTATTTATATTAAACGTGAATCGTAGACGAGCACCCTTCGACCTTATTTTATATTCATGACTATGCCAATATTTTCTAAACTCAGATTCAGATATAAAATTACCTTCATACATGCTTAGAAGTCCTAATTTTTGACTTTCTTCAAAAGAAGTTATTGCCAAGAAAGTTGACCACGCATACTTTTTTTGGTTAAGCAATCTTTTAGACTCTCTTAGTAGCTTTTTTGCATTTTTTAAACAAGCTGTCTTTAATAAACTTTTGTCAACTAATATTGCCATACCAAATATTTAGACAAAACAATAAGATTGTCTTCTAGGATAAGAATGTTTTTCATTAGCACCACGGTCTAATTATATGTTATGAGAGGTGAATTTACTATAAATTTTGGTGTGCTATACTAGCGTTAATTGCCTAAACTTGCAGCAATGTGAGCATGGCTAAAAAACTTTAGAGGTATTAAGCTCTTCGTCAGAGCACCTCTAAAGTTATCGTCCGAAAGGGCGGTAGGAGTCGAAAGGCTTCGCTGGCGGAGGGCTTTTTGATGAAAAAGAAAAAAGGTATAAAGACGGAAGAAAAGACAGTAGAGGGAAACGACAAATTAGTACGTAATGCGATTATTGTTTTAGGAATATTTTCTGTAGCTATCGTTGTTTTACTATGGAAACCTAGTAATGCTTTTCTGGGGATACAATATAACGCATCCGTATCGCCCGTGCCGACATTTTCCATTCCGACAGAAGCTCCAACAGATACACCAACGCCTACCATTCTCCCAACAGCCACTCCTGTTCCTCCAGCTCCACAGACTTCTAATAAAGTAATGGGTTGCTTAAATGCTCCCGGTCCACTAATAAACGGAGAACACACTCTATTTTGTGGACCACCAGGACAAACGCCATATTTATGTAATCCTCTTCCAAACATAGGGAATCTATCCCCCCAGCCCTATATTTGCGGTATACCGGGTAGTTCTCAAAGGGTAATGTATTGTTTGTTTACCCCTCCAGTTTTAATGGGGTGCCAATAATTTATAAATGTGTTTGTGAAAAAACTATTTATTACAATTATTCTTTATGTTTTCTTAATTGCACCTACCTTATGGGTTACTATTGGTGCATTTAGGTTGATGTACCTTTTATTTACACACTTTCTTTAACTAGCTTCCAATATCTTCAAAACTTGACAATTAAAATAGGCTTGGTAATATAGAAAAAGCCGAAGTCTAAAAAAGACAAGCGCAACCTGCAAAGGGTCTGCGCTTTTTTTGTGGTTTTAAGGTGAAATACTTTACAAAACTTTACAAAATAACAAATGGAAAAAACAGGTAAAAAAATATTGAAATTGCAGATGAGGGCCCTTGTCACTACCCAGCCTAAAGTTACTCAGACGAGAATGTGTGAACTTTTCGGAGTTTCAAGACCAACAATAAGAAAATGGTTAGATGAAGTTCGAGAAGAACAGCTTGCAAAGATTGATCAGCAATCACTACGAACGGAAATTTGGCGAATGCAAGAACGAGCAAGGGAATATTTAATTAGGCTTGAAGAGCTTGATGCGGAAACAAAACAACGATTCTACTACGACCGTCCTGTATCTGCCATTCTCCGGATGATTCAGCTCTCATGGGAAATCGAAAAGGACTTATTCAAGCTAAGGCTGGACCTCTACTCAGCCGAAAACTCCAAAGCAAACCTCAACATCGGCACGATTGATCAACGAATAGGGATAGGCATGATGAACGTGGCAAATACGTAAGGAATTTTAACGATTCGGGTGGAGATAAAAGCTCCTGTTAGGGACTCCACCCGAGACGGGAGTTTTTATTTGAAGATGGAAGCTAAAACGATTACAATTGAGATGGCAAGAGAAAAGTTAGGCAGAAGAGGAGACAGTATGACAGATCAACAAGTCTTAGATCTCTTAAATATGCTACGCCTTATTTGCAATAAGACTATAGATGCAGTTGTTGAAAAAAGCGATTTAAATTAAATTATGAAAGCACTAATTTATTGTCGGGTTTCATCACAGCGTCAAGTTGACGAGGGAAACGGTTTGGGATCACAAGAACAACGATGTCGAATGTATGCCAAAAACAAAGATTATGAAGTTGTAAAGGTATTCCCTGATGAAGCTGTATCCGGAAGTCTTTTTGAAAGGCCGGCCATGCACGCCTTACTTAGTTACATAGATGATCACTCTCATGAAAACTACGTAGTTATCTTTGATGATTTGTCTCGTTTTGCAAGGGACGTAAAAGTACATATTCAGTTAACAGCAGAGTTTCAATCAAGAGGAGTAAAACGGGAATGTCTCAATTTTAACTTCGATGATAGTGATGAAAGCGAAATGGCAGAGTTGATGATCGCTGTTAGCAATCAATATCAGAGGAAAAGTAATCGAAGGCAGGTAATTCAAAAAATGAAAGCAAGACTTGAGAAAGGTTACTGGCCTTTTATGCCACCACTTGGCATGATAAATAAAAAAGATCCTATCCACGGCAAAATTCTTACTCCGAGGGAGCCGTATGCTTCTATTTATAAGATAGCAATCGAGAAATATAGAGACGGGTTGCTCATTACGCAAGAAGAGGTAATGCGTTTTTTACACGCAGAATACAAAGCAAAAGGACTTCCTAACAGACCATCTATGAGCACAACGCAAAGAATACTGCAGGAGCCGTTATACGCAGGCTATATCGAATACAAAAAATGGGATATTCCTTTCATGAAAGCAAGGCATGAGGGTTTCCTGTCGCTTGAGACGTATAACCTAGTTCAGAAGCGTGTACAAGAGCGTACAAAGCCATGGAAACGAAGAGATTATGCCGATACTTTTCCGCTTCGTCCGCACGTACTTTGCGATGCTTGCACCAAGCCTATGACAGCAAGTTGGTGTACGGGAAGAAAAGGCACACGATACCCTCACTATTTCTGTAGGACAAAAGGTTGTATCTATAACTGGAAGACGACGGGCAAAAAAGAGTTTGAGGCAAAATTTGAAGAACTGTTAATCAGAGTTAAGCCAGCAGCCGACACGGTTGATTTAACAAAGGATGTATTAAAAGAGCAATGGGGAATTAGGCTTGATAACTATACCGCATGGCGAGACAGAATTGCAGCAGAGGCTGAGGAGGCAGACATAGCCATTCAGTCTTATCTTGTGAGAATAAGTAAAACAAAGGACGAAGATTTAATAGCGACCTACGAAGAGAAGATAAAAGATTTAAGATCGAAAAAGAAACTAGGCGATGAGAATTTAAACAAACGAAAATATACTAATGAAGAATTTGGAACCGCATCAGATAAAGTTTTAAACACGTTAAAAGACCCTATGTCCATGTGGAAAAGCGATGAATACAATGACAAAAGGACGATACTTTTTATGTATTTTGAGGATCAATTGAGGTACGACTATAAAAATGGGTTTGGAACCGCTGGATTAGCTTATCCTATCAAGCTAATCAATGAGGTTTCAGCCTCAAAAAAAGGTAGTGTGGAGATGTCGAGCAATGAACTCGAGTCCAAGAAAACATTTTAATAACTTCTACAAGCTTATTCTACTTTTAAAAGTCGCGATATTCTTTTCCAATAGAAGGGAATAAATATCACCGAGATTATAAATTCGATAAGGAACTAATCAACTTCCTTATTAATTTCTCAACTGTGTTTTTGCTCAAAAAGTCCCATTGAGAAAAGACTTAGTGAACATCAATTCAAATTAAGCGAATGCGTAATTTGGTTGAAATGCAGAATTGCTTCTAGCATTTAATTTTTGACTAGTTTTACGGCTTTAGTCATGGCCGGCTTGCAGTTTTTAAAGTGCGAATCCTGTCGATGCAATTGCATCCCCAGTGACAAGAATTATATACTTTTCGGCCTAAAAAGTCAACTTTAGAGCTCTTGTTCGAGGCTTCTTTTAATATCCCGTTTTTTAATCGCTGCGCGCTTCTCGTATTGTTTTTTACCTTTACCAAGACCAATCTCCAATTTTAGAAACCCATGCTTAAAGTATAAAGCGATTGGAACGAGAGCTAAGTTGGCGCCGTCGGTTTTGGATTTTAAAGCAATTATTTCTTGTTTATGCAATAACAGTTTTCTGGTTCTTTGCGCGTCATAATTTTCAACTTGCCCGCTTTGGTAGGGGAAAATGTTGGCGTTAACCAAATAGGCCTCGCTACCGATAATTTTGACAAAACTGCCGGTTAAATCGGCTCTGCCTAGTCTTACCGCTTTAACTTCCGAGCCATACAAATTTATTCCCGCTTCAAAGGTCTCCAAAATCCGATAATCAAAATAGGCTTTTTTATTGGTAATTTTCATAGTTCGTTTCACTCAGTATGATACTTCAAAAAAAGGAGAAAGTAAATTTGAAAAGAGTTATTTCAAATCAATTTCGTAAGTCTTACCGCCGGAGAGAACGTAGATTTTTTTGTCCTGTTCCAGCACTTCAAAATCTTTGGCTGTTTTCAGAACTCCCGCCTGATATTGGTTTTTATAGTTGCCGCTTTTGTCAAAAACGACAATTCTTGAGTTGCCGTTGTCCAAAACATAGACATTATTGTCGTTTAAATTGGTATAAATCCGCGTAGGGTTATTAAGTGCGGTATCCAAGCCGGCAATGGTAAAAGTGTCGGCAGCGCCTTTGGTAAATTTACTGATGTTGCCATCTGAAGTCAAAACATAAATCGAGCTGTCAATGGCGATGGAAACGGCTTTGGATAAATCGGGGTTAATGGTTGAAAAATAATTGGCTTTGACAAAACCCGAATCGGAACTGACATACTTTAAGATCTGGTTTTGGCTTTTGTCTAAAATATAAATGTTGCCGTTGTAAGTGGAAAGTCCGCCCGGCTGTTTCCAGTCACCGCTGTTGGTAATAATTGACTTTTGGTTGCTGCCGTCAGGATTAAAAGTATAAACTTGGGTTTGCGTTAACTCGTAAATGTGATTATCGTCCTCGGCAAAATATAAACCGTCGTTTTTGCTTTCGGCCAAGAGGTATTGGCTGGTATTGCTTGAGACCGCCGTAGCGGCCGCATTAGTGACTCCAGAAGAGGTATTAAGAGCCGTATTGACTTTATTTAATAAATCCAGAACTTGTTTTTCCTGCGGGGAATTTTTGGGTAATTTATCTTTACCGCTATTTAAAAGCTGCTGGGCTTGTTGGAAACTATCACGGGCTAAATTCTGATTTAACTCCAGTAAGCTCTCTCCCTCATTATATTGTTTTAAAGCTTGCGGGTAAACGGCTTGAAAAGCAGTTTGCGTTTTTTCGGCGGCCTGTTTATTCAGGGCGAAAAAGACGCTACCAACAAACACCACCAAAATAATTACCACAATGGTTAAAATTACTTTGCGGGAGTGATTTAAGCCTAAATCTTGCGGGCGTTTGAACTTGGAAAATAAAGAAGAAGTTAAGGGGCTAATTTTGTCCAACAAACTAGTTCTGCGGGTAACGGTTGGGGAATAAAACGGTGATTCGCTGGAATTTTGTTCGTCTTCCACGGTTTTGGCTTCAATTTCCGGTTCTTGTTCGGGGACAGCTTCGGCAGCTTCTTCAGCGCTTGGTGCTTTGTAGTGGGCGATAATTGCGGCGGCCCCGGCTTCTTCTTTTTCATGCACCAAGGGCGCTAAATTTTCGGCGATTTCACTGGGCGGTAAGTTATCCATAAATTCCGACAAAGTGCCGACCGAAATAACGTCGGTAAACTGCTTGGTTTGCAAAACAATAATGTCGTTATCCTGTAAATAACCGGAAGCTTCCTTGATCGCGTCGGATTTTTGGTCAGCCGCTTCAATTAAATTGCCAAGTTTACCCTCCCGTTTTAAAGAAGCACGTCCGTTACCCAAAATATATAAATACAGAATATTATTGGTTAAAGCCGCAATGACAAACGAGCAGTTTATTTCGGTTGGAATCTTTTTCGAAGTAGTCAAAACAGCCGTTTTAATTGATGCCAAATCTTTGGTTTCCAGCGTAAAAAATTCCTGTTCAAGGGTGTTTAAAATCTCTTTGCCTAAAACATTCAGAAAATCTTTTTCCAGGTTTTCTTCCTGTGCTTCCAGGGAAATAACGGCGAAAAGTTTTCCGGCGCTATAGACTTGCGACCAGGAGAAAGCACTGGGGTTAGCGACAATTTTTGCAAAGGTCAAAGTTGCTTCAGCCATCAGCTATAGTATAACAAGAGCTGTCAAGAAAAGCGAAACTGCAACAATAAAAAGTAATAGAATTGCCGATTTTATTGTTGAGGTGTTGTTGTTATTACTGACAATTGTGCTCATAGTGCGTACTTCTCTAATAACAACGATCAAAAAGATTATAAAGATAAAGTTTGCAATCAGAAAACCAATCTTGAAGAGAATGTTTATTTGCGGTGTTTGTAAAAGATTTGAAAAATTATACATTTTGTTTTCCAATCAATTCTTCGATTATATGGACTACTTCTTCCGGATCCGGCGCAGATTCGAAATTAAAATTATCCAAAGACCCGGCAGTTTGGATGAGGATGTCGCCGTAATCAAAAAAGGCTCTGATGACCCCTACTTTGGCATAACTTAAATCTTGCACAAGGCTTAATTTGGTGGTGGCAACATCTTTGTAGACCAAATTTGAAAAATCGACATCAATGACCCGGCGGTCGGTGATTAAGGCAACATTGTAATACCAGGTCATAAAATTTATATAAAGATAGGTGGCAACAACCAGATAATAAAAAACTATTGATGCAAGATAAAATTTAAGCGAAAGAAATGGAAAAGGATTGCCGAAAAATTTTCCAACAAAAGGCAAGAGGACAGGAATCACTAATAAAATTATACTTATCAATATCCATTTGATGTTGGTTGCAAAATCACGCCTTAAAAAAAGCAGTATTTTTTCTCCTTCTTCTTGCGTTTGAAAAGATACTCCATCCGGAGCCTTGCAAAAAGAAGAAAATAAACCAACGGTATTTTTAGGGAGGGTAAGTGGTTGGTTAATCGGCAGGGGGGTGGCTGACCCTTCTTGTTTTTGCAGAGAGTAAGGTTGGTCGGGAATAATGCTTTCCGCTTTTGGCTCGGCGATAAAAATGTCCGGCATACTATTCTGTCTCTACATTATACAACGGTCCGACAATCTGGATATTAGCAGGAGCTCTTAAGTTAAAATAGTTTTTAAAATCATTGCCGGAAAAGCTATTATTGCCGCCGTCTCCGGATACAGAAACATTGGTTACTTTCCCAGAACCAAAATCTGCCGAAATAGAAACGTTGCTGACGTTGTTGTAGGGTGTGACGCCTCGATTTTGCAATTCCTGCTTAACTTGGTCTGCGCTCCAAGTGTCGGTTCCGGCGGGATTTGGATTGGTGTTTTTATCTGTTTGGTAAAGATGGTTGACGGTGCTGGAATCCTTTTGTGCCAGCATCAAGACATTAACGATATCAGCAACCTCACTTGAGTTAAGCCAGGCGGTATTATTATTGCTGCTTCTTGAACCCCAATCGCAATAAAACCAGGGCGAATCTTTATCGTAAGCATTACTTTTTAAGTCGGAAAAACTACCGACACTGGAAGATGTGTCCTGCGCATTTTTTGTCCAGGCAGTATCGGACCAGCCGATGTCACCGGAGGAATGCACATAGCCGCCGTGTGTCGAAGAGAACCAGGCTTTAATCGGTTGTCCGCCCTGAATCATTACTTGTCCAGAGGTGGTATTAACCGCCTGATCCCAGTTGCCGCCTTTATCGTTAGTTTGAAAAACCTGACAATTTTGATTAGCGCAAATTGAGTTGGCGCCATTATTGGTTGCCGCCAAAACATAAGAACGCACCGCAATCGCCTGGGCTTTTAAAGCTTCACTCGGCCAGTTGTCCGGGACCTCATAAATTCTTTTGACATAATCTTCCAAGCTTCCGCTCCAAATAACGTTTCCCGTACCAACTCCATTCCCATCATTAACGTTGATATTAACGCCGCTGATATTTTGATAACCATCAAAATTGTAATAGGCGTGAAGGATAGTATCGGAGTTTTGTCCGGCATTGGCCCGGCCGTAAGCTCCATATTGGTTTAAGCCAACCCTGTTAGGAACTCCGTAAGTGAAAAATCCAAACCCGCCGCTAAAGCCCGGGCTTTTGCCGATATCGCTGGAGCAACCGCCGGCGGTGCTGGCATATAAAGGAATGTTTAGTCCGGCTAACCTAGCACTTAAAATACTTTGTTGGATTGAGTTAAGCGCCGCAATTTGATTGGTGAGAGTTTGTTGATACGCAATTGCTCCGGCCACGATGACGTCAAGCTTGGCTTTAGTAGCAGCAATACTGGTTTCTTCACTTTCCAGCGCGGCTTTTTCATTTTTTAAATCATTAATGGTAATGGCAATGTTAGTAATAATGGCTTTGTCGCGGTCGGCATTGGATTTTTGATAGCCCAAAATTTGCGTAAATTCACTAGCTGAATTGGCTGACAATAAAAGTAAAAGCGGGGAATCATAATAAGATTTTATGTAATAATCGCGGATGGTGGCATTTAAAATTTGCTGTTGTTTGGCCAAGTTGGCATATCCGTTGTCAATGTCATTTTTCTTGGTGATAAGACTGGCTTGAATAAAAGCAATTCTTGCTTGCATGCTGTTAATTTCGGTTTCCAGTGGAATGGTGGCATTAACCGATTGTTGTCTGGCAGCGGCCAGTTGGTCCATGCAGGTATTCGTATCGGCTAAGCAGAGAGTGTTGCCTTCCGCCGTGCATTGAGCATCGGTAAGATTGTTACAATTAACGCTTTGGGCAATTGAGGAAGGGAGAAGCGCGATTCCAACGCTAGTAAAAATTATCAGAAACAGTAAAAAAAGCAGTTTTTTCATCGCACAATTTATTATAACAGACAGACTGCTTTTTCGGATTGCAAAACCAAAAAAAGTGTGCTATCCTTGCGTCGAAAGGTAGTGTATGGAAGAAACGCCATTGGAAGCAATTCCCACCTTTACTCCGCAAAGAAGGAACACGAAAAAGTGGCCCGTTTATTTAATTCTGACAATTGTCGTAGTAATTCTTTTGTTCTTGGGATTTAGGGCCGTGAGTTCGTATAAAAGTTCCCCAACGCCAACACCAACTCCAATTGTGGTCTCTCCGACCGATACTCCTACACCAACAGTTGCTTTGTCCACTACTCCAGGAGTGACGCTAACTCCAACCGTCAATCCGGTTGATAAAGATTCGGGACTGGATAGAAGTCAGATTTCCGTCACCGTACAAAATGGTAGCGGCACAGCCGGCGTGGCGGTAAAAGCGGCGGACGTTCTAAAAGGCGTTGGTTACAATGTGGTAGCAACCGGTAATGCCGATAATTTTAATTATACGAATGTGACCATTCAGGTAAAGGCGGGCAAAAGCGATTTCTTAAACCTGTTGAAAAAAGATTTAGGTTTTAGTTATACAATCGGAAACGCAACTTCCGACCTGCCGGATAGTTTTTCCTCTGACGCTTTGGTTATAATAGGACAGTAGGCTAGAAATTTCTAATTTCTAATTTCTAAACTGGAAAGATTATGAAAGTATATTTAGCAACGGATCACGCTGGATTTAACTTAAAAGAAGAAATTAAAAAATATCTGCAACAACAAAATTATACAGTGGTAGATTGTGGCGCTTTCTCTATAAATCCAACTGACGATTATCCAAATTTCATAAAAAAAGTTGGGGAAGCGATTGAAAGTGATCCAACTGCTTTTGGAATTATTTTTGGTAAGTCCGGAGCGGGGGAGGAAATAGTTGCTAATAAATTTAAAAATGTCCGGGCAGTGTTAGGTTTTTCTACAGAGAATGTAGGGCTCTCAAGACAGCATAATAACGCTAATGTTTTATCTTTGGGAGCAGCGTTTGAAGACTTTGCAAAGGCGAAAGAATTAGTCAAGATTTTCTTAAAAACGCCGTTTTCCAACGATCCAAGACACATTAGGAGGATAAGCGAAATAAGTAAAATTGAACAAGAAAATTAACCTAATTATTCTAATTTCTAATTAACCTAAAAAGTTTAGCAATTAGGTCAATTAGAGCAATTAAAAATTATTTGATTATGCATAATGTCATACCTGGAATTTTGGAAAAAGACTGGCAAGAGATTGAAAGAAAGTTGGCAATCATCCGCCCTTTTTCCAAAGTAGTGCACATTGATTTTTTGGACGGAAAATTTTGTGAAGAAACTTCCTTTGTGGATTTTAATGCCTTTGCAAAATACAAAGATGATTTTTATTTGGAAGCGCATTTAATGACGGAAAATCCGACACAATATATCCGACAGTTGGCAGCGGTTGGTTTTAGACGATTTTTGGGACACATCGAAAAAATGGAAGACATCAATGAATTTATTGCTGAAGGAGAAATCTGCGGCGAAGTCGGGTTGGCATTGGACATCGATACGCCGGTAAGTTCTTTATCAATTCCGTTCGATGATATCGACGCAATCCTCATAATGGCTGTTAAAGCAGGTAAATCCGGTCAAGCTTTTTCACAAAGTTCACTATTGAAAGTAAAAGAGTTGAGAGAAAAGACAATTGTTCCGCTAGAAATAGATGGGGGAATAACCGACGAGTCGATCATTGCCGCAAGAGTGTCGGGCACCAATAGATTTGTGGCAGACAGTTTTATTTTTCAAAGCGAAGATCCTCTCAACTCCTTCGAAAAACTGACCAATCTGGTTAGTTAGCTTGTGGTATCATCGTTGCGCTGGGGGTGGCGATAAAATTACAATCGGACGTATTTTCGGTTCCTGTAATAAAATATTCATTTCTTCCCTGACATTTTTTCATCACAACATCGTCGGGTATCGGCTCCGGAGCGTTGGAAGCATTGCCCAAAAGCAAAGTCATAATTTTATTCCAGATTGGCGCCGCGCCGGTAATGCCGGAAGCCAGCGTTTGACTCATCGGTGAGTTATCGTTATTGCCAACCCAAACAGCCACTAAATCCTGCGGCGTAAAGCCGATCGTCCAGTTATCCCGTTTATTATCCGAAGTGCCGGTTTTAACCGAAACAGTGTGATTAGGAATATTTAGGGGAGAATTTAAGCCAAATTCCAAAGAGCGCGCGTTATTATCGGCCAAGATATTGGAAATAATATAGGCGACGCCTGGGTCAAGCACTAGATTTGGTAACTCTGCTTGTTTTTGGTAAGAAACACTGCCGTCATAATTGGAAACTTTTAAAATCGGATCCAAATCCACTTTTTTGCCAAGGTTGGCAACGGTGCCATAAGCAGTGGCCATATCGGTCATTTTGACTTCGGCGGCACCAAGAGTTAAAGACAGTCCGTATTGGCTTGGATCTCCCCAAGTGGTGATACCCATTTGCTTGGCCATACTAACCATCGCCGGAATGCCGATTTTTTGCAGGGTTTTAACCGCCGGGACATTAAACGAATTAGCAAAAGCAAACCTTAAAGGGACTTTGCCGTGAAATTTGCCATCATAATTGACCGGTGAATAAGGGGCTGAGCCGGGAATATTGTAGGTGATTGGGGAATCATCCAAAATGCTGGCGGCGGTAAAACCGTCCGATAAAGCGGCGGCATAAGTAACCACTTTGATTGAAGAGCCCGGCTGTCTTAAGGCGGTCGTCAAATTAACATTACCGCCGTTGGCGTTATCGTAGTTTGCGCTGCCAACCATCGCCAAAATGTCACCGTTACTAGGGTTGGTGACCAAAGCAGCGCCATTAGTCAGGTTTAAATAAGCGTCATTGTTAACTTCGTCGCTGACAATTTGCTGAACGTCCTGCTGCAGGTTTAAATCCAGACTGGTGGTAACATTCAAACCGCCTTTTTCGACCATGGCCAGTCCATATCTTTGCACCAGCAAATCTTTAACATACATTACAAAATGCGGGGCGTAAATGGGAATTTGCGGCGGCTGAAAAGTCAGAGTTTCTTTTAGAGCTTGATTATCCTGTTTTTGCGAAATATAACCAAGCTGGAACATTTTGTCGAGCACTTCTTTTTGACGTTGTTTCCAAAGAGTTGGGTTGTTACCGTAGGGAGAATAAGTGGTGGGAGCTTGGGGCATGCCGGCCAAAAAAGCACTTTGCGCCAAATCCAAATCTTTAACATTTTTGCCAAAATAAGTTTCACAGGCCGCTTCAATCCCCCAAGCGGTGCCGCCGTAAGGAACTTGATTAAAATACATTTCCAAAATCTGGTTTTTGCTGTAAATTCTTTCCGCCCAAAAAGCCAGCACAATCTCTTTAATCTTGCGGGTAATACTTACTTCGGGAGTCAAAAGCGTTGATTTTATCAATTGTTGGGTAATGCTGGAGCCGCCCTGAATTGGCTGGCCGGAAAAATCGGCGACAGCCGCCCGCAAAATGCCGGTAATGTCAAAGCCCGGATTGGTATAAAAATCTTTATCTTCAATCGCAATGGTGGCGTTAATCAAATTTTTCGGAATAGAGTTTAACGGCACCAGAGTGCGGTTTTCATTGGCGTAAATTTGGTATAACAGCGTGCCATTGCGGTCAAAAATTTTGGTAGTTTGCGGAAAGGCTCTTTCGGTTAAAAGCTTAGGGTTGGGTAGGCTCATTAAGAATGAATACATCGCAAAGGGAATCAGCACAAAAATAACGCAGAACAAAAAGCCAACCAGAAAATATTTTAGTTTCAGGCGATAATGTTTTGGCGCAGGGAAGAAGGTAATGACCGCTTCTTTGACCACTTTTTTCTTGCTCGGTTTGGCTTTTTTCTTTGGTCGAAACTGGCGCTTTAGTCTTTTGACAGACAGTAGAAGCTTAAAGCGCGCCAATTTAATTTGATTACTGATATTTCTTTTGGCCGCCTGGCTACGTGATAAGCTTATGCCGATTATTTTAAAGACAAATCTGAAAATGGCGGCAACCAAACGAAGAATAAATTTGAGTAGGGTGAAAATTATTCTTAAGACAAGTTTTAGACAGAAAAACACAGCATCGCCGATAGCGGTTAAAAGCAAAATAATAGCGTTAATCAAAGAAATCAAGATTTTCATAATGGCAAGTAAACGTGTTGATTATACTATAGGTATAGCTTTTTGCAAAGCCCCAGACTTTTAAGGAGCAGGAGTCGGCGTTGGACTAGGCATTAGTTCTGGATGCGGGCAAGTCATGCAAAACTTATCGCCGGTCGGATCGGTATAGACGGTTTCCGTTTTGGTTTCCAGGTTATCGGTTTGCCCTTTGGCGGGTAAATCTTGAGTCGTTTTGTCCACTTGAGTATCACCAGTCGTAACTTGCCCTCTTGAGCTCTCGGTGCCTTTAAGAATATATTCAAAGCGGGTTGGGCAGGGATTAGCTCCTCCCGGGAGTAGTCCCGTGTCCGAACAGAATGACTTTTGGATAATGTCGGGTGGTCTAGACATCGGTTCCGGCGTGCGGTCTTTTAGTAAGTGCGACATAATGTCGTTCCAAATCGGCGCCGCGCCGGTAATACCGGAAACCAGTCCGCTCATTTGTGAGTTGTCGTCGTTGCCGACCCAGGCGGCGACCAAAACAGAGGGAGTATAACCGATGGTCCAGTTGTCGCGGAAGTCGTTGGTCGTGCCGGTTTTAACCGAAACGGTTTGGCCGGGGATTTTTAGCTCCGAGTTGTCGCCAAATTCCGCAAGCCTGGCGTTATTATCGGCCAAAATATCGGAAATGATAAAGGCGACTCCGTCCGGTAGCACTTTCTGGCCAAAAATAGGGCTTAAGGGCGGCGTGTATTGTTCCAGCACTTTGCCAGTTTTGTCGGTTACTTTTAAAATCGGATGTAAATCAATCCTGTAGCCCGAATTTGCAAAAACGCCGAAAGCGGTGGCCATATCGACCATTTTGACTTCGGCTCCCCCAAGCGTTAAAGACAAACCGTATTTCTGCGGATCGGTAAAACTGGTAATGCCCATTGCCGAAGCGGTTGCGACCATTGCGTTAACACCATTTAGCTCCAGCATTTTGACCGCCGGGATATTAAACGAATTGCCCAAAGCGTAACGCATTTCCACCAAGCCATGCCATTTTCCGTCGTAATCGACCGGGCAATAGTTTTGTCCGCCTTGGTTGGGGAAGCAAATCGGTTGGTCGATAAAAGTGGTGGCGGCGTTGTAACCGTTCAAAAGTCCGACGGCGTAATTGATTGGTTTAATGGATGAGCCGGGTTGCCGTAAAGCGGTAGTAATGTTGACATTGCCGTCAATAGTGTTATCGAAATAATCTTTACTGCCGACCATCGCCAAAATTTCGCCGGTAGCGGGATCGGTGACCAAAGCGGCGCCGTTGGTGACGTGATAATAGACCGGCAATTTGTTAACTTCGTCGGCGACAGCTTGTTGGGCATAGTTTTGAATATCCAAATCCAGGCTGGTAGTAACTTTTAAGCCGCCTTCTTCAACCAAATTCTGCCCATACTGGGCAATTAATAAATCTTTAATGTATAAAACAAAATGCGGGGCTTGGATATCGTTGGTAAACTTTTTATATTGCAAGTCCTCTTTTTCGGCTTTTTGCTCCTGGTCTTTAGTAATATAGCCTTGGTCTTCCATTGCTTGTAAAACCTCAACTTGGCGGTCTTTGCCTTCTTCCGGGTGAGCGCCAAAGGGAGAATATTCTGTCGGCGCCTGCGGCAGTCCGGCTAAAAGTGCGGACTGGGCTAAATCCAAATCTTTAGCATGTTTGCCAAAATAAGTTTCGCTGGCCGCCTCAACGCCGTAGGAAGTTCCGCCATAGGGAGTTTGATTTAAATACATTTCTAAGATTTGACCTTTGGAATAAACAACTTCGGTGGCAAAAGCCAGAATTACTTCCTTAATTTTTCGCAAAATGGTTTGCTGTTGGGTTAAAAGGCTATTTTTTACCAATTGTTGGGTTAGCGTTGAACCGCCCTGAATTTGCTGATGCAAAGCAATCGAAACAGCGGCACGGGCAATGCCGCGCAGGTCAATTGCCCCGTGTTGATAAAAGCTTTTATCTTCAATCGCAATGGTGGCTTCCTGCATGTATTTAGGGATGCTGGATAACGGGACAAAAGTTTGATTCTTCTTGTCATAGATGTTGTATAACAGTTTGCCGTTACGGTCATAAATTAGCGTCGATTGGGGATTGGAGGAACTACTGAGCTTTGTCGGCAAAGGTAAGTCACGCAAAATAAAATAATAAAAAGAAAAAGCAAACAGCAAAAGAACACAAATTGCGATAACTTTCTTATGCGTCAATTCTTTTAAGTTCAACCTTTTTTGCAAAGTTTTCGGTAAATTTAGCTTCATTTTTGTGGCGGTTAGTATCCAATAATCATAGCACGATTCAAATAGGCTGACAATGTTTTTGGGAGTTGCTATAATTGTTTTATGAACGTCTCTTCGTTTCTGGCAACGATTACTTCTTTATCTGTTCCGGGTTTAGGGCTTAACTGGATAGATATTTTTGTGCTCGTGATTTTATTTTTCTACTGCGTCGAAGGATTTGCTCTGGGCGTTTTGGTGGCGGCAATTGATTTTTTAAGTTTTGCGCTGTCGTTTCTGGTCGGCATCACTTTTTATGGCCGTATCGCAACGCTTCTGATTAAATTCTTGCCGATTTCGCACGGGTTTGCCAACGCCATCGGTTTCTTTGTCGTCGCGGTTTTGGTAGAAATCATTGTTAACCTTATTCTCAAAATTCTGATTGCCAACGTTTCGCTTTTCCGATTCTTAATTCCGAGCGTTGGCCCGGTAAAAATAGTCAGCAAACTGTTGGGGATTATTCCGGGGTTTTGTTCGGGCCTTCTACTGTCAGCGTTTATTTTAAGTTTAATTATTGCTCTGCCGTTTTCACTTTTTCTCAAACAGTCAATTCTAAACGCCAAAATCGGCAGCGTTCTGGTTGCCAATACCCAAGGATTTAATAAAGACTGGAATGATATTTTCGGCGGGGCGGTTAATGACACGTTGTCTTTTTTAACCATTGAGCCGCAAAGTAACGAAATAATAAACCTCAATTTTAAAACTACCGCCATCAGTATTGACAAAAGCGCCGAACAGCAAATGCTGCAAATGGTGAATAGTGAAAGAACTGCGCGAAAGATCGCGGCGCTGTCTTTTTCACAAAGTTTAACCGACGTTGGCACGGCGCATTGTGAAGATATGTTTAAAAACGGCTATTTTTCGCATAATTCGCAAAACGGGCTTTCGCCTTTTGACCGGATGGCACAGGCCAACATCGCTTTTAACTTTGCTGGCGAAAATTTGGCGCTAGCGCCAAGTGTCGACTTGGCGATGAAAGGTCTGATGCAAAGTCCGGGGCACAAAGCCAATATTTTGTCAACGGATTTTCATAAAGTGGGAATTGGTGTGGTCAACGGGGGGATTTACGGCGAAATGTTTTGCCAGGAATTCACGGACTAATGATGAAAGATTTGAGAAGTGTTAAAAGTGCTCAAGTTCAAAATAAAACGGTAATGCTGCGAGCGGATTTGGACGTGCCGCTTCAGCAACTAGCAACTAGCCATCAGCAACTAGTTGGGGACGACACGAGATTGAAGGCTTGGTTTCCAACTCTAAACTATCTTCTGGAAGAAGGGGCCACTATTATAATAGTTGGACATCTAGGTCGGCCGGACGGAAAGGAAGCAAAATTTAGTCTTTTACCAATTGCTAAGTGGTTGCAACAAAAGTTCAAAGTTCAAAACTCAAAGTTGAAAGTGACAGGTTTGGGAGAATTTGCTGGTTGGGAAATTACTGACAAAATAATTCTTTTGGAAAACATCCGGTTCTATCCCGAAGAAGAAAAAAATGATCCACAGTTTGCCAAAAAACTAGCTTTGCTCGCCGAAGTTTTTGTCAACGATGCTTTTGCTTCTTCGCACCGCGCGCATGCTTCAATTGTTGGTGTCACCAAGTTCTTGCCATCATTTGCCGGTTTAAGATTATTAGAAGAAGTTAAAGTTTTATCTCAAGTCTTGGAAAACCCGAAGCGGCCGTTGGGAGTGGTGATCGGCGGAGCAAAAATTGAAACCAAACTGCCGCTGGTGGAAGAAATGCACGGTTTCGCCGATTATATTTTGGTCGGCGGTGAAATTGTCGAGAATGATAGAGTAATTTTAAAGGTGGCGCACGAAAAAGTTCCCGGTCGCTCAATGCTTTTAATGGCAGATACTTTGGAAAACAAGCAAGATATTACTTTAAGAAGTGTCGAGAATTTTCTGCAGGTTCTCAAAAATGCCAAAACGATTGTCTGGAACGGGCCGTTGGGGAAGATCGAAGAAGAGAAGTTTCAAAAAGGGACGGAAATCCTGGCGGAGGGAATCGTCAAGATCCCGGCCTTTACGATCGTTGGGGGGGGAGACACATTGGGCTTTCTCAAACAGAAAAATTTATTAAAACAATTTTCCTTTGCTTCCACCGGCGGCGGTGCCATGCTAGAATTTCTCGCTGGCGAGCACCTGCCGGGATTGGTCGCGCTTGAACAAGAATAGAAAGATTCGAGTTCTTGCCGCGGAGCTGCGTAGCCTCAAAATTGCATCTGATACAATATCTTTATGAAACAATATCAACAAGTTTCTACTGGAGCTTTGATTTTCAACAACAATAAGGAAGCGCTTTTTGTTAAAAGGGCAGACGATGAAGATTTTGAACCAGGAAGCTGGGAGTTACCAGGCGGCGGTTCCGATTTTGGAGAAACGCCCGAAGAAGCATTAAAAAGAGAGATTAAGGAAGAATGTGGGATTGATATAGAAGTTTTAAATCCAATAGCAGTTAAAACTTATTACATGGAAAATCCTGGAGAAAAAATTCAGCGTGTAGAAATAATATTTAACTGCAGGATGATTGATTCAACGCAAAAGATAACATTGAGTTTTGAACATTCCGCTTTTAAGTTTTTGCCTTTCGAAAAGTTAGATGAGATAGAGCTCTCAGATTATATGAATAGTATTATTAAAGACATTAAAGCATTAAATACCAGGTTCTAACGTCGTCCATCCCATAGAGCATAAGTAATAATTTGTAATTTCTTCTTGTTCATTTCCCAAGAACTTTGTTATACTGGTTCTATGATAAAGGTTGCGATTAATGGTTATGGTAGAATAGGCAGGGTAGCGCATAGGGTAATCCTCGAAAAATATTTTAACGATATTGAAGTAGTCGCTATCAACGCGGGCTCATCTACCGACATCAAGGGCTGGATGTATCTTCTAAAATACGATACTTCCTACGGACCGATTTATAGTTTAAACGTTTCCTATCAGGTGGTCGAAGAAAACCCCGTCATTAAAAATTTAATCGGCTACCTTTTAATTGATAACAAAAAAATTCCGGTGATCTCGCAAAAAGATCCAACACTTCTTCCTTGGAAAGATTTAAATGTCGATGTGGTGATTGAGTCGACCGGAAAATTCACCACCGAAGAGCAACTTAAAACTCATTTAACCGCCGGAGCCAAAGCGGTTATTCTTTCCGCTCCGGTTAAAGAAGGGCAGGTTCCAACCATTGTATTGGCAGTTAATCCGGAACAGTTTCAAGGACAAACGATGATTAACAACGCTTCGTGCACGACCAATTGCATTGCGCCTGTTGCCAAAATAATGCTTCAGAGTTTCGGGGTGGAAAAAGTAATGATGACCACCATTCATGGTTATACTTCCGACCAAAGATTGCAAGACGGCGGACATAAAGATTATCGAAGAGCTCGGGCAGCAGCGCAAAATATTGTCCCGACTTCAACCGGCGCCACTATTGCCGCCACCCAAGCTTTACCCGAGCTAGCAAATGTTTTCAGCGGATTATCCTTAAGAGTTCCCGTGGCAGTTGGCTCATTGTCCGATTTCACTTTCATCTTAAAACGCGAAGTAACCAAGCAGGAAGTTAATGACGCTTTCCGCAAGGCTTCGCAGTCGACAGCCTACACGGGAGTTTTGGCGGTGACCGACGACCCGTTGGTTTCCAGTGATATTATTGGTAGTCCCTACTCGGCGATTGTAGATTTGTCGCTGACGCAAGTCATCGGTAATATGGTCAAAGTCATTGCCTGGTATGATAATGAATACGGTTACGCCAACCGTTTAGTCGAAGAAGTAATTATGGTTGGAAAAAGAATGGAAACTCAATTGCCTCTTGAGAAACCTGCATTATGAGTAATCAAAAACCAATAGAACTGGTGGGAATTAACAATATCACCATTTCCGGCAGAATCGGCGCCGGCGCCACCACTTTGGCAAAGAAACTATCCGGGGTTTTAAACTGGCCTTTGCTTGAAGGCGGAGATTTGTTTGAAAAAATTCACAAGCAGCTAAGCATCAGTCAGGTCGATGTTTTGCAAAGACCAGACAGTTTCGATCTACAATTTGAGGCGCAAATTAAAAAAAATTTAACCGAGGAGAAACAACAAATTATTCAAAGTCATCTGGCCGGCTTTGATATTCAGGGACTAGCCGGAGTTTATAAAATTTTGGTGATTTGTCAAGACCCAAACGGCGAAGACAAGGCGGATATTCGGATCGATAGGTTAATGAACCGAGACGGCATTTCTTTGCAAGAAGCAAAACATGAGGCTTTAACTCGGGAGAAAGAAAATTTAGAAAAATTCAGAAAATTGTACGTCCATAATGATCCCGACTGGATTTATTGGGACCCTAAATATTACGATTTAATTGTGAATACCTATTCTTTGAATAGGGAAGAGGCATTACGGTTTGTTTTAGAAAAAATCGGGTTTGCGAAAGCATAGAATACCGCTTGCGGAGTTGTAGTATAATAACTTTATGAAAAGACTCTTGCTAGTTCTTCTTTTACTGTTGCTTTTTGTCAGTAGCGGGCAGAAAGTTTTTGCCCAGGCGATTTCCACTTCTCCGGCCGCCTTAAATGTGCAATACAATCTTCCCTACACGGGGATTTTACCCGATAACCCTTTATATTTTCTAAAAGCCTTAAGAGATAATGTCTATAATTTTTTGATTACGGATCCGTTACAAAAATCAAACTATGATTTACTAATGGCGGATAAAAGGCTTGGTGCTGCCAGCGCGCTTTTGGATAAAGGAAAAGTGGATTTAGCCATTACCACTCTGTCAAAATCTGGCAATTATTTTGACCTGGCAATTCAGCAAGCGGCAGCGGCCAAAAAACAGGGAGAGAATACTAGTGAAATTTTAGCAAAACTATTAACGGCGTCTCTAAAACACCAACAAGTAATTTTTAAAATGGAGGAAAAAACAAAAGGGGCAGCTAGACTGGTATTGCAAGTTTCGCAAAAAAGAGCCGAAGATTTTCAGCAATCGGTTGAGCAGTTAAAGCCTTAAATCACTACGCAATCCTTATAAATAGAATAATTTTTGTATGCTGCTTCTTAAACCGAAACTCTTAAAATAAAACTTTTTTTTGTTCGTTTTTTCGCTAACAGATTATTTATCAAGAAACTGAAGCTAAAATATAACTTGACATATTTTGATATATATGTTAATAGTTGACAGGGTAGATGTAGTGCCATATTATTTTTGTGGCACTATATCTAGCGTTTTACGGCATCAGCATAAAATAAAGCTAAAAGGTGCCAGAAGCAAGATATGAAGTGTCCATATTGCGGAAGTAAAGATACAGAAGTCGTTGAAACTAGAGACAGCGAAGATTTAGAAACAATCAGAAGAAGAAGGGAATGTGTCTCTTGCGGTAAAAGATTCACGACTTACGAGCGAATCGAAAACATTAATTTAATTGTTATTAAAAAAGACGGGAAGCGGGAGCAATTTGACCGGGATAAATTAAAACGGGGAATCATTCGGTCTTGCGAAAAAACCAAAGTATCTCTTGAAGACATTGAAAAGATAGTCACGGAAATTGAGCGGGAGCTAAGAGGCGAGTCCGGAGTAGAAATAGAAAGCAAGAAGATTGGGCAGATGGTGGCCACCCGGCTTAAAACTATAGATAAGGTGGCATACATCCGCTTCTCGAGTGTTTTTAGAAGATTCGTCGATGTTGAAGATTTTGAAAAAGAAGTTAAAAAATTAATAAAATAATATGAAACTGGATGGAATCAGAGAAAAAGTATTTTTAGATAGATACTCCTTAAAAGATAAGGTGGGAAAGCCCATCGAGAAAACTCCGGACGAAATGTGGAAGAGGGTGGCTAAAGGAATTGCCAGTGTCGAAAAGCCGAAAAACCGCCAGAAATGGGAGAAAAAATTCAACGAGCTAATGGCGGACTTTAAGTTTTTGCCAGGCGGAAGAATTTTGGCCGGCGCCGGAACCGGTTTTGACGTGACCTACTACAATTGTTTTGTGATTCCAAATCCGCCGGATTCCAGAGGTGGCATCATGGCCAATCTGACGCAAATGATTGAGATTATGGCGCACGGCGGCGGAGTCGGACTCAATCTTTCATCACTTCGGCCGCGCGGCTCCAGAGTGAAAAAAGTCAACGGTTTTTCTTCTGGTCCAATCAACTGGGCAGAGCTCTATTCCTTGGCGACTAAAGACATTGTGCAGCAGGGCGGTTCAAGACGGGGCGCTTTGATGTTAATGCTTTGGGATTGGCACCCCGACATTGAGGAATTTATCACCGTTAAACAGGACTTAAATAAAATAAACGGGGCCAATCTGTCGGTCTGTTTATCCGATGCTTTTATGGAAGCGGTCAAAAAAAATGACGATTGGGATTTAGTTTATCCTGATTTGGACGATCCGAAATACGACAAAAAATGGACAGGCGATTTAGAAGCCTGGAAAAAAACCGGCGGCAAAGTTAAAGTTTTAAAAACCATTAAGGCTAAATATCTGTGGGATTTAATTTGCACCGCCGCCTGGCGCTCGGCCGAGCCGGGACTGCACTTTTTGGACAGAAGTAATAAAAGGAGTAACACTTATTATTTTGAAAGACTAATCGCGACCAATCCTTGCGGCGAACAACCGTTATCCGCCTGGGCCGTGTGTAATTTGGGCGCCATCAATCTGGCGGCTTACGTTAAAAACAAACAGTTTGACTATGATAACTTTGCCAAAGACGTCCAGGTGGCAGTGCGATTTTTAGACGACGTTATTGACGACACTTACTATTTTTATAAAGAAAACGAAAAAGTGGCTAAAGATATTCGCAGACAAGGTTTGGGGATTTTGGGGCTGGCGGACGCCTTAATTAAAATGGAAGTTAGATACGGCAGTGAGGAATCGCTAAAAGTAATTGATAAAATTTTTAAAACCTTGCGCGATAACGCTTACATCTCCTCTTCCGACATTGCTAAAGAAAAAGGTTCTTTCCCCAAATACAACCGGGAAAAATATCTCAAAGGTTTTCATATCAAACGTTTGCCCAAAGAAATCAGGGCTAAAATCGCTAAACAGGGGATTAGAAACGCAGTGCTTCTGACCATTGCGCCAACGGGTTCAACGTCGCTTTTAACCGGAGTGTCATCAGGAGTAGAACCGGTTTATGAGTTTGAGTTTATCCGCCGCGACCGATTGGGTGAGCATAAAATGTATCATCCGCTGTTTGAGCAGTGGAAAAAAGAGAATCCCGACGCCAAAAAACCGGATTATTTTGCTTCGGCTAATGATTTAACGCCGGAAGAGCACGTTAAAGTGCAAGCGGTGGCCCAAGAATATATTGACGCTTCGATTTCCAAAACGGTCAATGCGCCCAAAAGCCACACCGTCCAAGATGTCGAAAGACTATATATGTTAGCTTATGACATGGGATTAAAAGGGATTACTTACATGCGGGATGGCAGCCGGGTAGGCGTTTTGGAAAGAATTGAAGAGAAAAAAGAGGAAAAAGTCGCTATTCCGCAGGTGCAGACATCACTTCCGGTGTTGCCAAGACCAAGTATGGTGGAAGGAGTAACTTACGGGACCGATACTCCGGTTGGCAAAACCTACATCACTATTAATCATGACGAAAATAGGCAGCCGTTTGAAGTCTTCATTACCGTCGGAAAATCAGGTTCGGATGTGGCGGCAATGGCCGACGCATTAGGCAGGATGATCTCGCTTAACTTAAGAATCAATGGCGTGTTGGCGCCGCGGGAGAGAATCAGACAAGTGGTGGCGCAACTAATCGGCATTGGCGGAGCCAGAAGTGTCGGGTTTGGCGAAAACAAAGTCCGTTCGCTGCCGGACGCGATTGCAAAAGTGTTGTCAAAACATTTTGAATTTAAAGTAAACGGAGTGGTGGAGGATAAAAATCCAAGTGTGCATAATGGCAACGCTGCCAACGCGCATCTCAATGGACATTCCTTGCCGATTGCCGCGGATGCGGCTCCTAAAGAAGAAATTGTCAAAATCGAACAACTATCTTTGCAAACGCCGGGGGGCGCACTGTCAACCGATGAAACCGCTACTAGTCTTTATGATCTCTGCCCCGAATGCGGAGCGGCCAGCTTTGCTTACGAAGAAGGCTGCAAAAAATGTTACGCCTGCGGTTATTCCGAGTGTTAAATTTATTCAGGGGTCCTGTCCCGGGTGTCCCTCCCGCCAGTGCTCGTTCACGATTCACTGACTGCGCGCTGTCGGGGGCCCTTCTACCCGTGCCACCCCTTTAAGATTATGCCAATTTATACAAGATTTGGGGATAAAGGGAAAACGGCTCTTCATACCGGGAAAACTGTTTCAAAAGGAAGCTCCCGGGTGGAGGCCTATGGGAATTTGGACGAATTAAATAGTTTTTTGGGTGTGGTGGTTTCACGAATTAAAGATAAGAAAATCAAGCAAGAAATTTTGGCAATCCAAAGTGACTTATTTGAAATTGGAGCAAGCCTAGCCGGACCGGGGGAGAAAGAATATAAGGTTTTGGGAGAAAAACTTAAGAAACGGGTCGTGGAGTTTGAAAAAGAAATCGATGTCTTAACCCAAAAACTGCCAAAACTGAAAAACTTCATTTTGCCCGGTGGAAAAACCGGTTCGCTTTTACACTACGCCAGAACCGTCGCCAGACGGGCCGAAAGAAGAACGGTCATGCTGGCCGAAAAAGAAGCCGTATTGTCGGAAATTCTCGTTTACTTAAACCGGCTTTCCGACTTGCTTTTTACTCTTGCAAGATATATAAATTACAAGGAAAAACAAAAAGAAACTGTTTGGTTAAAGAAATAGTTTCACGGGTGAAATCGGTGAAATTCCGAGCTGTGCCGCAACTGTGAAATCGCGTTTGACGCGATAAAGCCAGAGCCCCGAAATAAGACTTCCGAGCAGAAGCATATTTTTTATGCAACTCCTCGGTAAGACGAGGAGTTTTTTTATGATTGAACAAGCAATTGCATACGAGCCAACTTTTGATAGGGTTTCTTATCTAGCTTTGTCTAGTGTTTCTTCCGAAAGGAAAAGAGAGCTGGACCTTTACACTAAGCGTCAGCTTGAAACTCATTTAGGAGAAAGATTTGGTGTTTTATTGTCTAGTACCCGCTATGAAATAAAAGAAGGACAAATTTTTGGCGAAAATACGGATGAACCGTTCATAAATATGATAAGTAGGGGCGTTGAGTATAGAAAAAGACATGGGAATGAGACAGATAGAGACAGAGAGCAGGCGGAATTGGCAGGATTTACAATTATTCAGAAAACATTAACTACAGGAGATGTTCCAATTGGGACAATGATACTCTCGATTTCTCCGCCTGGAAGAGAAAGTTCTTCTTACCAGCATAATTTCTATGATATTTTTACATTGAAAGATAATGGTGAAGGTAGATTTATCGAAGCAAGACGGTATAGCTCTTCGCTTTCTGCGCAAGAAACAGTGGCTTTGCTTAAAAACGTAGATGTTGTTGGAATTGATTATCAACCAACGCCGGAATGCCTACTTTCAAATCCAATAAAAATAGAATCTAGAAATGATTCTTTTATAACGGCTGACAATATTCATAAATATCTTCATCGGGAGCATGAATATCTATCAGAAGTAGAATTCGCTGAAATCATAAGAATCTGCACACCGCTTATTACAAGCTATATAAATACACTTTCTGAAATGCCAATTGATACGAGAATGCAGCTTTTAACGCTTAATGCGATATTAAACAAAGCGGATATGGCATTGGTATATATAAGAAATGGAAGTAAATATCCTTACCTTGATAGTTATGCATTTACAGCTAGAACCGAAGAAATTCTAGATCTTGGTTCGAGGCCGGTAAGGCAGGTTATGACAGGCTGTGGTGCATCTGGGGGATTTTCTTTAACTTCATTTAATAAATCAATAAGCTCGCCTTTTAGCGTTTCTGAATTTTCAGATCAAGAATGGTTTACGTGCCCAAAGTGTCATTATAAAGCTGACGGTCCGGTTGGAGATACCTGTCCCGGATGCGGATTAACAAAAGAGGAGTATGTCGAAGAATCCGGTGTCGATGCCTGCGCTTAAATTCAATTGTCCTTTAAACGTATAAATGTTATTATTAACGTATGGATGACACTGCTCAAAAACCAAATCAGACAAACAACAATGTCTTATCTCAATCGCAACCGCCAGTTCCTGTTCAGCCACAACTACAACCGCAAGTCGCGCCGGTTGGATCAACTAATAAAGAAGTAGAAACTGCGCCGGTTAGTGATTTTGTAAAGCCTTCAGAAACAGCTGCTATCAAAGATAAAGAAGTTGCCGATGCGGGCATTGTCGAAGCGGAAAGAGAGATAAAAATTGAAGAAGAACAGGAGAAGATTGGCGTCAAAGCCGTGCCGGCGCCGGTTAAAACCGAGCCAACGGGGGCGGTGCAACTGCCGATGGATGAAAAAGAAGCTGAGAAACTGGCGAAAAAAGGTCCCGGCCACAATTTTAATTTGGAAAAGTTTTTCGAAGGCATCTTTTTTGCAGATTCAATTTATGGTTTTGCGCTATTAATGTTAAAGCATTTAAAGAGAATTCACGGGAAATTAACTGGCCGGCCGGCCTAAAATATGTATAATTTTGCATTGCCAAATATTCTTAATCTAGTCACGGTTTTATGCGTAGCTTTAGTTGTTTTGTTGGTTATCGCCGCTGCAGTTTTGGGTTTTGGCTACTTATTTATTATTTGGTATGGCAATAAAGACAGAGAGAAAAAATCGCTTGATTCGACCTTAATTCAAGTCACGCTGCCGCGCGATAACGAGATTAAAATTGACGCCGCCGAACAATTCTTTGCCAGTTTCACCGGCATTAAAGCGACGGGAATATTTGCCTTTTTAAAATACAAACCGCATCTTTCGTTTGAAATTGTCGGGATGTCGGAAGATATCCGTTTTTATGTTTATGCCCCCAACAAATACCGTGACATCGTCGAAAAACAAATTAACGCTTCGTATCCGGATGCGGAAATAAAAATTGTCGACGAAGAGGCAAGAGGAAACGCCAAAGAGGGTTATATTATCGGCAATGAATATAATATTTTTTCCAAAGAGGGGAAAGTAGCGTTTGCGTCACTTAAACTCAAAGATTCAAACTACAAACCACTCAAAGTTTACAAAGACTTTGCGGTTGACCCTTTATCCTCCCTTACTTCGGTGTTGGCCAAAATGGGGCATGGCGAGGGGGCGGCGATTCAGGTTTTAATTACCGGCGCGCCGTCAAAATGGAGCAAGTTAGGCCGCAAATACATCGCTTCTACCAAAAAGCGGGAGGCAAATCCCGAAACCGCAAAATATGCGGCCGACCCGAAAGAATTGGAGGGAGTTGAAAATAAAATTTCCAAGCCCGGTTTCTATACCACTATTAGACTAGTCGTTTCTTCCAGCTCGCAGGAAGCTGCGCAGGCGCATTTGGAAAATATGGTTAGCGCTTTCGGCCAGTTTAACGGCATTAACTCTTTTGCCAAAGCTAAAGTTTGGCTTAAAGGAAACTTTATCAGCGATTTTATCTACCGTTATTTGCCAAACCGTGGCATGGCGGTTTTGACCAGCGAAGAATTGGGTAGCGTTTTCCATTTTCCCAACAAAAACGTGACGACACCGCATATCCATTGGCTAAATGCCAAAAGAGCGCCGGCTCCGGCCCAAATTCCCACCGCAGGTCTTTATTTAGGCATGAGCACTTTTAGAGGCATTGCCAAACCGGTTTATATCCAAAAAGATGATCGAAGACGCCACATGTATGTAGTCGGAAAAACCGGTGTCGGAAAGTCGGAATTCTTAAAAGACATGATTTTGCAGGACATCAAAAATGGCGAGGGAGTTTGCTTTATTGATCCGCATGACACCATCGATAAATTGTTACCCCTCATCCCACCCGAAAGGGCCGAAGACGTCATTCTGTTTGATCCAAGCGATACAGACCGGCCGATGGGTTTAAATATGCTGGAGGCGCAAACCGAAGAGGAAAAACACTACATTGTTTCCTCAATTGTCGGGTTGATGTATAAACTTTATGATCCGAATAAAACCGGTATTATCGGACCAAGATTTGAGCATGCTATCAGAAACGCCATGTTAACCGTCATGAGCGAGAAGGGTAGCACTTTTGTCGAGGTGGTCCGCGTTTTGACTGATGCTAATTTTGTCCAAGAGCTCTTGCCGAAAGTCCAAGATCCGATTGTCCGCCGCTATTGGACCGATCAGATTGCGCAAACCAACGATTTCCATAAATCCGAAGTTCTCGACTACATTGTTTCCAAATTTGGCCGTTTTGTGACCGATAAAATGATGCGCAATATTATCGGTCAGTCGCAATCCGCCTTTGATTTTAGAAAAGTCATGGACGAGGGAAAAATTCTCTTGGTGTCTCTATCCAAAGGAAAAATCGGCGAGGAAAATGCCAGTTTCTTGGGTTTAATTTTAGTACCGAAAATTTTAGTGGCGGCGATGAGTCGGCAGGATGTTCCCGAAGAAAAGAGACGCGATTTCTATCTCTATGTTGACGAGTTTCAAAATTTCGCGACACCCGATTTTGCCCAGATTTTGTCGGAAGCGAGAAAATACAGGCTTAATCTGATTGTTGCTAACCAGTTTATCGGTCAGATGGATGAGGAAGTCAAAAACGCGATTTTTGGTAACGTCGGAAGCTTGGTTTCGTTTCGAGTCGGCGTCACCGATGCCAACTATTTACAACATGAATTCCAACCAACTTTTACGGAAGCAGATTTAATCAATGTCGATGTTTATAACGCGTATGTTAAAACAATCGTGAACAACGAGCCGATGACGCCTTTTTCGATGGATTTGACCCGTGATATGACCAAAGAGCAGGCGGCGGAAAACCCGCGGGTGGCGGAATTAATCAGAGAATTATCCAGATTAAAATACGGGAAAGAAGTGAAAAGCCTCGAAGTGGAAATCGCCGAACGCGCCAGACTTTAGTGCGTCTGCTTGGGATCGAACCAAGGAACCTGTTGTTTATAAGACAACCGCTCTACCACTGAGCTACAGACGCGTGCCACAATTATAGCAATAATCCTTTCTCTTTCAAAGCAATGAGGAAATTATTGAAGTTACAGTTCGGTTAAAACGGAAGTTTCTTTGCCGCGCTCCGGCACGTATTGCAAATATCTTTCGGTGGTAGAAATTCTTTTATGTCCCAGCACTTTAGACAAAACCACCAATGAAACGCCGTGTTTTAGGTGGTGGGCGACAAAAGTGTGTCTTAAATCGTTAACTTTAGCGCCTTTAATTTCGGCTAAGCGGAAATATCTTTCAACGGCGGTTCTGATATTCCTAATTAAGAACGGTTTGCCCGATTTAGTGACAAAAACGTGGGCTTCCGGCACTTTTGGTCTGGCTGCTAGATATTTATCTAAAGCTTCCTGTGCTCTTTTATTCAAAGGCACGTTTCTTTCTTCGTGTTTTTCAAACGGCGCAATGTGCAAAGAATCTTTGTTAATATCGGAAATTCTTAAGTCTGCCAATTCGCCGATGCGAATACCCGTTTGCAGCAGTAATTCAATAACCGCAGACATTCTTGGGTCGTTTCTGGCGGCATCTCTTAAAGCTCTGTATTCGGTCGGAGTCAGCATCCTGGGCGCGGCCAACTGATATTTAGGGTGTGAAACCAAAAGGGAAGGGTCGTCGGTGGTATATTCGTTAACTCTTAAAAATCGATAAAAAGTGCGGGTGGAATTAATCTTCCTTGAAACCGATTTTGGCGTGTAGCCTTCTTTGGTTAATTTGGCCAAAAACGCTTCAATGTCTTCCTTGGTGGCTTCATGCGCTTCGTGTTTTTGTAAGTCTTCCAAAAAAGAAATCAACTGGTCGATGTCTTTACCGTAGGCAACCACAGTTGAATTAGATTTTTTACCCTCTTTTAAGTAATTTTTAAATTCTTCGTGGGCGGTTCGAAGTTGGATTGTCTTCATGATGGCCTATAATATCACCATTTTCACAGCTAGTCAATAGCAAAAAATACATCGTTATAGCTCAATTGTGATATTATAAATCAGAAGAGATGAAAAAAGCAATTTATATAGTTATTGTTATAGCGCTGCTTCTAATGATTAACGGGTTGTTGCACTCAATCTATGATATTTGGCAGAAGCAGGATTTACTAACTTCGGCCCAAAAGCAGTTGCAGCGGGAAAAACTGGAAAACCAAAAACTAAAAGGCGAACTATCTTATGCACAGACGCCGCAATTTTTGGAAGAGCAAGCACACGATAAGTTATTTTTGGTCAAGCCGGGGGAACAAGAGGTGCTAATTTCTCCGGGTCTGATTAAAAACCAAAATCAACCCGCAAAACCAGTTCAGCAAAACCTTCCTAACTGGCAACAATGGTTTAATCTATTCTTCTAGAAGAAACTATTAGAACCTATTTCTGTCCAGATGTTTTACTTATATATGGATTAGGTTTGTTGGGGTTTCTCATGCGCAAAGCGACTTTATGCAATAACCAAGAAGTAAGCGGAGAAATAATCGGCAAGGACTGAATTTGTCGTGCTCTTTTATCTTGCTTTTCTGTTTTTTGATAGATTTCCGACTTTATATAATTTTCTATTAATTTTGGTCGTTTTTCTCCTAATATTGCCAGCGCATCAAAAGGGACAACTTGAATTCCAACCCGCTCAAATAATGGGGTTCTTTCAAGGTGGCTGGTGTCTGCTAGCAGTCCAAAGGTTTTAAATTCCGGGTGTCTATCAATTATTTTTTTAACTTCATTGGCGTTGCCTTCGGTGTCGACTGATGTTTCTTCTAAAATTATGGCTTCATCCGGAATATCTTTAAAAATCCTTTGTAAATCGTCTTTCATCGCTTTTGCTTCCGAGGGGACATTGCTTCCGGCAGTATGCCCTGTAGAAATAATTAGCGTATCAGCAAGTCCTGCTTTGCATATTAATCCAGCTGCTAATGTGTTGATGCGCGAACCGGGGCTTAAATGAAACCGTTGTTCGGCAAGTGTTTTTCGATTAAAACCCGGTTGAAAATTTCTCCCTAACACGATTAAAGCATCTACGTGTGGGAGCGCTAATTCAGGATTTGGTGAATGTTCTAGTTCTTCCATAGCAGGGAAATTGTAGCTCTAGAAGAACTATAAGTCAAGTTGTAGGGATTTGTTGCGGGGCTAGGAGTTGCGCCTAGCCTATGAGATTATGCTTTCTGTTTCTCCGGTTACCCAGAGTGTCGGACTATATCTTGTCGCCAGTGGCGACCTCAGCGTGTAGTCTCTACGGGTCCCCAATAAATTATTGGATCTTCCCTCGGTATTGCCCTAAATAATAAATAGATGGGGTTTCACCGATATAGCTGAGTACTATCTTAATATTACTATCAAAATGGCCCATTTGAGCCTCATGTGCACTGTACACTACCCCGCGCGTAAAAACATAATAGCAAAATCAAAGCTAATAGTCAATAAAATTGCTTAAAGATAGTCATTATTAGATTCTTGTTGACATAGTGCAGTTGTCATTTCATAATATAAATATGCAACATAGTCAGGTCTTTAAGGATAAAGTGCGTCAATTGCGCGCAAAAGGCTTAAGTTTGGGACAAATATACGACGAAACGAATGTTCCCAAAACGACTATCCGAAGTTGGATTAAAGATATTAAGCTTTCCGAGAAACAACTTGAAAAATTAAAATCCAGAACTCAAAAAGCATTGCAAGCAGGAAGAATTAAAAAGCAAAAACAAGATGAAGTTTTAAAACTTAATAATGAGAAAAAACTTTTACAAAAGGCACTTTCAAAAGTAGGGAACTTAAGCGGCCGGGATTTATTTATAGCTGGAATTGCTTTATATTGGGGAGAAGGTTTTAAAAATAGACATGAACATCGCTTGGGTTTTTGTAATTCTGATCCAGGAATGATCAAGTTTTATATAAAGTGGCTTGAGAAATCTTTTGGGATTAAAAAAGATAGTATAATTGCTCGATTAACTTTAAATGACTCTTATAAAGATAGAACAGAAGAAATAGGAAACTACTGGTTAAGCATCGCAGGATTAAAGAAAAACCAATTTACAAAAACTTTCTATCAGCAAACGAAATGGAAAAAGCAATATAGCGATGATAATTATCATGGAGTTTTGAGAATTCATGTAAAAGATAGTTTGGATTTGCTGATTTCAACAAGAGGCTTTATTGAGGGGATGAAGTTAAATGTGGTAAAATAGCTTTGAGCCAGGGTAGCTCAGTTGGTTAGAGCACAGCATTCATAACGCTGAGGTCGTGGGTTCGACCCCCACCCCTGGTACTTATGGATAATAGGCCAATTGGGATTTTTGATTCAGGAGTTGGGGGATTAAGCATTCTTCAGGGAGTTCAGAAACTTCTGCCTCTGGAAAACTTTATTTTTGTCGGTGATCAAGGAAACATGCCTTATGGTGGGAAAACCAGGAAACAACTACAATCCTACACCGATAAAATCATGGCATTCCTGGTTAAAAATAACGTTAAAGCGGTAATTGTTGCCTGTAATACCGCTACAGTCTATGCCATTGATTTTTTGCGGGAGAAATATCAAATGCCGATTATCGGCACTGTGCCGGTCGTTAAAACAATTGCTAATCTCACCAAAACCAAAAAGACAGCGGTTTTTTCAACGCCTGCAACAACCAAAAGCCCATATCTGCAAAAACTCATTAATAAATTTGCACCAAACGTCACCGTCTATAAAGTTGGCGGCACGGGACTAGAAGAATTAATCGAAACCGGCGATTTAAGGCATAAGAAGATTGAGAAAATTCTGCATGAATCATTGGAACCGTTGCTCAAAAAAAACGTTGATGCAATTGCTTTGGGGTGCACGCACTACCCGTTTTTAAGAGATAAGATTGAGAAAATCGTGGGTAAAAAAGTGCAAGTGGTTGATTCCGGCGGAGCGGTGGCGCGAAGAACAAAAGCAATTTTGACTAACAACCGGATTCTAGGAAATAAAAGGACAGAGGATTTTTATTACACAACAGGGGATAAAAAGAATTTTGCAAAAGCAGTTAAAAGTCTACTGAAAAAATCCCCAAGAAATATTGACTCAATCATAATATAATTAGCACATGGATATTTTCCAAAATAAAAAGATTGCAATTGTCGGAGAGGGAATAGAAGGATGCTCAAGCGCCAAATTTTTAAAAGCGAAAGGAGCAAAGGTTACTATTCTTGATCAAAAACAAGGAAAAGATTATTTAGAAGGGCTTGATAAATACGATTTAGTGGTGAGAAGTCCGGGAGTCAAAATTTCAACATTGGAAAGATTTGTTGCCAGAGAAAAAATTACGTCGCAAATAAAAATATTTTTTGATTTGTGTCTGGCGGAAATCATTGGGGTCACCGGAACGAAAGGGAAAGGAACGACTGCGTCTCTAATTTACGAAATGCTTAGAAAACAGGGATTTGATGCATATCTTGGTGGCAATATCGGACTTCCTCCATTTGAATTTTTGGATAAGTTAAATCCTCAATCGAAAGTGGTCCTGGAATTATCCAGTTTTCAGTTAATGGATTTAAAAAAGAGTCCACATATTGCCGTGATGTTAATGATTACCAGTGAGCATCTTGATTGGCATGGTTCCGTTGAGGAATATATCGATGCGAAAAGAAATCTGGTCAGAGGGCAAAACGAAAAAGACATTGCAATCGTAAACCGCGATTATCCGGTAGCCAATGAGTGTGATACTCATACTAACGGAAAAGTTTTTCAAATCAGTAGAGAACAGGAAGTAATAGATGAAGGATGTTTCGTCAGAAACGGAAAAGTAATTTTACGAATTAAAGGTCAAGAGATTGAAATTATTGACACTAAAGAAATTCTTTTGCCGGGAAAACATAACTGGGAAAATGTCTGCGCGGCGACAATGGCAGCGTATCTAGCCAAAGTCTCTGCAGAAAATATTGCCTCAATTCTTAAAACTTTCAAAGGTTTGGAGCATAGATTAGAATTGATAGCAACTATTAATGGAGTTCGGTATTATGACGATTCTTTTTCAACCACTCCGGAAACCGCGATTGCGGCAATACAAGCTTTTAAAGAACCGGAGATTCTAATTTTGGGTGGTTCGAGCAAGAAATCAGACTTTAAAGAATTAGGAGAAGTAATTGCAAAGACGAAAAATATAGAAGCAATTATCGGAATCGGCGTAGAATGGGAAAGAATTAAAGCGCAAATTTCAAGTTCAGACTCACCAATTCCGGTGATTGAGGGAGCGAAGGATATGCAGGCAATTGTTGCGGCGGCTCACAAATTAGCAGCTCCCGGTGATGTAATTTTGCTCACTCCGGCCTGCGCCTCTTTTGACATGTTTAAAAACTACAAAGACAGAGGCGAGCAATTTAAGGAAGAAGTCAGTAAATTAAAAAGCTAGGGTCCTGTCAGGAATTTCCCTCCCGTCGGGAACCCTTCCATTCCTACCGCCCTTTTTGTTTTATGAGACCTACGTTTGAAATAGTAAAAAAAGATAAAAAGATTAAAGCCAGAGCCGGAGTAATCAAAACTCCACATGGTGAAATTGAGACGCCGATGTTTGTGCCGGTGGGAACGCAGGCTTCGGTTAAATCAATTGCCCCCAGACAACTCAAAGAGTTGGGCGCGCAGATTGTCCTCGCCAACACTTATCATTTGCACCTTCGGCCCGGCGAAGATATCATCAAGAAATTCGGCGGTTTGGCAAAATTCATGAGTTGGAATGGTCCAACGATGACGGACAGCGGCGGATTCCAGGTTTTTTCATTAGGAGTAGGGAAAGAAGGCGGTGGAGTGAAGTTCTTAAGAGATGAGCCAAAGCGCTATCAAGAATCGGAAGATGCTCACCCACGATTAAATAAAATTACCGAAGAAGGAGTTTATTTTCAATCACACATCGACGGTTCTACGCACAAATTAACACCCGAAAATTCAGTTGAGATCCAGGAGAAACTGGGAGCGGATTTGATTATTGCGCTTGATGATTTGGAATCTCCTAAATACTCCTTCGAAGAAACAAAAAAAAGTTTGGAAATGACTAACAGGTGGGAATTAAGGAGTCTGAATTCACACAAAAGGAAGGACCAGCTTCTGTATGGAGTAACCCACGGCGGGCCATTTAAAGATTTAAGAATTGAGTCGGCAAAATTCGTAGACAAAAATTTTGCAGCAATAGGGATGGGTGGAGCACACCTTTCAAAAAAGAATTTGTATGACGTGGTTGATTGGACGACGGACATTGTTTCCGAAGAAAAACCGAGACACCTGCTGGGGATTGGGGAAGTGGATGACATATTTGAGTCAGTCGAAAGAGGAGTCGATGCTTTTGATTGCGTGATCCCGACCAGAATCGGCCGGACCGGCTTTTTCTTTATCGCGCCGCCGTTAGGTTCTGTACAGAACCGTTTCCGAACGGACATTGACAAGCCGCAATACGCCAAAGATCAAAAACCACTTGATCCTAATTGCAAATGTTATACTTGCCAGAACTTTACCCGTGGTTATATCCATCATTTGTTCAGAAGCCGCGAACTCCTTTCATACACTCTTTTAAGCCTTCACAACGTCCACTTCTTAGTTAATCTCACCAAACAAATTCGTATAGCGATACTTGAAGATAAATTTCAACAAATGAAAAAAGACTGGCTGGTGTGATAAGATAAGTTTATGAAAAGAGTATTAACCGGCGATACGCCGACAGGAAAACTGCATTTAGGGCATTATGTTGGAACGCTGGAAAATAGAGTAAAACTACAAAATGAATACGAAATGTTCATTTTATTTGCAGACACACACGCTTTGACAACTTTAAGCGGGACTCCTAAGGTCGTGGCCGAAAGCACAAAAGAGGTCCTTTTAGACAATCTGGCGGTTGGACTTGACCCTAAAAACGTCACTTTCTTTGAAGAGTCTGCCATCCCCGAGATTTACGAGCTGGCTGCAATATTCAGTATGTATGTTTCCCACAACAGGGCGCTTCGTAATCCGACTATCAAGGATGAAATTGTTTCTAAAGCATTGGGCGACCAATTTAGCCTTGGTTTTATCAATTATCCTATCTACCAAGCTGCGGATATTCTCTGCGTTAAAGGGCAAGTTGTTCCTGTCGGCAAAGACCAAGAGGCGCATCTTGAGCAGACAAGAGAAATAGCCAGAGCGTTAAATAAGCTTACCGGCGCGGAAATTTTTCCTCAGCCCGAAGCGCTGATTGGCAGAGTCGGGAAACTAGTCGGCATTGATGGGAATCCGAAAATGGGGAAGAGTCTAAATAACGCGATATTTCTTTCCGATAGCCCGGAAAGCGTTGAAGAGAAAGTAATGAGAATGTATACAGACCCAAAAAGAATTCACCCTACGGACCCGGGGACAGTAAAGGGTAATCCTGTCTTTATTTATCTCGACGCTTTTGCAACCGAAAAAGATAAAGAACAGACAGAAAATTACAAATTACAGTACGAAAAAGGGCAAGTTGGGGATGTGGAAGTGAAAAAGTTTCTTACAAGAGTGTTGAATGAATTTCTGGAACCAATTAGACAAAGAAGAGCGGAATTTGAGAGACAGCCTGAACTCTTAAAATCAATTCTTAAAGAGGGCAATCAGAAAGTAAGGGAAGAAGCAGCTAAGACTCTTGACGAAGTAAAACAAAAGTTGGGATTCTCTTTCTAAAACTACCACTTCTAATCCTTAATCATTTATCATTACGCTTGAATTGTGCTATAATTCCAGGGTTATGTTCCCGAACAAAATTAAAAAGCCCAAAAAAGTCAGACAGTTAAAATTCAAACTAAATCTTTCCTGGAAAAATTTGATTATTTACGCTTGTTTAATTCTTTTTACCGGCTTTTTGTTCATCGGCATTGCCCAACCAAACAGTAGTTCTTCAACGCCAACGACCAAAACAGTGCCGCTATCACAGCTGATTGCCGATGTTAAAGCGGGAAAAGTTTCCTCAATGGATGTTTATTCGGATAAAATCGATGCCACCGAAAAAAGCGGGATTGTCGAAGCTTCAAAAGAATCAACCGCCGATGTTTACCAACTTTTCCAGAATGCCGGCGTCAAACTGGATAAAACCAAAGTTAACGTTAAAGACGATACCACTTTAAATAACTGGATTAATATCCTCTCGGGAGTTTTGCCGGTAATTTTAATGGTCGCTTTCTTTTATTTTATCTTCCGGCAAGCGCGGGGTGCGCAGGAAAGCGTGTTTTCGTTTGGCCAGTCCAAAGCTAAGGTTTTTAACAAAGATAAACCAAAAATTACTTTTAAGGATGTCGCCGGAGTAGACGAAGCCAAGCAGGAATTAAAAGAAGTGGTCGACTTTTTGAAAAATCCGGGCAAATACAAAGCGATGGGCGCCAGAACTCCCAAAGGTGTATTAATGGTGGGGCCGTCGGGAACGGGTAAAACGCTGTTGGCCAGGGCCACCGCCGGAGAGGCGGATGTCCAGTTTTTCTCGATGGCAGGCAGTGAATTTATGGAAATGCTGGTCGGTGTTGGCGCATCAAGAGTGAGAGATTTATTCAACACCGCTAAAAAAGCCCAGCCGGCGATAATTTTTATTGACGAAGTTGACGCTATCGGTAGACAAAGAGGTTATGGTTTAATGGGCGGACACGATGAAAGAGAGCAGACTTTAAATCAAATTTTAGTCGAGATGGACGGTTTTGCGCCGACAGAACAACTAGTTGTCATCGCCGCGACCAACCGACCCGACGTTTTGGATCCGGCGTTAGTTAGGCCGGGTAGATTTGACCGAAGAGTGGTTTTGGAGTTGCCGGATGTTAAAGGCAGGGAAGCGATTTTGGCGATTCATGCCAGAAATAAGCCGTTTGAAAAAAATGTCAATTGGGAAAAAATTGCTAAACGTACAGTCGGCTTTTCGGGTGCCGATTTGGAGAATATGCTAAACGAAGCGGCAATTTTGGCCGCGCGCCTGGGTAAAAAAGCGATTGATATGAGTGATTTAGAAGAAGCAGCTACTAAAGTCAAATTAGGTCCGGAGAAAAAAAGACTACAAACCGAAGAAGACCGCAAAATGACGGCTTATCATGAGGCCGGACACGCCTTGGTTTCCTGGTTTATGCCACACATGGATCCGGTTCATCGCATTTCCATTGTTTCGCGCGGAATGTCCCTCGGTCATACTATGATGGAGCCGATGGACCGAATTCACGAAACAAAGACGCATTTAATTGAGCAAATTGCGGTGATGCTGGGCGGTCGGGCAGCGGAGAGTTTGGTTTTTAACGAAATCACTACCGGAGCATCCGATGATATTACTAAAGCGACAGAAGTGGCCAGAATGATGGTAACCGAATATGGCATGAGCGAGTTAGGGCCTTTAAATTTGGCTTCCGACCCGAGAATGCCTTACGAACAGTCGTCGGTTTCGGAAGACATGGCCGCCAAAATCGATGTGCAGGTTAAAAAAATCACCGACGAAGGTTATAAAGAAGCGCTGGGAATTTTGAGCAAATTAAGAAAGAAATTAGATGCGCTAGCTGAAGAATTATTGCAAAAAGAAACGCTGGAGTCGGAAGAGTTTGAAAAATTAATCGGCCGGAAACCGGCAACTGCCGTAGCTAAAGTCTAATTGACAAATTAAAACCGGCAATCAATAATAAGTTATGGCAAAAAGTTCAACCAAACCGCATTTCTCCAAAAAGGAAGCCATCAGCTACGGATTTAAGCTGGCCAAAGAAAATCTCTTTTTCTTCATCATTTTGTTTGTAATTATTATTCTAATTACAGCGGTGGTTAGTGGATTAAGAATTGCGACGGCGCATGCGCATATTCCTTTGCTCGCTTTTGTTTTGTGGCTTTTGCAAACGGTAATTGATTTGATTATCGGTATCGGACTAATTCAGATTTCCCTTAAATTCATCGATAACAAAAAACCAAAATATAAAGACCTTTTTTACTACCAACCAATCGTAAATTACTTTTTAGTCGCACTTTTAACCGGTTTGATTGTTTTAGGCGGCTTTATTCTGTTAATAATTCCGGGAATATTTTTTGCGCTCAGATTAAAATTTGCAGTTTATCTGGTAATTGATAAAAACCTCGGTCCGGTTGAAGCAATTAAGAAGAGTTGGAAAATAACTAAAGGTAACGTTTGGAACCTTTTCTTTTTTGGAATATTACTTGGCCTAATTAATATCTTAGGTTTCATTTGTTTAATCGTCGGATTATTCATCACTATCCCTCTAAGTATGCTCGCCACGACCTTTGTTTACCGTAAGCTCCTCTTACAATCAAAAGCTGCCTAGGTTATAATCAATTCAGTAATGAAGAAGCTTATTCTAATTGACGGCAATGCCATAATCCACCGCGCGTTTCACGCGCTACCGCCGTTAAATAACAAAGACGGAATGCCGACCAATGCGGTCTACGGATTTTTCATGATGCTTTTAAAAATCGTCGAGGATTTGCAACCGGAATACCTGGTGGTTTGTTTTGATAAAGCGGCGCCGACTTTTAGAAAACAACTCTATGTCGGCTATCAGGCGACCAGGCCAAAGATTTCTGACGATTTGACTCCGCAGTTTGACGTGATTCATAAGGCTCTCGATAGCGCTAAAATTAAGCATTTTGAAGTCGACGGCTATGAGGCGGATGATTTAATCGGGACAATTTCTAAAGAAGCAAAGGCCAAAAATTTGCAAACGATTATTGTTTCCGGCGACCGGGATTTGTTGCAGCTAGTCAATTCACAAGTATTGATGTTGGCACCGATTATCGGTATGACCAAGATGACGTTGTTTGACGAGCCAAAAGTAAAGGAGAAATATGGTTTGGAACCGTGGCAAATTGTGGATTACAAAGCGTTGGTGGGGGATGCGTCAGACAATTATCCTGGGGTTAATGGCATTGGACCAAAAACCGCCAGCAATTTACTCAATCAATACCAAACGTTGGAAGGAATTTACGAACACCTCGGAGAACTTTCGCCACAAATTCAGGAAAAGTTAGCCAACGACGCCGAGCAGGCGGCCTTGGCGAAGAAACTGGCGACCATTGTTTTGGATGCGCCGGTTAAACTTGACGAGAAAGAGGCGGAAATTAATAAAATAGATAAAGCGGCTTTAAAAAAAGTGTTTGAAAAATTAAACTTTAAGAGTTTGTTAAACCGTATTTCAAAAGAAGAAGTTAAAGTTCAAACAAAAACTCAAGAAAGGAAAGCGGACGAAAGGCAAATGAATTTATTATGAAAGTAGCATTAGTCCATGATTATATTAAAGAGTACGGCGGGGCAGAACGGGTGTTGGAAACTCTAACCGAGATTTTTCCAGACGCGCCGATTTACACTGCCTTTTGTGCCAAGAAATCCCAAGCTTATAAGCACTTTAAAGATAGGAAAATCATTACGTCTTGGGTACAATATATACCCTTTTTTAAAAACAAACTTTATAGCCCTTTACGCTTTTTAACCCCGCTGATTTGGGGTAGCTTTAATTTGGCAAAATACGATTTAGTCATTTCCTCGTCCAGCTGGTATATTGCCAAAGGTTTTAAAAAGGAAAATGATAAATTCACAGAAATTTGTTATTGCCATACGCCGCCAAGGTGGTTGTATGGTTATACAACTTCGGTCAATTTCCAAAAGTACTGGCCGGTTAAGGTTTACGCTTTAATAGTCGGGCATTGCATACGGCTTTATGATTTTAAACAGGCGCAAAAAGTTGACTATTTTATTGCCAATTCCAAAGAGGTCGCCGCCAGAATCAAAAAGTTTTATCGACGTGATGCAACGGTAATTTATCCGCCGGTTGGATTCAATCGGGGTCCTGTCACCGGTTTCCCTCCCGCCAGTGCTCATTCACGACTCACTGATCCGCGCGCTGTCGGGAGCCCTTCCTCCGGTGCCACCCCTTATTATTTTATTGTTTCTAGAATTGTCGGCGCCAAAGGCTTGGAGTTAGCGGTTGACGCAGCCTTAAAGTCTGGATTCAAATTAAAAATCGCTGGGTCGCCGGCCGGATATTATTTTGAGCACGACAAATTAGTGAATAAATCTCAGGGCAAAGTGGAATTTTTGGGACAAGTCAGTGATGAAGAATTAGCAAAGCTCTACGAAGGAGCAAGGGGCTTTTTGGCTTTATCGCAGGACGAAGATTTTGGGATTACGCCGGTTGAAGCGATGTTTTGTGGGACGCCAGTGATTGCTTTTAACGGCGGCGGATATAAAGAAACAGTCGTGAACGGCAAAACCGGAGTTTTGTTCAACGACTATTCGGTAAACGGTTTAATCGAAGCAGTCAAAAAGTTCGAAAACACAAAATTCAACTCGAAAGATTGCATTGAGCAAGCGAAAAAGTTTTCCAAAGAGCGTTTTAAAAAAGAAATTCAAGACTTTGTAAGTTCAAAAGTAAAAAATAAGTAAGCTAAGCGTTGTTGCTCGCATTCTTGGCTCGAAAGTTTTCAAACGCAAGCGTCCCTGCGGCCGGATTCTATCCGTCCTCGGGATACGGTCTTACGACTCTAGTGAAAACATTTCTCACAAGAAAGCTCGCCGCGCTCCATTAGAAATTTTATAAATTATGCCTGAGCTGCCGGAGGTAGAAACCATCAAATTGGGATTGCAAAAACGTCTGATTGGGCACAAAATTGAGGATGTTCAAGTCCGCGTGCCAAAAATCTTCCAGGGAAATCCTAAAGATGTCATCGGCGCTACCGTTACCGACATCAAGCGAATTGGCAAAGGTTTAATCATTGAACTTGATAGCAATTATGTGCTGACGGTACATTTAAAAATGACCGGACAGTTGGTTTTTCAAGATGCGACTACTCAAAATTCAAAACTATCTGCAAAAGTCGGCGGAGGAACGCTTCCTTCCAAATATTCCCACGTCATCTTCACTTTAGATAAAGGGGCGAAGCTTTTTTATAATGATTTGCGCCGTTTTGGTTGGATTAAGGTGATTAGAAAAGACGAACTAAAAGACGTTGCTTTCTTTAAAGAGATGGGGCCGGAGCCAAAAGTGGGGGAAGATTTAGCCGGCAAAGAATTAACACTTCCATATTTCAAAGATACAGTTCAAAAAGGCAATTTGCCGGTCAAGCTCATTTTAATGGACCAGAAAAGAATCGGCGGAATCGGCAACATTTATGCCAATGACGCCTTGTTTTTGGCCGGAATTGATCCCAGGCGGAAAGGCAAAACCCTTACTGACACAGAAGTTGAAAGACTGTTCAAAACCATCCATGAAGTCATCGAAAAAAGTTTAGATTACGGTGGTTCGTCCGACGAAAATTTTGTCAATGTTTTAGGACAAGAAGGAAATTATCAAAACCACACTTTAGCTTATGGCAAAAATGGCGAGAAATGCTCGGTTTGCGGAGCGACAATCGAAAAAATCCAACTCGGGGGACGCGGTACCTACTTTTGTCCCAAGCATCAGAAATAGTTTGCTTTTTTTAGAATTTAATGATAGTATCTAAATCTAGCACTATCCGCAGAGGAGAATGCTAGTTTTTTATGGCGTATAAGGACAGAATCGTCATGTCCATCGGAGGATCCCTCATCGTCCCCAACGGAGGGATTGACACGAAGTTTTTATCCGAACTTAATAAGTTCATAAGAGAGCAACTAGCGAAGAATCCAAACCGCCAGTTTTTTTTAGTCGCAGGAGGAGGATCAACTGCAAGGCACTATCAAACCGCAGCCAAAGAGATAATAGGCGAGATTGCTCCTGAAGATATCGATTGGCTTGCGATCCACGCCACTCGTCTCAACGCGCACCTTCTTAGAACCATCTTCAGAGACCTCGCTCACCCGACAATAATAGACGACTACGAAATAATTAGAAAAGTTTCTGAACCAGTTGTAATCGCTTCAGGCTGGAAGCCGGGTTGGTCAACAGACTTCGATGCCGTTTTGATTTGCGAAGACTACGGAGTAAAGAGTGTTATAAACATGAGTAATATAGATAGAGCTTGTGACAAAGATCCGAAGAAATTTAGCGATGCCAAACCCATAGATAGAATTTCTTGGGGAAACTTCAGGAAGTTGGTTGGCGATGTTTGGATTCCGGGTATGAATACTCCATTTGATCCAATTGCTTCTAAGAAAGCACAGGAATTGGGACTTAGAGTAATAATTCTAAACGGAGCAAATGTCGACAATATTAGAAAATACTTCGATGGCGAAAAATTCCTCGGAACTGTGATAGAATAGCTTCGTGCTAAAATCCATTTCTTTACAAAACTTTAGAAGCTACGACAAGAAAAAATTTAATTTTGAAGAAACGACTTTAATTGTCGGGCCAAATACTTCGGGCAAAAGCAATTTGGTCGAAGCAATTTATCTTTTATCCACCGGCAAAAGTTTCCGCACAGATAAAGACACCCAGATGCTTAAATTTACCGAGGAAGTGGGGAGAGTCAAAGGCGTTGTCAATGCTGACGAGTTGGAAGTTTTGCTTACCAACGGAGAAGTTAACGGCGGCTCGCAGTATAAAAAATTTTTAGTCAACGGTGTTGCCAAAAGACGGGTCGATTTTGCCGGGAAACTGTTAGCGGTGCTTTTTTCGCCTCAAGATTTAGAGATTATTATCGAGTCGCCGGCATTGCGAAGGAATTTTTTGGATGAAGTTTTAGAACAAGTTGACAGAAATTACCGTATCGCCTCAATTGCCTACACTAAAGCTTTAAGGCAAAGAAACGCGCTGTTGGAGGTGGCTCGGGAAACCGGACAGAGAAACGAAAAACAATTTGAATACTGGGATAATTTAGTAATTGAAAACGGCAACATCATCACTCAAAAAAGAGAAGAATTCACTAATTTTATCAACTCATCGCCCAAAGACATTTTTGACTGCGTAGTAGAGTATGATAAAAGCCTGGTTTCCAAAGAAAGGTTGGTGCAATACGAAAGGGAAGAAGTAGCAGCCGGAGTGACTCTGGTGGGGCCGCACCGCGATGATTTTTCGGTTTCGATGTTCAACGGCGGTGACAAAACCACCCACAACGTTAAGTTTTACGGCTCAAGAGGACAACAGCGCCTGGCGATTTTGCAGCTAAAAATGTTGCAGCTGATGTTTATCGAAAAATTATTGGGTGAGCGGCCGCTGTTTTTGTTGGACGATATCTTTTCGGAGTTGGACGAAGGACATATCCAGCTAATTTTGGAAGAAATCGGTAAACAGCAAACAATTATTACTACCACGCATGAAGAATTCATTCCTAGAAAACTGCTAAAATTAATGAAGGTAGTGAATTTGCAAAAATGAACGAGTTTGATATTAATGATTTAAAAAAGTTGTATGTGCCGGCTCACGATTCGCATAAAGGCGAAAATGGGAAGCTGTTGATTATCGGCGGGTCGGTTTTATTTCATGCCGCCTCGTTGTGGGCTTTGCAAGTCGCTTCCCGGATTGTAGACATGGTTTTTTATTCCTCGGTTCCGCAAAATAACACTTTAGTTGAAAAAGAAAAAGAGGAATTTCGGAACGGGATTATTGTTCCGCGCAATAAAATTGAGCATTACATTGAAGAAGCGGATTGCATTCTTATTGGTCCAGGTTTGCCAAGAGAAAACGGAGTAGAGCTAGGGGATGATGACACAAAAGAACTAACGGAAAAGCTATTCAAAGCCTATCCAAACAAAAAATGGGTAGTGGACGGCGGTTCTTTACAAGTTGTCAAGCCTGAAGTTTTGCCACCAACTGCAATCGTCACGCCGCACCACGGCGAGTTTTCCAAACTCTTTGAATCAAGAATCAAGAATCAAGAATCAAGAATAGAACCGGATTTGGTTCAGGAATTAGCTAAAGAATTTAAATTAACGATTCTTTTAAAAGGCGAGGTGGATGTGGTCTCAAATGGAACAGAAGCGGTGCAAATCAGCGGTGGCAATCCAGGGATGACTAAAGGCGGCACCGGCGATGTGCTGGCCGGTTTGGTGGCCGCGCTCTACTGCAAAAACGAAGCGTTCTTATCCGCCGAAGCAGGGTCATTCATCAACAAAAAAGCCGGAGAAGCTTTGGCAGAAAAAATGGGAATCTATTTTAACGCCTCGGATTTGGCCACCGAAATACCGGTAGTCATGAAAGCACTATTGACCACTTGAAAATAGTGTGATATATATCATACCATTGTTTTGGTGGGAGAAAGGAGGAATAATCTATGGCAGAAAGATTAATAATAAGCCCAGAAGTAACAGCAGCCCTAAGGGAAGGAAGAGCAGCAGAGAAAGCAGCTCGTAAAGCCGAGGTTTCTTTTGGATTATGGGGAGAAGCTCTTGGAGCAGAAGGAATAAGACCTTCCAGGATGCACAGCAGCGGAGCAACTAAAGCAAAAGAAGCTCAGCAGTTCTAAGTTTCTAAACTCGCCGAATTTATTCAAAATCTATTTTAGTTTTAAAATGGCTGGAGAAAGTAAGGAAACTAGGGAAGTTAACGCTAAGGGTAGAGAAGTTGTGTATGACGAAAAAGGTCGTAGAATTACCATAATTCCTGAAACCACTAGGGTAAAACGTAGGGGAATTGGCGATCCTGGGTTACGTAAGGGCACAAAAACTGCTCATGACCACATTTAATATTACTGGAAGATAGCTAGGGAATAGTTCGGGAATTTGCTATAATATTGGTATGTATTCGCCCAAGTTTACTATCACCAATAAAATCCTCAAAAACATCGGCAGCATTGAAGCCAGTAAAGAAGTGATTGACAACGCGCCGCTTTTGCCGTATTTCGAACGGGAATTCCGGGAAGACGCAATGGTGAGAACGATTCATTACGGAACACACATTGAAGGTAACGAATTGAATCTTTCCGAAGCGGAGAAGGTGCTTTTGGGACAGCAGGTGGCCGCCCGTGACCGCGATATTCAGGAAGTTATCAATTACCGTAAAGTGATGGAATTTATCGACCAAAATCCGAAAGCGCAGATTAAAATTGACGAAGAATTGGTTAAACATCTGCACAAATTAACGGTTGATAAAATTTTAGCGCCCGAGCAATGTGGCGTTTTTAGAAAAACTCAAGTGGTTGTTAAAAATAGTCAAACCGGAGAAATTTCTTTCCGGCCCCCGCTGGCCGTAGCTGTTCCGTTTCAGGTCAAGAATTTGCTGGAATTTATTGAAAACGCGCCGGATTTAGAAGTGCATCCGGTGCTAAAATCGGGGATTGCACATTACGAGCTGGTGCGTATCCATCCGTTTTTGGATGGTAACGGCCGGGTGGCAAGGGCGATTGCGACTTTAATTTTGTACCAAGATAATTATGATATCCGCAAGTTTTTCTCTTTGGAAGAATATTTTGATAAAGATGCCACCTCTTATTACGAAGCCTTGCAAAGTGTGGAGAAAAACGAGGGTGATTTAACGCAGTGGCTGGAATATTTTACCTTAGGATTATCAATTGAGCTGGCTAAAATTAGGGAAAGAGTCGAAAGTATTTCGGTGGACGCCAGAATTAAAGAAAAGCTCGGCGGTTCGCCAATACTTTTATCTCCTAGACAGTTGAAGATTATTGAATACATCCAAAAAATCGGTTATTTGCAAAACCAGGCCTTTGAACAGCTGTTCCCAATGGTTTCCGAAGACACGGTTCTTAATGAGATTAAAGCTTTGGTGGGACATGGAATTATTAAAAAACACGGTGTAACTAAAGGCGCAAAATATATAATGGCATAGTATGAAATTTAGTGAGTTGACAGAGTATTTTGAGAAACTGGAAGGGACTTCTTCAAGATTGGCTTTAATTGAGATTCTGGCGGAGCTATTCAAAAAAACTCCGGCGAGTGAAATTGAAAAGATTGTTTATTTAATCCAGGGAAGATTAGCGCCGTTTTTTGCGCCAATCGAAATCGGTATGGCAGAGAAAACCGTGGCGGAAGCGTTAGCGCTGGCTTACGGTTCGAATAAAGAAGCAGTAATCAAGGATTTCAATAAATTAGGCGACATGGGATTAGTTGCTGAGTCGCTTAGGTCGCATTCTGATCTCGATGAGTCTTCGAACGCAAGCGTCCCTGCGAAACTCGGGATACGGTCGCAAGCGACTCTAGCGAAGACATCATCTCGACAAAATGCTCCCCGCGACGTAACGGTTGGCGAAGTGGTTAATATTCTTTTGGAAATTGCCAACACGAAGGGGAACGGGACCGTGGAGAAAAGACAAATTTTATTATCAGACCTTCTCAAACAACTCGACCCGATTTCGGCCAAACACCTCGTGCGAATTCCTTTAGGTAACACGCGTTTGGGAATTGGTGACCCGACGATTTTAGACGCCTTAGCAACGGCAAAACTTGGCGATAAATTTCAGCGGAAATTATTGGAGGGAGCATATAACCGGACTTCGGATTTAGGTTTAATTGCCAAAACTTTGTGGGACGGTGGTTTAGCTGCGGTTCAGAAATTAGAGTTAAGAGTTGGCTATCCGGTACGTTCGGAACTTTGCGAACGCTTGCCAAATCCCGAAAAAGTGATCGAAAAAATGAAAGTGGTTGACGCACAGTATAAATATGACGGGTTCAGAGTTCAGTTGCACAAAAATGGCGATATCGTCAGAATGTTCTCCAGAAACTTAGAGGAGATGACACAGATGTTTCCGGAGTTAACGGAAGCGGTCAGAAAACAAATTAAAGCAAAAACTATAATTTTGGATTCCGAAGCGTTAGCTTACAACCCGGAGTCGGAAGAGTTTTTGCCCTTCCAGGAAACCACCAAAAGAAGGAGAAAATACGGCATTGCGGAAATGGCCAAAAGTTTGCCGCTGAAAGCTTTTGTGTTCGATATTCTCTACAAAGACGGGCAGTCTCTAATTGATTTGCCGCTGACCAAGAGAATGGAAATTCTCAAAGAAGTTTTGCCCGAAGATGACGTCTTAATTAGAACTAAAAACCAGACCGTCAGAGACGCCAAAACTTTGTCGCTACTTTTGGAAGACGCAATTTCCAAGGGTTTGGAAGGGTTAGTCATCAAAAAATTGGAAAGTCCCTATGAAGCGGGAGCCAGAAATTTTAATTGGGTTAAGCTCAAAAGGCACTCATCGGGTGAATTAAGCGACACAATTGATTGTGTCATTTTGGGATACATCAGCGGCAAAGGGAAGAGGACCGCTTTTGGCGCGGGAGCGTTATTGGTGGGGGTTTATGATAAAGAAAAGGACGAGTTTGTGTCAGTCAGTAAAATCGGGACCGGCTTAACCGATGAAGAGTGGAGGGAAGTGCACAAAAGAGCCGATAAAATCAGTTTGGAGCAAAAACCGGCCAGAGTCAGTTCAAATATCATCCCTTCAGTTTGGATTGAGCCCAAAATTGTCATCGAAGTTTTGGCGGATGAAATTACCCGTTCGCCGATTCATACCGCTGGTAAAACCGAGACAGAACCTGGCTATGCGCTTCGTTTCCCGCGCTTAGTTTCATTCCGGGATGCAGACAAAAAACCCGAAGACGCCACTTCAGTCACCGAGCTTATCGAGATGTATCAGCAGCAAGGAAAACAATAGGTCTTAACTTGGTAGAATCCCCGTCGGGTTTAGTTCTTGGTCTTTTTGTATCTCTTTCCGCTTGAAGTTCTTTTTCAATTTCGTCATTAACAATGTCATTTATATTCCTGGTAAAGACTATGGCTTTTGGTTCAGGTCGACTTTCTGGTTGAGTGTCTTCAGGATCTCCTCCAATGGTTAATCTGATGCCGGATCGAGATATTGTTCCAATCGTTGGAGGGATGTTGGTTTTCCCGTCAAAAAATCTGCCAATAAGTTGATCTTCTGCTGTTGGAGTAAAGTCGGTTATAGTTACTTCTCCTGCATGATTCGTAATCGTAACGATGGGGAATTTTTCCAACTGTACTCCCATTAATTAAATTGTAACAACTAAAAATTTTCTTGCCAACCCCCAATTTATTTGTGTTAGAATAACCTCATGGAATTTGTGACCGATTTACATCTCCACTCCAAATATTCCCGGGCGGTAAGCCGGGACATGAATCTTTACAATATGGCTTTGTGGGGAACGAAGAAGGGTTTGGATATACTTGCCACCGGCGACTGGACGCATCCTTTGTGGAGGAGGGAAATAAAACAGGAGCTGGTTGAAGATACTGAGGGCATTTTTAAGTTTAAAGATGATAAAAATTTCAAGACCCATTTTATTTTAACGGTCGAAATCTCCAGTATTTATTCGCAAAACGGTAAAGTCCACCGCATCCACAATTTGGTTTTTTCACCAAGCCTTGAAGTTTGCGAAAAGATTGCCGCGGAGCTAACCAAGCGCGGTTGTAATTTATCTTCCGACGGCCGGCCGATTATCGGACTGTCTTCGATTCAGCTAATGGAGTTAATTTACTCGGTTGATAAAAATGTGCTTCTAGTACCTTGTCACGCCTGGACACCATGGTTTGCCTTATATGGTTCAAACTCCGGTTTTGATTCAATCAGTGAGTGTTTTGGCGATTATGCAGATAAAATTTATGGAGTTGAAACCGGTTTATCCAGCGACCCGTATATGAATTGGCAGATTAAGGAACTGGAGAACCGTTCACTGATTTCTACTTCCGACGCGCATTCGATGGCGAAAATGGGCAGGGAAGCAACGGTTTTTGTCACCAAAAAAGACGACCCAAAGTTCAAAATAACTTATGGGGATATTACTGATGCGATTAAACAAGAGCCGGACAGTAAACTAAAAATCGGCTATACAATCGAGTTTTATCCGGAGGAGGGAAAATACCATTTCACCGGCCACCGCAACTGCAATTTTGTGCAAAATCCCAAAGAAACCAGGGATAACGGCAACATTTGTCCGGTTTGCCACCGTCCATTAACGGTTGGCGTCATGCACCGAGTAGAGGAGTTAGCAAAAACGCAAACGTGGCCGGACGAAGTGGCTAAATTAAATCCGAATGGCGTCAAATGGATAATTGATCCCAGTAAAAAGCATCCGCCATTTGTCAAATTGGTGCCTTTAAACGAAATCATTGCCGAAAGTTTGCATTCAACCGTTTCCAGCCAAAAAGTCAAAACTTTATTTGACCAGCTGTGCGAAAAATTTGGTTCGGAAATAAATGTTTTGCTCAAAATTTCCAAAGAAGATATCACCAGAGAAGCAGGGCCAAGAATAGCTGAAGGAATTGATAAGGTGCGGAGAGGCGATATCGCCATAATGCCCGGTTACGACGGAACGTATGGGATTGTGAAGATTTGGGGAGAAGAAAAACCGACAGCAACCGTCGAAAAAACAGCCGAGAGTCAATTGGGAATTGACTTTTAATTTCCGGCAAGATACTCTAATAGTGGAAGGCCCGCCTAATCTTGCCGTTCGCCTTTTGGGAACTATTCGTTCACGGCTCACGGAGCGATTTAGCGGCGGGTAAAAAGGAGGTGAAATAATAATGGATGAAAAAACAAAACAACTCTTAAAACCTCTGAAAGATGTTTACGCAAAAGCGCCTGCTCTACCAAAAAGTGCCACCGATTTCTTAGTTTCGGTCGCTCCTTGGTTAGCATTAATCTTCGGAGTCTTGGCAATTTTAGCGGGAGTCGGAGGGCTGGGTGTTTTCACCGCCTTTTCACCGCTTGCTTATATGTATGCCGGTGTTGGCTACACAGCTTTCTTATTGGTGGCTTCCGTCATTGGAATTGTCGAAGGCATCTTAATGGTGCTGGCATTTATGCCGCTTAAGAAAAGAAGAATAAGAGGCTGGAATTTATTGGTTTGGAGCGAAGCTTTAGCAATAGTAAGTTCTCTCGTTTCCTTAAATGTTGGAAGCGTTATCGGAGCGGTTATAGCGGCAGCAATTGCTTTCTATATCTTGTTCCAGATAGAGCCTGCTTATAAATAGTCGAACTCAAACCTTGAGGGCTTATTTTTTGTTGGTCAAAACAGCATTATTTTGACCAATTGATGTGTATTAATACATATTTTGATATAGAAAAACCACTTGGATTAATTTGTTCAAAACGTGTTAAAATACCTGTATGAAATTGATAGTTGGACTTGGTAACCCCGGAGACAAACACGCCAAAACCAGACATAATCTGGGATTTACGGTGGTTGACGCTTTCCTCAAAGATTTTGAATCTTCCTCGCAAGCTTTATGGAAAGAAGAAAAAAAGTTTCAAGCAGAAATCGCCGAAATAAACTGGCAGCCCAAAAAAAGTCAGGCGGAAAAAGTGCTTTTAGCAAAACCGCTAACTTATATGAATGGTTCAGGTTTAGCAGTCAATTCAATCGCTCAATTTTATAAAATTTCCCCGGCAGATATTTGGGTAATTCATGACGAAATTGATTTGCCGCTGGGTAGTATGAAAATACGTTTTGCCGGCGCGTCGGCAGGACACAAAGGCGTTGAGTCAATTATCGAACTTTTAGGAACAGACAAATTTTGGCGTTTTAGAATCGGCATCGGCAACGACAATGCAAAATTCAAAATTTTAAAACCGAGGTTAAAACCGATCGACAACTATGTTTTGGGAGAATTTTCGGAAGGTGAAAAGGGAAAGGCGCGGGAAATTGTCAAGAAATCGGTTAAAGCGGTGCAGGATGCCTTGGAAGAGGGCTTAGAAAAAGCCATGAACAGATTTAATACGAAATAGAAATAATAAGCGCTTAGGTCGCATTCTGATCTCTATGAGTCTTCGAACGCAAGCGTCCCTGCGAAACTCGGGATACGGTCGCAAGCGACTCTAGCGAAGACATCATCTTGACAAAATGCTCCCCGCGCACACACGTAAGTCAAAGATATGAAATCGGTCCAGCAAATTTTAAAAAACTTTAATCCGGTTCAAGATAAATATATTTCCCGGGATTTTCAGTCGTATGGAATTTGGCTGGCGGAAGAAATGAATGATTATAAAAACAGGGGAATGTGGATTAAGTTAGCTAAAACCAATCATCGCAGCGTTTTGGAAAAAGCTTATTCATTTGTCATCGATAGTAACGCCGACAATAAAATTGCTCTATTTCTTTGGAAATTGAAGCAACTAAAAGGAGAAATCGCCGCCAAGGCGAATAAAAAATAATATGCAAGCGAAAATTTATATTTCTGGAACAGTGCAGGGAATTGGCTTTCGGTATTTTGTCAAGTCCAACGCCCGCTGGTTAAAAATCAACGGCTGGGTCAAAAATACTACTGACGGGAAAGTCGAAGTTTTAGCTCAAGGCGCAAAAGAAGCGATAGGAAAATTAGCTAAGCTGTGCGAAAAAGGCCCGTTTTTGGCCGAAGTAAAATCGGTTCAAGTTAAATGGGAAAAAGAAAAAGAACAATTCCTAGACTTTAAGACCGTTCATTAAGCTTTTCTTTGCGAAAAAACCAGGCTGGCCAGAAAAGTAACAATCGGCACCGACAGTAAAAGTCCGATGCTTCCGGCAATTATCTTGACAACTTCATCCGAAACCAATTCGCTGTTTAGTACTATCCAGTAAGGCACTTTGGCGGGATTTAAGACGAAAAAGATAAATACCGCAAAAGCGGAGCCGACATAAGCCAGGATTAAAGTATTGACCAAAGAAGCAAGATGCTCTTTGCCCACGGAAAAACCTTTGCTAAAAAGCGCCACAAATTTAAGTTTGGGATCGGTTTTTTTCAATTCTAAAATAGTAATTGCTTGAGTAGTAGTAATATCATTTAAAGCGCCTAAGGTGGCAATAATGATGCCGCTTAAGAACAACCCTTTTAAATTAATAAGACTGGTTGTGCCGACTTGCAAAGCAAAGGCATCTTCATTCCCAACCCCACTAATATTAGTAAGGTTAACCGCGAGTATTGCCAGACCGGCTGTCAGGAAAATAGAAATAAGCGTCGAAGCTAAGGCAATGGTCGTTTTTTGTGAAATGCCGTGAGCAAGGTAAGTGGTGATTAAAATGATGACGGTGGAACCGATAAGAGTGACGGTTAAAGGGTCGTTGCCTTTGAGGATATTGGGGATAATATAAAGCAGAATTATCCCAAAACTGACGCTCATTCCCAAAAGTGAGCCAAAGCCTTTTAAACCGGCAATTAAAATAACCGCCAGGCAAAAAATAATTAAAAAGATAAAAATATTAGTCAGCCGGTAAGCGTCATAAACAGAATAAGAGACTCTGTTGCCTAAGCTTGTCACTTTATCAACGATGATTTCTTGGCCACTTGTGACAAATTGGTCTTTGGTAATTTGCGACTCATCGCCATTTTCGACAGTAAGAAGCGCGCCTTTTTGCTGACCATCTTCGGCTTGCACTTTTAAAGTTTGGAAATAGCTTTTAAATCCCTGCTCATCTTTTTCGCCTTGCTCTGTAATGCTAATAACGCGGGCTTTAAAATATTCTTCCTTGGGAGTAGAAGGCATACTTTGCGCAAAGCTTTTTGCCGGAGCAAGAAGGAGCAGGAGCAAGAGCAGGGGAATAGTGAATAATAATATTTTTCTCACGAGCATTATTATATCAGATAATCAATTTTGCTTCTTGACAAATGCGAGTTGGTCGCATATACTATGCAAGTAGATTGCATTTAACACAACACATCGAAAATTATTATGGTCACATTTTTTAAACAACACAATTATAAAGACGAATTGCAGGAAGTTTCACTTAAAGCAACTCCGATAAGGCTTGCCGTGCTTAAATTTTTGGGGGCTACTGATCGGCCGGTCGATGCTCTAACAATAATTCATTATCTCAAGAAGGAAAAAATTAATGCCGATCCGGCCACTATTTTTCGGATGATGAATGATTTTTTGCAAAAGGGAATTACCAAAGAAGTTCAATTAGAGAAGGGAAAAGTGCATTACGAATTAACCAGTAAAGGCGACCATCACCACTTAATTTGCGAAAAGTGCGGCAAGATTGAACCGGTTGAAGATAATTTTGTGCCCGAAATGGAAAAAGAAATAGCCAAAAAACACAATTTTCTAATCAAAAGACACAGTTTAGAATTTTTCGGCCTTTGTGCCAATTGTCAAAAATAATTATGGATAAAAAATTAACAATATTATTAGGAACTTTAGTTTTAATCGTCATTGTCTTGGTTTTTGCAAGACAAATATTCCCTAATCAGCAAAAATCTATACAAAATAACGATAAGGTAGGCGTTGTGGCGGCGGAAAATTTTTATGGAGACATCGTTAAGCAGCTCGGCGGGGAACACGTTTCAGTTGTGAGCATTCTTTCAAATCCCAATGTTGATCCGCATGAATACGAATCAAATGTGCAAAATGCGCTGGCGGTAACTAACGCCAATATCGTTATTGAAAACGGATTGGATTACGACACCTGGATAGACAAATTATTGTCTGCGTCTCCAAATAATAACCGTATCCTTTTAGTTGGTGGGAAGTTAGCCAGTCATCCATTGCCGGATAATCCGCATGTTTGGTATGGAATTGATAATATGCCAACGATTGCGCAGGCGATTACCAATTCATTAAAAAAAGTTGATCCAAAAGATGCCAAAGAATTTGACGCAAATTTAGTTAAATTTGATGCCTCACTTAATCCGTTAACAGCCAAAATGGCTGAAATTAAAACTAAATATGGCGGGAGTCCGGTTGGGTTAACCGAAACAATTTATCTTTATCAAACAGGACCGGAAGGTTTAAATGTTTTAACACCATTTGAATTTGAGAGAGCAATTGCCGAAGGAAATGATCCATCTGTTGCCGATGTTAAAACAACTAATGATCAGATTGATCAAAAAGAAGTCAAGATTCTAATTTATAATAACCAAACGATTACTCCGGTTACTACTAATTTGCAAAGCGCCGCAGACCAATTAGGCATTCCAATCGTCCCGGTTTCCGAAACCATGCCGCCACAAGATCATTATCAGTCTTGGATGATGTCTCAATTAGATAATTTGGAAGTAGCTCTTCAGAAAGTGGCTCAATAATGGACGCACAAACTGTTATTTCTGTAAAAGATTTGACTATTAGTCTTGGCGGCAGAAAAATTCTGGAAAATGTTAGTTTTAACGTAGCCAAAGGAGAATTTGTTGCGATTTTAGGACCCAACGGCGCAGGCAAAACTACGATTCTTAAACTATTGCTTGGTATTATAAAGCCGACAACAGGGACGATTACTGTTCTTTCCAAAACCCCAACGCGAGGCAATAGCGCAATTGGTTATGCTCCTCAACACCGTGTATTAGAAACGGATTTAGCACTTCGCGCCAGAGATGTAGTCGGATTCGGACTGGACGGAAATAAATGGGGAATTAGCTTGCCGAGTAGCGAAAGAGAGGAAAAAATCGATAAAGCGTTAACAGAAGTTGACGCGTTAAGATTTGGTAATGCGCCCGTCGGGCGCTTGTCCGGTGGAGAGCAACAACGGCTTTTAATTGCCCAGGCAATTATAACTAATCCACAGATTTTATTGTTGGACGAACCGCTTTCCAATTTGGATATCAATCATGCCCGGGGGATAGTGGATGTTCTAACCAAATTAAAAAAAGAGCAAAAGATAACGATTGTTTTAGTTTCTCATGACATCAACCCTTTACTTCCCGCAGTGGACGAAGTTTTGTTTATGGCCAGGGGACATAGCGCAATGGGAAAACCAGACGAAGTTATTACGTCAGAGACTTTGAGCGAGTTGTATAACGCGGAGGTTGAAGTTATTAGAGCGAAGAACCGTGTTTTTGTAACCGGCGCGGAAATTTAACACTCATGTTTGCACTAATTCAATACCAATTTATCCAGAACGCTTTTTTGGCGGGCACTTTTGTGGCTGTAATCGCGGCAATTGTCGGATATTTCTTGTTGGTGCGCGGACTTACTTTTGCCGGGCATGCGCTGTCGGAAATTGGTTTTACCGGCGCCGCCGGCGCTTTAGTCTTAGGCGTTAATCCACTCTATGGTTTACTCTTTTTTACCATTATTTCCGGAATTGGCATTGGGCTTTTGGGAAAACGCTTGCGGGAAAGAGATTTGACGGTTGGTATATTAATGATGTTTATGTTAGGACTTGGTTCGCTGTTTATCGCCCTTTATAATGGCTATGCGCAAAGGGCTTACAGTATTTTATTTGGCACAATTTTGGGAATCAGTCGAGTTGATGTATTAATTACGATCGGTTTTTCACTAGTTACATTTATAGCTCTGGTTTGTATCTTTCGTCCACTGTTGTTTAGCTCGTTTGATCAAGAAGTGGCGGAAGCGCGCGGATTGCCGGTAAAATTTATCTCTATTCTTTTCCTGATTTTATTGGCAATAACAGTGTCTATGTCGGTTCAGGTAGTAGGAGTAATTTTAATCTTTACTCTATTAGTGGGGCCGGCAGCTACGGCGATAAGACTAGCGCACGAACCGATGAAAGCAATTGCGCTGTCGGTCTTTTTAGCAGTTTTATATACGTGGCTCGGAATATTTTTTGCCGTTAACGGAACTATTCCCGTCAGTTTTTATATTGCCGCTATTGCTTTTATAGTGTATTTTCCGGTCAGACTTCTGACGGAAAGAGGGAAGGGATAAAAATATGCTTGAACTTTTTCATGAACAGTTTGTGCAAAATGCTTTTTTGGCAGGCACATTAATTGCTATCATTACCGGTGTCTTAGGGTATTTTGTAGTCTTAAGGGCGCAAGCTTTTTCGGCGGAATCTTTAACAGACATTGGTTTTGCCGGAGCAACCGGAGCGGTTTTAGTCGGCATTAGTTCGTTAGTGGGGATGCTTATTTTTACGCTTTTGGCGGCGTTTGGAATGGGAGCTTTAGGAAAACGTATTAAAGGTAGAGATATCGAAGTCGGAATGATATTAGCTTTTGCGCTGGGCTTGGGCGTTTTATTTTTGCGCATTTATTCCAGTAGTGCCACAGAAACAGTAGGTGTCTTATTCGGTTCAATTCTTAGCGTAACACCAACGGATGTAATTTTATCTTTAGTTTTGGGGATAGCGGTTTTAATTTCTTTAGCATTTATTTTCCGCCCTTTACTATTTGCATCGATTGATCCGGAAGTAGCAGAAGCAAGGGGGGTCCCGGTGCAGCTTATTTCCATTGTCTTCATGCTGCTTTTAGCCGTAACTGTGGCCGAAGCGATACAAGTGGTAGGAATTCTTTTGGTTTTTGCCTTAATTATTGCGCCGGCCGCTTCAGCGCAGCATTTGACTAGAAAACCGTCGTCGGCAATCAGCCTATCTGTTATTTTTGCACTGCTTTTTACCTGGGGAGGTTTAATTCTTTCACTTTTAGGACGTTTTCCGGTTAGTTTTTATATTGCTACTCTTTCAACAATTACTTACTTTATCTCAATTGGCGTTAGCCATCTAATTGTTCATCCACATGGGCTTGAGGACATTGATTATCGAGAAGAAATTGAATTACAAGAATAGTTAACTTATTTGGCTTTGGCCAGCTCCTGGTCGATGATGGTTTTAAAAGCAGAGTAGGGTTGTGCTCCGACTAAAGAAATGCCATTAATAAAAAAGGTTGGTGTGCCTGAAACTCCCGCCGCTTGTCCGTCAGCCATATCTTTGCTGACTTTGGCGTCGTCGGTTTTGTTATTCAAACAGGAGCTAAAGGTATTGCTATCCATTCCTAAAGAAACTGCGGCTTGGGTAAGTGTGTCGGTGTTATACATACTGGTGTCGGTTTCCGCCGGCTGATTTTTGTAAAGATAGTTGTAGAAATCCCAGAATTTGCCTTGGTCGTTGGCGCATTCGGACGCATCGGCTGCCACAGTAGAAGCCGATCCTAGGAAAGCAAAATTGCGAAAAGCAAATTTAACTTTGCCGGTATTCACATAATCACTAAGAATTTGGGGCATCGTGCTGGTAAAAAATTGTTCGCAGAACGGACAGCGAAAATCGGCAAACTCGATAATGGTGACTTTGGCTTTGACATTGCCCTGAATTGGTAAGTCGCCCGCGGAAACATTCACTTTTTGTCCGGCCGGAGCAGTGGTCGGTTGGGCGTTTTGACCATTTTGCGCCACCGGTTGCAAGTTTAAAGCCTGATTCTTTTCCAAATATTGAACTTTGTCAAACAAAACCCCAATTAGAAAAGCGGCAACGACTAATAAAATGACCAAAATCTGACTTGAAGATTTTGGTAAAAACCTTTTCCAATTGATATTTTGGGGAAGCTTAATTCGTAGTTCAAGCTGTGGCTTTTTTATCGCCGGAATTGAAATTTTTTTGGTGGTAGCTTTTTTTGGCATAAAAGGATTGTATTTATTTTCAAAACTCTTGTCAAGAACTAAAATTACGCTTTTTGTGGATCGCTAAACAGAAACTTAATAAAATTAAAGTATTCCGATTCATCTTCCCAACTTTTTTTATGGAAAAGAATTTCTTTTTGCTCCTGTCGAATGCTGTCTTCCAAATTCCGAAAGAAATTTTTAATCCCAAAAGTATTTTTGCCTAAACTATTTAAAGTATTCATGTTTCACCTCCTTTGTTAGGAATATATTATTCGAATTGGTTTTAGATAGCAGTAACCCGATTAACAAAGGTAAAGTAATCCAGCTTACAGTCGTTGAGAAAATAGATAAATTATGTTAGTATTGCCGTGATAATGGATACAGATTTACTCAAAAAACTCGATCCATTTTTTGCTCAATATAAGCCTCTTAATTACAAAAAGGGGCAAGTAATTCTTAGGCCCGAAGATAAGATTGAATATATTTATTTTATTGAAAAAGGCTACGTCAAATTTTATTACATCTCGCCGGACGGCAAAGAGCTAACTTTTTTAATTTATAAACCGGGATATATCTTCCCTTTATTGTTCACTTTTTTGGGGGATACGACCACCAGATATTATTTTGAAGCCCATACGCCGGTAACTTTAAGACGGGCGCCGCGGGAAACCTTCACCGAATTAATTTCCACCAATACTTTTTTAATGTTTTCGCTAGCTCAAGAAGTGGTCCGCCGTTGGCAAGAACTATTAAATAGGATGGAGCTTCTAAAATTAGGTAGTGCTTGTCAAAATGTAGCTTACATAATTGATCTTTGCGCAAGACAGTTTGGTGTTAAGACTGGAAATGCAATTACAATTGATTTGCCCCTGGCACATAAAGATATTGCCTCAATGGTTGGAATAACCCGGGAAACTGTCAGTCTGGAAATGAAAAAACTGGAACAGCTGGGTCTAATTACATACAAAAGAAATAGCATAACCATTAAAGACATTGATCTATTCAAGAGGAAAACTCAGATTACCGATAACTACGACTTTACATAAGTCTTCAAGTAGGCAATAATAATTTAAGATGGCAAAAATTGTTTTTTTTGAAGTTGAAGCCTGGGAAAAAAGATACATCGAAACTGCGTTGTCTCAAGAGCAACCTATTGTAAATGAAGAAAAACTGGAAGAATCAACAGTGGCTAAATATACAGACGCGGAAATAATCTCCATTTTTATTTATTCCACTATCACCAAGGAGATTTTGGCAAAACTACCGAGTCTAAAATTTATCGCCACCCGCTCGATGGGTTTTGACCACATTGATATTGCCGCCTGCAAAGAAAAGGGAATCGTGGTTTCGTATGTCCCTTCATACGGCGCGCATACTGTTGCCGAACACGCTTTTGCTTTAATGCTGGCGGTATCGCGAAAGATTATTCCTTCGGTCGAGCGGGCAAAAAAAGGAGACTTTAGTAGCGTTGGCTTAACCGGTTTTGATTTATTTGGCAAAACTTTGGGAGTAATTGGAACGGGACATATCGGTAAAAATGTTTGCAGCTTGGGCGTTTCGTTTGGGATGAAAGTGCTAGCGTATTGTCATCACGAGGACCAAGAATTATGCGCCAAGGGCGTTCAATACGTTTCCCTAGACGAATTGTTGTCCGGTGCCGATGTCGTCACTTTGCACCTTCCGTATAACAACGAAACAGAGCACATCATTAACTTGCAAAATATCAGCAAATTTAAAAAAGGCGCAATTCTGATTAATACCGCCCGAGGCGCACTGGTAGAAACACACGCGATTCTTACCGGCTTGGAAAAAGGAATTTTAGCCGGTGCTGGTTTGGATGTCTTGGAAGAAGAGAACGCGCTTAAAGAAGAAAGGGAATTTTTAGCGTCGGAGCATATCGCCAAAGGTGATATTCAGACACAGCTTTTAGACCACATATTATTAAATAGAGATGACGTAGTGATTACCCCGCACAACGCTTTTAATAGTATAGAAGCGTTGCAGGAGATTTTGGAAACAACTTTAGGCAATGTCAAAAGCTTTATAAACAAAGCTCCAACTAATCTTGTTGAGTAAAATTTGTTTACTTTAGTCTTAAAAATTCTTTGTGAAATAATTCATTGACAGAATAAAAAGTCTCTGCTATGGTTATACAGCAACTAACGTGAATTATGGCGGATTTAACTTTAACGGATCAAAATTTTAAGGCGGAAGTACTAGAGTCAAAAGTCCCGGTGCTGGTGGATTTTTGGGCGCAGTGGTGCCAGCCCTGTCGGATTGTCGGGCCAATTGTGGAAGAGTTAGCGGCGGAATATGCAGGAAAATTAAAAGTAGGGAAAGTCAATGTCGACCAAAACCAGGTTCCTGGAAATTATGGAATAATGAGTATTCCGACGCTTTTGATTTTCCAGAACGGACAGGTAGTCAAGTCAATGGTCGGGGCGCAAAGCAAGAATAATTTTAAAAGAGAAATAGACAGCGTTTTAGGAAATTAAGGTTTCAAAAAATTCAGCTCGAGAGTAAAATTTTCCAATCGGAGCGCTGAGGTCGCTTACGGAAAATTTTCTCGCTTTCAGCTCATAAGGTTTTGATAGAACCTGAAATGAGGAAATTCGAATGAAAGCTCGAAAATTTTGTAAGCTTCCCGCGCTAATTTATTTATGGATAAAATGTACGACGTAATAATAATTGGCTCTGGTCCCGCCGGTTTAACCGCCGCGATTTACACGACCCGCGCGGATTTAAAAACGCTGGTGATTGCCGGCGTGACGTGGGGCGGGCAATTAATGCTGACAACTTTGGTTGAAAACTTTCCCGGGTTTCCGGAGGGAATTCAAGGGCCGGATTTAATGGCCAATATGCGAAAGCAAGCCGAAAAATTTGGCGCGGAGTTTATTGATGATGATTTCACATCCGCCGATTTTTCCTCTCAACCTTTCAAAATCTCGGTCGGCGACAAAACTTATGAAACAAAAGCGGTGATTATCGCAACTGGTGCCGATACCAAATGGCTCGGAGTTAAGGGCGAACAGGAAAAAATCGGACGCGGAGTTTCTTCCTGCGCGTCTTGTGACGCGGCGTTTTTTAGAAATAAGAATGTAATTGTGGTCGGAGGTGGGGACAGTGCGATGGAAGAAGCCTTGGTTCTTTCTAAATTTGCAAATAATGTAATTATTGTTCACCGCCGAGGCAGTTTTAGAGCCTCCGAAATCATGCAAAAAAGAGTCATGGAAAATCCAAAAATCAAAATTCTTTTGAATTCAAAGATCACAGAAGTTCTGGGCGAAATGAAAGTCGAAAAAGTAAAGCTCAAAAATACCCAGACAAGCGAAGAATCGGAAATGCCGATTGACGGAATTTTTGTCGCCATCGGACATCTGCCAAACACTTCCAAATTCACCGGCATTGATTTAGACGAAGAGGGTTTTGTCAAAGTGCATTCTCATTTTTTAACCAACAAAGAAGGCGTTTTTGTCGCCGGGGATGTGCATGATAAAGATTATAAACAAGCAATTACCGCCGCCGGTTACGGTTGCTCAGCCGCATTGGAACTACAAAAATGGCTCGCTAATCAAACTGCGTAATTTTCTTCATCGATAACTTGTAACCAAGATTACAGACTCCTTGCCTAATTTAACCTATGCTACTTTTAATGGACGATGAACAAAGACAAGACGGTTACGGAAAAAGGCCGCTATTGGTTGACAACTCGATAAAACTAACTATACTGTCTTAACTATGGTTACAGAAATACGCAGAGAATTATTAATAGGCGATTTGGTAGAAGTAGAACAACCAAATTCAATAATGCATTTGGCGTCAGCTTACAGCGAAGAATTTGGTTGGTATCCGGATGAAAGGCCAATATTTGATATAGCAAGGATAGTTCCGGATGAAAATAGCGGTGACAAAAAACGTGCGAAAATAGAATTGGTTGGTGACGTGTGGAAAGAAAGTGGCGCTACGGATACTCAATTAGGAAGAATCCGTGTGATTTTCCGCAATTTCTTTTTTAAAGCTCAAACCAGAGGAATAATTGTCGACGAAAGCTATACAATTGGTCAGCTTCGTCAAGATTGTCAGAATCATAAAATTAGGACAATCCCAGGATTATGGGATACGGCGGAAGATTTTTTGACGCAGGTGGTTAGAAAAAGAACGCTACAAGTTTTGCCCGGTGGCGTACTAAGTTAGGCTCTCTTGACAAACTACTTCCCTAATTTGTTATTCTATAGTTAATTGAAATTATCAGCCAGAAAGAAAAAGAAAAAGATTGTTAAAAGCCGCAAGAAGCTATTCGGCTTATTTTTTCTTCCTCTTCTGGCGGTTTTGTTAGTCGCTGTCGGAGGATATTTATATTATCAGTCACGCGCTATCCCCGAACTTAACGAAGAAAACCAAATGACCGTTTTGCCTGCGGATGTCGCTACTGTTCTTGGAGCAAAGACCGGCCCGAAAGTTACTAGTCCGGCTCCCATTAGAATACCAATCTTAGTGTTTCATTACGTGGAATATCCTCAGGATAAGAATGATACAATCAGAATATCGTTAACAACTATCCCCAGCATCTTAGAAGCGCAGATTGAGACACTAAAAGCGGCCGGTTATACTTTTATTACACCGTCAGATTTAGTGCCGGCGCTTAACGGTAAAGTCAAAAATTTCCCCAAGAAGCCTATTATTTTAAGTTTTGATGACGGCTATATGGATTTATACACCGATGTTTTCCCGATTTTAAAACAGGAAAAGGTTAAAGCGGTCACCTATATTATTGTGGACTTTTTAAACCGCCCAAATTTTCTTTTTTCTTTCCAGCTTGAGGACTTAGCCAAAAGTCCACTGATTGAAATTGGTGCTCACACCATGGATCACGTGGCGCTTAAAGGGATGAGTAAGGATGCAACCTGGTATCAAATCGCGCAAAGCCGGATTGACTTACAAAAAGAATTGCACTTGCCGATTACTAGTTTTGCTTATCCTTATGGTTCATTTGACCAGCAGACAATCGACTTGGTTAAACAAGCCGGATTTACCAATGCCGTCTCGACACTTCCCGGTATTAAAGATACGGTTGATAACAAATACTATTTATATCGGCTGCACCCCGGTTACTTAACCGGACAGGAATTGCTAAACTTTCTAGCCCAAGATAAATTCTAGTCTTGGGCATTAAATTCAGAAATAATTCAGTTTAAAAATACATAATTCAATCTATGAATATTCAGGGTAAAGTGGCGATTGTCACAGGAGCTTCTTCGGGAATCGGTTTGGCTACCGCTCAACTCCTTTCCAAAAATGGCGCCAAAGTGGCATTGGCGGCGCGTTCACTTTCTAAACTGCAAAAAATCTCCAAACAACTTCAGGATTCATTAGTAATTCAAACCGATATGAGCAATGAAAAACAAATTAAGGCAATGGTTGCAAAAGCATTCAAACATTTTGGCAGAATCGATATTTTGGTCAACAACGCCGGCAGGGGATATGATGCTTCTGTTCAAGAAACAAATTCAGATACTTTCCGCGAGCTGTTTAACCTCGACGTCGTTGGTCCGCTCACCGCGATGCAGGCAGTAATTCCCATTATGCAAAAGCAAGGTGGGGGTTCCATTATCAATATTTCTTCGGGAACGGCGTTAATGGTGCTTCCAAATATGGCGGCGTATTCTTCGTTAAAACGCGCGCTGGCGCAAATCTCTTTAACCGCTCGCGAAGAACTCAAAGATGACAAAATTAGCGTTGGTGTGGTTTATCCTTATATTACTTTAACGGATTTTGAAAAGAATACTCTCAAATCAAAACCGCAAAAGCAAGAACAGGATTGGAGTTCGGACGATCCCAACTTTAAGCCGCCGGACACAGCGGAATATGTAGCCGAAAAAATTCTGGAGGGAATAGAAACCGGAGCAGCCGAAATCTACGTCCACGACTGGATGAAACAAATGCCCCCCCGAGAATAATTTAACCGTAGGTTGATTTATTTTGACGATTTGTTATACTCCAACTCGAAATGTCAAAAGACAAATTGCTGCCAAGCCTTCAGAAAGGCTTAGATGGGATACAACAGTTACGAGCAAGCATAGAATCAAAAGAAACCAGGCCTAAATTACTGAAGACCTTAAGGCCTTATGTTAAAAGCGAACTTGTTTATAAAGCTTTCGAAGTTGTTGATAGAGCTAATTTTGCGCCTCCAGCCTTTCAACACTTAGCATATTCCGACGAAGTAATTCCCTTAGGAAAAGATTCTTCAATCAGTCAACCTTCAGTCATTGCAGAAATGATAGAAGCTCTTGGATTAACAGGCAATGAGCGGGTTTTAGAGGTTGGAACCGCTTCGGGATACACGGCTGCGCTTTTATCTTTTTGTGCAAAAGAAGTAGATACTATTGAAAACAATCCTGATTTAGCACAAACAGCACAGGAAAGACTTGCAACACATGGCTATAAAAATGTTACGGTTTATACCGGTAATGGTATTTTGGGTATTCCCGAAAGAGCGCTTTTTGATACGATTATCGTTACCGCAGCAGCAGAAAAAGAAATACCCCCTGCTTTAATCGAGCAAATTAAAGTTGGCGGCAGAATAGTAATTCCCATTGGAAAAGTAGAGGGGGATCAAAATTTGGTGCTCGGAGTTAAGCAGGAAAAGGAATTAATTATAAAACAAATGTTTGGAGTTCGGTTTGTACCCTTGGTCGGTTTACCGGCTGGAAATTGAATTGGCCGGGGAATAATTTAGCCACGATTTGACATTTTAATCAGTTGGTGCCAATCTTAAGAAAGAAGGGGGTGAGAAAAATGTTATCCTCAAAAATGTTCTACAAAGTAGCGGGAGTAGTATTTGCAATTGTTGGACTTTTGCACCTTTTAAGAGTTGTTTTAGGCTGGAATATGGTTTATGCAGGTTGGGATGTGCCGGCGTGGTTAAGTTTGGTTGCGGCTGTCGTCCTTGCATATCTTTCATTCAACGCGCTTAAGCTATCAGGGTTATTAAAATAAAAAGGGCGGGGAATAATCTAGCCCCGGAGATTTCTTTTGTTGACAAGTAATTATTTCAGCAATATAATCGCGTCATGCCACCTGAAGGAGATAGCTCACGAAGACAAGAAGCACATAGAAGAGCCGAGACAAGAAAGCCTTATATAGCAAGATATGGCCCTGAAATAGGAAGACCTTTTACAGATTATTCCTTGGCTCGACGTGAAGGATTCACTGTCGAAAAGGGCATTGAATTACGAGAAAAATTGATAGATGCAATAGCCGATTATATGCAAACTGGGAATCGATTGGGTCGTCTTTGGGCAACAAGAGCCCTTGCTGATCTGGCATCAGAGGATACTGCATCCGGTGAGATTAGCTCCATGACAAGAGAAGGCGGGAAATAATCCAGCCCCGTTTCATATCTTCTTCAATATTTCTAAATATTCTTCAACAGTTATTCCTAAGGTTCTTAGATTATTTCTTATGATAAATATTGGAAGATTTTTGTAAGTTGGGAGAATAATGGGCCTTTTTAAACCCGACCTCCAATAAACCTTATGATCTCCTCTTTGCCGCTTAAATTCACAGCCTACATATAAAAGAAATTTTTCAAATTCTTTCCAATTAAGAGGGGTTAAATTAGGCATATTTTATAGAGCAAATCGAGGAACTGAAAAAGTTTCTGTTTGATGAGAAATTACAACGGGTGGCGTAAGTTGATTATCGGCTTTTTGCCAACCAAGCTCTGCTAATGCCTCATTTACCGTACCTTCTTCTGTAATTTCTTCAAAAAAAAGTTGTACGGCTTCTTCAAATCTTTTTTGAGCTTGCTCCAAGGTATCTCCCACAGTTGATAAATCCAAAGCGGGAGTATAAGCAATAAAACTATCGCCTTCTCTTAGTATGGAAACGGGTAATGCAAATTGGAATTGTGCTTTTTTCATATGTTGACATTATACACAATTTTGTCAAAAAGGAAAACGGCGGGAAATAATCCAGCCCCGAAAGACAAAATTATCTAATTGACTTCAGCTTCGGATAAGCGTATAAAAAGTTAGTAGTGAAAAATAATAGATACATAATCTTTGCAATCATCGTAACAATCTTAGTTATTATAGTTGCTACGTTTCCATTTGCCTGGCAAAACGCTAGCGATTATAAACTAGTAAATAACAAACTCGCTGATACGTTTAAAACGATGGATGAGCTCTGCAATAGTGGATGTACTAATTTTCCAAAAGAATTAGTTGAGAAGGGGTTAGACAAAGTATACAAACAGCAGTGCTTAGAAGACTGCCCTCATATATCAGCTATGAAGACAAGCCTTGAAAAGACTATTGTCTTCAATTTTAAATACCGAAGCGAACTGCATAAGAACGTGGGTTTTGTTTATTGCCTACTTGGCTTAAGCTGCTTACTTAAATCAAATTAGCTTTATGGTGCAAAACAAGACTTATATCGCAAGGTTGGGAATTAAAATATGACTGAAGTTGAAATAGAGAATGAGGCCAAACAACAACTTAAAAAACCAATGTTGGAGTTTGTCAAAGATTCTATACGAGAAGCAAATGCCTTGCGTAAAAACCCCGCTGCGGAAGAACAAAATTTAGATATTATAAAACATTTAATTAAAATATTAGCTATACATCAAGTCGTTTTAGAAAAAAGAGCGAGTAAAACTAATTATTTACTTTTACTTTTAACGCTTTTTACAGTAATAGCGGTACTTCCCATTGTTATAAATAACATTGCAACATTCGTATCATATATAAATATTCTATTGACTCCATTAAAATAGATTTCTTCTCGCTCGATGCCTATCGACATACTGTTGACATACTATTAGCTGTATGTTAATATCACATATACGTGAATGAATCCCGATGTATTTCGATCGGGAGGAATTTATTTTATGATGACACTAAGAAAATTAAACTTTTCAACCGCCTAAGCGGTTTCTGTGCCTTCTTTAAGTAAATTCCTCTAGATAGTTCATAAGTTCTTTTTTATTTTGGACTCAAACGGAGATGGGCCGTTAGTTCACCTGGTAGAACACTTCATTTGCAATGAAGAGGTAGGCGGTTCGAGTCCGCCACGGTCCACCAGGTTAGTAACTATTATTAGTTACTGTTTAGCAAGTAGCGCTTGCCACACGCGTGGCCGCTACTTGCTAGACAAAAGATGAGTTGGCTCTTTGAAAAGTGAAGAGAAGATTTTTAATCTACTTATAATGCCGATAATGGATGCCTAGGAGGCTTTGACCGAGGAAGGACGCAGACGGCGGCGATACTCGTTGGGGAGGTGCCATCAACCTTTGATCCAGCGGTGTCCGAATGGGGGAACCCACCGCGTTTTACGCGGTAGCCAGAAATGAACTTATGTCCGTAAGGATGTATATAACTTTTGGCTGGGAACGGCGTGAACTGAAACATCTAAGTAACGCCAGGAAAATAAATCATATGAGATTCCGTCAGTAGCGGTGAGCGAAAGCGGAACAGTCTAAACCACAATTTATTGTGGTGTTGCAGGGCAGACGATATTCGATTAAATTTTTATAGCAGAAAGACCCGGAATGGTCTTCCACAGAGAGTGAAAGGCTCGTATGCGAAATGAAAATTTACGATAGTTTGTTCCTAAGTACCATGGGGTACGGTGAAACCCTGTGGGAATCTGGGGCGGCCACGTTCCAAGACTAAATATCAAAGTCTACCGATAGTGAACTAGTACCGCGAGGGAAAGGTGAAAAGCACCCCGGGAGGGGAATGAAATAGAACTGAAATTGTCGGCTAACAAGCAGACGAAGTGCCCGCAAGGGTATAACGTCGTGCCTATTGAAGAATGAACCGGTGAGTTATTGATTGCAGCGTTAGCTTAACCAAGCTTGTCTTGGGGAGGCAGAGTGAAAGCGTGCCCTAACTGGGCAATTAGTTGCAATCATTAGACCCGAAACTGGGTGAGCTAACCTTGGGCAGGGTGAATGTTAACGAAAGTTAGCAGGAGGCCCGAACCCGTATCAGCAGCAATTGGTTGGGATGACCTGAGGTTAGGGGCAATATGCCAAACGAACCCAGAGATAGCTGGTTCTCCCCGAAATATATCTAGGTATAGCGGTAGTTAATTTTACACTGAGGTAGAGCACTGAATGGTTACTTGCGTCGCAAGATGTAGGAACTAATCAAACTTCGAATGCAGATGTAATTATGCTACTAGTCAGTCTTGTCGGGCTAAGCCGATGAGTCGAGAGGGAAACAACCCAAACTCCCATCTAAGGCCTCTAAATAATAGCTAAGTTTTGAACGAAGTCAGATTTCATAGACAACCAGGAAGTTGGCTTAGAAGCAGCCATCTTTTAAAGAAAGCGTAACAGCTCACTGGAGGATGATATCTGGCGCGAAAAATAAACCGAGGATTAAGCTATTTGCCGAAGTTGGAGACTCGCAGCAATGCGATTGGTAGGGGAGCGTTCTATTTGCAGTGAAGCCGAATTGTAAGGTTTGGTGGAGCGGATAGAAGTGAGAATGCCGGTATGAGTAGCGAAATTTAGGTGAGAATCCTAAACGCCGAATATCCAAGGTTTCCTCCGCAATGTAAGTCAGCGGAGGGTTAGTCGGTCCTAAGGGTGTGTCTCGTTAAAGGGGCGTAGCCCGATGGTTAAGTCGTTGAAATTCGACTACAAGGTATGAATAATCTAAGGGAAGGACGAAAGTGGAAGAGCTAAGCCGAATACGTTTGGTCTAAGCAGTGAGATAGTGGTAATTGGCAAATCCATTACCGTGTTTAATCAAGCTGCAAATGAAAGGGGTTAGCAATAATTCCGATTTAGTAGCTTTCAGTTTCCCAGAAAAATTTCATTAGGATCCGCCGCAAGGCGGGTCAAAATTCATATTTTTCCGTACCGCAAACCGACACAGGTGGATTGGTCGAGAAGACTAAGGCGATCGAGAGAAAGATGTTCAAGGAACTCGGCAAAAAAGCTAGACGTAACCTTTGGGATATGTCTTGCCGCGTGTAAGAACGCGGCCGCAGCAAAAGTTTATTTACCAACTGTTTATCTAAAACACAGGTCCCTGCAAAGCCGAAAGGCAAAGTATAGGGGCTGACACCTGCCCAGTGCTGGTAAGTCAAATATCGTGAATAAAACGTCGCAAGATGTCAGTTTGTGATATAAGCTCCAGTAAACGGCAGCAGTAACTATAAGCAATTGTAGTTGTAAAATTTAGCTATATGCTGGAAAACCTGTACCGTAACTGTTATACAACAGACGGTTGAAGTATCTGGCGTTACTATGTTATATTTAACTTAGTGAAAAAACGTCCAGTGCAGACAATCAGCAGGAAAGACCTTGATCGGAAAAATTTAGGCTATTTTATAGCAGGGTTTGTAGAAGGAGAAGGTAGCTTTAATGTATCACTTCGTAAAAAAAGTGATTATAAAGTTAACTGGCAAATCGTTTTAAGTTTCAATGTTTCACAAAAAGATCCATCAGTTCTTTATATATTAAAAAAAGAATTAGGATGTGGAATTATCAAGACAAGAAGGGATGGCTTGCATTCTCTGGACACAACAAACTCTAAAGAAATAGTTGAAAGAGTTATTCCATATTTTTCTAAATATCCATTACTTTCTAAAAGTAAAATTAGTAACTTTAAAATTTTTTGTGAAATTGCAAAATTTGTTGAAAGTGGAGAACACAGAAATGTTAAGGGTTTAAGGAAAATTTTACGTTTAAGAGAAAAATTGAATGAAGGTAAAGGAAGAACAAGAAAATATGAATATAATGATATATTTTCCGATGAAGGGATCCTCAGAGACTATACGCTAAACTCGTCTTAAGAGACGATGATGATATAGTCCGACCTCATGGACGACCATGAGACTCTGTAGCCAATCAGAGCAAGTAACAATGTGAACTGTTCTATGGTGGCAATCGTTGCCTTAGAAAAGTGTTTTAGAAATTCTGCTATATGCTGGAATAGCTCAGTATCCAACGGTAGTTCGATTTAATTTCGAACTGATAATCTGTTTGGTGGAGCCAATCAGCAGGAAAGATCCTACAAATTTGTAGGAAATCCTCAGAGACTAAACGCAGAAGTCGCCTTTGGCGACAAGATATAGTCCGAACTCCGATGCGAATCGGAGAGTCTAGATTCGTAAATCTAGGAATAACATAATGAGCGAAGTTCCTTGTCGGGCGAGTTCCGACCCGCACGAAAGGTAGAATGAGTGAATAACTGTCTTGAACATTTACTCGGCGAAATTGAGATGGCCGTGAAGACGCGGCCTAATTATACATGGACAAAAAGACCCCGGGAGCTTTACTGTAGCTTGGCATTTGAAAGTATATTCTAACTGTTTAGAATAGGAGGGAGCTTTGGCGAAATATGAAATACCTCTCTTTGGAATATGCAATCATTACCCCTTGCCGCACAAAAATTCGGCAGAGGGACATTGTCTGGCGGGCAGTTTAACTGGGGCGATTGACTCCTACAACGCAACGGAGTCGTATAAAGGTTGGCTAACTTCGGATGGAAATCGAAGTGATAGTGCAAACGCATAAGCCAGCTTGACTGCGAGACCTACAAGTCGAGCAGGGACGAAAGTCGATGTTAGTGATCCTGTATTGCCTAGTGGTAGGCATACAGCTTAACGGATAAAAGCTACCCCGGGGATAACAGGCTGATCGCATCCAAGCGTCCACAGCGACGATGCGGTTTGGCACCTTATGTAATTTACATCGGGGCGCCTAAGAAAAAATTCTTAAGCCTGGTTATTCGAAAGAACGCATCTGTAGAGAATGCGTTGGAATAATAAAATAGACTAGTCAAAATCGGTGAACTCCAAAAGTTTTTTGGACAACACCGAGGGAACCCCTCACAATTTATTGTGAGTGGGCCCGTATCGACTGGATGTCGCCTTAGGCGACTGAAGATAGAAGTGCTTGTTTCAAAAACAAATTTATAACTTCTATAAAAGACTAGCTCCCCTTACAAAGATGATAGGGGATGAAGGTATAGTCAGAGCGCTTGGTAACAAGTCGCGATGTCGGCTCATCACATCCTGGGGCTGGAGAAGGTCCCAAGGGTCGGGCTGTTCGCCCGTTAAAGTGGTACGCGAGCTGGGTTCAGAACGTCGTAAGACAGTTCGGTCTCTATCCTGTATAATCGTTGATATTTGAGGAGATTCGTCCCTAGTACGAGAGGACTGGGATGAGGGAATCCCTGGTGTGCCAGTTGTTTCTGAATAAGAGCATCGCTGGGTAGCTAGATTCCCAACCGATAACCGCTGAAAGCATCTAAGTGGGAAGCGGCCTCCGAGATAAGATATCGTTTCAGCGCAAGCTGGATAAAACCCCTTGTAGACTACGAGGTTGATAGGCGGGCGGTGGAAGCACTGTAAAGTGTTGAGCTTACCCGTACTAATGGTTTTTAGAGTAGATTAAGTATCCTTCTCTTCACCTTTTAAAGAGTCAACAGAACTTTAAAAATTGAAGATAGAAATTTTCTGGTAATTTGTGCGAAGCGGCACCACCTCTTCCCATTCCGAACAGAGAAGTGAAACGTTTCAGCGCCTACGATACTAACATTATGTTGGGACAATGGGTCATTGCCAGAAATTTTTTGTTTTTAATTCATCCCTCACATTATTTTATGTGGGGGATTTTTTGTGGGTAAATTGACAAAGTTCAATAATACAAATATAATCCAAGCCTTATGGTAGAAACAGTAAGCAATCCAGGGGTTACCCCTTTTATTGTACGTATTGGCGACTTTCAGAAACTCCCTTACCGCGTTGAAGAAAATCCGGGTCGTTTAAGAGAGTTGTGTTTATTGGCGGGAATGAATGATGCAGAAATCGCCGCAACAAAACTAATCGTTGCTCCAGAGCCTTCAGCGGCAACAAGAGAAATAAAATTGAGAGAAGATGAGGCTATTTTGCTGTTTGTAGATCCAAGGTCGGGGGAAGAAAGAAACGAAACAGTAGCGCCCGGCTGCTTGAGCGAGAAATTAAACATGATATTAGCACAGCAAGTTTATGAGCGTAGCAGGTTAGGCTTAGCGAAAAGTGCCCGGAAACAATCAGGGAAAGAAATATTAAGTAGGATAGTTTTTTCTAGTGGAAAAAGAGAGATGAGAGAATTTCTTGAAAAAGCAAGACAGCTACCGCCGGTTATTACAGTTTTTTAAAGAAGTGCTTCTTAAATCTTTAAATCAAGATTTCCTTAGGGATTTTTTGTGGGCAATTGACAAAGAATAGTCGCCGATGTTATCATGCGGCCCATGGCAGGAAATAAGTCAGAAATACCAGTAGACTTAGAAGTTATAGAAGCGCATTTCGTTGATGTTCAATTTGTGTTTTTGCGGAAAGATGTAAATCCGCTTAGTGCTGGAGACCAGAGAAATTTTGCTTCAGCAGTTCAGCCGCTTAATATTATTGCACAATTTGTCGATACCGAAGCCTATGGGGCGAGAACAATGCGAAGGATGGTGGGGACAGTAAAGCCGCTATCTGGAAGACCTATGAGTTTTAACACAGAGGCAAGTATTAGTCGGGAAGTAGTCTTTTTTGAAGCTGAAACATTTGAGGTTGATGATTTTGCAAGAAGAGTGAATGGCTATAGAGATCTAATTGAGCAATGCAGGCAAAATGGTAGCGAGCTGGTTTTAAGAAGAGATGGAATTCTGGATGAATTTAAAACAGGCGATACTGTTTTGGATTTATTTTCGGAAGATGTCGAGATAGCGCCCTTTGCGGGAGAGGGGATGACGGAGTTTTACGCACATGTTGTTAACAGAAAAAAGCAGCTGGCTGAAAGAGCTAGCCGAAGAAGAGAGCGGTTGCGAACTCCCCCAAACATGCCTCAGTTTACTGCATAACTGTCTTTATAAAAGGTTGCTTTACAAAAAAATACCGAAGTGTTATCATCACGGATAATATGGCAGATTCAACTAGTGCCGAAAAAGCAGGTTCAGGAGGTAAGCTTATTGATGCTAGCGAACGTTTTGCCGCCCGGGGAGCTCGTTTTGCTCAAGAAGTAGATTCATTAACAACGCCTGATGATTTGCATGCAAAGTTAGAAGCCTCAATTAATCATCCGGCGGTAAATCCCCAAGAAGTCGACCGTGACTTAGAAGCGATAGAAAAAATGGCAGGAAATCAACTTGACCCGGAAATCTTAGCTGACGAAATAAAAGGATTCTTCCTAACACTTGCTGGGATTAATCAAAAAGGAATTGAGATGAAGATTACATGGCCGGATGATGGAGGAGTAACCGATCTAAATGAAGCTATCAGGGGTATTCTTGAGCGGGCGAGAAAACCAAAATAAGCCTCAGATATGGTATTATTAGACTAATGATATCCAAAAAGAATTTATTAGCGCTTCTCCCTTTGTTTTTAATAGTTCTTTTAGCTGCGGTTTTGCGTTTATGGCATTTAGGACTTGTGCCAATCAGCATGTCGGATGATGAAATTAGAATTTCTTACACGGCTTATTCACTTGCGCACACTGGCAGGGATGCGTTTGGAAATTTTTTACCCGCGGTTTTTCATATAGAGCAGGGAAGTAGTGGTGCCCAAGCGCCTTTTTATTTGTCCGCTCTTTTTTTCTTGTTTCTACCCTTAAATCCTTTTACCGCAAGATTGCCTTTTGCTTTGGCGAGCATTGCTTCGGTAATACTTTTGTATTTTGTCGTTAAAAAGCTGGTTAACAATAATTTAATCGCGCTATTTTCCAGCTTTGTCTTTGCTGTTTCCGTTTGGGATCTTCAACTTTCCAGGTTCGTAATCGAGATAAATTTAGCCATATTTTTCTACATTTTGGCAATAGCTCTTTTTATCTATTTTCCCAGGAAGACCAAATTTTTCCTACTTTCGATGTTTTTCTTTTTTATCGCCTCTTATGCTTATGCCGGTACGAAGATTTTGGTTATCCCAATCCTTTTTATCCTCGCCTGGTACAAGTTTAAAGAGTTAGGTAAGAAGCATTTATTGTTGATTATCCTTACGCTTTTTCTTGCTCTTGGGTCATTTGCTTATCTTAGCGCAACGCAGGGTGCATCTCAGTATTGGTCAGCCGGTGGGGCACCATTTTTCTTTTTAGATAAGCAACAAACAGCTTTAAGCGTGGAATTGGAAAGACGGGCGACCAACGAGCCAAAAATTATTCAAACTTTGTATCACAACAAATTCACTTATTGGACAAAAACTTTTGCGACAAATTATCTAACGGCATTTTCACCGCAGTATCTATTTTTAGATCAGGAAGCCAGCGGTATCTATTCAATCTGGGGAAGAGGCGAGCTGTATCTGTTTGAAGCGCCGCTACTTTTCGTTGGGTTATTCTATTTATTCTGGAAAAAGCGCCGGGAATTTTGTTTAATCTTATGCTTACTGCTAATTTCTCCTTTACCATCAGCTCTTGGAGTAAATTCTCCGACCTGGACGGCGCGGTCCGGCTTAATGCCACTTTGGTTAAGCGTTTTTGTTGGCGCCGGCATCTACTTTCTTGTCATATTCTGTAAAAGAAAGGAGCTCAAATATCTAATTTTTGCCGTCATCGTTTGCTGTTATCTTTATTCGGTCACCGGTTATGTGGCGCAGTATTATTATGATTGGTCGCAAACCAACGCCAAATATTTTTCCAGATCAACCCAGGACTTAGTGTTCAAAATAACTAAATATCAAAAAGAAGGCAAGAATGTTATCGTTTCGGGCGCAACCGACAATACTTTTTTACACTACGCTTTCTATAACCAACTAGACCCCAAATTAGTGCAGGCAAACATCAACAAAACGCCAATCAAATTTGCTAATTTTGCTTTTTACGAAGACTGTCTTTCACAAATTCCGCCAAAAGTAGTTTATATTGCTCAAGTAAACTGCAATTATACGGCAACGCCTTCAGCAAAAATAAAATTTTATGATAGCGTGGAAACAGTATGGAATATTTACGAAAAATAAATAAAGAAATCATTTTTGTTCTTTTAATAGTTGTTTTGGCTGCAGTTTTGCGCTTTTTGTGGCTTGATAAAATTCCGGTCGGCATTGGCGGAGACGAGTTAACCTATGTTTTTAACGCCAAGGCCATCTTTTTAACAGGCAGTGATATTAGCGGTACCTGGAATCCGCTGTCCGCCTTTATTTTTCACTACCCGGCTTACACTACGCCACAGGCAGAATTGCCATATTTTCTACTAACGCCAATTGTTGGTTTCTTGCAGTTTTCGCTTTTCAACGCCAGAGTCACATTTGCGTTTTTGAGCGTTGTAACTGTTTTATTCGTTTATCTAATTGCCAAAGAATTTTTTGGTAGTAGAGTAGGGGTGATTGCGGGGTTAATTGCCGCCATCAATCCCTGGTTTATCTACATCGGCCGGACGGATTACGAACAAGTGCCGGCGACACTTTTTTTCCTGATGGGAATTTATATTCTGCTAAAAGCCAAAGGTTGGAAAATTTTGTGGTCAGTCCCTATTTTATACTTAGCCTTTTATTCTTACATTGCGACAAAATTAATCTTTTTACCATTAGTTGCAATTGCTATTTTGTATTGTTACTTTACCAACAAAAAGCAATTTCTAAAGCAATACGCAATCGTTTTTGGCTTCAGTATCTTAATCGTTGCGGTGTATGTGTTTGCACTTAAACAAATTTCAGGCTCACGACTAAGTGAAATTTTTACGCCTAACGCGCCGATTTTGTCGGCACAGGTGGATGCCGTCAGGAAAATAACCATGCAAACTCCGTTAGCAAATATCTTTGAGAATAAAATGACCGAATACCTAAAGATAATTTTTACAAAGACTTTCGATACAACTTCTTTTAACTATTTATTTTTAACTGGGGATAATTTTTTTGCCCTTATTAGGCAGGGTTTATTCTATGTTCTAGACGCAGTCTTTTTAATTTTTGGTCTAGCTGCGGCTTACAAAAGAAAAACCAAATTATTTTTTCTCTTAGTCAGTCTTAGTCTTATTGCTCTTTTGCCGCATGTTCTGCATACTGCCAGTTTAGAAAATTTCGCTCCCCATATTACATTACTTTTCCCGTTTGCCATAATTTTAATTGCCGTTGGGATAGATGAAACGCTTGGATTTTTTAAAAACAAATGGGCTTTTTATGGAGTTTCGGCATTGATAATTTTGCTTTACCTACTGCTTTTTCTTAACTTTGTGAACATTTATTTTTTCCAGTTCTCTTTACAAGGGGGGTTTGATTTTCCAACCAGACTTTTGTCCAAATACGTAGCATTGGCGAGCGAAGATAAACAGCGAATTACAATTTACACTCCGGCTGTCCCCGATGTTTTTAAAAAATACATTTTTTATACCAATAGTTATAACCAGAATACTTTGGCAAAAGTAAAAGCAATTTATAAAGATAAAGAGTTTGTCTTTGGAAACGTTCAGTTTTTAGGCTGTAATAATACAATTGATCCGACCAAACTCAAGGGGACAATTATTTATGATTTTAATTGCGGGGCTTTGCCGAAAAATTACCAGCGGGTGGTTATTCCCAGGCTCTCGGATGGTGGGCAAAGCTACGACATCTTTAACGACAAACTTTGTCAAAATTTCAGCCTAAAGGGTTATCCAACGGATTTGCAAATTAGCGATTTTAGCATTGAAACTCAAACGGCGCAAAAATTCTGCGAAACTTTTATCACCAACCCCTAAATTTTAAACAACCGTTATTGTTTGGCAGGCAATTACGTGGTATACTTAAGAAATCTTAAAACGAAAGGTAAATAAATGAGTGGCAAAACAAATCACAAATTCCAAATCACAATCCTCAAGTAAACCGACGACGATGGCGGAGCTTTTAGCAACGCACAAAACCAGCTTTGTTAATGTTTCCAAGGGACAAATTGTAACCGGCGTAGTTACCAAATTAACTTCCGGAGAAATTCTGGTGGACATCGGTGCCAAAACCGAAGCACTGGTGATGGAAAAAGACAAGCGGATTTTAAAAAGCCTTTTAAGTAGCCTCAAAATTGGCGACAAAGTAACAGTGACGGTTTTAAATCCGGAATCGGATTACGGCAATCCGGTGGTATCGCTCAGGCGCTTTAATGACGACCGCGTTTGGGTCAGATTGGAAGAACTCAAACAAAATAAAGAACAGATTGACGTGTTGGTTGGGGAGTTGACGAAGGGCGGATTTTTGGTGTCCACCAAAGACGGAATGACGGGATTTTTGCCAAATTCACAAACGACGTTTCTGCAGAATGCGCAAGAGTTAGTTGGCAAAGAAATTAAAGTAACGGTGATTGAATTAAGCCGACCATTACGCAAAGTGATTTTTTCGCAAAAAGCCACCGTCGCCGCCGAAGATTTTGTCAAAGCGACCAACAGTTTAAAAGTTGGGCAGGAAGTTGAGGCGACGATTTCTAACGTCGCGCCGTTTGGCATTTTCTTACTGATGGAGCTGTCTGATAAAAGTGTCGTCGAAGGCTTTGTACATATTTCGGAAATTTCCTGGGAGAAATTGGCCACCATTCCGGAAAGTTATAAAGCGGGAGACAAAATTAAGGCTAAAATTATTGGTTTTGACCGCGAATCAAAAAGAGTCAACCTTTCGATTAAAGCTTTAACCGCTGATCCGTTTGCGGAGAAACTGAAAAGTTATAGTCCGGATCAGCGAGTTTCGGGTAGCGTTTCCAAAGTTTTATCCAGCGGAGTGTTAGTTAATCTAGAAAAGGGGATTGAAGGTTTTATTAAAAAGGAAAAAATTCCGGTCACCGTTACTTACTCCGAAGGCTCCCAAATTACCGCCACGGTGGTTGAAGTAGACAATAAAAGACATAGAGTTATTTTGGTTCCGGTGTTAACGGAAAAGCCAATGGGATACCGGTAAAAATTAGCAGAAGATGGGTCCTGTCCCGGGTTTCCATCCCGCCAGTGCTCGTTCACGATTCACTGACTGTGCGCTGTCTGGAGCCTTTCCACCCGTGCCACCCATCAAATTAATGATTATGGCAAGAATAGAAACTTCATTTGTCTGTCAGGAATGCGGCTACGACAGCCCGGCGTTTTTAGGAAAATGCCCGGAGTGCGGAATGTGGAACACTTTAAAAGAATTTAAAACTTCTTCATCAATTTCTAAATCACAAATCACAAATCACAAAAGCCAAGCGGACATAAAGCCACATATTTTGTCAGAAATTACTCATCAAGATAGCGATAGGTTCACAACAGGATTTTCGGAAATGGATAGTGTTTTGGGTGGAGGAATAGTTCCCGGAAGTGTAGTTTTGTTAGCGGGAGATCCGGGAATCGGCAAATCAACATTGCTTTTGCAGGCGGCCTTAAATGTTAGTTTGAAGAAAAAAACTGTTCTGTATATTTCCGGCGAAGAATCGGAGCAGCAAATAAAACTTAGGGCGGTTAGGTTAACCAAAAATCTAGAAAATGAGTCGCTTTTTCTAGTGTCGTTAACCGATACCAACGTCATTGTTGATTTAATCGCGCAAACAAAACCGGCTCTTGTCATCATCGATTCTATTCAAACGATGGAGTCGGAAAGTTTAACCGGTTTGTCGGGAAGTATCGGACAAGTTAGGTATGCCGCGGCAGAATTTATCAAAACGGCTAAAACCTTAAATATCCCGACCGTTTTGGTTGGCCACGTGACCAAAGAGGGAATGGTGGCCGGGCCGATGATTTTGTCGCATATGGTGGATACGGTGTTGTTTTTGGAGGGAGAAAAAAATACCGGCACCCGAATTTTACGCTGTCTAAAAAACCGCTTCGGACCAATCGACGAAGTGGGAATTTTCGCGATGCAGGAAAATGGGATGACCGAAATTAAAAACCCGGAACAATTATTTTTAACCAAAGGAAACGGCCCTGGTTCCGTTCTTGTCGCCAATTTAGAGGGGACAAGAGCACTGTTGGTCGAAGTTCAGGCCTTGTTAGTTTATTCAAGATTACCCATGCCACGACGTATCGCCAGCGGCGTTGATTATAAACGCTTGGAATTGCTACTGGCGGTCTTACAGAAGCACGCTAGATTGCCGGTTGAACAGATGGATGTATTCGTCAATGTTGCCGGCGGATTAAAACTTAACGACCCTGCATGCGATTTAGGAATTTGTTTAAGCATTCTCTCAAGTATTAAAAATATAAATTTATCTAGGGTAGTGGGAATTGCCGAGGTCGGTTTATTAGGAGAGTTGCGGACTCCGCCGTTTTTGGAAAAACGGATTAAAGAAGCGAAAAAATTGGGATTTACAAAAATTATTACGCCGAAAAACTACCATTCGATCGAGGAAGTTGTTAGAATACTAACGAAAGATAAATAATTAAAGATTCATGAAAGGGAAAAAAGAAATTATAAAAGCGCAAAAAAAAGTCATGGAAGAAAATATTCCGGCGGTGCAGACGACCGAAAAGGGCGTTCATTTCTCGCCGCGGTTCGTCGCAATGCTGGCCGATGAAGTGGCCAAAACTGTGGCCAGAAGACTGCCGCTTCGACGTTCAAATAATAAAAAAAAGAAAAAACCCAACGGGCATTTGGACGGCGCCATTTTTTTGGACACGTCCGCCATTATTGACGGCAGAATTTTTGACGTTATCAATTTAGGACTTTTCCGCGGCAATTTCGTCGTTTTGGAAAGTATTCTGTTGGAGTTAAAACACATTGCCGATTCCAAAGACTTGGTCAGACGGGAAAAAGGCAGAAAAGGCTTGGAGCTTTTGGAAAAAGTGAAAAAAGTTAAAGGCATTAAGCTAATCGCAATTTCCCAGGAAAAAGAAAAATTGATGGGTTTGGATAAATTAAAAGAAGTTGACGAAAAATTGATTCAGGCAGCCAAATTAAATAAAGGCAGGTTGATTACCTGCGATTATAACTTGGAGAAAAAGGGAAGCATCGGCGGAGTTTCTGCAGTCAACATGAATACTTTGGCAAACGTTCTAAAAATTATTGCAGTTCCGGGGGAAACTTTGCATATTCAGATTCAACATATCGGTAAAGATCAGACTCAAGGAGTAGGGTATTTAGACGACGGAACGATGATCGTAATTGAAAATGCCGCTCAAGATTTGGGTAAAGAATTAGACGTGGTTGTCTCAAGAGTTATTCAAACTTCGGCGGGAAGAATCTTATTCTCCAAGAAACTTCTTTAAATCCTTGCGTCTTTTTCCGCAAAAGACGCCCAAAACTCTCGTCCTGCCTTGCTTCCAGCTTTCAAGATTTCGTTCATTTGTCGGGTAATTTCACCCCTTCCGCAATCTCACTTCGTGATCTGCGGAATTCCCCTGACGCATTCACTCAATCTTTCATGCAGTCATCTGCGGACGGACGAAAAAATTCATTAATCAGTAATCCTTAATCATTTATCATTAACATGGCCGCATTCTCTTCTCCAAAAAACTGCTATAATTTTACCGTGAGCGATAAAGATTATCTAAAACTTGCTTTTGAACAGGCGGAAAAATCTGTCGATCAAGGCGGTTTCCCTGCAGGCGCAGTCGTTGTTAAAGATGGGAAGGTTATCAGCGAAGGCTTAAGTTTAGGTTCTTTGTTTCACGATCCCACCAGTCATGCTGAAACAGCGGCAATTAGAGAAGCATGTAAAACTCTTAAAACAACTAACTTGTCTGGAGCAACTCTTTATGAAAGCTTAGCTTGTTGCACGATGTGTTTCTCGGTTGCATATTGGGCGGGGATTTCTAGGATTGTTTACGGTTGTGGAAAAACTTCAGAAATGGTTTCAAAAGGCTATTATGAGGGAAGAACGGATAAAGATAAGCTTAACGAGGAGAATAATAGAAAGATTGAATTAGTTTATTTACCGTATTTTGAAAATGAGTCGCTCGAGCTTATTAAGAAGTGGGAAAAACTTAATGGCATTTCCTAGATTCTAAAAAGGTGATACGACAACCTGCCCAATCGTCGTATCACCATTCTAGCTTCCAAATATTGATATAAAAATATCAATCTAAATCAAGTTAATCGATAACTTTTGGCCTCATCAATTTTCCTTGACAACTTTTTATTTATTTGCTATTAACTCTAAATAGGTAATTAGTTTTATTTCCTGCCTAAAGGACTAATTACCCTTTTTCCAAGAGCATTGCTTATCGTACAAAGAGCTTATTATCCAAGTAACGAAAGCGATGCTCTTCTAGTATTTAGCTAGAGTTTAGAGCAAAACTACCGGAATACTAATCCCTTTTTCCAAGAGCTTTTTAAATTGTTCTGCGCCTTGCTTCACTAAGATTTGTTGTTTGTAGTCGGCGATTGTTTTAACTGCTGTCTTGCCTTTGGTGCTTAAAAACTTAAATTTCATAATCTACAAGAATTGTATCACAACTTCTGGTTGTATTCAAACCTATAGCCCAAAAATAAAGAAAATCCACGAGAACTCATAGTAAATAGTGTATCGTTTGGATTGATTTGGCGGTCTTTTCTATTTTTAGTCAAAAGATGTGGATAACTGGGGGACATTTTATTTTTCCTCTTGACAAAGTCAGTCTTTATTCTTTTTTCCGCAAAAAGAATCAAAAACTCTTGCCAAGTCTTGCCTCATGCTTTCAAGGTTTCGTTCATTTGTCGGGTAATTTCACCCCTTCCTCAATCTAGCTTCGCTGTCTGAGGAATTCCCCTGACGCATTCACTCAACCTTTCAGGCATTCGGCTGCATGTTGGCAAACACAATTGACACGGACTAGTTTTATTGAGATTATTAGTTCATCTATGGCAGAAGCAGGAGAAGCAAAAGATCTAGGAGATAGACTAAGAACTGAGGCATCGGAAGCTTCTCCTAAACTTGACAGAGCTATTGCTAGAATCGCTCCAGTTTTTTGTGGTATCATTGAGGCTGATTTTGGACAATATATGCCAGCAAAGGCTAGGGAGAGCGGCAGGGGAGCAAGTAAAAATATTATACTTACGAAGCAAGATGATGAATTAGGAATACGCCTAGCGGCCGATTACTGTGAGGAAAATGGTATTGATCCCGATTATTTTTTTATCCCCCCAGATTTAGGCCGTGAAGATGTTCGTGGTAAATCTTTTAATGAATCAAAAATTGGATTCCCACTAATTACTATTGACCCCAAGTTTTGGGAAGATATGCCCGCAAATCTTTCTAGAGACTATGCTTCTCTTTCTGCTAAAGAGAAAGAAAGGGTAAGTAAGTACCCTGGGGTTAAAGACTATGATATCGTCCCATCGGATTTCTGGAATTGTATAAGATATATTCCTGCAGTAGCGCATGAATTAGGACATAAATATCATGCTCGGAATTTACCACTTGCATGGGAAGAGCTGGCGGCTGATTTTATTGCAGTAGATGTTATTGACAGGCTTCTGGGTATGAGTAATAGCCATGACATTGAGATTGATTTTGTTAACGAGTTGGTGGGAAAGTATGGGAAAGAGGCTGTAATGCGCTTGTTCTTCGGGACATTAAGAAATCCCATTACAAGATTTAGAATTTCAGGAGAATTATCGGATAAGCAGCGCGATGCTATGTTTCCAGAAAAATCCCGTCAACAGATGTTCCGACGCGGTCTTTGAATGGGTTAGGCGGGTTTGATGAGCGGGGAGAAGAAGGAACGAAGCGGCGGCTGGTAATCATAAAAAGCCTTAGATTTTATCCAAAGCTTAACCAGCGCAATAATATTCCTTTTAACGTCGGAAAGATAAATCTTCGGGTCATTGCGATGGAAATGCAGGAAATCTTCAAGATTAGCAAATTTTCCATAGGGCATTAGCTTCATAAAAATGTCGCTGTAAATAAACGGATTGGAGTCGGTAAATTTCAAGACATCTTTGGGAAGTAGGGTTTTATTAATTAACACCGTTTCAAACTGCATGGAAATGCCGTGGAGCGGATTTTGGTAAATGAGAGCACTTGCGGTTGGGAAGTCGCTGCGGCCGATTTTTTTACCTACGCTGTCGATAAAAGTGCATTGTGAGCCAACCGCCACGACATCCGGGTTTTTCAGCAAAAAATTCAACTGTTTTTTTAATCGGTTAGGGCTAGAAATATCGTCGGTATCCATAAAAGCGATAAAATTGCCTTTGGCCAGCTTTACCAGCCGGTTCAGCGTTACCGAAACGCCGTAGCGTTTGACATTTTTGTGAATTTTAAGTCTTTTATCAATTTTCTTCAGAGCGTTTAGAATTGAGCGGGAATTGTCTGAAGAAAAGTCATCAATGGCGATAATTTCAATTTCCTTGTAAGACTGATTCAATAAACTCTGAATGCACTCTGCAAGCGTGGCCGCCGAGTTGTGAACGGGCAATAGTATAGATATTAATGGTTTTGTATTTTTCATAAATCTAGACAGAGGTTGCTATGGATTAGTGTAGGGCAGTTATCATTTTGTGTGTGTTAAGCTTAGCATAAAAAACGTTGTCAGTCAACCCTAAGCGGCTTCTTTTTCATTGCTTTTGAGGCTAAAACTTTTACTAAAACTAGCAGAACAGGCACGAAAAGTAGAATAAAGCCCAAATACTCCAAATATTGCGGAAGAAAGATTATCACAATTTGATTTTCGCCATTTACCAGCCAACCGTTTGACCAATTATTGACCAAAACGTGTTGGGTAATTTCTTTTATAAAGAAAGGTGCTAGACTGCCTTTGATAGCACAGGAAAAGTTTGAGGAACAGTTAAGATAGTAGGCCCGGAAGCCTTTTTCATACGAAAGATTAAGGTTTACAATAGTCGGATTGCCGTCGGTTTTCACCAGATAAAAAGCGGAAGAATATTTAGTTATTTTTTCGATTTTTCCGGTTAGATTAATTTTACCGTTTTGGTTTGCGGTCTGAATATTTTGCAAAAGAGTGTAGGGAATAGGAATAAAGTCAACGGAAGACAAATAATTGACCGCTGGAGTGTCTTTAATGCCTAAATTGGAGAGATCCACGTCGTATCCGCTGCCACTGCCATCCATCGGCGGAAGTAAGAAAACGTCTTTATCAAGAGTCTTAAAACTTGATAAATTAGCATAAATGTCGCACCTTCCGGAAGTGTAATTTTTTACACACAAAGTTAAAGGCAAACCGGTTTCGTTCTGAGAATTTACCACCAGTAGATATGCTTGATTGTGGGGGAGATTCTGGTAGGAAAAATGGTCACAAAAGCTGCCATTATTAGCGCTATATTTTACTTCAGCTGTTCCGTTAATGTTCACGATTGATTTTTGGGCACCGGCAGCAGGCGATGGACAATCGTTACTAAATTTCTGTATGTTGGTAACGGTAAAACCGGGGTTGTAAATAATGTTTTTCGGCAGAGAAATATGACTAAAGGAAATCAGTTGGTTTTGCAGAAAAAGGCTATCAATAAAATCTTTGGTAATACTAACATCGGCAAGAGAAGTTGCGTAAGAAGCGTTTAAATTGCTCAAAAGGTAGGTAGTTGGGCTAGTTTGATTAGCTTGGAGAATAATTCTAAGCGCAGTTGAAGAGACTTTGTTTGTATCCAGCACATAAGGAAAAGAAGCAATATTGCCGGTTCTGACCGGATTTTTGTAATAAATGCAGCTGGAAGTTTGTTGATCAAAAAGGCAGGAATTTATTTGGGCGTTGCCGTTGAATTGGAAGCTAAAATTAGTCAAAATATTAGCGTTTTGTCCGCTAATCTGTGTTTGAAAAAAACCATAAGGAATCAAAATACAAATATCTCCAATGCCTTTAATTTGAATTGCGTTTGGCGTGATAGTTGTTTGCGGTGCCATCTTTCCGTCGCAGGAGGAAAAGAAAGGATTAATGACCATTGCAACATTAGTAAGCGAAACGGAATTACTGTTGTCGAAAATACTAATCGTGTTGTCGCTGTTTTGCAGATTAACCTTGGTGATAGCCAGAGGCGTATTTTCGGGCAAATCAGCAAGATTAAGCAACTCGTTTTGGTTGACCGAAAGCGCAAGATCATTGCTTGTCTGACCAATATCCAAAGTTGTCTGAAATGGCGAAGCGGCGGAAAGCTTATCAAAAGTTGGCACGTTGGGATACAAGGAGAGATTTAGGCTGCCGCCGTTTTTTTCGACAATTAAATCTGCCGGAATAACAGTAAAATAGTTTGCAAGCTGCCCGGACGGAAAGTTTTGGACCGGTTTTAAAGGATTCAAGGTTATGTCATCGGCATTTATACTCAAAATATTATTGTGCAGTTTGGATTGGTTGTCGATTAAATCCCGGAAAGGATAAAATTGGTTGTCGAAGCCTTTAATGGTTGGAGAGGAAATATAATCGCCAATTTGGTTGTAGACAAAATCTTCGTAAATGGTGTTAGTCGTAGGTGAAACATTCACTTTGGTATTAACTGTGGTAATAATATTGGGATCAGTTTTTAATTTAAATAGTTCGATATTGCCAAAATCATGTTCGGTTTGCAAAAGTCCGCTTGCTTCGATCAGTTTTTTGCTTTGGTCAAAATAGAGAATGCTTTTGGGGTTTTGCGGATCGACTACGCTTTTATCAATCAGAATAAAACCAATTTGGTATTTATTAATAACGCTTTTTAGCAAACTCTCGTCATTTTTATAAATCGCATAAGACATTTCCCGGTAATAAGACTCATTGTAAGGGCTCCAGCGGTCAAAATCCCGGTCTAGAAGCGGTTGTTTGATGCCAAAATAGAGAAAGCCCGCCCCTTGATAGCCCCAATTGTAATAAACCCAACCATATGGCGAATTAATCGGTAGATTAGCAACGCGCAGCGTTTCCGGCTGTGTGTTTAAGTAGTCAAACAGTTGGAAATAAGAGTTAGGAATTTTGACGCGCATATCGGTATTGATAAAATTGCCGGCAAACGAAGGAAGACTGTAGAAAATAATCAGTAAGGCAACAATTATGGCAAAAATAGCCTCAAGTTTCAGATTAATTTTCTTTAACGTCTCAATTACAAATAAAGCAAAAAAGCCAAAGAAAATGGAAACCAGGAAAACGTAAAGGTTCAAAATTTTATCGTCGGGGAAGCGAAAAGCCTCTTTAAAAAAGGGAAAATGGTTCTGGAAAAGGTTGTAAATTGGCGCGGTGGGGGAATTAGCGTTGACTAAAAAAAATAGACAGAAACATAACAGCACTACTAACGGAACGAATTTTAGTCGCAATTTCCTGGCCGACAAGAAAATTCCCGTCAAAAAACATAAACCCAAACCATAGCTTAAAATCAAGACGAAAATGTTCTTCAGGTAGTCAATATAGGGAAGTAAAAGGTCGGTAAAAACGTTGTGGCCTTGATAAATGTTCCAGTCAAAATAAAAACTTTTTAATAACAGTAAATTGCCAAGTGTGCCGAACTCCTTATTTTTAAGAAAGGCTTGGTCGGAAAAAAGTAGATTGATATTGGCCCCTTGAACATCTTTGGCATGATATAAAACAAAGTAAATATTGGGCGCCAGCCAGAAAAGATTGACCGCCAAAAGCGCAATTGTTAAGATCCAAAAATGTTTTAGCGTTTCCCGGTATTCTTTTTTATACACTAAAGCAAAGGTCAAGAAGTAGATAAAAAAGGCGGCAAAAAAGACATACCAGAGTGTTGCCGCATAGGCGGAAGGACTATTGAGTAATGCAAAAACGCAGAAAAAGAGTAAATTTTTCCCTCTTCGGTTAGGTTCACTTAAATAACCGGTGGCAAAGTAAAAAAGCAACGGTAAAGTCATAAAAAGAGTAATAAACATTTCAAAGGGGACATTAAAAATTTGCATTGTTCCAATGTTCAAAAAGTAAAACAGTGCTCCAAGGAAACTGGCGGTTTTTTGTTTGAGAACATGTTTGTGCAAAAAGAAATACATTCCCAGAGTGCCGATGATGACGTTCAAAAACATGTAAAAATAACGGAGAAAATCCAACGGTAAAATAAAATGAGAAATGTAAAGAATAATCAGCCGGGGCAAATCGGCCATATCGGAGTGTGCGGCGACTGCTCCCAAGCCCTGTTCAACCCGAAAAACGCCGGTAAGGTATCTTTGGAAAGCCAAACCGAAGTTAAATTCTGGATGTAAAGTATCCCAGCCGGAAAGGAAAGTGCCGGGGGTATAATTTTTGGCGCACAAAACCAAAGCAATTGTCAAAAGTACAACAATCGGCCAATAAGTTTTAAGTTTGCTTAACAACACATATTTGATATTCATAGTTAACCCAAAAAGGCAGGGTTTATCCCGCCTTTTTTAGCGTTTAAACGTTAAACAAGGAACTAGTTTCCTTGTGGCGTTGGTGTTACAGTTTCGAGAACACTAAGCGTTCCATCAGGGTTTAACAAACTTACTCTAATTGAAGTAAGATGGTAATTTCCTCGTGAATCGTGTAACGTAGCTTGCATTCTTTGCTGTGAGTCGCTTTGGATATAACTCAGAATATTATCAGAGTTAACATTTAATGGTACCTCTCCAGCAGGAGCTAAAGGATGAGCATCAAATCCCCATTGTCCTTCAATTCGAGTCCCTGGAGGAACGACTGTTGCCTGTCCTGTTAATCTACCATCGTCAAAAGTTCTATCAGCTAACTGACATCCGGGAGCTTGTACGAAAACGTCACCGTCCACAAGATACCAACCGGTAGTTGTATAAGGTACGTTTGGTTCCCCTAGGATATCTTTTAGCATAGGCGCTGGAGTTTCTACTGCACACCCGTTATCGCAACCTGGCGCTGGAGTTACATATATAATTTCTGGCGTTACGGTTGGTGCTGGAGTGACGTAGATTTTCTCTGGTGTTGGTGCTGGAGCGCTACTGCATCCTCCTCCTGCTATTCCAAGACCTCCAGCGATAAGGAATGCTTTTGCTATTTCTTTACCTTTCATTATTTTTCACCTCCTTTAACAATAGATTTTTGAGATTTTCTTCTTAAGAATAATCCCCCTAAAGCTCCGGGGAAAAGTAAAGCCAATGGAATCATTTCTGGTCCCGTTGGGGGAGTAGTTTTGACCTGCGCGATCGGCAAAAGCACCGGCGTTGGCGTCGGGCTAGTAACATTTTGGATGCATAGTTGGCTGGAAGCCGTGTTGGTGTCGCCGTTGTTATCGGTTCCTGCCGCTTGGTTAACAACGCAAGTAATACCTTGTGGAACTCCGGAGTTGGCAATTTTGCCGCTTAAATTAAAAGTTTGGTTTTGTCCGACGTTCAAATTATTGACGACAAAAGTCAAAGTGTTATTATTGGTATTAAAACTGCCGGGGCCGGCGACAAAGCTGACAAACTGCGGAAAAGTATCAACAACGGTAACGCTGGAAATGTCGTTGGAGCCGGTGTTAGTGACCACAATTTGAAAATTGACGGTTTGCGACAGAGAAAATTTCGGGTCATTGACCGAAAGGTTGTTAACGAAATTCCCCCAGGAAAGGCCGGGAACCTGGACAAATTTTTGCAAGGAGAAGCTGTAAGACGTGCAAGTCTGTCCGCCGCCATATAAGGCCTGGCAATCGGCGTAAGTAGGCCTTGGTAAAATGCTCAAAGCCGCAACAAGTAGTAATATAGAGAATATTTTCTTCATCATTTTCTTATTAATGTTTGTGGCAGGAGCAGGATTGGAGCATAACACGCGTTATAGGCTTATGTCAAGCGGTTGAATTACAAAGTTAGCAATTAGTTTAAGTTCACCACTTGACAAAACGAGTATAGTATGATGTAATGAGCTTGCTTTAAGAGTCTTCAAAGCAAATTCCCTTTAGTTTCAGATTTATAACATTTATGCCAGTCAAAAAGAAAGCACATTCGACAAGCTCAGTGCAAGTCGAACCAGCTAAAAAAACTTCAATTGAGGAGATTGTTGGAAAACCAACCAAAACAGCGGAGGAAACTCCTGTAGCTGAAGCAGTTGTAAAAGAGCCGGAAGTCGTTGCAGGGCCGGTTCAATCAACTTATGTCGAGCCAAGACCGGTTGCCCCACGGGAATATCAAGACCGCTACGAGCAACAACCAGTTCCCACCCAAGTCGTCAAAGGCTTTTTGGATATTCAACCCGAAGGACACGGCTTTTTACGACCGCGCTTTATTCCTTCGCAACGCGATATTTATATTTCCCAGTCGCAAATTAGGCGCTTTATGCTTAGGCCGGGGGATTTGGTCGAAGGCGTTGGCCGTCCGCCCAAAGACACCGAGCGGTATTTCGGGCTTTTAAAAGTGGAGAAAGTCAACGAAATTAACGCCGACGATTCGCTAAACCGACCGTATTTTGACGAACTGGTGCCGATTTATCCCAAAAAACAAGTGGTTTTGACGACCGGCAAAAAACCATTGTCGACCAGGATTATCGATTTAATTGCGCCGATTGGTTTTGGTCAAAGAGGGATGATTGTCTCTCCGCCAAAAGCCGGCAAAACGACAATTCTCAAAGAATTGGCGGCCGGAATCTCGCAAAATTTTCCTAAAGCGCATTTAATGGCGGCTTTAATCGGAGAGCGGCCGGAAGAAGTCACCGATATTATGTCTTCGGTCAAAGGTGAAGTGGTCGCTTCTAATTTTGACGAGCCGCCGGAAGACCAAACCAGGGTGGCTGAAATTACGCTTGACCGGGCAAAGAGAATGGTGGAAATGGGTAAAGACGTCATTATCCTTTTGGATTCGATTACCCGTTTGGCTAGAGCTTACAATTTGTCGGTCGCTCCATCTGGGCGAACGCTGTCCGGAGGTTTTGATCCGGCCGCTTTGTGGCCGGCCAAGAAATTTTTTGGCGCCGCCAGAAATTGCCAGGAAGGTGGTTCATTAACCATCATCGGCACGGCTTTGGTGGATACCGGCTCTAGGATGGACGATTTAATTTACGAGGAATTCAAAGGCACCGGCAATATGGAATTGCATTTGGACAGAAAATTGGCCGACAGACGGGTTTACCCAAGCATTGACATCGAAGCTTCCGGCACCAGGCAGGAGGAACTAATTCTTGCCCCGGAGCTTTTACAAAAACTAACAGTCATGAGAAGAATGCTTTATATGTTGGGTGAAGAAGAACGGACACAACTGTTAATTGAGAAACTGGAAAAAACCGAAACCAATGAAGAGTTTTTAGATTCGCTTAAACCGTCGTAGCTCCGCTCCGAAAATTGACACTCCGGCTTTATTTTGATACCATTTATATCACCCAAAATGAATAAAAGACGAGTCTTAAACTTATTTTTGCCTGCGCAAAAATTTGTGTCTGCGTTTCCCGACTTTTTAAATTTCTTCAGCCATTATTTTAAAGAGAGGCTGGTTTCGTCCAGTATTATTTTTGAAACCTACAAGAATATTTTGGTCAAGTTCTTTATGATTAAAAGAGGCCGCTACAGCCGGCCTTTTTTGCACTTGGCAACCATGGGAGTTTTAACCGCCGGCGTGATTATCGCGCCCTTTTTAGCCAGCACTTATCCCGTTTTTTCGCAAAATTCCTCGGTTTCCGCCAAAATTAATTCTCCTTCTAATAGCTCAATCGCGGTTGGCGAGGATGTTTTCGGCACGCAAATTTCGCAAAAGCCCAGAGATAAAACCATTACTTACACCGTGCAAAGCGGGGATACGGTTTCCACCATTGCGCAAAAATTCGGAATTTCCGCCGACACGGTGCGGTGGGCGAATAGTTTGTCCAACGACAATATTAATGTCGGGGACACCCTGCAGATTTTGCCGGTAACCGGCATTTCCTATAAAGTGCAAAGCGGTGACACGGTCTATTCAATCGCGAAAAAGTTTGCCACAGATCCGCAGGGAATTGTCGATTTTCCGTTTAACGATTTTGCCAATCCCGAGACATTTTCTTTGGTTACCGGGCAGATGTTGATTGTTCCAAACGGTGTTGAGCCTTCGGAGCAGCCGTTTATCCAGCCGCAAGTCTATATTGCCCAGGGTCCAAGTGCGACGTCGTTTTCGGCTTCCGGATTTACCTGGCCGGTGCACGGCATTATTACCCAGTTTGCTTCCTGGTATCATGAGGCTTTGGATTTGGCCGCGCCTTACGGAACGCCGATTATTGCGGCTAAGTCGGGAGTAGTCGCGGAGGTCAACACCGGCGGCTACAACTATGGATACGGTAATGACGTCGTCATTGACCATGGCGGCGGTTACAAAACTTTATATGCCCATATGGAAGCAGTTAACGTGAGCGTTGGGCAGCAGGTGGTTGGGGGACAGACGGTTATCGGCTGGATTGGTTTAACCGGAAGAACCACCGGGCCGCACGTCCATTTTGAAATCAGAATTAACGACGTTACTGTTGACCCCCTTCCGTATCTACAATAGGGTGATTGACACTATTTGGATTTTTGTGGCATACTCTCAATTGTTAAATGAAAACGTTGAAGAAATATGTCGATAAACTTGAATTCTCTTTTCCGCTTTATCCCATCACGTTTTTGGTTATAATCGGCTTTTTACTTTATTTCAGGAGTTTATTTAACGGTTTTGTCCAAGATGATGAATGGCAAATCCTTGTAAACCCTTTGGTGCATAGTCTCTCCAACATTCCCACAATGTTTGCAACCAGCACATTTGAGAATGGTCAGGGTATATATTACAAACCGCTGATGCCAATTACATACTCCCTTATCTATTCAGTTTTCGGAGCTCAAGCTTGGGTTTTTCATTTATTCGATCTTGCATTACACATTTGCAATTCAATTTTATTGTTTATATTCTTCAAGAAATTTTTCGCGATAACAAAAATTAAATATGTGCAGACAATCAGCTTTTTTCTGGCCTTAATTTTTTTAGTTCATCCGGTTCAAGTCGAAAGCGTTGCCTATATCGCCAGCACGCAAGAGCTGCTGGTGGTATTTTTCCTTTTAGCAGCTTTAATTCTGACCATAGACTATTGTCATAGTAAATATTCATTAAGAAGAATTATTCTAATCTGCGTTTTTGTTCTTTGCAGTCTGTTGGGTAAAGAAACAGGAATTTTAACTGTAATTCTCGTTCCCAGTCTTTGTTTGGTCTATAAAAAAATAAATAAAATTACAATTTCTTTTGGATTAGTACCGTTACTAATCTACGGTTTTCTCCGTTTTAAAGTTGCCGCAATCCTTTTGAGTCAACAGAATTCCATAGTCGTTTCGCCTATTGCGCGGGCGCCTTTAATAGTCAGATTATTTACATTGCCTTATGAGTTAGCTTCGTATACTCGGCTGATTATTTTCCCTAAAGATTTATATGCGTCGCAGAGAGACATAATTTCCGGATTTTCCGATCCAAGGTTCTATTTTTCTCTCGTAGTGGTAATAATGGTCGCTATTATTTTAGTCAGCTTATTTTTTAAATATAAATCCCGATATCTAGCTTTTTTCTTTTTTTGGATAATCATAGGTTTTGCGATGCTTTCCAACATAATCCCCTTGGATGGAACAGTGGCCGAAAGATGGGTGTATGTGCCCATAATCGGCGTGCTGGGTTTTGCCGGATTAGTAATTGCAAAGCTTATTAATTACCAGAAATTTGTTTGGCTAATGGTTGTTGTAGCTTTAATTTTCATTCCTTTGGCGATGATTAGAACTTACGTGCGGATAGGGAATTGGTATAGCAATTATACGCTGGGCGCACACGATGTTTTATATGAAAACTCTGCTCCGATGGACAACGATTACGCGTCTGCGTTAATAAAATTGGGCAATGTAAAAGAAAGCCTAAAGTATCTAAAAAAAGCAGTAGCACTCGAACCGAATTATTTACAGATTCGAGCTAATCTTGGATTAGTATTGGCAGCTGATGGACAAATTTCCGCATCAAAGAAACTTTTTTATGACATGCTACAAAATAAAAATAATATAAACTCATATGACAATATTGCACTTTTCTTTTATCAGGTAGAAAAAGATCCGGATATTATAATTAGCTTTCTTAAGAAACCGCTAGCACTTTCTCCACAAAATATAACCTTAAATCAGCTGATGGCTACGGCGTATTTTGAGAAAGGAGCGACAGCATCGGCTTTATTTTATGCCAATAGAGCTTATAAATTGGATCCGTCTCAAGCAAATCTCCAGTTACTAAAGGAAATTAAGAAATAGACCTTCACCCTTTTTATAGTAGGCTAGTTTAGGTTCAACTTTTGTGATAAAATATCCCTTGGAACTATATTCGAGAGCGGGCTTATAGGTAAATGGTATACCGGCGCATTCGCATTGCGCAGTTCCGAGTTCGATTCTCGGTAAGTCCACCCGGGGCCTGTGGTATACCGGTAACACGCCTCCATGGCATGGAGGAGTAAGGGGTCCGATTCCCCTCAGGTCCACAAATTGGTCGTACTTGCTATTTCTCCATTTTGCCTCTATACTTGCAAGTAGTACTTATGGTATCAGTTCCTCGATTCTTTCTGAACTAAAAAACAGGAGAAAAGGGAAAAATATACATGAAAGTTCAGAAAGGAGGTGACACATCAATTTTCAATTTTTAATTTTCAACGCAAGTTGAGATTTAAATTTTGATACACACCATGGATTTCCAAGATAAAACATTAATTTGTAGAGATTGCGGTAAAGAATTCGTTTGGACCGCGTCCGAGCAAAAATTCTATCACGACAAAGGGTTCGAAAACGAGCCAGTTAGATGTCCCGATTGTAGAGCTTTAAAAAAAGCCAGAATGAATGAAGGTAGAGGGATGGCCCCAAGGCAATCGTTTGAAATAACGTGCGCAGAATGCGGCAAACCGGATACAGTTCCATTCAAACCAAAAGGCGACAGACCAGTTCTTTGTAGGGATTGTTTCAGAAAACAAAGACCAGCGTAATAGTAACTAATATTAAGTAACAAATATCTAGTATTAAGGTTGTTATTGCCTGTTTTTCTCCTGAGTTTATTCCAATATACTTTTAGGATGTGTTTTTTGTGGGAAACAACTCTCTTCTTCTTTTTTTCGCAAAGCTGTAGCTTTAAATTATATTTGTTACTTTTTGGAAAGTAACACAAAACTTTTTGCGGGCGAAGTCGAGCTATTTTGCTCAATTCGTTCATCGGGTGATAACACCCCCTCCGAATTCACGGGTTCCCCCTGATTCTCTCATTTCGCAAAACTTAACGCTCTTTGTTCGATCGCAAAAGAAACGGAGAGCATACGAATTGGCAAGTTTTATTGGCGCTAAACACTTGATACTAAATACGAAATACTATTTATTGTGTTGGGGTGGCGGTAGGAAGAGGAGTTCCCCCTTCGGTTGTCGGAGTTGGAGTAGTGGTTGGCGTAATAGTCGCTTCCGGCGCCGGAATTTTTACCGGCGGATTCTGTTTCGGTAGATTCTCTGTTGGCGGATTGGTCGATAAAGTTGTCTGTCCGTTGCCTGTGGTTGTTTGTCCCCCAACTCCTTGTTTGTTTATCTGCGCTTGCAGTTGCGTAATCTCAGCATTGACTTTAGCCAGATTGGTTGGGTCGTTTGTTTCCAAAGATTTAACGGTTTCAAGTTGCGCCAGTGCACCTTTTAGATCTCCTTGTTGAATTAAAGTATGAGCGATGTTGTAGTAGGCGTTAGGAAAATCAGATTTCAAGGCCGCCGCTTGTTGAAATTGTGCCAAGGCTTTATCCCAGGTTCCCAATTGGTAGTAAATTCCGCCCAAACTAATATATTCCTGCGGGTTGGCCGGGTCAAGTTGAATCGCTTGCTGTTGGGCGGCGATTGCGAATTGGTCGGCATTCTGTCCAAAGCCAATTAGATTTCTATAAATGTAGGCTAGATTTTGCCAGTCCAGCGGATTTTGCGAGGATAAGGTCGTGGCTTGTCTTCCGGCATTGATTGATTGTTGGACAAGCGTATAAATCGTTTGCTGGGTTTGGGCGCTTGGGCTAGCTCCTTGTGGAACGGAAGCCGCCAGCGAATTGGACAACGCCAGGTTGGTTTGCGAAAAAGTCCTAAAGTAGCTGTCATTGTATTTACCGGTAAAACTACTGACGGCGGCATTTTCATAAGTATAAGTGAGTTGGCCGTTATTTTGGTCGGCAGCAACTAAAGCTTTGTTAAAAGTGACGTTGGTAGAAAGGAAGTCAAAACTTAGGAAGCCAAGTAATACTACCACAATTAGAATGATGCCAAAAATAGAATAGGAAAGAATTTTTCCGTAGTCCTTTCTTTTTTCACCCTCGGTCGTAAACGTAATCAAGCCTTTTTTAAAAGCTACCAGTTCCAGTTCAACGTCAAAATATTTCTGGTCGTTGGATAGCCCGCGTAAGGCGGCGTAAATTGCCAACAGGAAAAACAAAGGGGCTAAGCTAATAAAAGTTAAAGGTAGGATAAAAGCGGCTGCCAAAATGATGATGACCGGTACAAACAGTGGTCTTTCGCGGATAACTCTGTAGCAAAGATAAAGAAAACTCAAAAATCCCAGTATGCCGGTGGTTGCCAAAAGTTCCAAGACAAAGCTGGAAGAATGAATAAAACCAAGTCCCCACAGCGTCGGATTAGCGTTAAAACTAGCCTGTTTAAATTTGGCAAAAGCTAAAAGATATTCGCCGAAACCGTTACCGAACAAAAAGCCCTGCAAAGTCCGGCCGGCGTCTTGCGAAATGGCGGCGAAAGCGGTCTGAAAGCCGGTTTCAAGCGGGAGAATAATGAATCCATTAGGTTGTATTAAATTATAGATTGATACGGCAAGTCCGATTAGAATGATTATGCCGGCTAAACCAAAACCGAAGATTTTAACCAGATCTTCTTTTTTCTCGCTGAAAATTTTGCTCGCCTGTTTTTTGAGCAAAAACGGTAAGACAAAGTAGACGCTAACTGGCAAGACAAATAGTAAATACAAAACTTGGTCTAAATTTGAGCCGGTGGGAGTGAAAACGGTGACTTTGGTAAAATCATAGGGTAAAACGTAAATTTGCAAATGCGCAAGAATCGGCATAACGGCCAAAAGGCAAGCGCCGGTTAAAAGGCTGCCGATCAAAAGCATCACCGCTTTTCCGTTGGTGGCATTGTAAACGATACCAAAATAGAGCAGACCGGCAAAAAGCACGGGAATAAAATTATTTAGCGAATCAGCCCAAGCTGCGGAAAAGATTGACGATAGCAAAATCGCGGCCAAGAAAAGAATGACAGCCAAGTCAAAAGGCGTTCTTCTAATCCGGACTTTTTCCAGCAGTAAAGTTTTGACGCCGTATAAAATCATGACCGCGATGCAGGCAAAAATAACCAGCGCTTGTTTTGGCAGGATAAAATAGTCAGTCGTCAAATTGGTTAAAAACACCGGAAAGAGGATAAACAGCAGTCCTAAAATCACAATTGAAGCCCGCTCGATGTAATTGACGATTTCCAATTTCTGTTGTTCGTTTTGCATGTGTTCTAAACTTATCAACTTAAAAGTATAATGTCAAGAATAAAAACTGTATCAAAAGAAAAGTTCTCCGCAATATCTATTATATTTTTGTAAATAAGAGCCATAATTTATTTTTTGAACGTGATTGATTTCAGCTAGCCTTTCTAGAGTAGGACAATAGTTGGGCGCAATATTAATTATTAATTTATCTATATATATTTCTTGTTCTAGCCATCCTAATTCATTAAATAACGTTGCAAGGTTACCTAAGTAATAAAAGTCGTTAAAAATATTGCTAATTTTAAAGTTGCTTTCGGACATTCCATATTTTTTAATAAGCGAGTTGTTTTCAAGTGTGTTTTTAACAAAAATTACCACTGCCGGGTTAAAATAGATCGTTTTCCAAGAGGGGTTATTAATAAAATTTTGGATCTGTTTATGAGAAGATGAATCATTTGATAAGACAAGTATGGCAGAGTTGAATTGATATTTTTCTGCCATTGAATTAAAAGCTTTCATATCGAATTGTGTTTTTTCATAAGAATTGACAAAAAAATCTGTCGGGTATGCTTCCGGGCGCTCGTCAATAAAGGGTTTTTCTTTCGGGTATAGCCTGTAGGCAATATAGCTCCCAATACCAAAATTGTTATAGATAGGGCCATGCACGTTATTTTTAATAAAAAAATCCAAAGCCTGTTTATCTGCATTAGTAGTGTCTAAATCAAGAGATCTTCTTGCTTGTAAGATGTTTATCTCAGCAATAAAGATAAAGATACAAATGAAAAAAGTAAGAAGAATTAAAATTTTCTTTTTCTGCAAAAGATCAAGGCTTAGGAGAGCGGAGACAAATATTGGAAGAGTAGTGAAAACAAAAACGGCAACATTTCTTACGGCGATCATAGCGAAAGCAATAAAACCTAAGCTTAAGACAACGTCTAGAAAGCATCTCTTTTTATAAAGAAAGAGAAATAGAATGAGAACAATAGCGGTAATGCTAAAGATGAGCATTCCAGTAGTAATTGGAGGGTTTAAGTAGAAGTAAAAAATGTTAAAATTTTCACTTGGTTGTATGCCGTAATTAGAAAAGAAATCAAGCGAGAACAAGGTTCCTTTATAAGTGTTTGGGTTCAAAAAAGTTACCAATATGACTCCGATGAATACAAGGATAAAATTCCTTATTTTTTGGGTCTCCAAGTAGATTTTTAAGTCGTTTCTATTACTCCAAAGCTCATCAAGCAAAAATACTCCCACAACGACGACACCAATTAAAAAGTAAATATGTGAATTTACCCATAAAGCTTCAAGAGGAATTAAAAGGAAAATTAATTTTGTGTATCCATTCTTATACTTGTACAAAATGTACATAAAAATCGATAAAATAAAATAACTAAAGATTTCAGGTCTGATCCCAGGTCTGTCCATGTAAATTCCTAGATAAAGAAGCGCAGTAAAATTTAGCAAATATAAATTTTCAAATTTTATTCTTGTCTGTTTTATAGCTACGAGATAAATTAACCCAAAACTCAAAAGGGAAATAATTGTCGTTAAAATTAGTAAGCCATGGAGACCAAATAGACTGTCGACAATATAGAAAATTACTTCTGAAAGCCAGTGGGAATTAATAAATGGATAATTTGCGAAAGCGTAAGATAATAAATTAATTTTGGGAACATTCCCAGTATGAACGATAATGCTTCCCAGTAGGATATGTCGTCCAAGATCATGAATAATTTCAGGAACAGTGGAATAAAAGGTAAGGAACACGTTAAAAAAAACTAGAGGAAGCGTGATAAGACTAACGATTTTCTTTAGATTTTGTATGTTCATTTTAATTTACGATAATCCAATTGAACGGAATTGGCGCGATACTTGGATTTTGTAAGCCGACGGTAAAAGATTCATCCGGCACTTGTTTTAGCAAATACAAAACCTGGTTGTTGGTGCTGGAAGTCGGCGTGATGTAAATCAAACTCTTGTCGGTTACGACCGGGTCATCAATTGTTACTTGAGTTTGGTAGGGGGCAATGTTGGCTGTTCCGGCGGAGCCGGTGGCAACAACTTCAGTTTGGGAAACGGCCAGCGCCGGCTGAACCAGCCCAAGGTTTAATTTACTAAATGTTCCGGCTCCGCTGGCGACCAAATCGCCTAAATTGTTAACGCTCAAAATAGCGGAATCGCTTGCATTCGTAATTTGGAGATTGGAATTTCCGGTATTCACATTTAAATCATTGCCGGGCAGGGGACTGATGACATTGGTTGCCAGTGTTCCATTGACCGTGACATTTTTGGCAAACTCGGCATTGCCGCCAACTTTTAAGTTTCCGTCGGTATCAATGTAAACTAAGCCGCCCATAATTGACAGTCCGCCTTGCCGTAGTGGTTGCAGATTTAAATCACTGCCCAAAACATTAATCGAGTTATCGGCCAGTATTAAGCTGCCGTTGACCGAAAGTTGACCGACAATCGAAGTATCGGAAAGGGAAGTTTCTCCAAACACCGTTAGATTTTGGCCAAACACGGCGTTGTCAGCGCCCAAATTTGGGACATACGTCAGTTGTCCGGAGTAAGAACTGATGTCAATGTAGCCGTTGGCCGCTGACTGCTCACTACCGACTGCTGAAGCAGTGCCGACGGTAGCGGCGTCGGCAATCAGTCCAAAGTCGGAATTAGAAGCAGACGGGCTACTATTATAGATATTGGTGACGTTGGTAACGTAAGTTGCCGACGGAGTTGCGCCGACGATTTCGTCGGCGATAATTTTCCCGACATGCAAAGTTCCGCTCACGGTCGCGTCGTTTGTGTTCAAACTATTGGAAGTTAGCTGTCCGCTGAAACTAGCGTTGCCCGAATTATCAATGGTGGCTATCGCCGAAGAGCTGGCAGAATTACCGCTCAAAACAGACAATTTATTATTATCCAGTTTCAATCCAATTTGCGCAGTATCATCAACCGGCGAGACAAAATTGGTATGGATTTCGTCGGTCGAAGCAATCGGGGAGACAACATTATTAGAGGTTAGGTTTTGAATGCTCGCCAGTTGTTCGGAAACAATAGAAGCGATGTAATTATGCAAACTTTGTCCGGCAATTGTCACATTTTCGGTTGAAACCGATAAAGCAGTGGTCGTTACCTGCTGGGCATTTACCAATCCTACCCGCAAATTCGCGATTGCGGCGTCGGAAAATTCTCCGACTCTTTGCAGGGGATTTCCCAAAGCGTCGTTCAACGTAAAGTAGTGAGGAACAGTAAAGTCGGTATCGGCCGCCGTCTGGTCAACTAAACTCAAATCTCCGCTTGAAGTCAAATACACCTGTGGATCATACCAAGAGTTTTCCGGTAAAGCCATTATTTTGCCAACATATGAGCCATCTGGTAATTTAAAACATGGCTTCGCGGGATTATTTCCATCGTCAGCCGGCCATTGTATATCGGAGATTGAATTTACAGCCTGACAAAATGCCGTGCTTGGGTCGAAAGTTTCCATTGCTCTAGCAACGATTTGTCCTGCCTGAGTTGCTTTCATGCCAAATCCGGAGACGGGAGATGAGGTAATTGGATCGCCTAAGCTTATAACGCCATTTTTAGACGTTACTTTTAGCGGCACGCGTCCTGTTAAAGCTAGTTTAACTTGATTTTGGGATAGGGGAGTCTCAAAATTGTCTCCAGTATTGAGAATAACTCCCGGATTAGTTGAAATTATTCCTAAGACGTTTTGGCTATAAGCTGTTTGCGATTTTTGAGCACTTGTCGGAGAGCTACTGTCCTGTGAAACAATGTCGCCGGCATTAACAGAAAGGTCTTGGGTCTTGATAATTTCAGCAACGTCAATACCGCCGGTAATATAAGTTGCACCTCTTATAGCAATTCTTCCGTTATTGTAGACGGCTGCCTGGCCGACGTAGCCAGATATATTACCCAACGTATTATCTGTTCTAAAGATAATGGAATAATTACTTGTGCCACTTGGGCCTGAATCTATAACTACTACTCCATTACCGGAGTTACTGCCGAAATGTCCACTTTCCGACCAAATAGTATTCTCAACCGAAAGCACGCCTGTTGTATTTGCTCCATCTCCCGGTCCTGTTGTTCCGATTCCGACATTGCCGCTATTATCAACTACCAATCTGTCGCTTCCGGCCGTTCCTAACGCAACTAGTCCGTTATAGCTGGTAGTTGAGCCGATGTATACATAAGCTTTGCTGCCGTCTGTAAACGAACTATCGACTCCATATTGAATTCTAAAACCTGTGCCCGACCAGTCTGCTGTTGTGTCATGTTTATATCCTGCAATTTGCAATCTTTCTATATTTGATGTAATTTGCGTATCGAATTCAGCAGGATAAGAATAAGCTCCTGCAGTTCCTGATCCATTGCCGGTGCCGTACAAAAGAAGAGCAGTGGAGCCATTAGTGCGGCTTGTACCATTTGCAATATCTAAACTTGCTTGTGGTGTTGTCGTCCCAATTCCGACATTGCCGCCAGCCTCCTGTAAAAGCGTTTTGCTTCCCGTACTGTTTGCATTTATATGTACAGAGTACGATCCGCTAGATGAGTCTGTATCAATCCATACACTATTATTACTGCCTCCGTTACTACCGGTAATGTGTAGATTGCCATCGTTATATATTGCCGCAGTTCCTGCAGTTGTGCCAGTCTTAGTAAGATTAATTTTAGCCTGAGTTCCGTTGGATATTTCTAACGGTGCTCCTGGACTTGTTGTTCCGATTCCGACAGAACCGGCGGTTAAAAGTGAATAGCCGGTGGTGTTTAAATCCATATAATAAGCAGTGTTGTCCAAATCTTTCCAAACTCTGCCGTAAACATCGCCGCTATTATCGACTTTGAATTCAGTTGTCCCCGAAGCAGAGGCAGCAATTAAGTCACCGGAGCCGGAGTTGTTAATTGTTACTCCGGCAAAAGAAGTATTTCCCGAAAAATTGGCAAACGCTTTTGTTCCCGAATTACCGCTGACATCAAGCGTTGCGCCGGGACTGGTTGTGCCGATGCCCACATAACCGGTATTGTCCCGTATTGTCATCGCTGTTCCCCAAGTGTTAGCTCCGGATTTGTAGCCAAAGTTTAAAGTGCCGTTGCCCGGTTCAATGGTAGAGCTGGTAGTTCCTCCCAGAACTAGTGTTGCCGACAAGGATGCGCTGCCGGTGGGAGCTCCCATGTTCAAGGCAGTGGCAGCACCGGCAAAATTCACAGTGAGAGCAGTGGTGTTAACCAGAGCCAGGGTGGTAGCATTGGTATTGATGGTCGGAGCATTAAGATTGATGATTCCGTTAGAGCCATTGTAGGGGGAAAGTGTAATGTTGCCGGTGGTATTTCCGCCAATAGTTAGAGTCTGATCGCTGGTAGTTTGTAAAGAGCTGGTTCCCAGCGCACCGATAGTTAAATTTCCCGAAATGGAAGCATTCCCTCCGTAACCATTATTGGGCATCACGACAAACTGTCCACTGAAAGAAGCTTGGGTTTGACTACCCATGAGTCCGGTGAAAGCAAAAGCGGCCGAAGAGGTAGATGCAGAACCAATCAGTAAATCATAACTTGTTGTATTTGGCGAGATGGCATTTCCGGCCAATTGCCAATAGTTGCTGGCCGCGGTAGAGCAGGAAGACCAGGTTGGAGATGAAGCTCCGGAGATTAAGCAAAGGCCAGTAGAGGCAGTTGTGGCTTGAGTAATAACGCCTGTTGTCTGGGTGCCATACAGTATTCCGTTTTGTCCAGTGTAAGCGGCTGACGTTAAGGCGCCGGTGTTGGAAACCGTAAACCTGGTCCAGCCGCTGGCAGAAGCGGTGAATAAATCGCCAACGCCGTTGTTATTGACGACCAAGGCAGCAAAGGAAGTCTGTCCCGATACAGAAGCCACCGCTGTGGTGCCGGAATTTCCCCGCACATCAAGAGCCGTCAAAGGAGAAATGATGCCGATGCCAACGTTTCCGCTGGTGTTCCAAATGCCGCTGGGGAAGTTGGTGCTGGCGGTAAAAGTCTGCGCGCCGCTCCAGGAATTGGCATGGGATAAGTTAAGCGAAGCGACAACTGCTCCGGTAGTCGGGGAGATAGTTAAAGTTCCGTCGGAATTACTGACCGACGATGCTCCGAAACTACCGAGATTGGCTGAATCAAGCAATTGTGTATTTCCCCAATACAGGTTTCCGCTGGGTCCACCACCTTGAGCTACTGTATTTAAAACATTGTTGCTATTGATGGTGGAACCGAGTTGTATGCCGCCACCAGATTCGTTGCTGCCGCTGGTGTAGGGCATTACTATTAAATTGCCGGCGATGGTAGCTGTCGGTGTTCCACTATTCAGGTTCAAGATTGCAAATTTAGCCGACGCGGTGGATTGCCCGCCGAGTAAAAAGTCAGCGGTGGAGTTGATGGGCGTGATATACCCACCGTTGGAAGCTCCATAACCATTAACTAAACTCCAGTAGTTGTTTGAAACTGCTGAACACGAAGCCCAGGTGGGAGCAGAAGCGCCGCCAACCAAACATTGACTAGAGGTACCGGCAGCTGTTTGGGCAAGAGCGCCTGCGTTAGCGTAAATTACTCCACCACTGTTGCTGAAAGCGGAGAAAATGATGGTTCCGGAAGAAGATAAGCCGGTTAAGCCGGAAGCAGCGCCGGCATTAGTAACTACCAGAGTCGGTGAGCTGATTAAATCGGTAGCGAATGTCCCGCTGATAGACAGGGCGTTAGTAACAGTTCCGCTACTTTGGGTTAAATTCAAAAGATTGGTGACGGTCCCGGCGCCGGTCTGTTGGATTAAAGTATTGTTGGTTAAAGTGCCGGTTGGATTATTAGTAGTAAAGGTTGCTACCGTTGCGGCAGAGCTAGTCGCAGCTAAAGTGTCATTGGTAGTGGCAGGTGAAAGATTGCCGGCGGTCCTTTGCCAGTAATTGCTGGCTGCGGTAGAGCAGGAAGCCCAGGCGGGAGCAGTAGCGCCGCCGACCAAACATTTACTCGATGATGTCTCGGCCGCTGTTTGGTAAAGCACTCCTGAGCTAGCGTAAATTACTCCATCACTGTTGCTGAAACCAGAGAAAGTGATAGTTCCGGAAGCTGTCAAGTCGGTTAAGCCGGAGACAGCTCCAGCTGAGGTCACTTTCCAGCTAGTGGTGTTAACCGCCGCTGTTCCCGAACCGCCGCCGATAGTGACTTGTCCGGTGGTGGTGCCGGTGCCAATGCCAGTTGTATTAGTGCCGGCAGTATCATTAAGTAACAGTGATGCTCCACTAACTGCCCCGCTGTTACTAATGTTAAAAACAGTCGAATCATTAATTAAGCTGGTAAACGTTCCGGAAAAAGTGATGCCGTTAGTCACTGCCCCGGCACTTTGGGTTAAATTCAAAAGATTGGTAACGGTCCCGCCACCGGTCTGTTGGATTAAAGTATTGTTAGTCAGTGTGCCGGTTGGGTTATTGCTGGTAAACGTTGCTACAGTTGCGGCCGAAGAAGTCGCAGCTAAAGTGTCATTGGTATTGACGGGTGAAAGATTGCCGGCGGTTCTTTGCCAGTAACCGCCAAAAGTTAGAGGAACTCCATTAAGGTAATAATTATTGGCGTAAATATTGTTCCATTGCAAAGAACTTGAACCAATATCTTGAGCATTTGTCGCTCCGGGTAAAACTGTGCCCGCGCTGGTAATTCTAAACCTGGTCCAACCCGAAGCAGAAGCGGTGAATAAATCGCCAACGCCGTTGTTGTTAGCGACTAATGCGGCAAAGGAAGTTTGACCGGAAACCGATGCAACAGCGGTAGTACTGGAATTTCCTCGAACATCCAGGGGCGCTAACGGAGAAGTGGTATTAACACCGACGTTGCCGCCCGGCATTAGCGCCAGATTATTGGTTCCGCCGGTGATGATTTGATTAGCTCCGCTGCCGCCGAAAGTGATGCCAGCCGCATTACCGGTTAAATTGATAGCAGCTGTGTTAGCGTAGGAGTTACTCAGCTGATTATTCATAGATAGAGTGGTGACTCCAGAGACGGCTCCGCCGGTCGTGACGTTAAAAGCGGAAGATGATAAAGCCAGTGTTCCGGAGCCGTTGCCGATGGTAGTATTGCCGGAAGTATTAGCTAAAGAAATATTACCGGTGGAAGCGGTCAGGTTGGAAGAGAATTTGCCGGCGCCGGCAACATCCAAGGCGACCGAAGGAGTAGTCGTCCCGATGCCGACATTGCCACCATAACCGTTGTCAGACATCACTATCAGCTGTCCCGAAAATGAAGCTTGAGTTTGGGTTCCCATTAAGCCGGTGAAAGCAAATTTGGCAGATGCAGTGCTGGAACTGCCAAGCAAAACGTCGTCACCGAGATTGGAAGGGGACAAAGCGCCGGATAATTCTTGCCAAAATTGCGCTCCGCCAGCGCTTCCACAAGTAATATTTCCACTACTGTCAGTTTTTAAAGTGCAACTATTGTAATAGGGAGCAATAATTTGTCCGGTATTAGCAATTCTAAACTTAGTTATTCCGGAGGCGGAAGCCGCCATTAAATCTCCGGCGCCATTTTGGTTAAGCACAAAAGCCGTGGCAGAGCTAGTAGCTAAAATGCCAAAGGTGTCATCAACTTCAACTGCGCCCGCGGCGCCGGCCAAATTGTTATTGTTTGTAGTATTAACGAGCGGTTTTTGTAAGTCAATCAATCCTGCGCCGTCGGGCGCGATGATGACGTTTCCGCCAGACCCATTAGTCGTGCCAAGCAAAAGCGGCGTCCCTAAGATTTGAAATTGTCCGCCGGTGGCCTGAAAAGTTGCGCCGACAAGTCCGCCAATGGTTAGAGTAGGCGAGCTGGCAGTTCCGTCAAGCGCTAAAACCGTGTTGGTATAGGCGGCTGGGTTGGAAGTGGTTGGAACCATTCCTTGCAAGGTTTCGGCGTTGGTGGCAAAAGCAACAGTTGCCAGTTGCTGTCGGGGCGTTAATTCCGGCGTCGTGCCAACGGTTACACCCAGCCAAAGCGCGTTGTTTTGCGTAAAAAGTGTGGATGGAATTGGGGAGTTGTTGCCTAAGATGGCATTAAAAATTCCATCCTGGTCGGGCGAAACAGTGTCGACTTCCTGCCAGGGGAAAATAGCGGTGCTGGCAGAGTCGGTGGCACTTGAGCTGGTATAAATGCCAAAACGGAGGTTGGTTGGTGTCGTAATTGGGTTGTCATTGTTATCCGTTAATCTTCCTTGAAAAGATAAAATTCTTAGCGGCGCAACCGGGCTAGCAGCCAAAGTTGGTGATTGATTACCTTTTTGAAAAAACACGTTATAAAAACCAAAGCTAATAGCGATTAAAAAGATAATCAAAACCGCAAAGTGTAAATAATGGACAATTGGATAGGAATGATATGTTTTATACCACTTTGGTCGGGAATATCTGGCAGTTATCCAAGCCTTTTTATACCACGGAAAAAATTTGGTAGAGATTTCCAGCGGGGCATAGAAAGATTTCGGTAAGTTTTTCACGGACGCTGGACGCTGGACGCTGGACGCTGGATTTAGAATTTGGAAGTTCGAAGTCAGATTTTTGAATTTTACGTTTTGCGTTTTGAGTTTAGCAAAAACCGGTTGGCCTTTGGTTTTCCAAAGCGCGTATTCAATTCGGTCTACCAGTTTTGCCAAATAGATAATTAGACCACTGTCTAAGGCAAAAATGAATGCATTTGATATCTTCTGAGCTATTCTAAAAGGAGGGAAAGCTGAGTACTTCCTTTCGGCTGGCTGTTGGTTGATAGGTTGTTCAATTGCCTCATTGCTCAATTGATTGGAAATTGGAAATTGGAAATTGGAAATTGATGGCTGCAGACTGACTAATCCTTTAGCTTGTACCCAGGCAAGATATTTGCGAAGCGAAGATAGCTTGCGGTTAATCGTCGCCGGCGAAAAATCTCCCTGCTCCAGCAGTCTTTGTTTATATTCTTCAATCAGTTTCGAATCAATATCCCCCAAAACATTATTTGATTCAGTTACTGCCTGTACCCAAGTAATGAATTGTTTAATATCAATTAAATAATTTTTGATTGTCAAATGCGAAGCGTTGCTAACATAGAGAAAATCTTTAAAATCTTTAATGTGCCACGGATCATGCTGTGCTTCTAGTTTTAAATTCTTAATTTCAAATGGATTTAAGGAAATTTTGCTTTCAATCAGCAAGAACTTAAAAAACTTGCGAAGCGATGAAAAATGTCGTTCTAGTGAACTAGGGGAAAACGCTTGAGAACAACTGGCTCGATAATCGTTTAAAGTTAAGCTGGAGATTTCTTTCGGATTAAAGCTTTTGGTAAAAGTGTTTTCATACCAGTGGATGAAATGGTTGATATCCGATAAATAATTTTTAACCGTAACCTTACTAGATTTATCTTCCTGTGAAAATAAATAGGTTTTGAATAAATTTAATAAATCCATTTTGATTACCGAGCCACTTTCTCGGTGGACAGCTGTTTAGCTTCAAGATTATACGGATTATACTGTTTATATGGCTTTAAAAGAAAAAAACTTAACATACTATTAGAATAAAGAATTTTGAAAATTGCTGTCAAGGCCCTAGAGTATTTTTATATGATGCGGTAAGTAGTATTTTATATCATTGTAGATTTTCTGGGAAAATTGTGAAAAATCTGACTAATTATTTTGTTTTAACGCACAAAAGGTTTTAAATTTTGCCTAAATTAAGCTATCATTAAACATCAATATATATCAGAAGGCCTATATTTGTTAGTGATGCGTTAAGGTATGGTAGTCAGTTCTCTGCAGCAAAAACACATTAAGGAAATATATTTTCTTAACAAGAATTGCTAAACAATAGAATTATTTAGTCGTTTTTTAGCAGTTAGAGGGTCGAAGTGATATCTAACAAAAAATGTATATTTGGATTGATATAACAACGTTTTGTTAGTTTTCAAGCAGTCTTCAATGCTTAAGCCATTTAGATTTGATAGTAAAATAGTTTTTCGCTTGCAATATATGCTAGATTTTGAGCATAATATCAGTAATGAAGAGATTACTACTGATTGTTTTAATTTCAATTGCATTTTTTATCATTCCAAGCTCTCAGTCTTTGGCGCAGGTGTCTTCAATTCCACCAGGATCTTTACATACTGCAGTGCAGGCTTCGGTGGGGCAATTCTATTTAAATTTGTCCGGCTATATTTCGCCTTTCGCTTCGGTTGTTTTAACTTCAAATGGAGTTTTTATGATTGGAACAACCGCGGACGCCCAGGGCGACTTTACAATTAACCAAGTTTTAATCAAACAGGGTTTCTCCGGCTTTTGCCTAGATGCGATAGATTTTAAAAGAATAGGCGAATCTTATACGTGTTTTACGATTCCGCCTGCAACCGCTTCCGTCACTATGAAAGACATTTTTCTTCCGCCGACTTTAGGATTGTCCAGAACAACCGTTAATGAAGGCGGCAGCGCCACGGCTTTTGGTTACACTATGCCCAAAGCCGAAGTCACTTTGCACGTCAATGGGGAATTGCTTACCACTTATGCCGACTCGACTGGCTATTATGAGTTTGCTTTAAAAAATCTGAAAGCCGGCAACTACAGTTTGTACGCCACGGCAGAATATAAACAAAAACAGTCTTTAAGCCCGACAAAAAAATTACAACTGACATCTATTTCTAAGCCAAAGCAAGTGACGAATTTGGTGAATAATTGGTGGGAGCAGCTGCTGCGTTTTCTAAAGAACTGGCTTTGGAATCCACTTTGGCTTGTCATACCAATCGTTATCCTGATTATTATACTGATCAGAAAATTGTGGGGAAGGCGATTCGTCAATCCTCTTAAGAAGCGTCCGTTGCACCACAGTTGGTGGATGGGATACTAGTCAAAGTCGAAACTCCAGAGGCTATTTCACTTGTTCGGTTGGAGTAGCTACAGGTTCAACTTCGGCTTCTTGAGGTTTTTTAGAGTCGTCTTTTTTCCTTTTCTTAAGATATAATGCGCCGAGAATCAAAGCGACTATCGCAAGCACAATTACCAGCGTTATTCTCCACGGGAAAACCCAGAAAGAAACGGTCGCCATCAGCGGAAGATTATTATTAGTGCCGTAACTGGCTAAGAGTACCGCTTTATACGGTCCAATCATCAGACTCTGTCCAAAAGTATTGCTAAAATCTCTGGCTGCTTCCGGAAAAATGTTATGGGTCGGCAAGTTTTGGGTCTGATTAAAGAATAAACCGGTGACAGTAATAGTGCCTTGCGGCGTGATGTGTAAATCGCCGAGATTTTTAAGTTGGGTCAAAACATTGACCGGGCCATATTCCTGGAAAGGGTTGGCGAAAAACTTGCTGACCAATGCTTGCTCGTGAATCGGACCGTTGATGGTGATGTAAAAAAGAGAGCCAAGCTGTGAGTTAATGGTGCTGCCGGAACCGCTGACGGTTTTGTCCACGACCGGCGAATAAACAAGCGCGGCGTAATGTCCGCCCGGTCTGGCATTTTGAGGTACTTGGATATAATAGTTTATGGTTTGTGAATCTCCGGGTTTTAAAGTAAAAGTATCGGGAGTAGCTCCGATCCAAGCCGCGGCGGAATATTTATCATTCAACGTTCCCGGTGGCAAAAACTCAGGAGTGCCAATGGTATCAGTAACGATAAAATCCTGGACGCCTAATTTAAAAGTTAGAGTCGTATCGCTTCTGTTGGTAACTTTAGTGATGCCTTCTGCCTGGCCGCCAGCGTCAAGTTTTTGAGCGATGGTCGGGTAAGAAATGGTGACGGTTCTGGTTGTTTCTTGGGCGAGCGCCGGCTGTGCAGTATTTAGTATTAAGTAGCCAATAGTAAGTATAACGACCATGAATAAGCCGAAAATTTTTCTATACTTAATACTTAATACTTTATTCATAATACTAGAATGACGGCGTCGCCGTATAGGTTAAAGTTGTTGTATAGACACCGGAAGCCGTTGTTCCAGCAACGGTTGCGCCATATCTAACCAAAGTAACTCCATGAGTCGCTGTAGTTCCGTTTGAAGGGCCGCCGGTATAGCTAGCAAGTGTCATTGCGTAGGCGTTTCCTGCGCTATTCCATGGGTTAGCAAATAAAGCTCCTGAAGCAACCGTCTGCCCGGTTCCTCCCCAGTTGGGACTGGAAGTTGGAACATCAACTCCGCAAGGGCTAATGCCGAAAGCCGGAGTGGCGGCGGTCATGGCTGCTGGAGCGGGAAGAAGATTGGTGGTTAAACCTGAGCCGCCGTTGGCGTCGGGAAGATATAAGCCGGACGCGGGGCTAATCAAACGTCCGGAAGAAGAAGCAGTAACGGTATAACCAAAAGCTTCGTTGGTAGTAACAGTTAGAGTTTGCGCGGCGCGGTTAATTTGCGCATTATTTAAAATTCCAAGATTAACGGTTGTAGCAGTGGAATCAATGCCGGTGTTGGAAGCTTCCGAACCACACTGACTAACCGTAGTGTTGTAATTGGTCGTATTAGCTAATCCGGTGATGGCAAAAGTTAAGGTCGGTTCGACTTGCGCTTGGACTTGAACCGATTCAATTGTTCCGACGATTACTCTGGCGGAATCAAGAGTAACGCTATTTGTATCGGTGGTTTGAACAGTAATTTTCCAGACGTCATTTGTCGCTCCGGCAGTGCAGGTTGAGCCGGAGCATTGGGTGGAAGAAACGGTAGGATTAATCAATAGCGGAGACGGGGTAGTACATATTCCGCTTGAGCTGACGCCACTTTGACAGCCAACCGAGATATAAACAGTGCCGCTAACGGCTCCAGTAGTAGTTAGAGTAATGGTATTACCCGAAACGCTTTGACTGCTTCCGCCGCAGGCATTTGACGGATTACACTGAACATAAGTGCTCATATTGCCGCTCGTAAGACCGTTAAAAGAAAAACCGGTGGCCGAAGGAGAAGCGGTATTGGCGCTAGTAGTTGGAAAAGTAAGAATGATATGTCCTCCGCTCGGAACGGCGGCATTGGTATTAAATTTAATCAAGTGTGTGGCGGTAATATTAACAATGACAACGTCTCCGACGTGATGGGAATTTGCTGTTGCGGTGGTAAAATAAACCATTTTCTGACTAGGAATCGGAACGCCGGTTGCCGACATCGAGGCGACCGTTACTTTTTCCAACGTTTCTCCCGTATCGGCGGAAAGTATGGCAGAATCGGAAGCCAAAAAGATGTCTCCTTTGTCTCCGATTTCTGCTGCGGTGGAGCTTGAAGTAAGGTTTGCGCTTAAAGTAGCAGCAGCCGAAGGTCTTGAGGTAGTAATAGTGTCGGATGCTTGAGTGAGGGAAGAAGCGCTAGCCTTAGATGTGAAAAATGTTCCTGCAATTAAAAGAAAGAGGACGAGTATCGATGAATTTTTAGTTAATCTTTTTATCACGTTATACTACTATACAATTAAATATGAAGTATTTTTTGGGGTTTGTCAAGGTTTTTTAGAGTCTTTTGCGGTTTTCGCTTACCCTGACGGCGATAAAGATAATTAAGCCGATTACCAGAAAAATCGCGACTAAATATTCAAGCGGGAAGGCAAAAAACATAATTTGTCTGGTAAAAAGCGGACCGCTGTCGGATAGCGCTAAAGTCAAAATGGCGGTATAAGGTCCGATCAGGAATTTTTCCGGCCAAACTGCCGTTGTCGAATTGGTCTGAAGCGAATCGGGGATTTTGCGTACTGTATTAGACAAAATGTTCACCGGTAAAAGATTCACTTTCCCAATGGCTTGCCCAAACATATTTTTCAGCAAAATTGAGCCTTTGGGCGTAAGGTAATGGTCGCTGGTATTTCTGACGCTCACCGTAAACGGAACAGGACCTTTAGTGGTAAAAAACGGCGTGGAAAAATCTTCAATGTCACCTTTGGTTGGTCCGACCGGACCGATTGAAAGCAAAATGTTGCTGGCAATGCTGGTGGCTACTTGGGAAGAGGTGTTATTGCCAGAATTGCCGGCGTTGGATGAAAAGACTAATGCCAGGTAATAATCGCCTTTGGGTTCATTACTGGGAATTTGCACTTCCAGCGTCAAATTTTTCTTCTGCTGCGGGGAGAGAATGAAATCACCAACCGAATTATCCGCGTCCAAAACCTGAATTCTTTCCGGCAGATATGGGTCGGCATAGTCGGGGACATCCAAAAAAGTGATGTTGCCATTTTCCGCCGGGTCGGCGGTGAAAGGCTTGAGAGAAATGGTTAAAGGAACACTTGAATTGGTGAAATTTTGAATGAAAAAAGGAATTTTTACGTCGCTGGGCGGGTTGGCTTGAATTTGAAAAACCGGCGGGTAAATACCCAGGTCAACGGATTGAGCGTGCGCCGGCTCAGTATTTAGTATGAAGTAACAAGTAGTAAGTATGACAGCCGTGATTAGGCCAAAACTTTTCCCATACTTAATACTTAATACTTTATTCATGATACTTAAAAGGTTGGTGTCGCTATGTAATTGATAACATTTGTATACAATCCTGCCGCTTGGGAGCCGGAAATATTTAATTTGTAAGTGATTTGCGAAACTCTGTTTTTGCTAACATTGGTACCACTCATTACTGCCACTGCCGACGGGGAAGCAATAAACGGTTTGTAATAAGTGGAGTCGGAAAACTGACTGTCACAGTCGGTGCCGGTCTGATTATCACATCTATAACCAAAGCCGTAAGTTAAGGTGCTGGTCCAGGGGCCGGCAGAGGTTGGCGTGCACGACGGACCGGAGTCGCCGCAGGCAGTCGGCGGAATTTCAAAGCCCGAACTATTGACTCGCAAATTATGATTCTCGGAAGCTGTTACTTGGTAGCCAAAAGCGGAACCGTTGGAAATGGTTAAAGTGCTGGTTCTTAAAACCGGAGAAGTCGGACTGACAATACCAAAATCAATAAAGGTGTTAGTGATGCTAAAGCGGAAGGGGATAATGGAGGAAATATATTGGAAGCCGGCGCGCACTTTATAATTAGTGCCGGAGTAAAGTCCCGGACCGGTTTGCCCGGAAGTATAGCTCAATTTATATCCGGAGCCGGTCGGTTCGCCCGAGATGGAATTTAAATTGCCCATTTGAATAATGTAGCTGCTGTTGCTCATAGTTTGAGCGCTCGCCGGCTGCGCAGTAGTAAGTATTAAGTAGCAAGTAGTAAGTATAGCGAGGCCAATTTTTAATTTACAATTTTTAATTTTCATTGAATTTTCAATTTTAAATTTTTAAAACATTGGGATTTATTTAGAAATCAAGAATTAGAAATTAGAAATTGAAGAATCAATGCTTTGATTCTTCTCTCAAGTCTTCGGTTTCTTCCAAAATTTCGTTCAGTTTCTCCATATCTTCGTCTTTCAAACCGGCTTTTTCGTCTTTAATTACTTCTTCGATATCTTCGGAAATCGTGTCGGCGGCTTCTTTGGTCCGTTCTTCCAGGCCTTCAATTACTTCATCCTGCTGGTCGGTTTTGCGGTATTCTTTGCCAAAGAAAAAGGCGAGCGGAGAAATTAAAAGCAGCGAGCCAAGTTTTAATGAATTTACTAATAAATCGCCTTTGATGGCGTCGGGAACAAAAACTAAAATCACTCCCAGCACAAAAACAAAGGTGACCGCCGGTTCAAACACAAAAGCAATGCCGAAACCCAAGAAATACAACAAAAAGAATAAAACCGAATCAATTGAACCAGTCGAAAAGATCAGCAAAAGTATCACGGTGTTTAAAAAGAAAATGCCCCATGGGCCTTCGCCGCCCATCTGTAAAAAGCCTTTGCCTTTTTGCCTGGCCGAAAGCAAAATATACAAAACAATCAAGAGTCCGCTTAGGGGGACAGTGTAACTGGCGAATGGCGTTTCTTTCCAGACAAAAACAAAGACGAAAGACAAAACTAGAATTAGCGATTGTAAAAGAATCTTCATACTCTTATCGTAGGCAATTTAGCTTAAAACTGCAAGTCTATGTCTATTTAAGGGTTATTATTAATTTGTATTGGTGAAGGGAAAATGACTTTTAGAATGCTTGAAAAAAGATTGCCTGCTAAGCTTACTACGGAATTGTTAGCTTTAGCAATAACATCAAAAGCAAATTTGAAAAAATTTGTTTCCCGAGGCGTTATATTTGTAGGTATTGGTGTAGGAGTCTGTGGCAGGGGTATTGACGAATCATTTCCTAAAGAATCCTGAGGAGAGGAGTAATATGTTGGCGTAGGAATATGGAAAAGATTGTCAATCGTTGAAACAACAGATTGTTGGGCTTGTTGAATAGCGTTTTGCGTTGGAGTTGGAGTTGGAGTTGGAATTGGGGTAGGAGTTGGGGTTGTTGTGGGCATTGAATTTGCTGTGGGAATTGAAGTTTGAGCAGGAACAGGTGTTATTGTTGGCGTAACAGCTAAAGTTTGAGCAGGAGCAAGTGTTATTGTTGGCGTTGGTGTAGTTGTAGTCGTGAAGTTGGTAGTTGCTGTATTAGTTATTGGAGTTATTGTAGGTATAGGTACTGGTGTAGGTGTGGGTGTTGGCGTAGGATAATTGTTGGTCCAATAAGAGCGCCGGTTTCCTCCATAGGCAAGTAAAGTTTGTTGTGGTGCTTGCATAGTTGAGATTGGTTCCGCAGCATAATTTATTAAAGTTAAACTTGTACCAGCCAGAGCCATAGTGGAGATTGAAACAAGAAACGTAAAAAAGATAAAAACCTTAGCGAATCTTCCTTGAGCTTGGAATTCTTCCCAAAGAGCACGAAAATTACTCTGCTTTTTATAAGCTAAAACATCATGAACTTCAGCCATAATTTAAGATTACACATAGACGATTAGGAAGTCAAATAATTGTTATGCTATACTAGGCATAAGAGGAAAGTGCTGAGGTCGCTTGCGAAAATTTTCTCGCTTTCAGCTCATACTGTATCAGTAGATTTTTATTACCAAGGAATTCGGATGAAAGCAGCGAAAATTTTGTAATCTTCCCGCAATTTTAATTTATGAAAAGGTATTTTCCCAGCGAAATTGAGAAGAAGTGGCAAGAAAAATGGCAAAAAGACGGATTGTATAAATTCGACGAATCTGCCAAAACTCCAAAATATTATAATTTAGTCGAGCTTCCGTATCCTTCCGGCGATTTACACATGGGACACTGGTTTGCCTTTGCTCCGGCCGATGCACATGCCCGCTACAAAAGAATGAATGGTTTAAATGTTTTCTTTCCGAATGGCTTTGATGCTTTCGGGCTTCCGGCGGAGAACGCGGCCATCAAGCGGGGAGTGCATCCCAAAGACTGGACGCTTAAAAATGTCGAGACAATGGAAAAACAATTCGCGACTATGGGTACAATGATTGACTGGTCGCACGAGGTCGTCACTTGTCTGCCGGAATATTACCGCTGGAACCAGTGGATTTTTCTAAAAATGTTTGAAAAAGGCGTGGCATATCGTGGAAAAGCACTATCAAACTGGTGCCCAACGGATCAAACTGTGCTGGCCAATGAGCATATCGAAAACGGCAAATGCTGGCGTTGTGGCACGGAAGTTATTCAAAAAGAAATAGAGCAGTGGTTTTTGGCCATTACCAAATACGCCGATAAGCTAATTTGGCCCACCTCCGCTGAAGCTTCGGTGGGCAAGCCGGAAGTTGAATGGCCCGCCAGCAATACTTCGCAAAGCGATGCGGGCTGGCCAAAACAGGTGCGGGAAGGACAAAACAACTGGATCGGCAGAAGCGAAGGAATGCTACTTCAATTTCCAATTTCCAATTTCCAATTTCCAATAAAAAGTAGTCAGAGGCCAGAAGTTAGTAGTCAGAAGTCATCTATTGAGGTTTTTACGACCAGGCCGGAGACTACCGACGGGGCCACTTTTATGGTGGTGGCGCCGGAACATCCGTTTGCGCAAAACATCAAAACCAAAGCAGTTCAGGATTATATCAAGCAAGCGCAAAAGAAAACCGAGATGGAGCGCAAAGAAGACCGGACCAAATCGGGAGTGTTCTCGGGCAAATATGTTAAGAATCCGCTGACCGGCAAAGAGATTCCGGTTTGGATTGCCGATTATGTACTGGCGGGTTACGGAACGGGCGCGATTATGGCGGTGCCGTTTGCCGACGAGCGAGACAGAGAATTTGCCGAAAAGTTCAAGTTGCCAATTATTGAAACTTCATTTAAAGCCAAACCCGAGGGCAAAAAGATGGTTAACTATCATTTGCGCGACTGGTCGGTTTCGCGTCAGCGTTATTGGGGAACGCCCGTGCCGATCATTCACTGTGAAAAATGCGGTTTAGTGCCTGTTCCTTTAGAAAAATTACCAGTGGAATTGCCGTATAACGTTGATTGGACACCCAAAGGCAAGCCGCCGCTGGCAACCGATGAGCAGTGGCTTAATGTCAGTTGTCCAAAATGCGGCGGTAAAGCTAAAAGAGACGCAGAAACGCTGGATACTTTTTTTGACAGCGCCTGGTATTACTACCGCTATTGCTCCCCAGATTTCAAAAATGGTCCGTTCAATCAAGAAAAAGTTAGCCAGCTAATGCCGATTGACGTTTATTTTGGCGGAGCGGAGCATACTTTGGGCCACACTTTATACGCCCGGTTTTTCACGAAGTTCTTCAAAGATTTGGGTCTAGTTCAATTTAGCGAATTTGCTCAGAAACGCGTGCAGCACGGAGTAATTTTGGGTCCGGACGGTAACCGCATGAGTAAAAGCAAGGGAAACGTGGTTAATCCCGATGACGTAGTCAAGGAATACGGTGCCGACGCGGTCAGATTATACCTTTGTTTTATGATGCCTTATGAAGCCACCTCTCCGTGGTCAACTAGTGCAATTTCGGGAATTTACCGGTTCTTAAAAAGAATTTGGGAGCTTTCCGAAAAAGTTTCAGAAACGAAATTAACTCAGTCAGATTCGGTGCGGATGCACAAAACCATTAAAAAAGTAGGGGATGATTTAAATAATTTCCAGTTTAATACGGCGGTGGCAGCTTTAATGACCTGGTTAAATTATTTAAGCGCTAAAGAAAAGGTTGATAAAGAAGAATATGCCACGCTTTTGAGATTGCTGGCGCCGTTTGCGCCGCACATTACGGAAGAATTATGGCACTTAATAAATACAAGTGCTAACTCGATTCATTTAGAGAATTGGCCGTTATATCAAGAAAAATACTTAGTTGAAGAAATGGTGTCAGTCGTGGTGCAGGTCAATGGAAAGCTCCGCGATACGCTCACAATTCAAAATACGAAAATTAAAGAACAAAAAGAAATTGAAGAAGCCGTAAAACATAGTCTAAAGGTATCAAAATATCTCGAAAACCAGTCAATTAAGAAAGTAATTTACGTCGAAGGAAAACTGATTAATTTTGTAGTTGGATAGTCAATTAGGATTGCTTAGGTCGCTTATGAAAATTTTCTTACTTTCAGCTCATTCGGTTTTAGTTAGAACCTGGAATTAGGAAATTCGAGTGAAAGCAGCGAAAATTTTGTAATCTCCCCGCAATCTGATAATATTAAAGAAGGTATGGATTTTGAAGCCATTTTTGCCCAATGGTTGCCCCTTCTTAAGAAATACTGGCTGCCGCTAGCGCTAGCTTTTGCCGGATTATTAGCAATTAAAAAGTTAAGCGCTCAATATCTTTTTGCCGGCGATCGGCACGAGCGATTATTTTCTCAATCAAATCAATCCGGACATCGCTATTATCTAGGTCGGCGCCCATAACCGTTATGGACATCCAGCGACTCAAGCGCTCGATTTTTTCAAGTCCCACAATATCAAATACTTTAGGACCGACCAAGACGGAACGGTTGAGGTAGCTTTGGATGGGAAAAGTTTTAGCGTCAATTAGTTCACGGTTTGGGAGAGGGGAGTTGAATTCATTTGTGGAAAGTGCGAGTGGATGATAGTTGGCGTGCCTTCGGCAACCGGCAAAGTGAAATAAATCGTTGTGCCTTTATTCAGTCCTTCGGATTCAACTCCAACCATTCCGCCGTGTGCTTCTACGATACCTTTTGTAATATATAATCCTAGTCCCGTGCCTTTTTTGGCGAGCTGGTGAGGCGTGGTTCTAATTTGGTAATACTTGGAGAATAAATCTGCCTGTTCATCTTCCGGAATGCCGATGCCGTTGTCGGTTACCGCCACTTTCAACCCCTCGTCAGTATTTTTGACCGAAACCACAATTTTTCCATTCACCGGCGTAAATTTAAGACTGTTAGAAATCAAATTGTTCAACGCTTGGGTAATGCGTAGGGGATCAATATCAATTTTGGGCAGCGGCGAGTTAATTTGAGTCAATAAATAAATCTGTTTTTTGCGCGCTTCAGGCAAAAACGGCTCGACCGCGTCTGTCACAACCTTTCCAATGTCGGAAGTCGTTTTGTTAATGCTAAATTTGCCGGTTTCGATTTTGGCGGCGTCTAAAACCTGGCCGATTTGCCCCAATAAATTCTTGGATTGCTGGTCAATGATATTTAGGAACCTTTTTTCTTCATCTTTTTCCAATTTTCCGGCTTCATCCAAGAGCTCCACCATCAACTCGGCGGAATCTTTAATGGCGGTTAGCGGTGCGCGTAGTTCGTGCACCATCATATTGGTAAAATCTTCCTTAATGGCCGCCACGCTTTTTTCAACCGTAATGTCGTGTAAAAGAATCGAGGCGCCGAGCGGTTTATTCAACTCATTTTGGTTAGCACTTATTACCGGCGTAATAAATATCTGGAAAATTTTGTCATTAATGGTAACTTCTTTGTCTTCAACCAGCGTGTTTCTTGTCAAAGCGTCGCTAATTTTATCCAAAAGATTATACTGTGTGCCGAGTGAAACCAGCAAGTCGGTAAAGACCGGATTGGCGGTTTTTAAGCCCAAAAAAGTTTTGGCGGCGTCGTTAATCACCAACAAGTTTTGGTTTGCGTCAACCATAAAAACACCGTCGACGAGACTGGAAATCATTGACAGCAGTTTGCCTTTTTCGATTTCCAGCACGTTTTTAAGTTTCAAAAGTGCGTTACTAGCCTGGTCGACAATTTGATAGAGGATGGTGACTTCGTCTTCTTTGTAAAAATGTTTTTCTTTGGACGAAACGTTAATCAAGCCGACAAAATCGTTGCCGATAACTAGCGGAATGTTAAAAAACGAAGCGACCGGAGCATTTTTAGTTTCGTCTAGCGGTATGCCTTGCACTTTTTGCTCAATTTCCCCGGGCAAATTGCCGATTAAAGTGCTTAGAGATGCCAGCATGGTTTTTTTAACCTCTGCCAAAAAATTGGTGCTGACAGTTTCTTCGACATTAATTTTTAACACCAATTTGCTCTCTTTTATTAAAATGCTGGCGACAGTTGAGTAGGGAAAGAGGTGTTTTAAACTGCCGGTGATGACATCAACGATTTCCTCAATGTCCAGCGAATAGCCGATTTTGTCCTGAATTTGTTTTAAAATCGAAATTTGGTAAAGCCTTTGTCTTTCCAGACTTTCTCTGGCTTGAATTTCGCGGTTTTGCTTTTTTTGTTTGAAAATCAATACAACCAGGACGACGGCCATAACCACAGTAATTGTCACTCCGGTGTAGTTAAAAAGAGTGAGGCTCATAGGCAGTTTGGAAAATTATTTCGTTAGCGATTCAAGTTTGTCGCCGGTCCGTTTGCTTCCGATAACAATAATGTAGGTGCCGATGACAAACAAAATCAGTTTAATAAACAGAATAATGGTAATAAATTGTCCTAAGCCGGTAAAACCTTCGATTTGCAGGTAATTTTGGACGGCGTCAACCAAAATTCCTAAGGCGATAAACAAAACGCCGAAAGAAATGGCTTTAAAACCGCTGGCCAAAATGCCGGTGCCGAATTTACGGGTAACCCGCAGCATAATCACTGCCGCCACCAGTGCTGCCATAGTAGAAATAAAAGCTCCCGCTTCAACGGCAATGGCTAAAAGTTTGGTTGTGTCAATCATTTAGGTTGTTCCTTCCGCTGTCGGCGCTGGTGGCGCCGCCGCTTTTAATGTGTCAGTTGCTCCGTCTGGATAAATCGACAGCAATGGTTCCATGGTCTTTTTAACAATCAAGCCTGAAAGTTGGACAAACTGGTCGATTAAACCCTGAATTAATTCCTGCGGTTGGCCGTCGATGTTTACGACGGTTCCGTCGTCGGCAACCGTCAGCCCTTTCACATTTCTGGCTTTGGCCAAAGCAATGCTTGGGCCCAAAATAACCATTTGTTTTTGGATAACTTCGCTTAACAGCTTTTTGTAATCGGTGTTTGGTTGCATATTAAACTTTTAGAACTTCTTTTATTTTAGCGATGACGTCTTTTGGCTCAACTTGATATTTAAAAACATAATCGACCGCGCCTTCATTCAAGGCGACTTTGACCAATTCCTCCTGGCTAAAATTGGAGAGGAAAATGACCGGAATGACTTTGGTTTGGTCGTCGGCCTTAAGAGTTTTTAAAACATCGTTGCCGGAAAGGTCGGGGAGCACTTGGTCGAGTAAAATTAAATCCGGTTTTTCGCTTTTGGCTTTAGCTAAACCGTCTTCGCCAGTGCCACTAGCAACAGTTTGAAACCCTTCTTTACTTAGCGCGGCTTCAAAGATGTGAACGAAATCCAAGTCATCGTCAATTAAGAGAACTTTCATATCTATATTAAACGTAACAGCAATTTCCAAAAATTGCAAGAGGATTATTTCGTCAAGTCGAGGTCGAACCAAACCGGAGAATGGTCGGAATATTTAATCCTTTTGCCGATTTTAACGTTTTCAACATGACAGCCGTTGTAAAAAACATAATCAATCTGCTGGGGAATAAAAAAATACTTGTGAGTGTGTGCTCTGTAGGCATTTACGAGGTCGTTTTTAGCCATAAACTCAATCAGCTTTTTCTGTCTGATGCGGGAAGTGTAATTAAAATCTCCCAAAATTACGGTTGAAAACGGCGAGTGGTCGTCTAAAGCCTCGACTTTTTTAATAATTTTGGCAATCTGGTTGATGCGGCGCGAATTGGGCGCGTAACAGACAAGCTGGGAGTTGGCGATGACAATTTTTTGATACTGATAGCGAAAGACGGTAAGTAGTGAAGTTTTTTGTCCGTCAATTCTAAACCTTTTTTCCAAAAAATTGGCGCCGAGTTTAATAACATAACTATCCAGAAGCTGAATTTTGTTTTTTTTAAACACTGTTAGCTCTCCGTATTTTTGCTTTTTCAAAAGCGGTTTGGTTAAAAATGAAGAAGGCGCGAATCTGTAGTCAAAGCCGTGTTTTTTAAAGGTAGTTAAAAGCGAAGAATTCTCGTCAAAAGGAAACTCTTGTAGACAGACTAAGTCAAATCTGGCTGGATTTTTGAGTAGCCATTTTTCGATTAAATTTAATTTTTTCCCAAAATGAATATTATAAGCGAGTACAGATAACATATAAATTCAGCAGTGGCGGCAGTCCAAAAGCTTAGGTAATATATTAGGCCAAAGCGGGGCTGAATGCAAGTCCAGCAAATTTGTTCAATTGGATGTGCTAAAATGAAAGTGAAATGGAAGAGCCGAAAGCAAAAATTTACTCACTATTAAAGAAGATAAGCACAGATTTAGTTCCCCTAGTGTCCTCATTTAAGATTGAGCAACCTAAAGAAAAATCACATGGTGATTTTGCGTCAAATATAGCTCTAGTCATTTACAGAAGTCTTTCGAAATCAGAGGGTAAATTTAAGGGTACTTATGACCTCGCAGGGTATCTAGTAAGGAAAATTAACGATTTACCGTTTAACGAGAGATCAATGTTTGAAAAAATTGAAGCCGTACATCCAGGTTTCATTAACTTTTATTTATCTAAAGAATATTTACTTTCTCAGCTAAAAAAAGTTTTGGAGCAAAAAGATCAATTTGGTTCTAAACTTTGCGATCCGAACAAAAAAGTTATTGTTGAATATTCCTCGCCAAATATAGCTAAACCTTTCACCGTTGGCCATCTTAGGTCAACAATTATCGGAGATGCAATTGCGAATCTACTCGCGGCAAATGGGTGGAAAGTTTTCCGTGATAATCACCTTGGAGATTGGGGCACACAATTTGGAAAGCAGATTTATGCGATTAAAACTTGGGGGAATGAAGAAGAAATTGAGAAATCGGAAAATCCCGTAAAAGAATTGGTTGATTTGTATGTAAGGTTTCATGAGGAGGCAGAAAAAAATCCAGAACTGGAAGATAAAGCCAGAGAATGGTTCAAAAAACTGGAAGATGGAGATCCGGAAGCGAGAAGACTGTGGAAGAAATGCGTAGACTGGTCATTAAAAGAATTCACAAAAATTTATCAAGAGCTTAACATTAAATTTACCGAGAATAATGGTTTGGGTTATGGTGAAGCGTATTTTGAAAATAGACTAAAAGATGTTGTCGAAGAGCTTGAAAGCAAAAAGCTGCTCAAAGAAAGCCAAGGGGCAAAATTAATCTTTTTCCCAGAAGACAGATTCCCTCCGCTGATGATTATTAAAAAAGACGGCGCCACTTTGTATGCGACCAGGGATTTGGCGACGGATAAGTTCAGGCGTGAGAAATACGGGGAAGACATAGTTATAATTAATGAAGTTGGGGCTGAGCAGACCTTGTATTTTAAACAGCTTTTCGAAGCCGAAAAAATGCTGGGGTGGTTTAAAGAAGGGCAGAGAATCCATAAAAGACACGGTCACTACCGATTTAAAGACGAAAAAATGTCCACCAGAAAAGGCAATACGATTTGGCTGGAAGACGTGTTAAAAATGGCAATTGAAAAAGCCGGTAATATTGCAATGAGAGTCGGAATTGATGAGGAAAATAAAATTAAAGCAACTCATATTGTCGGGGGACAAAGTAAACGGGAAGATATTACGCAGAAAGTTGCCATTGGAGCACTTAAGTGGAATGATTTAAAAAGAGATTCGGAGCAAGATATTGTGTTTGATTGGGATGATGTTTTGAATATGCAGGGCAATTCGGGTCCATATATGCAATATGCCTATGTCAGGGTGCAAAGCGTTTGGCAGAAATCCGGCAAACAAATTAATTTCAAGGACATACCAGATTTAAATTCCGAAGAGCTGTCTTTGCTCCGCGAGATAAGCATGTTTGAAGCAATAGTCGAAAATTCTGTAGCAACTTTTTCTCCCAACGTTGTCTGCGAGTATTTATTTGATTTGGCTCAAAAATTCAATCTTTTTTATCAAAAACATAAAATTATAGGGAGCGACCGGGAAAATTTCCGTTTGGCTTTAACTCTTGGAACAGGGCAAATTATTAAAAATGGGCTTAGTCTTCTCGGTGTCACCGTCCCGGAACATATGTAAAAATAAGGCTTGACTTCTGGTAAAAAAGTTATAAAATCAATTCCAATATGCCAAAGCAAATACACGAATTACCATCATCTGTTCCACGACCCGTAGGACAGCCAGAAGATCCATGGGCAGTTCTTGATGAGGTTCCGGGACTTGCCACAGTGATGCAGGAAAGGGGAATAAAACCGTTGGCAGAATCAGCAGGAACACTAACAGGCGAGCGATGGAAAGCTTGGGTTAAAGCTCATCCTGGAGAATTTTCAGCTAGCGTTCCTCATGCAGAGCCTGAATAATTGGAAGGCTTCTAAAATCTTACAGAACTTGCTATAATGATGTCGATGAAATATACGCGAAAAGTCCTCCAGAATGGTTTAAGAGTCATCACGATTCCCATGCCTTCGTTTGAAAGCGCCACTGCCATGGTAATGGTTGGAGCCGGCAGCCGCTACGAAAACAGGCAGAACAACGGCATCTCCCACTTTTTAGAGCATATGGCGTTTAAGGGAACCGCCAAACGACCAACCGCCCAGGATATTGCAATATTGATAGACGGAGTAGGTGGTGAATTTAATGCTTTTACAGAAAGAGAGTTTACTGGTTATCATATCAAATCTCCCGTAACTCATTTGGAATTATCTCTAGATGTGCTTTCGGACATGCTACAGAATTCCAAGCTGGATAAGATCGAAATTGAAAAAGAAAAAGGAGTTATTATTCAAGAACTAAATCTTTATGAAGATACCCCTTCAAGGAAAATACTTGATCTTTATCCCGAGCTTTTATATGGGGATACTCCAATGGGATGGGATATTGGAGGGAGAAAAGAAGTCATAAAAAACATTACCAGGCAGGATTTTGTTGATTATATAGGTAGTTTATACAGCGCAGATAATATAACTGTCGTCGTAGCGGGTGGAATTGACACGGAAAGAGTAGAAGAACTAATTGAAAAGTATTTCGGGAAAATGAAATCTTTCGATACGTTAAGATATAAAAAACTAGTTGAGAACCAGATCAAACCAGCTCTTAATATAAAACAGAAAGATACAGAACAAGTACATTTGGCAGTCGGTTTTAGAACAGTTTCAATAGTTGACGAAGAAAAACACATTTTTCAAGTTTTGGCTTCTATCCTGGGGGGAGGGATGAGTTCGAGGCTATTTTCAGAAGTTCGCGAAAAAAGAGGGTTAGCCTATTACGTAGGTACAACATCTGAAAACTACCAAGATGCCGGTACTTTATATTCAATAGCGGGACTTGATAGAGAAAAAGTTGAGGATGGAATAAAAGTGATAATGGAAGAATACTCTAAATTCTCCAAAGGTAAAGCTAATCTAACAGAAAAAGAACTTAACAAAGCCAAAGAGTTTTTAAAAGGACATATAGTTTTAGGGCTTGAAAATAGTCATGCTGTTGCTTGGTTTTATGGACTGGCCGAGATTTTGGAAAAGAAAATTGAAACGCCGGAAGAATTGATGGCCAAAATCGACAAAGTGACTATGGAAGAGGTTGAAGCGGCCGCCAAAAAGTATTTTAAGCAAAGCCAATTGAATCTGGCGATTATCGGTAATTTTCCTGATAGACAACGCTTTGAAAAGTTGCTAAAATTTTAACTATGGAACAGACATGCGTAATGGTTAAGCCCGACGGAGTCAAAAGAGGCTTGGTTGGGAAAATAATCAGCCGCTTCGAGCGGATGGGGTTAAAAATTGTCGCCATGAAAATGGTTTTGGCCAAGGACGAAGTACTTCTCAAACACTACAATGCCGACGACCCGAAAACACTCTTAAGGTGGGGCGAAAAAACTTTAAAAACTTACACGCAATACGGTAAAGACGCCAAAAAAGACTTGGGGACGGATGACCCGATGGAACTGGGCAAAATGGTTAAAGGTTGGCTATTTGATTACGTTAAATCCGGACCGATGGTAGTGATGATTTTGGAAGGAAAACACGCGGTTGACAACGCGATTGCGGCGGCTGGACCGACAATGCCGGTTGACGCTCCGGCGGGGACAATCCGCGGCGATTATTCGACCGATTCGGCGGCTTATGCCAACGCCGAGAAGCGGGGAGTAACCAATCTTGTGCACATTTCCGCCAGCTTGGAAGAAGCCAATGTCGAAAAAGCTTTGTGGTTTACGCCGGAAGAAATCCAAAACTACAAACGCGCCGAAGAATACGTCTAACCTTAAATTTCAATTCTTAATTTCTAATTTCTAATTTTTCGCCGAGGTTTATTTAGAATTCTCGAGGGTAATCACATTTGCTCAAGACGCTCGCCAGAATTCACTTATTTATCAAAAACTCACCGTTCGCTAAATGAAAGCCGGCTACGAAATTCAATATAAAATAAAATGGAATATAGAGCCGTCTTTCAATTCTTTCGCAAATGAATTACCTTCTCGAATATAAAGTTTTTTAATGAATTATACGGGTTGCTTAATACGAAATATTAAATATTTTTTTTGTTTTCGCGGAGTTGCAAAAACGAGAGAATCAAAAGCCCCGTGGCGATGACTTCGGAGAGTAAACAATACTGGCAGAAAGATTTCAAAATCAGCAATTGTATCAAGAATAAAACCACGGAAAATAAAAATCCGACCAAAACTGCAAAGTGAAAAAATTTCAAAAGTTCATTTTTTTTCTCAGTTACAATTAAAACACAAATAATAATTACCGCCAGATAAAACAGCACGCCGAAAAGCGCCAGGGGAATGGGGCCGATCGTCGAAAAGCTGCTGGTCAAAACCGCTTCGCAACCGTGAAGGGTGCAAGGCGGCACAATGTTTTTATAGTGCGAAATGGTCAAATACAAAGAATCCAAAAAGCCCAAAAAGGCTAGAATCGCGGAATAAAAAATCAGTCTGTTATTGAGAAAGTGCTGCATTAATTAATTTCTGGAAATCCGCTAAGTTGTCGGGATTTTGAATCAGTTTACCGTTAATAGAAAAGCTCGGAGTGGAGTTGATGCCTTCGTTTAAAGCCTCGTTTTCGGAATCCTTGACATATTTTTGGGTGGCAGAAGAATTCAGGTCGGTTTTAAATTTAGTAACGTCCAGCTTTAAACTCTGGGCGTAGCTTAAAAAGACGGCGGTTGGGTCTTGTAAAGTGGCCCAATCGTTTTGTTTGGCAAAAAGCAGGTCGCCGTAACTAAAAAAAGCGTTTTGTTGGTAAGCCGCGTAAGCAGCTTCTGCGGAAACGAGCGCATTTTGGTGAGCTTGTTCGAGTGGAAACATACGGTAAACATAAAAAAGCTTATTTTTATAGATGTTCAGTAACTGGTCGACAACCGGATGGTAAACGGCGCAAGCCGGACACTGAAAATCGGCGTATTCAATCAGCGTTACTTTGGCTTTTGGATTGCCGGCAGAAATATCGCGACTGGAAACCGGCGCGATAGTAATGCTCGGAGTAGTCGATGCTGTAGGACCGGAGACGGCGGCAAACAAAACGCCAATCACAATCAAAAAGATTAAAGCAACGCCTATCCACAGTGCATTTTTTTTAATTTTTGCATTTCTAGCTTCAAGTTTAGCTTTTTCCTGCCACTCGAGTTTGCGTAATTCCTTCTTTTCTTTCTTGGTTAGTTTGTGTTCGTCCACAGAAAATTATAATGACACAAGTTTTTGGAGAATGCAAGAGAAAATTAGTCTTCGGTTGGTCCCGTTGATCTAATTACAATATGATCAAAGCCACCGGTATCTGGATTGAAGGAATCTGGATCACCGCTGCCGGGAAGGCAAGCATCGCCACATTCATGTGGGATTTCGCGATGGGAAGTGTAAGGTGAAAATGTTTGAGGAACTGCGGAATCTGGCGCTGGGGTTGCTGCTCCTCGTGGTTCATTCGGGTTCAAATCAGGCCGAAACTTTTCAGTCATTCAGACTAGTTTAGCAAAATAAAAAAGTTTGTAAAGTGGCAAAATGTATTTTTACAGAAGGTTATTCGTTAGGTGATTCCGCAAGCCGGATGCGGCGAGATAAATATGTTTCGTGTTCAGGGATTTCGAATGATGAGGCTCTATTTAATTTTGCTTGTGGCGCCTTAGTAGCGTTTTGGTCAGAGAACTCTCTTTTTAGCGCCGGCCACCAATTTAATTTCCAATTTAATTTCAAGGCAGTGAGACCATTATTTAGCGGGTCAGTGACGAAATATATAATTGCTTTGAGAGCTTTTTCAGCCCTTACGTTTAGATGAACGCGTTCGGGTTTCTCGCCACGCACTTTTGAAGCTACTACTGACCGTCGGATTTCGTTTTCCGGTGGCCAGACTTTTACGGGAAAGCGATTCTTTCCTACTTCTACCATTGTCGGTTTGGCTAGCCCTAAACCGGTTTCATCTCCGCTTAAATCCGGTCGGTAAGGGTAAATGCTTAGGGACCTGGCTAATAGCGCGGCTTTTTCCGCCGCTTTTCTGCGTTCCAGAGCTCTGGCTTTTTTCTCTACTTTCCAAGTTTCCGACAGAAAGAGACCGAACTGCTTTGTTGTAATGCGTTTACTAGCGGGTATTTCTCCCAAAAGCTGTTGTTCTAGTTTAAAGGCGGGTCTTGGAAATTTTTTGGCTGGCTTCCACCACGGTCTCGTAAGATTTCGGTATGATGCCGTACTCTTCCATATTTTAACTGCGGCATCGGCCGGATCTAATACTTTTTCAGCAGCACCGGCTATGTCGACATTAGCGATTTGAGTTGTTGATGCACTTATATTTTCAACCATAATTTTACTAGGGGCCTATTAAATCACATTAGAGGACAATTTGCAAGTCATTTGATAGTTAGGGAGTAAATGGTTTTTGTTCTTCCGGCACAGTTTTTGCTAATTGTTCAATGGCTTCATCTACCGTTGCCGCCGGTTTAATGGTTATTTTAGCAAGAGTTTCTGCGGCAGCGGGGTCTTCATCTCTTTGTAGGGCGCCAACTCCGGCATTACCAATAGTCGAACCACTCTCTATCGCCGCAGCGATTCGCTCTTGAGCAACTCGTGCGGTTTTTTTCTGTTCCTCAGTTAATATTGGTCCTGGTCCTTGCTTTAATCTTTCCGCTACACCTTCTGATGACATCTCTGCCGGTGGTCTTAATACATCACCGCCATCTGTTGCCCTTGTTTTTATAGCCGATTCGCGTACGGGTTTGGGTTCAGGTTCGGGCGCAGGTTCAAGTGCGGGTTTAGGTTCGGGCGCAGGTTTAGGAGTTATGGAAGTAGGTGTTGAATTTGATTTTCTACCGCCTCTTAATCTTTGCCAAAAAGTGAGTGGCGGAGGTGGTTCAGCGGTTCTTCTTAAAATCCGCAATGTGTCATCAATGGTAGTTGCCTCAGCGAGTTGATCTGCTGTTGATTTTTCCGCTGCAGCGGGCACAGCAGAAGTATCTGTGTTGACCAGCTTTTGCGGTTGTGGTTTTGCTCTTGGTTCCGGTCTGGCCAGTCCTTCTAATATTGCGGCATCTGTCATAATCTTCCTCCAAACCTATTAAAACAATCTTGAAAAATAATTGCAATTACTGAGTTGAAGAAGAGGATTTTCCTCTAACTGCTCTTTGCAAATTGGCAACGGCATTATTGGCGGTTTGACTTATTCTGGCTGCCGATTGTTCGGGTGTTTCAGTTTTATTTCCTGGAAGACGTAGTCCTCTGTCGGCTGTCGCAAGTTTAACGGCTGTTTCGGTTGGTGGTTTTCTTTTTCTGGCTGGTTTTGTCGGTTTTTCGCCTGTTGCCGATGTTTCAACTGGCGGTTGAGCGATTCTTGGCTTAACTGGCGTTATTTGTTCATCTGGGACTTCAGGCTCAGGGTTAATTGAAAATTTAACTTGTACTTCGCCTTCTGTTTCTGCTGGTTTTGCTGTTTCTACTAGTGGAGGGATAGTTGTAAATTCGGCTGATGGAGTTGTGCCAACTGTTTTAATAAGCTTTCTTCTTTCCTGAAAACTTCTAATAGCTCCGCCGATCACTTTCTGGATCAGGTTCGGTTCTCTTATTTTTGCCAGGTCTTGGTCAAGCGTACGATCTTGGCGCTCACGGGCCCTGCGGGCTAATTCTTTCGGCGACATTCCCGGAACGGGAGAGGTACCCAAAGACTTTTCAACTAAGAGTTCTGAAGCGGGATGAGTCTCTGGGGATGAAGGTTTTTCCACTGGAGTTTTTGGAGCTTCAACATCAGCGTCCTCTCCAAGCAGGCGTTTTCTAAGTGCTATTCCTCCTTCACCTACAAGAAACGGGTTTACGACATCGCCTTTTCCTTCTGCCATAATTTATCCTCTAATTTATTTAAACAGGTTTTGAAAGATATTACAACTTGTCGGAGTGGAGGGAATTGAACCCTCTATTTCTGCGTCCCGAACGCAGCGTGATGCCGATTCACTACACTCCGTTTTACAATAACCATTTTATCATTTAATAATGGATAAAGTGCAATTGGGAATAGGTTCACTTCTTAGATTGACAAGTTAATTCCAATACTATATTCTGAGTTTATGGGTAAACCTGCTTTGGATAATGATAAAGTGCTAAAAATTAAGAATTTAAGATCTTTAGGATACAGCTTGCCTGAGATTAGCAGGGAGTTAGAAGTTCCGAAGACTACGGTATTTAGATATATAAAAAATGTACAAATCTTACCGGAATTTATAAAGCTTTGGGAAGCCAAACGAGTTGGTAGTAGATACAGAAAAATACTAAAAGAAAAGCAGGCATTTTTAGACGGACGTAAGGTTGTAGAGAACTTGTCTTCAAAAGAAAAAATGCTGTTTGCCTGCGCATTATATTGGGGTGAGGGAAGCAAAAAGGATTTCGGTTTATCTAACACAGATCCAGAATTAATTAAATCATTTATAAATGTTTTAAGAAACGTTTTTAATATTCAAAATGACAGATTGCGTATAAGTATCAGAATATATGAGGATCTGGATAGAGATAGGTGTTTAAATTTTTGGTCACGAATAGTGGGCATAAAAAAAGAAAAATTTATAAATGTTGATGTGCTGCACGGCAAAAAAAAGGGAAAATTGGAATACGGAATGTGTAGAGTGAGAGTATTAAAAGGTGGAGACCTGCTTAAGCAGGTAAAAGGAATTAATAAAGCATTTGCTCTAGCTATTGCATAGGTTAATGAATTTGGATAAACTTGTGTAAGTAAAAAGCCCTTGTAGCTCAACGGATAGAGCAGCGCACTCCTAAGGCGCAGATAGAGGTTCAATTCCCCTCAAGGGCACTTGTTGGTAAACAATAATATTTTATTTTTATGACGAGAAAAGAAATGCTTAGGTTTTTTATACTTAGAACCATTGGGAATTTTTTGGTTCTGTTTGCCATCTTCGGCATTTTAGCTACTTTTGGTCCGGCAATTTATTACGAAGTAGCTTTCCATATAGTTGAGGCGAGGGGAGTGCATTATGTTGTCAGTCAGACTCCTCAACTGCCAATAACTCAAGCTCAAACAACACAATTATCTGGTGGAACAGCCAGTTTTGCCGATGTGCTAGCCGGTCCGCAAGAGCAGGTGCTTGTTCCCAAAGATCCTAATTTTTCGATCATAATTCCTAAAATTGGTGCCAGCGCCAAGGTGTTTCCGAACGTGGATATTAGCAATCAAAATGTCTTCTTGCCAATTCTAATGCAAGGCGTTGCGCATGCCGCGGGAACAGTTTTTCCGGGCATGAATGGCAATGTTTATCTGTTTGCGCATTCTACCGATAACTTTTGGGATGTCGGACGCTACAACGCCGTTTTTTACCTACTCAAAGACTTAAATAAAGGGGATGAAGTAGTCATTTTCTACCAAAATAAGCGCTACAACTATATCGTAACTGGATCAAAAATCGTCAGCCCGTCGGATGTATCTTATTTGGTCAATTCTCAAAATCAAGATAAACAACAACTCATCTTGCAAACCTGCTGGCCGCCAGGAACTACTCTGCAGAGATTATTGGTGTTTGCACAACCAAAATAATTGATGCAATTCTAGCTTCAGTCGGTAAACACGTATTGCAGATTCCGTTCTCTTGCAGAAAATTTTCTCGCTTTCCGCTCATACTAAAATAACGCACGTTCCTCGTTAAGGAATTCGAAGGAAAGCATCCAAAATTTTGCAAGCTCACTCAAGTTTTCAGGCATTCGGCTTATGTGTTGGCAAAATAGAGAATTGAGTTTTGATTAGAAATTAAGAATCAGAAATTAGAAATTTACTTTAAGCCAATCGTGTAGAGATTTGGGACGATATTGGGGTTGCCAAGATTAGTCAAAATTACCAATTGGGTTGCGTCTGGCCACGGAAAAACATAATCATCAACAAACGGTCCGGCGTAAACCGTGGTTTGGTTGCCTGCGTCGTATTCCATCATATCAATCCGGCCGTCGTGAACATAAACCAAATGTTTGGAATCCGGATACCACATAATCGGTAATTCGCCATTGTCAAATTGAGGCGTTGGCAGAGCGGATAAAATCAAATAATTTCGGTCTTCTTTAATATCGTAAACGTAAACTTCGCCTTTATTAATATTTCTGACTTGAGGTGTCGAGTCGGTGCCAATCAATGGCGGGTTAATTATCAGTGGAATTGTGGCCGACTGCGACGCCTGATATAAAATTTTGGTTTCGTCGGCTGACCATTGCAAGATATTAAAGTTTTGGGTGACAACTGTACGTAAAGCCTTAGGGAGACTGTTTAATTGAGCGGTGTCTTTATCAGACTGCATCTTTTGCCAGGAGTTGTTGACAGAGTCGATAGTTTCCGTGACGTCTTGCGGATCTTGGTTAAGCGTATTCGTATCCAAAAGATATTTGGTAACAGTATCACCTTTGTTGCTAGTGGCTAAAATTTGGACGCTGTCTGGTGACCAGGTGAAAGTGGAAGTCGAAAAATCATTGGTGACGTCCTGAACGATTTGCGAGGAAGCATTTTGCAAAGTCAAAATCGGCCTAACACTCATATCCAAAACATAAATGCCATTTTTGACCGCCGATTGGCTGGCGACGGCATAAGCAATTTTACTAAGACTTGGGTCAATGACCGGATTTAAAACGCCGACATTGGTAATGCTGACCAGCTGTGGAGCGGTTGGAAAAAGCAGAGCATCGGCCTTGCTGACAACTTCTTTTTTAACAATAATATTTTTTTCCCACGGGAAATAGCCCTCTTTGTAAATCTTAACGTCATAATTGCCCGGCACGAGATTAATGGTGTTGTCGGTGGCGGTGGTCAAATGACCGTTAATAATCACCTGCGCGCCGTCAGGCGAGCTCGTAGCTACCAGCAGGCCGGTTCCCGATAAAATTGGGCCGCTGCCATTAAGATTTAAACCATAGCCCCGACCAAGCAATACGACGACGACCGTTCCTGTCAGTAAAAACAAAACGATTAAGATGGGAATGATTAATTTCTTCATAGCGCAATTTGGATTATACAACTTGCTAAGTAGCTCTTGCAAGAAGTATGAAGGAGTTCTATAATCAAAAAAGCCGGAAGCTGTAGTTAAATTTTGATAGATTAACTATATATTTTGATACGGTTTTTTCGCGCGTTTTAATTTTTATGGCGCTTTCAAAACGCATCGGTATAGACTTGGGAACCCCACACGAAACTTTCTTGCTCTCGTGGCTTACATCCACGTATCGCAAGGGCATTCATGCGGGGCAAGCTGGAAATAGCTTAAGGAGGTTCTATGGCATTCTCTAAGAGAATTGGTATTGACTTAGGGACTGCTAATACTCTGGTTTATGTAGCCGGAGAAGGAATTGTTCTGAACGAACCAACTGTGGTGGCAGTCACGGTTGAAGAAAACCGCGTCGTCGCCGTCGGCAAAGAAGCCAAGGAAATGCTTGGGCGAACTCCGGGGAATATCATTGCTTTAAGGCCACTTCGCGACGGCGTCATTGCCGATTACACCATTACCGAAGCGATGCTGTCTTATTTTATCGATAAAGCGGCCGGCAAGTCGCGTTTTTTTAAACCCGAAGTGATGGTGTGTATTCCGTCGGGCGTGACACAGGTAGAAAGAAGAGCAGTTTTGGATGCGACGATGGCAGCCGGGGCAAAAGTGGCTTATCTAATCGAAGAGCCATTGGCCGCCGCCATTGGCGCAAAAGTGCCGATTGCTCAACCGGCAGGGCATATGGTGGTAGATATCGGCGGTGGTTCAACCGAGGCGGCGGTTATTTCCTTGGGCGGCGTAGTGGTGCACAATTCCGTGCGCGTCGGTGGCAATAAAATTGACGAGGCGATCGCTAACTATATCAAGAAGAAGTTTAATTTGTTAATTGGGGAGCGCACAGCCGAAGAAATTAAAATTGAGATGGCCAACGCGTATTTAGACGACAAAAAGGTTTCCGATCAACTCAAAAAGGAAATCCGTGGCCGGGATTCGATTACCGGTTTGCCCCGGACAGTCGAGTTAAACGAAGGCCAAATTAACGAAGCCATCTATCCGGTTTTAATCGATATTATTTCGGCGGTCAAAGGCGTCATGGAACAAACTCCGCCGGAATTGGCCAGCGACATTATCGACAAAGGCGTGGTGATGTCGGGCGGCACATCGCTTCTGACCAATTTTGATAAACTAATGACCAAAGTTACCGGCGTCCCGTGCCATATGGCGGAAGACGCGCTGTTATGCGTTGTCCGGGGAACCGGCGTAGCGCTGGAGAATATAGAATTGTATAAAAGAAGCATTGCCAAAAAATAAATAATAATGTCTTATATTAATTTAGAGACAACAATAAATACTAAAAAGAAAGCCATTTTTAAACAAATTTTTCACAGTAATAAGGATTATAGTATTTAAACTGACAGTTCTTTGTAAAATGGGCAAGTTTGGAATGCTCATGCGAAATGTCAAGGAAGAAATCCTGGACAATAAAAATGCTCATAAAAGACGTTTTTCAGTTTTCAAAAATCAGAAAAAAGTCTTATAGCAAAATGAAGAATTTTGAGAAAATATCATTGCTCGGAGTAGGGCTGACAAAGGGAACAGAGAAAGAAATCCTAGAGTTTATTGTTACAGGTCTAGGGCAACAGACGAAAAAATACTACATCGTTACTCCAAACCCTGAACTTTTGGTCATTGCCAACAGTAACGCTAAGTATAGAGACATCTTGAATGGGGCAAAATTAGCCTTACCCGACGGCATCGGTATCATGATTGGAGCTCGAGTAGTCGGAAAACCATTAGAGCAAAGAATTCAGGGAGTTGACCTAATGGAAAACCTCTGTAAGGAAGTATCAGATCGGCCTATAACGGTGGGCTTTCTCGGTGCCGGGCCTGGCGTAGCAGAGAAAACAGTGGAGTGCTTAAAGAAAAAGTACCCGGGTTTAAAAGTTGGCATGGTTGCAAGTGAATGGTCGGAAGGCTTAAAAGATAAAAAAGTAGACCTTCTTTTTGTGGCTTTTGGGTCGCCAAAACAGGAAATTTGGATCGCTGACAACTTAGATACTCTCCCGGCAAAAGTTGTCGTCGGAGTAGGCGGCGCTTTTGATTTTTTAAGCGGCAAAGTCACTAGAGCGCCTCTGATTCTAAGAAAGTTGGGGTTGGAATGGTTATTTAGACTAATTGTTCAACCCTGGAGGATTAAGCGGCAACTATCTTTAATAAAGTTTATCTTCCTGGTTTTAAAAGCAAAGTTTAGCTCTTAAAGTTCCCGAACTTTATCAATAACGGTAGTAAATAAATAAACAAGAACCGTTCATTAACTTTTCATTAAATCTAAATTAAAACTCCATTACTAATGCGGCAAGGTGGATACTATATAAAGGAATTAATCCAAAAAGTCCAAGGAAAAACTACATAGAGGTAATTGTATCCGATGCCATAGTCAATAAATACTAGCGATTATTATAAGATATTCTAATTTGAAAGAAAACGATAGAAAATGTTTTCATTCAAATGCTAAAAACGTAAAATAGCAAAAGATAGTAAAATATATAGAATGATATAGAACAGAGTAGATACACAGTAAATTATCTTGAAAAAGCTTTACTGGTGGACTTAGAAAAGTTCGTGAAAAAACAAGATTATGCTCATTCTAAAATTTTTCTAGTATAATTGAAGCTAAATAGTAAAATTTACCGAGTATTTACCGCAATAAGCAATAGGAAATTTCTGTAGTCATTAATTTATTTTCACAAACATAAGCTTTAGAATGGAATTTAATAATTCTAACAAGTAAAGTAAGCACTTTGTTAGCAAAAGATTTTTAATTTTCTAACGTTGATAGTGCTAAATGTTCATTTCCGATACGTAGCATGTAGCATTTTCAACTGCCAAAATTTATCCTTTAGTATTTAATTGCTTCGCTTTCATAATCAAGGTGGGTAAATGTAGCCTTCTTGATGTGGTTTCGTTTTATTTTCGTATCAATTTGTGCCGATTTTCGCTTGTCGCTCAATTAGTTAAAAATCTCAATTCTTCGCAAACCTACTCAGAAAGTGTTTGTTGGTAATAAATTATAGGTTACTCTTAAAAACCATTTTATGCTCTTAGTCCTGAATTATCAAGAGGTAATTAAATTGTTTTTCTTGCATGTTGTTTCCTAATTGTTGTTTAATTAAAAGAGATGGATTTTAAGTTTGTCGAAAACCCAATTTCAAAACGTTGGATTATTTCGGCGCCAAGACGTGCCGATAGGCCGGATATTGCCAAAGGGGAAGAACCGCGATGTCCGTTTTGTCCGGGGAATGAGCTAAAAGATAAGGAAGTTTACCGTATTGGTGGAGAAAATAACGATCGAAACTGGTTGGTAAGAGTAGTTGACAATAAATTTCCATTTGCGCCGATTCATGAAGTAATTATTCACTCGCCGGACCACCACAAAAACTTCGAAGAGCTACCTCTTTCGCAGTCAGAGCTGGTGCTAAAAACTTACCGCCAACGTTTTCAGACACATCAAGATAAAGGTCAAGTCTACATTTTTCATAACCACGGCGAGGCCGGCGGTGAGAGTTTACCACACCCGCACAGTCAACTCGCTGTCATTCCTGACTTTGTCAAGCTGGAAATCGCGCCGGTTAGCTTTTCCAAAACGGAAGAAGAGAGTCAGGAAACGGAGTATTTTCAAATCTTTTGTCCTGTTTCTTCGGAATGGCCGGATGAAGTTTGGATTCTTCCTAAGGCTCAAAATGTTTTCTTCTCACAAATTTCCGACGCCGAAATCAAAGACCTAGCAAAAATTCTTTACCGCTTAATTCAGATTTTTGATTTGCGCCACAACCACGAATTTCCGTTCAATTTCTATATTTCGCCAAACCTTGGTTGGTATTTAAGAATTATTCCAAGACTCAAGAGTCTGGGGGGGTTTGAGCTTGGAACGGGCGTTTCGGTCAACACACAAGACCCGAAAGAGACGATCGCTTTTATCAAAGAACATTTCGAAAGCCCCGACGAAGAAAAAATCCGCACGATCCACAGGGCAAACTACAAAAGAGCGGTCTGATTTAAGTTCGGGGACTATCTTCAGTCGGTATCACACTTTGCAAATGACGCTCGCTTGCAGAAAATTTTCTCGCTTTCCGCTCATGCTAAAATATCGCACGCTCCTCGTTAATGAATTCTAAGGAAAGCAGCGAAAATTTTGTAAGCTCGCTCAAGTTTTCATGCATTCGGCTGCATGTTGGCAGTTTGTTACTCTCAGTTAACTTCAGCAGCCCACGGAGAGAGTCCAGCCCGAACGGATAATAGAGGAATAATTGAGACTGGGGAAAGCGGTTTTATTAGCATTCCAAATCTGCAGGTATTTGGTGCCGGCGCCCAAAAGTTTTTGGGCAATTGACCAGAACGAATCACCAGGCAAAACCGTATATTGCGAGCAACTGCCGCCTGTGGCGCCGGCAGCGGTGTTACTACTCAAAACAGCGCTTGGAGCATAAGCATTACTTCCTCCATTAACAGAATAGGCAGTGCTAAGAGCTAGAGTGTTTGACCATTCTCCCGGCATACAACCATTGTTGGCGCGCACTTTAAAGTAATAGGGCGTGCCGGCGCTAAGTGCGTTTATGGTGTAGGGAATCGCGCCGCTTTTATCAGACCAGCTAAAGGTAACGTTATACATTCCTGCGTCACTATAGAGACCGTAGCTAATGGTGTAAGAATTCTGCGGGTCGGCGCTGGGGACAAAATAAATGGTCGCCGTAGTTTGGGTGGCCCAGATTTGGAAAATCTGCGGCGCCACGGGAACATGATTGGTGCAGCTAAAGCCTTGCGGGCCCGGTCCTGACGCTGCGTTGTTGGAATTATTCGTCGGAGGAGCTACTACCAGTTGGGTGGATGAAAACTGAGTGATATAACCGTTTTCGCCGCCCGTAAAAGTGACCGGAAAATCGGTTTGGCCGGTCGGATCAAAATTGACGCTTAGACTTTGGGTCGAGCCGGCAATATAAAAGTTATTTAAAGAATCGAAAGAGCCGTCCAGCGCTTTTTCGTCATCGGTTCCGCCCCAAACGTAAGTGTAGTCATAAGTTTTGTCCGGATTTATCACCGTCATAAAAGCATCGTTGCCGCCAAAGCCGGTTTGGTTGTCGGTGGCGCCGATCGGGTCATAGTTAATGGTTCCGGCGCTTATTCCAACCAAATACATCAAATTGTTTTGGTCAAAAGCAATTTTGTTAATGTCCAGAGTATTTGAATTCCAAATAAGCGTCCAACCATAACTTCCGTCGCTGTTTAATTTTGACAAAAAGCGCTGGCCGGGAAGAGTAGCGGTTTGGCTATCGGTTCCGCCGGTCGGGTCAAAATTGACCGTATTGTTAAATCCGCCACTATAATAAACGTTACTGTTATTATCTATCGCCAGACTCTCGGCGGATTCATCACCGGTGCCTCCAATTATGTAGGTTAAGACATAATTTCCGCTGGCATCGTATTCACTTAAATATAGATCATCGGAGCTATTGTCAGAGGTTTTATTGTCGGTTCCGCCGGAACCGTTAAAATTCATGGTGTCGGCAAAAACACCGTAAAGAAAAATTTTGCCGGCCGAAGACGTAGCGATATGATCCACTTCGAGATATTGTGAGCTGGTATTCTTAAAGGTTCTCGAATAACCGTAAGCATTGGGAGTTCCCGCCACAAGTTCAGTGTAGAAACCCATGGTGTCGCCGGCATTGACAGTTTTATTATCTATGCCTCCCACAGGATTTAAATTAACCGTAATCGGACCGCCGCTACTATTTACGGCCTGCCCAAGCAAAAAGAGATTATTATCTTTATCAATAGTCAGGTCGCGGACGGTGATATTGCCGTTTCCCCACAAATAAGTGCCGCCATAAAGTCCGCCGGCTGTAATTTCCGTCAAAAAGGACCAAGTTTGTCCTTTTGAAGAATGGAAATCCAGGCTGCCGGTCGGATTAAAATTGACATTGCCGGTAAAAGTACCCAGCAAATAGACATTGTTGGCGCTGTCGGTGGCAATTTTGGTCAGCGTTACGGAAATGTTTTGACCGCTCACAACGTATGGATTGTCGGCTTCAATAATATAGCTGGTGTTATAGGTTAAATCCGGATTCATCTTGGTCAAAAAGATAGCGCCGGTAGTGGCAGTTTTTAAATCGCTTATCTGTCCGGCGCCAAGATTAAAATTGGGATTCATTTGCGTGGCGGAGCCACTCGCCAAATAGCCGGCGTAATAAATATTGTTAGCAGAGTCAACGACTACGGCGGAAGGAGTAGCGGCAATGGTCCAAGTAAAGCCGTAAGAATCTTTGGCCAGCGCTTTTGCTGAGAATACAGACAGTAAAGTTGTCCCAACAATTACAAAAAGCGCCAACCTAAGGCAGTGATTTTTCATCCAACTATATCATACTCATATAGTTTTGTGAAATGCAACTTTTCACGGAATTTGTTATCATTTCGGGGTCCTGTCAGGAGTTTCCCTCCCGCCAGTGCTCATTCACGACTCACTGATCTGCGCGCTGTCGGGAGCCTTTCCACTCCTGCCACCCCTTATCAGCGAAAATTTTGCAAGCTCACTGCGCTTGTTTAAGATTTTTTGGACAGTTTTTTGCGGAGGTAAAGGCTCACTAACAAAATTATAATCAGTCCCAGGCCGATTTTGGGGAAATCAAACATTCCTTCGGAATAAAACTGGACCGTGGCGGAAGTTTTTCGGTTGGTGTCGCCAAAATGCAGAGCAATTTTGGCCGTGTAAGTTCCCGGCAGAAGCACTTTTTGGTAAACTTCAATATCGGTATCGTAGCGGCGGATACTTTCTGGCAAGGCGTCCAAAGAGTCCATATTAAAAGTGCCCTGGGTAACAAGATTATTCAGCGGGTCGTAAATTTTAATCAAGCCATAAGGAATGACGTGGACGTTGCCGTTGTTTTGGAAACGCACGATAAAGCTGTCCGGAAATTCCAGCCAGTCGCGGTTGGGCTCAAAAGTGACGATTTTGCCGTCTTCAATTTCCTGTCCGGTGTCGGCACGCACAAACAACAAGCTGGAAAGAACCGCTTTGACGTTAGAATTTTGTCCGCCGTTGGGGGCGCCGATTTCGGCCAAAATAGCGGCGTAATGGCCGCCTTTGGTGATTCTGGTTTTATCGATGTAAACTTTGATGCTCTTTTTTTCGCCGGGATTTAAATCAAAATTTTTATTTTCAAATGTCAGCCAAGATGACAGCGAATATTTGTAGTTGGCGGCATCGGCAGGCGAAAGATAATCAATTTGATAAGTGTCGCTAAGCGCCGAAAAATCCTGGACGCTTATGGTTAGCCCGACGGCGTAATTGGTGCTGTTGATATAGGTTAAATCATATTCCGGCTGGTCGGTGGAAAGATCAATGTGCATAATCGAGGGCTCAACCGTAATCCCTTTTTGTGTTTGGGCAAGCGCTTTGCCAGTAGCAAGTACTAAGTAGCCAGTAGTAAGTATTAAGAATACTGCGATTTTTAATTTGCGATTTTTAATTTTCATTTTTTGACATTTGGATTTGTTTAGAAATTAAAAATTAAGAATTAGAAATTTGCCTATTTTATGGTATCATAAATTCATGAAGAAGATAATATTATCAGTGTTTCTCCTAGTGATTCTCGGGCTGTTTGTAGCTGCTTTTCTTATTCTTAACCGCCCGCAGGCAACGTTAACCGCGGCCCAAAAGCAACAGGCTTTAGAAAATATTTTGGGCAGGCAAGTGGTGCTGAAAGCGGCGCCGGTAATTACCGGAAACGTCTTGCACCAGGGTAAATACGTGTCGTTTCTTTATCCGAAGGCGGCAAAAGCGTTCATTTTATACACTAATGGACAGCCGTATCAGTATAATGATTTGGAACATTTTGGTTTTGATTTAAGCGATTCGCACACGCATTTTTTTAGTGAAGTGATAGCTTATCCCAGCGCGCAGACACTAAGTGATTATTCCGGTGTACGCTTAAGGTGGGAAGATACGACCACTTACACGCAAACTACAGTCTCCGTCGATAACCAGCAGGGTTTAGAGTTCTCAAAATATGATATGACAGCCGGCTACGAAAAAACGGTTTTCTTTTTGCTCAACGGAAAAATCTATACTTTTGTTTTCGAAAGTCCGGACCAGCAGGCGGAAAACGATTTATTCAATTTATTAATTCCCACAATTAAATTTGCGGACTAAGCGGCTCTGGTTCTTTTGGCGATTTCGCGTTTAATGTAAGTTCTAATCAAGAATCTGCCGACCAGGAAAATCACGATTAGCGAAATCAGAATTACGCCCATCGCTTTCCAAGGCAAAACCCAAAAAGTAATGGTTGATTCCAGCGGGACATCGACTTTGCCATTGTCATAAACCATCACCAGATTGGCGGTGTAGCGACCGATTCTAAACTCGGTTAATTTATCCCAGTTAATCTGTAAAGTCTCCAACGGTTTGCCGTTTTTATCCAGTTTTGGCTGACCAAACTGCGTGACCGGCTCCATTTCTAAAAATCCGTCGTCCCAGGAAGCGTTGAAAATCCGGGCAGACTGCGGAATAACGTTGCCAAGCCCCGGATTGACATCCAAAACCGCCAAATCTTTGTTACGGCCGTCACTAATGAAAATGCTGCCGTGGGGCTGAACGTGGATGTTACCTAAATTTTCAATTTTAACCGTAAAGTTAATCGGCAAATATTCATTGACAAATTGCCCGACGCTAAATTGAGTGATTTTGGCGTCGGCTTTCTCCCCGGGCTTTAGTACGTTCAACAGGATTGGCACTCCGGCGGCGCCGGTTAAACTGACTCCGCTTTTGAAGAGAGGATTGGTAGTATCCTGGGCAAAGGTAATGGTCCAGTAGTAACCATAAGCTACATCTTTGGGAACATTGATGGTGAAGGGAATTTGGGTCCACTCCAGAGGGTTGGCGACAAAGGTGGGCTGGGAGAAACTAACCCAGGACAGTGTTTCATCATTCTTGTCGGCTTTTAAACTGTAATTACCACTTAAATCTCCGGTTAATCTTTGCACTCCCAATTTAAGCGGTAAAGGATAGGCGGTATTGTTTCTAATCTTAATGGTGCCAGACACATTACCCCCCGGAGTGGTAGATAAATCAAAGAAAATGGGGGAGACTGTGACATCATAACCGCCGGGGGTTTGGGCAAAAGTTTTTACCGGCAAAAATAAAATCGCCAAAACGAAGAGTATTGGCAGAAGCAATAATTTTTTGCCATGGTTCATGTTAGAAAGAGCCGGATGCAACGACGGTTAAAACGTCGGTATAGTCGGTGGCAGGCGTAATTGTGTAGGCAGGCGCAGCACGGACGCCAAAAAGAAATGTCTCTCCCGAATAAGCGCCGGTTTTACTGGCAATCAGCGAAAAAGCAGTATCACTAATTGCGCCAACTGATGTTCCTGTTTGCCCGGTATTATACATCGTAGCAATAGTTGGAGAATTTGTTCCGGTGGCTGCCCAAACACCATAACCGTTACTGCCGTTTGTAAGCGTCGTTGGCGAACCGCCATTGTAAGCTACAGTAGGTATATTTTGCCCGGTGGTGTTTGAATATAAGGCAGCGTTGCCGTCTTTAATCCAAGCTAAGAACCCGTTCGTGCCGTTGGTCGAAATAGTGGCTGTTGCAGTATACGGAGCTGTCGTGACGGTGCTGGCCGAAATAATACCAAGCGGTAATGATGCAGCAGCGGTGGCTCCAGCTCCGGCTCCGCCGGACAAAGAAAAAGTAAAGGCGGCAGAGACAGTGGCTTTAATTTCGATTTGCTCACCGTTGGTGCCGCTGACAATAGAAACCGCATACTGATCGTTTTCGACATTTACTCCAGGTGATTTCCAGGTTTGGATATATCCATATTCGTCATTGCCCGCCGCTCCGACATTCGAACTGGCGCCGCCGTTAAAATGGAAACAATAATAGTTAGAAGATGAAGTTAATTGGGTGCTGGTAAAAATGGCGGCTTTGGTGGAATTGTCAACCAGCATTGGTTTGGCAGAAATGCCCGTCCAAGCGGTAGCGGTAAAAGCATCGCCGGTAGTGGTGCTAGGTAAGTTGGTGGCAGTGGTATCAACCGACCAATTGGCGACTGTTGTATCAAGCGTAAAAGTTGAAGGAAAAGTAATAATCACTTTGGTGTCGGATTGACTGGCGGCGGTTGGTTTAATACAAGCTACTCCGGCTAGTGCTACGCTGGCATATTGCCGGTCTAGTCTAAGCGTGACAAATGTCGCCGCGTTAGCTTTTGGCGGATAAAGTAAAGCGTAGGAAACACTGACTAGAAGGAGAGACAACTGCAGAAGAATACTTAAGGCAGCTTTAGGATCTTTATTTATTCTGAATTTGGATAAATCCATAAATAGTTATTGCTATAATTAAGCAAAACATTTTTTAAAACTTTTGTCAATAGGCCATTTTATCTAAAATGCGCCGTTGGCCAAAATAATTAATTTATCAGTGTAGTCGGTTGCCGGACTGGAGCCGGCGGCGACTTTAGCTTTTAAAACAAAAGTTGCCGAACCGTTGGTAACAGGAACGGTCGAGCTGGCAAAAACCCGTTTATTGGTATCAAGAATTCCCACATTATTGCCGGTAGTAGTATTGTATGGTGAAACTAGCGCCAGTGGTCCGCCGGAACTTTGCGAAACGCTTACTCCTTGTGCGCCATATCCTTGTGAAACGCTATCTAAATTGTTGGTGGCGCTGGTAATCGGATTTCCCGGAACGCTGGTGCTAACCAATGCTCCGTTGGCGCTGGAAACCAAAATTGATCCGCCATTAGCGCCGTTGGTGGAAATGTTGGCGGTAATTTGGTCGTCGGAAGTTTTAACCGCGCCGCCGGGGTCAATATTATTAATGACAACCACATAAGGTGGAGCGCTAAAACGGGTAGTGGTTAAAGAGTAAGTTAATTTTGGATTAACAGTGGCCGCCGAAACCGTCGGACCGGGAACGCCTTGCGTAAAAGTTCCTCGTCCGGCAACTATTCTGGCGTAATAAGTAGTGCCGGGAGTTAAACCAATAATATCAATTCCGTCGGAACCGTGCCAGGCAGTTGGGGAGCCGCCGGATGTTCCGTAAGACTGCCAAACTGCCACCGACGCGACAGTTTCGTCGGCTTGAACATATTTAATGTTGCTAGCAAAATTATCAGTTGAGATAGAAATGGCGTATACAGTATCAGATAGTTCACTGCCTTGATTTATAGTAATATGCAGTTTGTTATAGTAGTTGGAAGGGTTGGTAAAAGTCGGCGCTGACGGGACAGCCGGTTGTTCGGTATAAGTTAAACCCGGCCAAGCCATATAGTTAGAAGAGCTCGGACTGGCAAATTCCAATTCTCCGGCAATTCCTTGTAGCATATATTTGTTGCTGGCGCCCGAAGTAGTAGCAATTCCGCCGGCGCCAAAACCATAGTCAACCACTTGGTAGGTGGTGCTGGTCGGTCCGGCAAGCGCCCGTGGTGCAAAAAATAGGCTCAAAATTGCTATAGAAAATAATATCGTTGCTAACGAAAATCTTTTCAACAACAGTCGGCAATCACACTTTTCAAACGTCGCTCGCTTCAGTTCTTGGTAAGAATTACCTAGCCTTTGCTCGCTTAACGAAAGTCTTTTTAGCAATTTAGACATAAAATCAACGTTAATCTTGACGACTTTCGATTCGTTTAAAAGTGAATTGCCTCCTTTTGTTATTTTTCTTAATTCTTTAATCATTAATCCTTAATCCTTGTTTTAGATTGGCAAATAAAATGTGTTCTGGCCAAACAACGGATGTAAATATTCAAAAGTAAAAACCTGCCCGATACCTCTGCGGTTGGCTAAAACCGCTTTAATTGCTTTCGAGAAAGTTAATTCTGTCGATTGAAAGTTCACCAACGTTTTTAAAGCCGCCTTAATATCTCGTTCTTCCGGATAGATAATGTTGATGTCGCTTAAAAAAACCGTGCGCAAAAAATCTTTGGCCAACGATGGGCTGATCTCCCGGTAAATATGGTTATAACTTTCAGTAATGGTTTGGTAATCTGTGAAAAGTGCGTATCCTTCCTGCGCAAAATAGCGAAAATAGGCCGCGGCTTGCTCATACTTAGGATTGGCTCTGTCAATAAAAGCAAAAAATCCGCTTGGTTCAATGTAAACTTTCTTACTAATCATAAATAATTCCCTTTGGTGGGGTCCTGTCGCGATTTTTCCCTCCCGCCAGTGCTCACTCACGACTCACTGGCTTGCGCGCTGTCGGGAGCCCTTCCAATCGCACCACCCCTCTTAACTTAGGGTAAGACTTGCGCCTTTGCCTCTCAACCGAAAAATCGGATCATCCAAGGTAAAGACTTTGGCCGGTTTAAGGCTATTTTTCACAACTTGCTTTTTCGATGGGGCAGAAGAGAAATCTTTATTAAAGTCCAACAACTGCGATTCTTTAATCCGGACGTTGCCGCCAACTCTAACCGCTTTTAAGCGACCGTCCTTAATATAACGGCGAACGGTTAACGGATGAACTTTTAAAATAAAAGCAACTTGTCGGATGTTCAAAAGATTTTCCATATATGCAATTATATATAATTATATGCACAAGTATACAAGCTTTGTCAAGACTTGACCCGTGGCTGTATACTTGGTGTAATTAATATTACGTAGTAATATTAATTAAATGTTGACTGTCCATTTCAATTTTAAACAACTTTTAGTCATTTTAGCAATAGCCTCTTTTTCGCTAAGCTTCTCTGCGGTTTTCACAAAGCCGGTTTTAGCTGCAACAGGGATTAACCGCACCATCAACTTTCAAGGTAGGTTAGTCAGCAACGTGGCCGGAAGCACCGGATTAAACGTTTCCAACGGAAGCTACACAGTGGTGTTTAGCCTGTATAACGTTTCCAGCGGCGGAACAGCGCTGTGGACGGAAACGCAAACAGTAACTACCACCGACGGAATTTTCCGGGTGGCGTTGGGTTCAGTAACATCAATTCCAACGAGCTTTAATTTTAACTGGGATGGACTTTATTTGGGCATTCAAGTTACTTCACCGGTAAGCGATTCGGAAATGACGCCGAGAATTCAAATGACAGCGGTGCCGTTTGCCTTTAACGCCCAGCAGGTAGCGGGCTTAACGGTTCAAGACTCGGCTACGGGCACCGCCGGTTCTACTTCTGCAACGCTTAGAATTGGAACGAGCGGGACAAGCCCAATTACGGTTGATCTGGGTACACAAAATTTGACGTTTTCAACTTCAGGAACAACCACGCTTACTTTGCCAACCTCGGGAACCGTAACAGCATTGGGAAACAGCACGACCGGAACAGGCACAACTTTAGTTTTAAGTTCTAATCCGTCTTTTGCTGGAATTACTCTTGCGTCCGGAGGAATTTCACTTGGAGGGACAACCTCCGATTCTTCACATTGTCTAGTCGGTGGCGCTACTGCAGCTTGGGGAAGTTGCGGAACCGGCGGAACTGGAACCAACTATTGGAATTTAGTTAATGGTTATGGAACCACCGGTGGCGGATATATAACCCCAATTAATTCAACCGCGGATCTTTTAATTGGTGGACAATCAACCGCGTCAGCAGTTTTTGCTTTTACCGGGCTTGCTTCTTCAACTCACCAAACCCAGGCTTCGTTCAGCGGGCAATTGGTATTAATGCCCAATAACGGCTACGGCGGCAGCGCTTCCGTTGCGGGAAGCTTGACTATCGGTGCATTTGCAGCCAGTGCAATTCAATCTACCAACAATCAACTCTTAGCCATTGGTGGTAATACCACCGGCAATATTACACTTTCCCCAAACAATGGCACCGGAGGAGTAATCAATCTTAATGCTGCAACAATTAACCTTGGGACAAATCCGTCATTCGCCAACACCGGCTCAAATACTTTAACCCTTAACTCCGGTTCAACCGGCAACATCCAATTCTTTTCTTCAAGTAATACTTTGAGTTCAGGCGGAGCGCTAACCATAGCCAGCACTCTAACTATGAGCGGTGCGTCGATAACGGCTAATTCGCTATCTACTTTAACTTCGTCAACCTCTTTGAGTTTAAATCCGAATACCGGGGCAAGCTATACACTAAACACAACTGCTACAACGCTGACGGAATTTGGGACTCCGACAACAATAACTTATGGTGGAGCTGCTACTACCTTAAACATGGGAGCTCCCACCGGCAGTGCCTCTTTGTCGGCAACACTAGTCCTTGGAGGAGCTACCAGCTCCACCATTGAACCGGGCAACGGCACTTTAAACTTTGGTTATAAATCCGGACTCAATACTTGGGGAACGGCCATGACCGTCCGGGATAATACCGGTTATGTCGGTATCGGCACCACTACTCCCGCTAGCACATTAGATGTGCGGGCAATGAACGGAACCGTTCCGGCGGCTTCGGTCTCGGGTAGAACTTCCTTTGCCGCTTTGGTTGCTAATAATAATGGCGTAGGCGATTTGTTCACCGCTTCCGCTTCCGGCTGGACTATGTTTACGGTAGGTAACACCGGAAATATTACCGCGAGCGGTGCGTCGATAACGGCTAATTCGCTATCTACTTTAACTTCGTCAACCTCTTTGAGTTTAAATCCGAATACCGGGGCAAGCTATACACTAAACACAACTGCTACAACGCTGACGGAATTTGGGACTCCGACAACAATAACTTATGGTGGGGCGGCAACAGCCTTAACTCTAGGAGCTTCTTCGGCAACAATAACGCTAAATGGTACAACCCTTGCTACAAACCAAACCTCAGGAACGTTAGCGTTATTCAATACCGGATTAACCGGAACTTTGAATTTCGCGGGATTGGCATCTACAGTATCCATAGGTGCTAACCAATTACTGCTTGGTGCTTCAGCATCCACTTCGGGAAACATTAAATTTCAGGTGATTGGCTCCAGCTCTTCAACGGCTTCGGCACAAATTTGGAATGCCTTTCCAAATACCGGCAACGCCGCTTGTACCAACTCAACTTGTCATACTGCTTTATCGCTAAGACTAGGGACAAATAACGGAGCATTACCCGGTTCTGCAGACAGATATATTAACTTTGCCACCGGAAACGGAACAATAATCGGAAAAATTCTGGGCACCGGAAGCAGTGTAACTCTTAGCTCAACGGGCGGGGATTATGCCGAATGGTTTAAAAAAGCAAATGCAAATGACGTGTTGAATCCGGGAGATTTGGTTTGCATTGATACAAATGGTGGAGTTATAAAATGCGACAACAATAATACTCAAATACTCGGCGTTATTTCTAATTCTTACATTGTTTTAGGAAATGATTCTCACGAAGATGACCCTGATTATGTAACCGTCGGTTTACTAGGACAGCTAAGGACCGAGATAAATTCGCAAAACGGCGCTATCAATCCAGGAGACTATCTAACTTATTCAAGCACATCCGGAGTTGCCGTCAAAGCCACTAAAGCCGGACCGGTAATCGGAATGGCGGTTGACGCTGGAACCAGCGGAGAAATAGAGGTTTATGTCAATCCCACTTGGTATGATCCGCAGGTTTATCTAACTTCAAGCGGAAATTTGAATCTGGTTGACCAGACCGCGAGCAACACCAACTACACAATTCCGCATTACTTTACGCTAAATGATGCTTTAGGAAATCCGATTGCCCGAGTCGGAGAATTTTCCGACGCGGCGATTGCCAATTTGCGGGTAGGATTTGTCAACGCCGGGCAAATTACCACTAATGCTTTAAGCGTTGCCAGCGAAAATATCACCATCAATGGACAAAATGTCAGAGACTATATTACCGGTATTGTTACCAGCGCTATTTCGAATTCACAATTTGCACTTTCTAACGGTCAAACTATAATTTCGCCGCTAGCAACAGTTAATACTTTGCAGACGAGTCTGATTGTTCCAATAGACGATAATGCAAATGTCGCTTTAAAGCTAAATAGCAATCAGCTGTCCGTTTTGAATAGCAATTCAGCTTCGGGTTTGGCGGTTGCTACCATTGATAATCAGGGGAACGCCAGTTTCAGCGGACAATTAACTTCAAATAGCTTGAACACCGGCGATGCCACCATCAGCGGAACTTTGCACGTCGAAAAGCTAATTGCCGACGAAATAGTCGGGGGATTGGAAATTCCCACCGATCAGACCCTACCGCTTAATGACAACACGGCGGTTTTGGCGGACGCGACGGGGAGCGCGGAACTGGCCACCGGTTCGGCACAGCTTCCAACAGTGCTTACTCTTACCAGTCTTAATGTCGACGGCTTAGCCACTATTTCGGCCGACCTAAATGTTGGGGGCAACGGCCTTATTCAGGGAGCGTTGAATGTTCTAAATAATCTTACCACCCAAAACCTTTTGGTTTCGCAGTTTGCTTACTTTATTCAGGACGTGGTTTTCAAAGGCAATGTCCGTTTTGATTCCACGCCGACCTTTAATAATGATACCGCCGGATTTGCGGTTATCCAACAGGGCTTGGACAGCGTGCAAGTTAATTTCAATCAGGAATATGTGAACACGCCGGTGGTCACCGCCAGCATTGCTATGGACAAAACAGGGGACAGCGCCACGCAGCAAACTCTGGAAGATACAATTCTTAATAATAATATTTCCTACGTGGTTACGCAAAGAACCACGACAGGTTTTGTCATCAAGCTAAATAAACCGGCGCCGGAAGATATTAGTTTCTCCTGGGTAGCATTATCAGTGCGGGATGCGCAAACTTCGGGGCTTAATTTGGACGTCACGCCAATTCCAACCGCGACCGACTCGGCGGCGTTTCAATCAATCATTAATCAACTAAACATCACGCCAACTCCAACGCAATAAGCCTCTTGCAATAGTTTTTTCTTTACGATACTATTTAATTTATGTTTATTCTCCGAAATAAATGGTTTTATTTTTGTCTGGCATTTTTAATCCTCGGACTAGCGGTTGGCGGTTTTATCGGCTATTTACTGCCCGGTCAATTTCCTGATCTTGCAAATATTCCATCAGAATTCCACGCCGGCGGTTATCAGTTCATTAATCCGTTGTACGAATGCAATACGGGTGAAAGCTATGATACCAAAGAACTGTCCAAATTAAAAAGTAGCATTAGCACTTACATTAATCAATTAACCACCAATAATTCGGTGACCAGCGTGTCGGTTTATTACCGTGACTTGAATAACGGATCGTGGTTTGGCATTAATGAGCACGATGTTTTTGCGCCGTCGAGTCTCTTAAAAGTGCCGGTAATGATGGCTTATTACAAAGAAGCAGAAGAAGCTCCGGCAATTCTTGAGCAAAAAATAAAATATAGCGCAGAGCCTTCCGGAGTAATCGCGCAAAATTATCCGCCGAGCCATCCGCTTGTTTTAGGGCAAACCTATACGGTTGAGCAGCTAATCGAAAGTATGATTATCGGCTCCGATAACGCAGCCTTGGCGCTTTTGGAAAATAACATCGATAGCCGCAAGATTAATCAGGTAACGCTTGATTTGGGTATTACCACCGCCACCAATTCGACTCCTGATGATTTTATGGACGTGTCTGAATATTCAACGCTGTTTAGGGTTTTATATTATGCCACTTATTTAAATAAAGATTATTCCGAGCAAGCGCTCGAACTTTTAGCGCAAGCGGAATTTAAACAGGGATTGGTGGATGATTTGCCCAAAAATATCCCAATTGCGCATAAGTTTGGTGAAAGAGAAGTGGGCAACGGAATTCACCAGCTGCATGACTGCGGCATAATTTATTACCCAAAGCGTCCATATCTGTTGTGTATTATGACCAAAGGGCCGGACTTTAATGACTTATCAAAAACCATTGAGCAAATTTCCGACAAAATCTATAAAGACGCTATTGTAATGTATCACTGACTCCAATGGTCCTCAGGCAAAAGCGGCTAAGCAGCCGTAAAGCCGTGTTTAATCGAGGGGGCATTCAAAATCAGGTGACGCGGTTTATAAAGGTAAAAAATCAGAAGTGTCACGTTCAAAATAGACAAAAACAAGAATGGTAAGATCCGCAAAATGCCAAGCGGGGGAATAAAGTAGAGTTCAAGAATGATCGTAAAAACAAGCAGAAACTCTAAGAGAGCACCAATCACATTTTCCAAGACTAAAATTATAAGTTCCGACACCGACCGCAAGTACGACTCATCCCTAACGACGCTTAAAACGAGTGGCATCTTTTGCAAATTTTCTTTAATAAAGTTCATGGTCGGAGTGGGGAGGAAGCCTTTTTTTGTCACCGTAATCTGCAAATGCTCGAAATTAGCGCTTTTATAATAAAATTCACCCAGGCGGTTGGTTTTTAGTTCTGCCAGCAATTTATTTTTCTTGGCATCAATAAGGTTTACTCTTGCTCTGGAAATCGGATTTTGTGTAACCGTGTCGACAACTTTGCCGATAAGCAAAGAATTATTTTTCCAGAAAAGCTGTCTTAGCTTGTGAATGAAAAAGTAAGGTAAATAAAGAATGGGAATATGAGTTCTGGCGGAAAAAGAGAAAAAGGTTAGACCGACAAACACCAAAAGCGTCAGGCTTTCCAAAACAACGAACAGTCTGCTCGAAGCGGAAATTTCGCTTAAGTATTGCTGGTTTAAGGAGATGAGATCCGTAAAGTTTTTACCGAGGTATTGCACAAAATTGACTAGATTAAACGGCTCGGGCTGAAGATAGACAGTCGGATAATAAATTGACTGGGGATTAATTTCAAACTCTATCGTTTGCGGCTTATAGCCAATGGCGGAGACTTCAGCTTTATATTTAGCCGGAGAAAAAACTATTTGCACCGTGCCGTCGCTTAAGGAATAGGCCGGATTTGGAATCGGCAGGATTAGTGGAGAAATTAGGTCATAGATTTTGGCTATTGGATTATATAGGTAAAGCAAAACTTTAGCGTTATCGACTCCTTGATTATTGCTTTTGTCGTAGACCATAAAGTGGGAAGTGACAGTCAAATCCGAAATTTTCTGCTCGTAGATATTACCATTATAATCGACGATGCGCGCATAAATTTCGTAAAAACCGGGACTGGGCAAGCTCTTTAATCTGCCGGTATAAACTCCCGGTTGGGTTTCGACCAAATCAACATAGTTTGAAGCCGCTTCGGCGACCGGAACCGAAAAAGTATTAGCGCCCAAGACATTTTTATTTCTGACAATTGCCTGAATACTTTTGACCGGAATTTGCTTGGCCAGCGAGAATTGGATTTCAAAATCGGTTGAGAGAGGAACAACAATCGCAATCTTCTGTGGTTGCCCGCTGGCTTTTTGCGCTTCAGGATTGACTAAAACGTTACTGTTACTGGTGACAATCACGCTTTGCGGGTCAACGAGCACCACTTCGGAGACAACAGCGGTTTTAAGGGTAAAAATATCCGACTTAATTAAGTTTCCGTAGCTGTCGGTGGCGGTGGTCTTAAAATAATAAGTCGTATCCGGCGTCAGATTTGGCAAAGTCAGCACAGCGTCGGTTAAAGGCGTCGTGCTAGAAACACTTTGGGTTAATTTGGAAGCGGAAGTGCCGTAAGTAATCGTCGAAGTGGCGTTACGGGTGGTAACAACCCGAATTTGCGCTTGGGATTGCGTTACTGCGTAAACATTGACGTTGCCAAACGCAAAAGATTGAGGTGTGAGTGTTGGCGTCGGAGTTGGAGTAACGGTAACCGTTGGCGTCAGCGTCGGCGCTTGTGTTGGTGTCGGTGTTGGCGCCAGCGAACCGCTATACAAATAATCTTGGGTGACAGTTTGATCAGGCGTCACGGTGGACAAAGACATTGCTCTGGCGGCGACAGTAAAACTGACCGAGCTGTTTCCGGTATAAGAATTATTAGTTTCAAGTTGGAAACCGACGGTTTGGTTAGTGGTGTTGCCCGGAAAAGAGGTAAAAGTCCAGGTAACTGTTCCGTCTACCGTGTCAACGACCGGTGCGGTTCCGCCGTAACCGTTAGTAGCGCTGCCGACGACATAATTGACGATGTCCACCGAAGGTGCCGGACTGCCGGCGATTGTTCCTTGGTTCCACTGTGCCTGAATGGTTAACGGAAAAGCTCCGATACTTAAAAGCCCGTAATTAATTTTGTAGTTTAAAACGGTATTTTGCGGAAAACTGCTGCCGGTGTTAGTCGATTTAAGCGAAACTGGCAGATAAGTGGCATTCGGCGGAACCGTCGCTGTTACCTCAATTTGGTTGTTATTCAGGATTGCCAGATAATAAGTCGTCTGATCAATGGTCGCGTTGGAAGCATTTTTACTGGTGAGTGTGCCGGTTTTGTTGGTTCCAGCCGCTCCTGTGGTGGACGAACTGCCGGTAAAATTAAAACAGTAAAGTGTGTCGGCGGTTAAATCGCCGCTGGCAAACGTGACTGTTTGACCGGATACGCTGGTAGCCGAACTCCCAATGCTTGGCCAACTGGTCGCGCCGTCAGGAAGACCACTGACGTTGGTCGTCCAGTTGCTCGTGTTGGCCGAAATAGAAAAGTCGCTGGGAAAAGCAACGCTGATTTTGGCTTCTGTTCCGGCGCCGGCGGACGATGGTTGGGCGCAAATTGTGCCGGAGAGGGGAGCGTTGGCGGTTTGATTGTCAAGCCGGATGTAGCCGTCGGTAAAAGTTGACGCCTTAGCCTGCGGGATTTTCCAAAGGCAGCCGGCCAGTAAAAAAAATAAGGACAGAAAGATTATTTTTTTATTCATTACCTACATTAACTTTACAACAAAATCAGTCTAGGTTCAACGCTTGATGTTAGACAATAGATTCTCGAAGTTAGAACTTGAAGTTGGATGATGGAAGTTTGATAATTATTTTTCTAGCTTCTATTCTCTAATCTCAAAATCCAGCATCTAGTTTCCATCGTCTAGCATCAAATTAATATACTCTGCTTGACAAGAAGTTGGGAAACTCTCTATGCTAACTGTAGATGAAAAACCCTGCTCCGAAAAACTCAAAGCAATTGAGCAAACTCAAAGCCAATAAAAGTCTCTGGTTAATCGTGGTGATTGTTGTTTTGATTGTCGCCGCCATTCCTACCTACTATTATTACAACCAATATAAGCAGGAACAAATGCTCTTGCAAAATCCCAACACTTCAGCGGATGCAACAGTCAAAGCTTTGGTTGATAAAGTCGGTAAGCTGATTGAACTGCCGACCAATGAAACGCCGAAGATTGCCACGGTTTCGGATATTACCAAGCTGGCGGGTCAGGCATTTTTTGCCAATGCCAAAAATGGCGACAAGGTGCTAATTTTTACTGGGGCCAAGGAAGCAATTCTCTACCGGGAAAGTATTAACAAAATTATCCAGGTAGCGCCAGTTAATTTGGGTTCAAGTGCGCCGGTTGCCAATCCGTCGCCCGCGACAAACGCGGCTGTCGCGACGCCAACACCGACTCCGGCAACCGTCACAGTCGCAATTTATAATGGGACGACGACTGCGGGTTTGGCGGCTAAAGCCGACGCTACCATTACGCAAGGAATGTCCAACGCTTCGATTACCGAAAAAGGCGACGCCAAAGGCAACTATTCCAAAACCCAAGTGATTGATTTAAGCGGCAGTAATGCAGCAGTTGCGGCGCAAATTGCCAAGCTTTTGGGCGGTAACGTGGCAACTGCGGTTCCGGCAGGCGAAGTAAACTCCGGCGCGGATATTCTGGTAATCCTCGGCACAGATTTTGTCAAATAGCCCCATTTTCCTAATTGACAACATTTTTTTGTTTCTGTAATATGGTTATGCCTTGCCCGAGACAAAATGCCTGAAAGACGACGCCCATCATCGAGAATTTGGACTGTAGAGACGCTTCGTTCCAGACCTGCAATCGAAGCAGTTTTAAAGACAGAATCTTTAGAGATTCTAACTGGTAGATCAAACCCCGAATTAGCAAGAAAGATAGGCGACAGACTTGGGCTTATGGTTGACGAGCCTGTAACGTTATTTGCCGATGGAGAAATTAACGCAGAAGCATCACATAATTTAAGACGAAAAAATGTGTATGTTGTTCAACCTACGTCGCGTATTATCGATGAGGAGGGGCATATAATTGGCTCCGTGAATGATTCATTGCAAGAAGTATGTCATATGGTAAATGTTGCAAAGTTGTCATCCGCAGATGAGGTAAATGCTGTTATTCCGTATTTCGGGTATGGGAGAGGAGATCAAAAAAATAAATCCAGGGTTACCATTGCTGCGGCTCTGGCAGCCAAAGAAATCCAGTTAGCAGGCGCCAATAGAATTCTTACGATGGACCTTCATGCGGAACAAACGGTAGGGATGGTTGATATTCCTTGGGATAACATTTATGCCCGCCCGGTAATTTTAGAGGAAGTCGAAAAAATGGGGCTTGAGGATTTGGTGTTTGTTGCTGCAGATGCAGGAGGAGTAAAAAGAGCAGTGGCCTTCCAAAATTTAACGGTCGGCAACAGCAATATTGCGGTAGCCTATAAGATTCGACCAAGAGCAAATGAAGTTGAAGTTCTAAGAGTGGTAGGAGATTTAGAGGGTAAGGATGCGTTTATAGCAGAAGACGTAATCGATACTGCTGGTACCATAGTCGACGTAGCGAAAGCGGTAAAGGCGTGTGGCGCAAAAAGAATTTTTGTGGCCGCTGCTCACGGGATATTTTCAACTGATAAGTATGGTGTTCCCGCCTTACAAAAAATAGACGAATCGCCGATAGACCAAATAATTATTACGGATTCCATAAAGCAACCTCCGGCAGTAGTTAATCACCCACGTATAAAAATTGTTTCAATAGTGGATATGTTTGCAGAAGCGATGCTAAGAATTCATACTGGAGAATCTGTTGGGCAACTAATTCCTTCAATTAATGGGAAGAAGCATTAATTTACTCTTCTTTTGCTTGGATGCCGAGGAGCCAGAGGACGGCTTCTTTTTTGTATCTTCGATCGCCGCGACTGTTAATTCTGATGGCCGGAAGTTTGCCTCTTTTGCCCCAGCGTTTAATGGTGAGAGGGGAGACTCTTAAAATTTGCGCAACTTCCCTAACGGTTAATAGGTCGGGTAGGTTGTTAATTGAAAGTTGTTGTTCTGCCATATCAATATGCTAAGTAAGTAGCTATAAAGTAACAAAGTATAACATAATTGTCAAGAGGCAATTTTGTTCAAAAATACAAAAATCCCCCTCACAATTATTGTGAGAGGGGAAAATTGTAGAAAATAGAGTGAAACTATTTTAATTCAACGGTGGCGCCCGCTGCTGTTAATTTTTCTTTAGCTTCTTCTGCTGTTTTCTTGTTGACCGCTGTCATTACTTCCTTTGGAGCGCTGTCGACCAGTCCTTTGGCTTCCGAGAGTCCCAAAGTTGGAACTAATTCTCTTAAAGCTTTAATAACTGCGATTTTAGTTGCTCCTCCGTTGGCAATTACAACATTAAAAACGGTTTGTTCTTCAACTGGCTCTCCGGCTTCTGCGGGAGCGCCTGTTGCTGCCGGTTGGGCAACTGCCATTGCGGCGGCACTAACTCCGAATTTTTCTTCCAATTTCTTAACGAATTCAGAGAGTTCGAGAACTGACATTTCTTCAACTGTTTTTAATAAATCTTCCTGCGATATTTTTGCCATCAATTCTCACCCCCTTCGCTTTTCACTTCTTCTTTAACTTCTTCTGTTTGAGCTGGTTCTTCTGCGGCTTTTTCTTCTGCAGTTTCAGCCAAAATTGTTTCCGGTTCACTTGCCGGCATTTCTGCTTTCACTTCTTCAATTTTCTTTTCGACAACTGCAACGGCGGGTTTATTCTTAGCCACTGCGCCCAAAGTCATCACTAATTTCTGCAAATTCCAATTTAAAGCGCGGTGCAATCCCGAAATTGGGGACAATAGTCCGGCCGCGATTTGCGCCAGTAAAACATCTCGCGTGGGAAGAGCGGAAATCTTTAGAACCTGCTCTCCGGTTAAAAATTTATTCTCCATAATCCCTAATTTAACGTTCAATAATCCCAATTCCTTAATGGTTTTGGCCAATTGCTTTAATGGAGAGACAACATCTCCGTAAAGTAAAAGCGTGCCGGTTGGGCCAACGAGCGGATTTTCGCCTTCTAATTTAATCTTATTTTCTTCCAAAGCTCTTAAAATCAAAGAGTTTTTGGCAACGACGTATTCGGCTTCCATTGGTTTGATGGCTTTTTTTAGAGTTTCGAGTTGTTTGTGGGTGACTTTTTCAAAATTGGTAAAAATAATCGCTTTAGAACGGGCGATTTTTTCGTTTAGTCCGGCAACGATGGCGATTTTCTTTTGTCTGTTAGCTGTAACTTTTGTGTCCATAAGTTTAATTTCTAATTTTTAATTCCTAATTTCTAATGAATGATTTAATTTTCAAACATTAAAAAAGCGCTCATCCGAGCGCAATACTTAATACTAGATACTTGATTCTAAATACTAATGTTGCCTCGGTGGGATTTATAGATTAAAGTTTGTCCTTCGTTATTCGCTCAGGATTTTGCTTTGCTCAACCCGCTGTCTTAGGTTTTAGTAGTTTACCAGAAGAATTCACTTGCGTCAAGGGTTAGTTAATCTCTTTTAAGAGACTTACGTATTTTTTGTAATATCCCCGGTAATTTTCCGGAAGCAATTTAGCAATCTGCAACATCATCGTGTCGCTAACGGTTAATGGTGTAAGCTGATGTTCTTCATCCCTTCCGGCGTTTATTTTGACAAGTAAAGGTGCAAGGTATGCATTGTTAGTTTCTGTTTCGTCCACTAATTCTTGATATGTCATCGGTCTGCCAACTCTTACTTCGACTTTTGTTAAAAGACGTTTAATTTCGCCAATGATTCCTTTTTCATGAGGGACAGGAACCAGTCCAAGTGGCAGAAAAACACTTTTGTCTCCCGATAATCGTAGCATCGCATCTATCTCACTGGTTTTAGCAAGCTCCCCGGTGGCGCTTCTGGTTGTCTCCGGAGCAATAACCTCTACTGTGCCTTTTCTAATTCTTCTTACAGCTTTCATGTTGGAAGCAAAATTAAACTCATCCGGTGTTTTGTTATCAATAATTGCGGCATGTTCGGGCATTGCGTAATATGCACTTTCTTCTCCCGGTCGCACAACATGTGTTAATTCGAAACCGACACCAACTTGTATTTTAGAAGTTGCCCATGCGAAAGCCTTGCCAAAGCGGAAATCCTTTCTGGTTTCGTCAAAATATTTTACAGTGACAACTCCCATACCACGGTTAGGATTAGTTAGTTTTTCGCTTATAATTCTTGCTCCAATTATCGCGTCTTTCATGCTGGTATGATTTATGCCGATTATTACTCCGCCGGGCGTTTTTAAATCTTTCGGCCATGGATATAAAACATCAATCGCCATATCCAGATAGTGGTTGGGGTCAATTATTTTCCACTGAGCAACAGCTGTTGCGGCTTCATATAAAATATTTCCAACCGCTTTATCAATCCGGCTGGGATTTGGGTTTGGCTGTGGTTTTTCGTGCATAAATTTAGGCAGAAGGGCCATTCGGGAATTAAGAGTGGGAAGCGTTTTTGTGTCGATTTTTTCCTACGACATAAATTGTCCTTGCGGCGATTTCTCCGGCAGCTAAACTTAATAAAGCGATTTTAGTATCGTAGTAAGCAATATAAATAGCTATGAATGGAGTTATTAAGGCAGACAGAAAGGCAGCCGTATTATCCATTAAGCCATAAGGTCGGTTTTCGGGTGACGTTGCCATAAGAAAAGAATTATATCCTATATTGATTTAGGTGTCAAGAAATCATCTAAGTCTTACTGCTGCTCCGGCGACAGCGGTCAAAGCTGCTGTTCCAAGCGCTACGTATCCGCCTAAATTGCCAAATCCAGCAGTCGAGCACACGAGAATAAAAGCGGCAACTGCCAAAAGACCTTCGCCCAAGTTATTTTTCTCTCGTGAGCTAAGATGAGTTAACTTATTAGCTGTTTGTTCAATAAGTCTGCCAAAACCAAGTCCTCTTTCCATAGCTTCGGATAATAGGGCAAAAAGGGGAATTTGTCAAATTTTACGCGGCGAAATCATCGGATTGAACAGGTCTGGCTAGCAAATCTGAAATAGCTTGTTTAGCTTCTGTGATTGTTCTTAAATCTCGCTTTACCGCTTTTAGAGTTTTCCTGTCTTTGGCTATCGGTAACTTTACCTTTTTAAACCTATCAGCTATTATAGTCATAAGCTCGATAGCATAACAACGGACGTCCATGCCTGTCGTAGGCACAGTCTTAGCAGTATCAAGGTCCCATTCTCCCCAACAATTCTGTTCAAAAGCTTCCATCATCACCATTTTGCCGGCGTTATCTACAATTGCTATTCTCTCACCCGGTTGCCGATGCTCGCCTGTAGTTCTCTCGCCTGTATAGCAAAAAACGCAGCCTGGAAAGCGGAGACCCGAAGGTAAGCCGGTCCTTAAACCGGTTATCGCTGTCCTAATCTGATTTTGGACTACAATTTCAGTTTCTGAAAACGGTAAAGTTTCCGGTTTAGCAACAGGTGTTGGAGCAAAGCCAAAGCTAATTTCTCCTTGAGGTGGCGGTTGCGGGCTGTCATCGTGGCGAGTGGCATGGTATCCTCCTAATGCCGTTACTGCTTCTGTTTCCGCTAGGGAACTTGGCATATTGGAGAGATTCTACTGCGGAGTACCCTTTTTGTCAATAGGCCGAGATTAGATGCGTATTTTTAGACCCGGGGACATCGTTGATTTCAAAGTGGCGTTGACGATGTTAGGTTTTTTGACAGCGGCGATTAAAGCTTCAATGTTTTCCGACAGTTTTTCCGGGCCAAACGACATTTTGCCGACGGTTAAGTGCATAATCGGCGCTTTAGCCTCGGTTTTAAAGTTAATTTGTCCGCCGGCGTATTTTTTGGCGACTTCTTCCGGCTTTGGCGTAATAGTGCCGTTTTTCGGATTTGGCATTAAACCTCTTGGTCCCAAAACCTTGGCGACTTTGGCTAATTTTGCCATCATCGCCGGTTCGGCCACCAAAACATCAAAATTGATAATCCCTTTTTCCACTTCGGCAATTAAGGTGTCGGTGGTAATGGCAACCTGGGTGGTTTTGCCGGTGCCGTGGGGGAGCGTTATCTGTCCGGAAATACCGCTTGTAAGCGTGTTTAAATGCAATTCGACTGTTTCGTCAAAGGATTTGCGTTGTAGCTTTTCCAAAAGCTCCAAAGCTTCTTTAATGGAATAAGTTTTAATTCTGTCAAACTGACCGGAAAGCGCCTGATATTTCTGGGAACGGAAAGCAGCTTGTTCTTTTTGTTTTTTGCGGGGTTCTGCCACGATTTTCCGTTCTTCTTTTGGCGCTTCTTCAGCTTTGATTTCTTCCTCAACTTTCTTTTCAACTTCTTCAACCTTTGGTTCAGCCACCACGCCTTTAGCGGCTTTTTTGGCCTCTTTGCGTTTTTGGGCTTTTGCCTGTTGTTTTTGTTCTAACTCTTCGTCGCCGAAAGTTTTAACTCTAATCTTTCCCATATTACGCTACCTTAATGCCCATTGAACGGGCAACTCCTTCCACAATTTTTACTGCCTGACTGACTTCATCGGTGTTCAAGTCTTCCAATTTGTCTTTGGCAATTTGCTCGGCTTGCGCTTTTGTCAGCGTTCCGGCCGATTCATTGCCCGGTTTGCCCGAACCTTTTTCTAAATTCATTATTTTCTTAATCATTTCGGCAATCGGTGACTTTTTAACGATAAACGAAAAAGTGCGGTCTTCGTAAACAGTAATCACAGCCGGTACAATGGTGCCTTTTTGATCGGCAGTGCGGTCGTTAAACGCCTTGACGAATTCCATAATCGGCAGCCCGTGCGGACCAAGCGCCGTGCCAACCGGTGGCGCAGGCGTGGCCGCTCCCGCGGGAATATTGATTTTAATTAATGTTTTAATTTTTTTGGCCATATCGTCAAAATATTGCCTAGCGCTTGCATTCTCACTTTGTTCGAATTTCGGCTTTTCGGCAAATTTCTCCTCTCAAATTTCTGCGAAATTTGGAAAGAACCATTTTAGAGTTTGCTGACCTGTAAAAAGTCTAGTTCAACCGGTGTTTCGCGTCCGAAAATACTCACTAAAACCTTGAGTTTACCTTTGGCTTCGTCGATGTTGTCGATAGTGCCAAGAAAATCGGTAAACGGCCCGTCGGTAATCTTAACTGCTTCGCCGGTGACAAAAGCGGTTTTGTATAGCGGCTCTTCGGTGGCCATAAACTTCTGAATCGCCGCGACTTCTTTGTCGGAAATCGGGGTTGGTTTGTTGCCGGCGCCGATAAAAGCGGTCACGCCCTGAGTGGTTCTAACCAACAGCCACGATTCGTCGTCCAGAATCATTTTCACCAGAACGTAGCCGGGGAAAATTTTTTCTTTGACGTTTTCTTTTTTGCCTTGCGAAACTTTAACTGTATCTCTGACCGGAACAATAATGTCGAAAATGCGGTTTTCAAATCCCATCGACTCAATTCTTTGCTTTAAAGATTTGGAAACTTTATTTTCGTGACCGGAGTAAGTATGCACAATATACCATTTCGCTAGATCGCTAGGGGATTTGGGTTCATTCGTTGCGGCTTTTGTTTCTTTTGGCTCAGTTTCTTGTAAAACTACTTCTTCGGCGGGAGCAACCTCGCCCTCTCCTTCTTTAGTTTCGATTTCAGGTTCGTTAGGAGCTTCAATCAATTTCTCTTCAACTGGAGTTTCTGCGGCAGCTGGTTCAGGCTCAACTTTTTCCTTCACCGCGGGAGCTTCCGCAACCGGTTGTTCAGCAACTGGTATTTCTTCCGTTTTTGCGGTTTCTTCCACTTTTTCTGCTGGTGTTTTATTTGTATCGTCCATAGTTTATCTGGTGATTAACAGTCCGACTAGTTTTGTCAAAATAAAGTCGACCGCGCCCAAAAAGAGTCCGACGCCAACGCTGATTAGAATAACTACGCCCGTTAGTCTGATTACTTCGTCCCGGGTGGGCCAAACCACTTTTCTAAGTTCATCCCGAACTTCTTTTAAGAAAACTACTGGTGTAGTCGCCATAAATTAAAATCCCTAACCTAACAAAGAGTTTATGGGATTTGTCAACATTTTAACAGAAATTTAGTAGCATGTAAAGTAGAAGTTGACAGGGAGAGGCGCAGGCTTTACAATCAAATATACGCATGAAGAAAATTAGAAAAGTGGTAATTCCCGCGGCAGGCTTCGGAACCCGCTTTTTGCCCCAGACCAAAGCCATGCCCAAGGAAATGTTGCCGATTGTCGATAAGCCGGTTATTCAATATGTGGTTGAGGAAGCAGTTGACTCGGGAATCCGCGACGTTATTATAGTTACCGGTTCGGCAAAGCGGGCGATTGAGGATCATTTTGATGTTCCTAACGCCGAACTTTTAAGAAATTTAGTGGAGAGCGGAAAAACAAATTTCGTTGAACAAATCACCAGGCTTTCGGAAATGGCCAACTTTATTTACATTCGGCAAAAAGGCCCTTATGGTAACGGAACCCCAATTTTGTCGGCCGAGCCGGCAATTGAAGACGAAGCGTTTGCAGTTTTGTGGGGAGATGAATTTATTTATTCCACGCCGCCAAGACTTAAGCAGATGGTGGATGTTTACGAAAAATATGGTGGCATTGTAATTTCGGGGGTGCGGATCAAAAAGAAAGAAGATCTAAAAAGGTATGGAATTGCCGATGTCACAAAGGTTGAAGGAAATGTTTATAAAATCAATGCTATTGTCGAAAAGCCGGAGCCGGACGAAGCGCCTTCAAATTTAGCTACTCATGGGGGATATATTTTGCCGCCGGAAATTTTTGAAGCATTAAAAAATTTAAATCCTGGTAAAGGTGGAGAAATTTGGTTAACCGATGCTATCAACATCCTAAAAAATAAAGGAGTGCCAGTTTTCGCAGTTGAAATTGAAAATGCTAAATATTACGATACGGGGAATAAGCTAGAGTATATGAAGACTGCAATTGAACTAGGATTAAAACATCCCGACATTGGTGGGGAACTGAAACAGTTTTTAAAGGAACTAAATCTAGAGTGATGAAAAACCGCCGTCTGTCCGTCTTCTGGTGTGGAATAGCTATTTTTATAATCTTTATTATATTCTCATATTTTGTTCGCGGGAATATTTTTACCCAGCTAGATTTTGATACAACATCCCGTTTGCAAAATAAGATCCCGGAGATTTTTACGACTCCGTTTTCACTGTTGAGTCTCGTCGGAAGTCTAGAAATTGTAAGTGTAATATTGCTTATTTTTTGGGTATTTATTAAGAAATTGAGGTTTATTTTTGTTCTTTTCTTTTTTGGCTTAATTCATTTGATTGAGTTTTGTAGTAAAGCCTTTGTATCCCATCCGGGGCCGCCGTTTTTGTTTTTTAAATACGATTTAGGGTTTGTTTTTCCGTCGTCGTATATCCAGCCGGGGTCTTCTTATCCGTCGGGACATTTAGCCAGAACGATGTTTATTTCAATTATTATCTTGTTACTAACACATTATTCCAAAAAGCTTTCCAAAGAGAGCCGGAATTTAATTTATCTGTTGGTGATTGTTTTTGATGTGGCAATGTTTACTTCGCGAATTTATCTGGGAGAGCACTGGCTGTCGGACGTTATCGGGGGTTCGCTGTTAGGTTTGGCAATGGGTTTATTCTCAACTTTATTTTTATTCTAGCGCCCGCTCCCGTGTGTTCTTCTTTCTCTAGCAAACCTTCGCATCTCTTGGCGAGTGGCATTAGCTGATTGGATCTCTCCTTTTACATAAACATCGACTAATGGAGTTGGAGGAAAAATAACCAATTGGTCTCGTCGCGGAGTAATCAGTTTTTCTAGCGTATCAACAAATAGTCTTCGCTCGCCAAGAGGGCAATGGTATCTAACGTAAACGTCCTGTCTAATATTTGATAATCCGCTTAACGCGTCTTTAAAAGAAATTTCGTTTTGAGCATATCCTTTGTAAAGTCTAACTGTTTTGGTTTGAGGCGGACAAGTTTGTGCCCTAACTGTTTTATCTTCGTCAGGCATTGTCTGTAGTTCTTCCGCACAGTCTTGTCTGACCGGACATTTTTGACATTGCGTTTCTGCTATATTCATATTCTTAGGCGGGATAATTATAACAAAAAGTCCTATATTAATCAATTTTCGAGGAGGGATTTTATTTTATCTAAGAGTTGTAAAAAGTCTTTTGCCCCTTCGTTTCGCGGGCGTTTTAGGTCCACTGCCAAGATTTCTTTAATGCCGCCTTGTTTCATCACTGCAATTCTGTCGGACAAGAAGAGCGCTTCTTCAATGGAATGGGAAACCATCACGATGGTCTTTTTTGTCTCCTGCCAGACTTTTAATAGACACTCGTGTAATTCGTCAGTCGTCACCGGATCTAACGCCGAAAACGGCTCATCAAGAAGGAGTACTTTCGGCTCAACCGCTAAGGCTCGGGCAATACCAACTCTTTGTCTTTGCCCACCGGAAAGTTCTCTTGGGTATCTAAAACGGAAAGCTTCCAAATCCACCATTTTTAGATATTTGGTGGTTTGCTCATCAATTTTCATTTGTGACATATTACGGACTTTATTAACAAACGAAACATTTTCTTCAACGCTCATCCAGGGCAAAAGCGCGCCGGATTGAAAGACCATTGAGACTTCGCTTGGCTTTTCCATTGTCCCCGAAGTTGCCGGTTCAATGCCGCCGATTAGCCTCAATGTCGTCGATTTGCCGCAGCCTGAGGGGCCAACCAGACAAAAGAATTCGCCTTCATCAACCGTAAAACTAACATCCGAAATGGCGGTGACTTTGGCCGTTTCGTAAGCGCGCGTTACACTTTTAAAATCAATAATTTTAGTCAAATTTAAACCTTTCCGCCAGACGCAGCAGTTTTTGCCAGACAAAAAAATTAATCAAGGTAATCAAAATAATCATCGTAATCAAAGCGCCCAGAAAAACGGAATTTTGTCCCTGATAAAAAGCGTTTACCAATAAACTGCCCAAGCCTAACGGGTCATTATTCATTACGCCGCCGGGAATATAGGTATGCAGAGCTTCGGCGACAATCAAAAGGCTCCAGCCCTGCGCCCAAGCCAACAGCGAACCGGTAATAATAAACGGAAAAATGGCCGGAATGGTGACGTATCGCAGTTTCATTAAACCTTTAATTTTAAAAATGGTGGCGGCGTCCAGAATGTCTTTGGGAATGGTTTTTAAACCGCCAATCATCGAAAAAACCAAATTCCAGAGCATTGCCATAAACAAAATAAAAATAACTGCGCCTTCGCTGGCGTTTAGTTTAATAAACACCAAAACGATAATTGGGAAAAAAGCTAGCACCGGCACCGATTGAAGAATGTCGGTAATCGGCAGCAGAATCCGTTCTATCCGTTCACTTTTGGTAATTAAAAGCGCAATCGGAAGAGATAAAACTAAAGATAAAGCGTAAGCCACTAACAACCGGAAAAGAGTGTTAAATGAAGCTAAAAGAATAATCGTTGGGGAGAGCTGATTTAAGTTCAAAGCACGCTGGGGCGTGACGTAATGGAACAAAACCAGTAGTATCAACGTCAAAACCGCGATGACGATTAAAGTCGAAGAAAAATGGCGTTTTTTGGAAGTCAAATAGCTAAAATGATAATGGTGGTGATAATGCCGAACAGCCATAATACTAGTTTAGAACTTTTGCAAAAGAAAAGAAAGTTTGCGGCAAAAATTATTGAGGATGGAAACTAATTTCTTGTTTTCTTTTGCCGATGTCGATTGGGTAAATGCCTGTAAAGCAAGCAGTAGAGAAGCGCTCTTCGGGAATTCCTGTGGCTTTAATCATTCCGTCATAAGATAGATAGTTAAGCGAATCGGCGCCAATAAAGCGGCGAACTTCATCGATGCTTCTTTGAGCGGCAATTAAATCGCTTTGTCTGGGTGTGTCGATGCCATAAAAATCGGGAAATTTTACCGGTGGGGAAGTAATCATCATATGCACTTCTCTTGCGCCGGCTTGGCGTAAAAGCGCGACGATTGCCCGAGCCGTTGTGCCCCGGACGATTGAGTCATCGACAACGATTAAACTTTTATCTTTGATAACCTCTTTTAATGGATTAAGTTTCATCCTGACTGCTTGCACGCGTTGGTCTTGTCCGGGTTGAATAAAAGTCCGGGGCGCATAACGGGTTTTCACAAGACCATCTCTGTAGGGAATACCTGACGCAGCCGCATATCCTTGGGCGGCCGGCGTGCCGGAATCAAGAACGGAAACAACAATATCGCCTCTAACGTGGTTTTCTTCCCATAGGGTTTCGCCAAACTTTTCTCTTACTATGTCGACATTTTGTCCTAAAAGATAACTGTCGGGTCTGGAAAAATAAACAAATTCAAAAATGTCCAGTCTTTGTTCTCCCTTTGCAAAATTGGTTGAAAATAATCCGCCGTCTTTGGGAGCGATAACCATTTCTCCGGGAGCAACATCGCGAACGTATTTGGCGCCCAGCATGTCAATGGCGCAAGTTTCCGAAGAAAAAATATAGCCGCCGTTTAGCAGTCCAATCGAAAGCGGCCGGATACCGCGCTGGTCGCGGACAGCCACAATTTTTTCCTTATCCATCGCCAAAAAAGAAAAAGAGCCGGTAAAATATGGAACAGCGTCGTAAACTGCATTTTCTAAAGTTGCTCCTCTGTCAACAAAATAGGCGATTGCCGCGTGCATCATTTCGCTATCATTTAGTCTGTCGGGAGAAATGCCTTGTTCGCTTAAAAATGCTTCCAATTTGGTTGTATCGGGCAGGTTGCCATTATGAACTAAAGCTAAAGTTTGAGAGTCATTAAGAACGGGTTGAGCGTGTTTCTCGGCAGTTTCTTTTGTGGAAGTGCCGTAGCGGTTGTGTCCGACGGCCATTGAACCTTCAAGCCTTGCCAAATCTTGTTCGCTATAGACTTGAGCAACCAACCCACCTGCTTTACGCGTTTTGATTTCATCGCCATCCGAAACGGAAATTCCCGAACTTTCCTGTCCACGGTGCTGGAGGGCAAACAGTCCCATGTTGGTCAGCATTGCTGCGTCTTTATTAATAATGCCGAAAACTGCGCATTTTTCATTTAGTTCCCTTGGAGCTTCCCGTGCGAAGCGGTTATCGCGGGCAAAGTTGGAGAAATCTTCTCTCTCAAGCATTTTGCAAGACGATTATAACACAGAAAGTTTTTGATTATACACCCATTGTCAAGTTGACAGCGTGGAAAGTTCACTTTATACTAAATATGTTCTTTGGTATTTGAGGTAGTTGGTAAGATTTTCCTCTACAGGTTCACTGAGCTTGGGGTATTCCGATTTTCGGAAGACAGGGCGAATTATCATGTTCTCGTGTGGAACAGATTGAGCCCACCCGCTTATAAGTTCGGGGAAACATCAATTTATCTCGATACCGAGGACGAATTTATCGTAATTTCTGCTTTTTGCCCCCGAGGGCTTTCTTCTTCGTACTGTTTTTGATAAAATCAAAGCGTCAGCCGATGTAGCTCAGAAGTAGAGCAATGCTTTTGTAAAGCATGGGTCGGGATTGCAAGATTCCCCATCGGCTCATTTTGAGCTAGTGGTATATGCATTCTTTCTATTCAGACTTAAGATACAGGCAAAAACAGTCAGCAATAAGCAAAACTAATTGGCGAAAAGGAATATATGCCAAGAAAATAAAGCCCTTTGAGACTAGAAATTGCAAGAACGGTAACTGTCCGAACTCGTTTTGGGTTAAACCACGCGACCCCAAAATATTTTGTAGCAAAAACTGCGCCACCTCTTTTAATAATGCGAAACGGCTTCAAACAGAAGAAACAAAAAGAAAGATTTCTTTAGCTTTGCAAGGCTTTCATAGTCCGCTCAAGGGATTGAAAAAAGTTAAACGAATTACAAAAGTTTGCCTATGTTGCAAAAAGGAATTTACAATTCTACCCTACGTTGCTTCTAAAAGAAAATATTGCAGCAATAAATGTGCAATATATACAATTGGGAGATTAACTACCTCTCCAAAAGCCTCTAAAGGCAAACCCGGCATAAGGCTCGATATAAACTCAAGCATATGCTTTTATAGTACTTGGGAAGCCAATATCGCACGCGTTTTTAATTTAGTAGGAGTTACGTGGCAATACGGGCCTAAGATTTTTGATCTTGGGCAACACACTTACAGACCCGATTTTTATTTACCGATTGAAGATTTGTATATAGAAGTAAAAAATTTTATGAATAACTATTCTTTGGAAAGAGATAAATTATTCCGGAAGAAATTTCCCAAGATAAAACTTGAAATATTATCTAAAGTTGAATATAAAGAAATTGAAGCTAATTATAAACCTCTTATTGATTTTTGGGAGAATTAACTTCACTTTTAGTCATAAATTGTGTAGAATTAGTAGGCTTGCTGGGTTCGCGTAGCGGCAATCGCCTCTGGCTGTAGACCAGATGACCGTAAGGTCTGCGGGGGTTCGAGTCCCTCACCCAGCACTGACCGTGGGACGGGCCGGCTTGGCTCAGTGGCAGAGCAAGTCATTGGTAATGACTAGATCGTGGGTTCGATTCCCACAGCCGGCTCAATATTAGCTCTTCAAATTCAGAGGAGTTTCTGCTAAGATAGCGATTATGGCAAAAAAGGGAGAACACAGGGTAACTTTAGGTCTTGTTTGCACTGTTTGCAAAAACAGGAATTATGTCACGACCAGAAATAAGCTTAATACGGAGGAAAAGTTATTATTAAAGAAATATTGCAAGCACTGCAGAAAAGTTACCGACCACAAAGAAAACGAAAAGTTAAAATAGTTCTCTCCGCGATTGATAGATTCTTTTATTCCCAGTATAATAGCAGCATAGGCCAGTAGTTAAATGGCATAACTGAGGTCTCCAAAACCTCTGTTGGGGGTTCGATTCCCTCCTGGCCTGCTACGCGTTCAGCTCGCAGTCGCTCGTTAACGTAGCGAGCATGAACAGTAGCCTGCTAATTGACATTAGCTATAAGATTTGTTTAAGATAGTGCTATGGCAGAAACTAAACCGGCCGGGTCATCACCAAGACAGCTGACGAAGGCAGACATAGCTTTAGGTCTTAGACCTCAAGATATCAACAAACATCCAAAAGAAGTAAAAGCACCAGAAAGAGACCGTGAAGTTGTGGCTTACATCGAAGGTACAAACCATATGCTTGACGTGGTTTTGGAAAGAAGGGGACTTATCCGTCCGGCCAAAATGTCTGACGGAGATGCTTTTGGGCCCGGATCAGAGGTTATAGGTGAAAAATATCGCTCTGGCTCGCATGCTCCGGATGTTTTCAAGGCGAATGATTATCATGCGGCCCATCCAGAAGATATCTTACCTTGGCCTTTTTCAGTAGAAAATTTTGAGTTTCACGTCGGCGCGGGAAAGACTTTCATCTTTTGTGATGAAAAAAATAGAACGCAGGCAGTAGGAATTGTCGGAGCAGGCTCGCTAGGGGTTGGTCCAACGTTCGGAATTAACAGGGGAGATATCGGGAAACCAATACCCGTAAGAGATGTGACGGATATAAAATTGTTGCCGGAAGATAAAATACTTCAAGATACAGTTGCCTCTTTTATTAAAGCGGATGGACCGATTACGACCGAGCAACCACCGGTAGAAGTCCAAACGATTCCGGAAACAAAACTACAGTCAGCCAAACCAAGTAGATGGGAAAGAGTTAGAAGTGTTCTATCACAGCCCCAGCAACCGCAAGGAGAAGTTAAGTAAATTCGACATCAAGTCTCCTAAAGAAAGGCCGCCGATGGGGAAAACCAGCAGTAAAAAGATAATCAAAATTCCGAACGTGCCGATAGATAAATAAACTGCTGCTTCGCGGTCGGGAAGTATCAGTGCAAAAATTTTTGAACCGTCGAGTGGGGGAATTGGAATTAAATTAAAAATCGCCAGCAGCAAGTTGATATAGACAACCGTTCCCAAGAGAAAACCGATTATGCCGCCGCTTCTGATGACGTCAAAAGAAAGTCCGGGGAAAAGCAAATGACAGATTAGCGAAAAAACAAGTGCAATCAATAAATTGGTGCCCGGACCGGCCAGCGAAACTAAAGCCATATCTTTTTTGGGCTCGCGGAAATTAAACGGGTCAACAGGCACCGGTTTGGCGGCGCCGAAAATGACCGGCGAGCCGGAAATAATCAGCAGTAGCGGAACCAAAATGCTCATAAACGGATCAATGTGGCTTTTTGGGTTCAAAGTCAGCCTGCCCATCAGCCGGGCGGTCGGGTCACCTAATCTTTCCGCCACAAAGCCGTGGGCGATTTCATGCAAAATCGCCGAGTAGACCAAAATTATTAAAGTAACTAGTCCTAACAGTAAGTCCATTGTAAAATTTCCTATTTTTTAGTATACTATTAACCTAGGAAATTATCTATGGCAGCGATATGTTTTAATTGCGGCAAGGGAGTAATGTATGGACACAACGTTTCCCATGCCAAAAACCGAACCAGAAAAATCTTTAAACCGAACTTGCACAGCGCTCGGATTATTGTCGGCGGAACAGCCAAGAAAGTCAGACTTTGCACCAAGTGCGTGCGAAAATTTAAAGGCGCAACTGCTAATATCAAATCTATAGATATTGCTCCAGAAGTCACTCCAGTCGTAGCCGCAGCTTAACCTCTCGGGGTCCTGTCGTCGATTTCATTCCCGCCAGGGTTCTCGCGGTCTTGCTTCGCGGCGAATGCGATCCACGCTGTCGGGAGCCCTTCCAGTCGCACCACCCCTCTGTTATTTTAGAAACTCAATCAGGTTTTTGTCGGTGTTTGGATAGCCGTTTAAAAAATCTTTATAGCTCATTTCTTTTTTTCCTTCCACTTGAATCAGTTTATTTGGCAAAAACTTAACGATTTTCTGTTCATCTCCGTTCAAAGCCACCTTGCTCCAGACTCCCGGCCAGGGGAAATAAGCTCTTATCTTTCTATCAATTTCTTCAATTTCAATATTTGATAAGTCGATAAAACCGTCGGATTTTTGCATATATTTGGTAAAAGTAGCTTTGCTTTCGTCTTGTGGAATTGCTTTTGCCCTGTTTTGTAAAATGTTGTTAATTACTAAAACCGCCAATTCTCCGCCCAATAAATTTAACTCGTTCAGTAGGGAATCAGTTGTTTCATTTGATTTTAAAACATATTCTGTTTGTGCAAAGATATCTCCGGCGTCAACTTTGGCGCTCATTTTTATTATCGAAACTCCAGAAATTTTATCGCCATTTAAAATTGCCGCCGGAGCAGGTGATGGTCCTCGATATTTTGGCAGAAGCGAATGGTGAATATTTAAGCTGGCATATGTTGGTAGCTCAAGCAGTTTAGTTGGTAGAATTAAACCGTAATCTTCAACTACCAGAAAATCTGGTTCAACAGCCGCAATTTTCGCAATTTCCTCGTCGTTCAATTTGGTTACAAGCAAGCAGGGAATATTTTCTTCACTGGCAAATTTTTCTAAAGGACTATTGGGAATTGTTACAACCAAAGACAACGCAAGTTCTTTATGAAGAATTTTTGCGCCAATCAATGAGTGTTTAGTATTGCCGAAAAAGACAATTTTCATTAGTCAATTATAAACAATCAGTGGTCAATATTCTAGATTGTAAGTTCCTCAAATATGTCTTCGCCTTTAGAATTTTTCTTTGATTCGTAAAGCGTGCCTTTTTGTTCCAAAACTCTTTTGGGGAATAAAACCCCGTTTAAGTGGTCAACCTCGTGTTGAATAATGGTAGCAATAAAACCTGTAAATTTTTTGTGGTGCGTTTTTCCGGTTTCATCCGTATATTCCAGCCAAACCGCTTTGGCTCTTTCTACTTCACCCCAAATATCCTTAAGTGATAGACAACCTTCCAGCTTTTTTGATTTACCCTTAGTTTTGCCGACTGTTTGATTTTCAATCTTAGTAATTTTGGGGTTAATAAAGGCCTGCAGCTTAGACTTTGGCGAGGGTTTTATTACAAAAATCGCCAGATTTCTGCCGACTTGGGGAGCGGCCAGTCCTACACCAATCGGGTCGATAGCGACATCTAACGCTTCTTCCATCTGTCTAACCAAATTCAAAATTGTTTGGTCGACCTTGGCAACCGGCTTGGCTTTTTGGGACAGAGCAGGGTTGGGAGCATTGACGATTGCTAACATGTTTTAGATTATACACGATAGCCTCACTTTTTTCTAATCGGAGGTTTATTTTCCCCTCCCTTGTCAAACCTGCGGGTTTGCAAGCGGGCTCGGAAAATACTATTTTCCTCCGCCCCAGGTTTTGATGGCTTCGGACGCTTGTTGGTTTGGCCCGAAATACTTAATCAGGAGTTTCATTTCGGCAATGGCTTTTTGGTTGTAATTTTGGTTGACAACTTTGCCGTTTTTATCAATTGCTAGCTGATGATAGAAAATTCCCAAGGCGTAATAGGCTTCGTTATAGTCCGGTTTTAATTTAATCGTGTTTTGCAAAGTGGCGACGGCGTCTTTAAAATCACCATTTTGCCCATAAATAATGCCTAGATTATAGGAAACAACGGCGTCGGTCGGAGCTAGTTGGGCAGCTTTTTTAACTGCCGCAAGCGCCTGCGGAAAATAGGCAGGATTAACTTGCGAGAGAGTATAAAAAATCCGAACTTTGGTTTTCCAGAAAACAACGTCATTAGGATGTTCCATAGTCACTTGGTTGGTGTCGGCGATAGCGGTATTGATTAATTGCTGGGCGATTTGCAAGTTTTGGGATTGGTTCTGTTGATTTGGCTGTCCGGCTTCTTGTAAAAATGATGCTCCCAAAACGGCGTTATTATAGGCGAATTCATCAAGAAAAGTCGGTTCGCTTGGTCTTTGGGCAACCGCCTGTTTTAAGAAAGGATAAGCTTTATCGTAAGCAGCAATACTGGGGTTGTCATAACCGAGTCCATAATAATAATCGCGGTCGGCATTCCAGTAAGTAACAAGTGTATAAATTAAGTATGCACAAAGTAAAATAGAGGCCGCTATTAGAATCTTTTGTATAAGGTTAAAATCATAGTTTTCTTTCTTGGTTAAAGAAAAAGAAAGGGCTTTGTCATAACTGATTTTACCTAGAAGGATAAAGACAAAAGCGGGGAAAAGGTAAAATAAAATGTTAACCATCACAACCGAAAAGCCAAAAAAGTTAGTCGCAAGAATTGCTCCGTATCCGGCCAAAAGTGATAAAGCGAGCAAATCTTCTCCTGTCAGGTTTTTTCTGCGCTTAAATAGAGTCTGAAGAGAAATAAACAGAAATCCGCCAATCATTAAAAGATAAGTGACAATACCGACGGTTCCGGTGGTAGCTAAATAATTCAAGTACTCATTGTGTGCCTTGTTGTAAAGAAATTGTGCTTCCGAAGTCATATTGTGGGCCGCCGGACGATATTGATAATAGGCAAAGGCAAAAGTTTCCAGACCAGAGCCAAAAATTGGATTATGCAACCAAATGTCAATGGCGCCTTTCCAAACCAAAAGCCTGATTTTGCTGGAATCCGTGCCGCCCAGCTCACCGGTGGAAACCGGCGACGGCGCAGGTGCCGGCGCGGCTTTGACAGTAGTTTTGGACGGCGGAGTAAGTTTGGCGGTAATCTCCGCAACGATGCCGGGCAACGTCAGTTTAGTTAATTGTGTAAAAGGTTGGCCAAAGAGGAATGGAATAATACCGACAGATAAGAAAATTAGCACCGCCACTTTAAAATTCAAACTTAATTTTTTGCGGTCAAATTTTGGTTTAAGATAAAACCAGCCATAGATGAGTATGAATAACGGCAAAATTGCCCAAACCGCCAAAATCGCCGAGCGCGACTGAGTATACATCAAAGCAACATAAGTGGCGGCAAAAAACGCAAACAGCGAAACACCCAACCAAAAACTGTGAGTTCTGAAAAAGGAAAATGTTCTATTGAAAGTCAGCTTAACGTCGTTTAGGGAATTAATAAACAAAGCGGCAATTAAAGGCAAAAGCGCGGCGACATAGGCACCCATCCAGTCGGGCTGGCCAAGGGTGGAGAAAATGCGGATTTTTGGTTGGAAGTCACTAGTCCAGCAGGAAACATCAAGAGTGCCTCGGAACAAAAGACAGGTTGGGTCGTAGCCGAAATGTGATGGCAATCCCCACAAAACTACCAACAGACAGGAAGTTAAAACGGCGTAAAGAGAACGTCTTAAAATTCCAAGCGGCGCGGCCAGCATAAACACCGCAAACGACGCCATAACCGTGACTAAAGTTGCCATTGCCTGGTAGGGAACTCCTGCCAAATCCGGATTTTTGATCTGTGAAGAAACCAACAGCCCGATGATAAAAACCGCGATAGCGACTAAAAATAAATAAACTTTTTTAAATTCAAAACTTTTCTTTTCCTCTTTTGCCTCATCCTTCAAATTGGAAACGAAAGCGTAGTAGAGAAAAACGTAGGCAAAAATCGAGAACAGTCCACCGTTAAAGCGGGAATAATAGCCCCACAGCGAAACGTGCATATCCAAAGAGAGAAAACTTGAGATAATTTCCGAAATCAAGAAAAGCACGATGGGAATATCCAAAGGCGTGCGCTGGATTTTGAACTCTTTGCGGATAATCATCTTAGTAGCCCAGGCCAGACCAATAATAATAGTAATAATAAAAGTGAGCCAAAGTTTGTTAAATTCAAATAGCTCCGAGGTGTCACTGGTAAAAGCAAGAGGAATTAGAAAGAAAAGAAAGTAAAATGAATACTCGATGACTTTGTTGCAAAAATTAAATAATCTCATTGGTGGTAATTACAAGTAATCCTAGCATATTGGCAAACTTTGAGCAAGATGCTATTATGGAAAGGAAATTCTCGATTTTTAATTTTTAATGAATGTTTCAATGCCTAAATTTTAAAATTAGAACATTTGGATTTGATTAGAAATTAGAAATTTTAAATTAGGAATTCTAAGTTATGTTTAATAAGATATTCTCTTTATTTTCCCATGACATTGGTATTGATTTAGGCACCGCCAACACGCTCGTTTTTGTCCGGGGCAAAGGGATTGTTATCCGCGAACCGTCGGTGGTGGCGATGCACAAAAAAACTAAAAAAGTAATTGCAATAGGGGCGGAAGCAAAAAAAATGATTGGTAAAACGCCGGCTTCGATTATCACCGTCAGGCCGCTTCGCGGCGGAGTAATTTCCGATTTTGACGCGACGCTAGCGATGATTTCCCATTACATTAAAAAAGTGCACGAAGTGGACAGTCCTTTGTCGGCCAATTTTTCAAGGCCGCGCGTTGTCATCGGTATTCCATCTTCAGTGACCGAGGTAGAAAGACGGGCGGTTTGGGAAGCCGCACTGTCGGCCGGGGCCAGGCAGGCTTATTTAATTGAAGAGCCGATGGCGGCGGCCATCGGCGAAAATATCTCGGTGTTTGCCCCAACCGGAATTATGGTGGTGGACATCGGCGGCGGAACCACCGAAATTGCCGTTATTTCGTTGGGCGGAATTGTCGTTTCTAAATCCTTAAGAGTGGCGGGAGACGAGATGGATGCGGCAATTATTCATTACATAAGGTTAAGGCATGGGTTGTTGATTGGTGAAGCGACGGCAGAAGATTTAAAAATTAGAATCGGTAGTGCTTATGCGAAAGCTCCAAATCACAAATCCCAAATCACAAGCGATAAGCCAAAAGACGAGGAAAAGGTAGCTATTATCAGGGGCCGCGATATTGAAACAGGCTTGCCAAAAAGTTTAAGGATTTCCGAAGTGGAAGTTAGAGAGGCTTTGTCGCCGGTATTAACGCAAATTATTGATGCCATCGCCGCTGTTTTGGAAGACGCGCCGCCGGAATTAACCAGCGATATTTTAACGCACGGCATTTTACTAACCGGTGGGGGTTCGCAGCTGCCGGGTTTTGATAATTTAATCGTGGAAAGAACGCATTTACCGGTTATCCGCTCGGAAGACCCAACGACTTCGGTCGTCCGCGGCACCGGAAAAGTGTTGGAAGAGGATTCGCTGTTGCAACGGGTCAAAGTCATCGGCGGATTAAAGTAATTGATGAAAAAGATAAAAACCATTGTTATCTGCTCCAGCGCCTCATTCTATAAAGACCTTTTTCCAATTCAAATAATGCTCAAAAAACTTGGCTACAAGGTTATTTTGCCATCCACTGCCAAAGTGATGAAGCGAAATAATAATTTTGATGTCGCCGCGCACAAGACATGGTATAAAAATCCCGGGGATTACCATAAAAAAAGAGCCTTGATAGATAAACATTTTCAAAAAATTATCAAAGGGGATGCAATTTTAGTCACAAATTTTGCCAAAAATGGCGTCAAAGGCTACATCGGCGGAAATACTTTAATGGAAATTACCTTGGCGTATTTTTTCAAAAAGCCAATTTTTATTCTCAACGACATCGCCGCTGATTTACCAATCAAAGAGGAAATTTTTGGCATTAATCCTGTCTTTTTAAAAGGGGATCTTAATTATTTCTCAAAATTGAAAACTAAATCCGGCGGCCTCAAGTAAAAATTTGGTTTTTAATCTAAAAAGTGATATCATAAATTTATGAAAGCAAGACTAAATGATCTATCAAGTAAATTACAAAAGTATTCTGATGAGTGGGTTGTATTATCTCCAAATGACCTAAAAGTTGTTGCCTCCGGCAAAAATTTCAATAATGTTATGGACAAAGCAATTGAAAAAGGCATTTCTAATCCAATTGTTACTCGCGCCCCCAAAAACTACGGTGCATACATCTTATGAATTTTAGATATCGTAAGTTTCCCCTTAATCCCAAAGAAAACCCAAACTTTAAACGAAAATCATCACTAAGACCAATCATCCAAATTGACTTTGAAACAAAGAAGGGAAATTTTAGCTATCTTGTTTTAATAGATTCCGGAGCAGATTTTTGTGTATTCCATGGAGAAATAGGGGAAAGGTTGGGGTTTGATGTTACCAAAGGAGACGAGCTAACATTCCACGGCACTTCGGGAGAAGCACAAAAAGCATACTTTCATAACGTATCGTTCAAAATTGGCGGAATAGAGCACAAAGCCTATATTGGATTTAGTTACGAAATGAAATCTTTACCATACGGAATATTAGGTCAAGATGGATTTTTTGACAAATGGAGAATTAGATTTGAATACGATAAGGAGAATATAGAGTTAAAAGAAGTCATCAATAGCTAATTAAAGTCATCGGCGGCCTCAAATAAAAACCCATAGTTTGACGAATAACTAAGTTTCAGCTATAATAAATACCTTATGCGGTTAGAATCTGAAGGTCAAAAAAGATACCGTCAAGGTATGGGTGAAGAAATTGCTTTTAAAAGGCTCACCCAAGGGGGAAGTTATCTGCTCGTTATGTCCGGCAATCCGGATATTGACGAACCTCCTTGGTGGCCGGTGACGGTTCTGGATATTAATGAGCGAGGAATAAGATTGAAAATTGATTATTCTGACGGAGAAAAGCCCTTTAATGGTCAACCCGAATTAAAATTAGCTCCTGAAGCATTGGCCGGTTTACATTTTATCCGTCCGAAAGCAATTAATAAGGAAACTGCTTGACTATTCTTCGAGTAATTTCGCTTACAGACTTAATTTGCTTCTTCAATTAAAATTCCATCATGAAAACAGAGCAAACAGATGCATCTCAAGAAGAAAGCCCTAGAAGGGTTATGCAAAACGGCGAAGTTAAGAAGGGCGCTGTATTTTGGTTAGTTAGTGCTACTCCGGAGGGAGAAATATACCGTCGTGAACTGGTAACCGTAGCAAGACCTCCATACCGTTTAAATAAATACGGTATAGATTTTGCGGATTTTGAAATTGCCACTCCCGTAAAGCGTGACGTCCCTTTGCCGCTTGTAAGTTTAGGAATTAAGCCAACCGCGACTCCAACTTTAAAGACTAATATGTGGCTTGAGCCCTACGAATCCTCCTAAATCTTGTATACTTTTAGCAAAAAGTTTAAAATGGTTGCATGCGCAAAAGTAGTTTTACTTCCTATTTTTTAGTTTTCTTCGCTCTTTCACTTTTGCTAATCGGAGCTTCGAAAATCGGCCTTTTAAATCCACTCGATGCATTTTTCAAAGACATTTTTTCGCCGGTGCAGTCGATAACTTATCAAGCTTTTACAAAAGTGACGGGTTTTGGGCAAAATGCCCAAATCCAGTCCCTCAAAGCAGAAAATTTGACTTTAGCAAAGCAGCTAATCGACCAAAATAAATTAATCGGTGACAATAAAGCTTTAAGAGACCAGTTTCAGACCGCCAATCCGAAAAGTCCCAACTTGTTGCCGGCGGATGTGGTCGGCGCGCCTGGATTTGTGCCAGGGCTTTCCGTTCCCGAAATCTTAATTCTTAACCGAGGGACAAATGATAGTGTCAAGAATGGTGACGCGGTGGTTTACGAAAATAATCTGGTTGGCAAAATAACGCAAGTAAGCGCCAATTTATCCAGCGTTATGCTTTTGACAAACCCTTCGTCGCAATTTATTGCCGAAACCTTGGAAACGAAAGCACAAGGCGTGATTAAAGGTCAAGGCGGCAATGAGGTAATTTTGGACAACGTTATTTTGTCGGACAGCCTCAAAAAAGATGATTTGGTGGTAACCGCAGGAGACATTAATCTACAAAACAACGGTTTTCCGCCTGACTTAACGGTGGGGAAAATAATTTCTATCAGCAAAAACCCAAGTGATTTATTTCAAAAAGCGGACATCCAGCCTTTGATCGATTTTAATAATTTAAAAACTGTTTTTGTCGTCGTTAATTACCAATGAAATTTCTGGCAGTTATTCTTTTATCGTTAGCGTTAGTTTTAGAAGCAAGCTTGACTACTCTCCCTTTAATTTTTTTGGTTTTGCTTTGCTTAATGGTGATACTTAGGGAAAATTGGTTGTTTGTGCTGGCATTTATTTTCGGGTTGCTGTTTGACTTATTATCATTCAAGACGCTTGGCGTAACGAGTGCTTTTTTAGTACTATTTTTATTTTTGGTGCTTTTGTACCAAAGTAAATTTGAAATCACCACCGGCTATTTTATGCTTATCGCGTCATTTTTAGGTAGCTTGCTATTCTTATTTTTGCAAGGATACACGCGCTCGATTATTTTAGAGTCAATTCTAAGTGTTATTATCGGGTTATTACTATTCAAAATAATGCAAAGACTACCACGGTCATCAGTTGCTAGCTCTTAACGATTATGGTAAAGCCCGGAGTCGCCTTCGGCGATTATATTTTTAAAGACAGTAGTAAAAGAAAGAATTGGGATTATGAGGGAGAAAATCATTCGGCTCGGAATTTTTTCCTGCCTGCTTTTGCCATAATTCTCTTTGCCGTAATTTTTGTTCGGCTGTTTTTCTTACAGATAATTCAGGGATACTATTATAGATACCTTTCCGACAGCAATCGGACAAAAACAGTGACAATTCACGCGCCGCGGGGCATCATCTTTGACCGAAACGGCACTCCGTTGGTTTATAATGTGCCCGGATTTAGGGAAAATGTCAACGGCAAAACGGTATTAATTCCACAGGACCAGGCGCTTAATTTAATTGCCGCTGGCAAAAACGATTTGGAAGTTGACAGCTTACGTAATTATCCTTACAAAGATGCTTTTGCCCACGTTTTGGGCTATGTCGGGCAAATTTCCCAAGACGAGCTAGCAAATCCGTTGTTCTCGGATTACAGTTCGGGCGACATTGTTGGACGAAGCGGTATTGAACAGCAATATGAGCCGAAACTTCGGGGGGTGGACGGAAAAGAATTGTTCGAAGTCGACGCCCGGGGCAATTTAACCAGAAAGCTTGGCCAACAGGACCCAATTGCCGGGCAAAATATCACTTTAACGCTGGACTCCAAACTTCAGGAAGCGGTTTTTGCTGCTATGGCCAGTGTGAAAAAAGGCGCGGCGATAGTTTCTACGCCGCAAGGCGAAATTTTAGCGTTGGTTTCCAAACCCTCATTTGACCCGAATATGTTTACGATGGGGCAGGGTTACAAAATTGCCAGCGACAGCGCCTATTTAACCGTTTCGGATGTGCTTTCGGATTCGCAAAATCAGCCGCTTTTGGACCGGGCAATCGGCGGAGTTTATCCGCCCGGTTCAACTTTTAAACTAATTGTGGCGTCGGCGGCACTCAAAAATAAAATCATTGATGAAAATTGGCAAATCGACGACACGGGAATTTTAAAAGTCGGCGATTTTTCTTTTTCCAACTGGTATTATACCGATTATGGCGGCACCGACGGGCAGGTAAATATTGTTAAGGGCATTCAGCGTTCAAACGATATTTTCTTTTATAAATTGGCGGCAAAAGTGGGCGTTGACCAGGTTTCGGCGACGGCCAAACTGTTTGGCTTGGGCCAAAAATTAGGAATTGATTTGGAAGGCGAGCAAGCAGGCTTGGTGCCGACCGAGGAATGGAAATTAAAAAATATCGGTGAACAGTGGTATTTAGGCGATACTTATCATTACGGAATCGGACAGGGATATTTACTGACGACGCCGCTGCAAGTTAATGCCTGGACACAAGCGATTGCCAACAATGGCAATTTATACCGCCCACATTTGCTAATGAACCAACCAGCGCAGATTACCAGCTCCAATCTTTTGGACGCGCATTCTTCGGATTTGATTAAAGAGGGAATGGTGGAGGCGTGCAGCCCCGGCGGGGTGGCCTGGCCGCTGTTTAATTACGAAATCAAAAACGCCAAACTGCCGATTGACGGCAAAAACATTTTAGGCGTTGATCCGGCTTCCGGCTCCGCCGACATGCGCCACGTAGTTTTGGCTTGTAAAACCGGAACGGCGGAAAACGGCGGAAACGATACTTTAGCACACGCCTGGATTACACTGTTTGCGCCGGCTTACAAGCCGCAAATTGTAGTCACAGTGCTTTCGGAAAATAGCGGGGAAGGAAGTAATGTCGCCGGCCCAATCGCCAAGCAAATCCTAGACAGCTGGTTTAGAAGATAACCGAACCGTGTGTCCTTCCTTATGAACTTTTAGCAAAGCCTGTTTTATTAATGACAGGTTGGTTGTTACGTTACTTAAATCTATTCGTAGTGCATCGGGAATCCCCGTTATAAGTGCTGTTTCGATCCATCTGCGAGCGATGGTAAAGTCTCGTTCGGTTCCCTTGAAATCTTGTGTCATGAGTGGTTTATCCACTGAGGGGTCTAAGGTGTAAGTGGGGTTAATTCTGATGATATATTTAGGCGTATAACGTTTTTTGTTAGGATCTTCTGTGTCAGGATCTCTTAATGCTTTCTCGACAGCAACTAAATTTACAAGTTGATTAAGATGCAATACTAAGGGGGGAATAACTTCATAAACTGGTTTAAATTCGCTTCTTCCTTCTAGCTCTGTCATAGCGTGAGAAGGATAGCATATAAAACTATAAGTTGTCAAGGAAAGTTTGTGCAGAAGCTATAAATCAGACACCATAAATTTATGGAGGAACGGAATTAGCAAAAATTCCGACGGCCTTTTCCAACTTGCCTCTTGACACCTACTGTATAATTTAAGCTACAATTTTGGGATATGAAGACTTTAGTAGTGGTAGAAAGCCCGACGAAAGCACGAACCATTTCGAGATTTCTTGGAGACGGCTATGAAATATTAGCTTCGATGGGGCACATTATGGATTTGCCAAAATCGACGTTGGGTATTGATTTGGAAAAAGACTTCGCGCCCGATTATCAAGTAATGGCGGATAAGAAAAAAATTATTTCCGAGTTAAAATCTGCTGCCAAAGCTGCCGGGAAAATAATTCTGGCGACTGACCCTGACCGTGAAGGAGAAGCTATCGCTGCTCATGTCAAAGAATTGTTAAGTAAAGACGCAAAACTCAAAAAGCAAACATTCCAGCGGATTGCTTTCCACGAAATTACTAAAGAAGCGATCGAGGAAGCGCTAAAAACACCAAGGGAGATTGATGAAAATTTGGTTGACGCACAAACTGCCCGGAGAGTGTTGGATAGGTTAGTCGGTTATAAACTGTCGCCAATTTTATGGCGAAAAGTACGCCGCGGCTTGTCGGCCGGGCGTGTGCAGTCAGTGGCGCTAAGGTTAATTGTGGAGAGAGAAAGAGAAATTGAGAAGTTTAGAAAAGAGCCATACTACACGATTACGGCCACTCTTAAAAAAGATTCGGGCGAGACAGTTTTTGAGCTGATTGAAGTTAATGGTGAGAAAATTGAGGTTTCGGAAAAGCTCAAATTATACGATGGGGAATACACTTTTGCCAAAACTAGCATTGACACGGAGGAAAAAGCAAAAACGATTGAAACCGATTTAAAAACCAAAGAATTTAAAGTTTCGGATGTCACCAAAAAAGAAATGCGCCGCACGCCTCCGCCGCCATACACTACCTCCACTCTTCAGCAGGACGCAGCCAGAAGAATGGGACTGTCGGGCAAAAGGACAATGAGTTTGGCACAAAAACTCTACGAAGAAGGTTTTATTACTTACCACAGAACCGATTCGGTTTCGATGGCGACTTCGGCGGTAACGTCAATCAGAAATTTTGTTGAAAAAAGTTACGGTGGAAGATATATTCCTGACAAGCCAAGATTCTACAAAGCAAAACAAAAGCTGGCGCAGGAAGCGCATGAGGCGATTAGACCAACCAGTGTAAATACTCAAGTGGCAGTCATCAGTGAAAAGTTAGGGGCGCAGTTTGCAAAGCTATATGAAATTATTTGGCGAAGAGCAGTGGCAGCGCAGATGGCCGATGCTATAACGCAGTCGACGGTTGTTCTAGTTGATGCTTCGAATTCAAATTACACTTTAAAAGCCAATGGATCGATTTTGGTATTTGATGGGTTTCTTAAAGTAAATCCGTTGGCGCTAAACGATAATAAGTTGCCCGATTTTGTGGTCGGTGAGGAATTGTCATACATCAGCTCGTTGTCGGAAGCGCACGAAACCATGCCGCCGCCGCGCTACAACGACGCGTCGATTATAAAAGCTTTAGAAGAAGAAGGAATTGGCAGGCCGTCGACTTACGCGACGATTATTTCTACCATTGAGAGCAGGCAATATATTGAAAGAAACGAAGGAAAATTTTTACCGACCAGCGTTGGTTTTGCGGTTAACGACTTTTTAGTCGCTAACTTTTCAACGATCGACGATATTCCTTTCACCGCGCAAATGGAAGACGAGTTGGATGAAATAGCCGATGGTAAAAAGAAATGGCCGCCAGTAATCAAAGAATTTTATGACCCTTTTTCAAAAACTCTGGAAAAAGTAGGGGAAGCGGCAAGAGTAAAAATTGAAGTTGAAAAAACCGCTGAGATTTGCCCGCAAGACGGGGGACATTTAATTATCAGAATTGGCCGGTTCGGAAAATTTATGGCTTGCGAAAACTTTCCCAACTGTAAATTTACAAAACCTTTGGTACAAGAAACCAATTTAATCTGTCCGAAAGATGGAGGAAAAATTATATTCAAAAAGACCAAGAAAGGCCGCCGTTTCTATGGTTGTTCGAATTACCCAAAATGCGACTTTGCCAGTTGGAATTTGGAAGGAATCAAAAATCCCAAAGCAGAAAATGCAGAAGAAGCTATGCCGAAAAAAACAGAAGAACCCTCTTTGGAAAATAAAGCTTCGCAAAAATCTTGACATCAGTTAAGAAGAATGTTAGCGTCAATAGTGTTATGGTAGATGTTCTTTTAGATGCTCCTCCAGGTTTTTCAGCTAAACATGAGGGGGTTCAATCGCCGGAAGCGCCCATCGGGGAAATAATTCAGGAGGTCGATAGAGTTTTTGATAAAGCGGGTGATCCAAGAGTAGCCGGCGGTAGAAAGGGAGTTTGTAATTTGGCAGTTGACCTGGTTAAAAGAGCAGCCGAAAATAAAGGTTTTGACGCAAAATCATATCAGGCAATGGATGTCCACGAAAGCTTAGGGGGTAGAAATATTGATTCATTTGGGCACGGATTTAATATAGTTACTGTCGGAGGAAAAAAGTTTCTGGTTGATATTTCGTTTTGTCAATTTATCGATCCGCAGACGCACGAAATCAAAGAAGGGCAACAAGTTTCGGGGCGCTTAGAAGATTCGCCTGTGGCAAGCGCTTTATTAAACTTAGGCTATGTAGAATTAACAGGAGCATCTTTAGAAGATTATCTACGTATAACCAATATTGGTTCGAAAGTACACTTGCAAAAGGTTAGCGTTGATAGTCTTGACCAACTTGCTCCATTAAAATACGATTACGAGATGTCTGAATTAGATGGCTGGTTAAGCGGTAGGGTTAAACTCTATCCGATGGATGAAGCAAGGAATAAACCTACTTCGGAAGACTCTCCTGAAACTCCTGTTGCTTGAATTAATTTTTAGAAAACTTTGGCGAGAAAAACGAGGGCGACGACTGCGACTACCTGATTTATAGCTCCCCAGGGAAGACCGATTGAAGAATCAAATTTTTTCTGACATTCATAGATCCAAGTAAATGGCGGAAAGTTCCAGTCTAAGAAAAGATAAGGCGCGGTTAGCCAGTCTGGCAACTGGGCCACGATAATTATCAAAAACGCGTAGAAAAGACTGGTTGAGGGGAAAAACAGCACTATCAAAAGATAAGCTAAAACAAAACCCAAAAGGACATCAATGGCGCTTTCCGTGACAAATCTAGCTTTGCTCTTCTTTTCTCTGGCGTAGCCCGTGTCCCAGTGGGGAAGTGCGTCACATAAAAAATGTGAAGCAAGGGCAACGGGAATGGCGAGGGCGGGGTTGCCAACTTTGGCGGCGATAACTGTGCCTACTAGGGCGTGTCCGGTTGCGGTCATGTAATCCTTATTATAATTCACTAAGGCCAATTCTTGTCAAGCCTTACAGAAGAATAACTATTCTAGTTCCTCTCGCTTGTTGGCTAAAAATAGAAACCATTGTTCGAAAAATCCGAACAGTCCTTTAAACGGGGCTTCAATTAGAAAGTCAATAAACAGCAAAATGAAATTGATTTGCGAAAAGCCCTCGGTTAATCTTCGCCCGACGCGCACAATCGGCACAAAGAAAAAGTCAAAAACCGGCCCAAACAGGCTGGTTTTGGAAATGACGGAATAAATGTTGGCGGTTTGATAAATGCGGTAGGCCAAAAAAGAAACAATCGCCACGAAGAAAAGGAAAATAATTTGACTTAAAGGATTAAAATGCAAAAGCGTGAGTCCCCAGATAATCAGTCCGAAAACTAAGCCGATACTCAAAAACCAGAGAATTGAAAAGACGTAATCTTTAACCGCGTGACCGCTGTCTTTTTTTAGTTTCAGCTGTAGCGTCGGAATTATTTGGGGATTTTCGGTAAACAGCAATTCGCGGATATCCAGATAAATGCGGTTGGAATTTTGCGCGTTTGGCGTTTTAATCAAAAGCCCGGAGACAATCATCAAAAGCGGTGGGACAACGGTATTTAGTCCAATTGACATCCATTGAACCTGTCCGTAGAAAAGTCTTTCAAAAGTGCCCTCGATAAACAGTGCCACGAAAGCTTTGGTAAAAAGAATAAAAATAAAGCTACGGATAATGGCGGTGCGGATTTTCTTGCCTATGCTTTTATAGCGGGTTTCGCAAATCGCAAACACCTGTGCTTTGAATTTCTCCGGGTCTTTGACTAAAGTTTTGATGGTCGTATGCTCCCTAAGCAGTAGATCGTAAAGAATTAAAAATGGTGGGGTTTTCTTTTTGACGTGGTTAAAAATGCGGTCTTTCCTAGGGTATTGCAACTCGTATTCGATTTCCTTATAGCCGTCAACAAAACCACCGACAACTTTAGCAAAATTTTCTTCCGTCAGCCGGCCAAAAATCTGCAAAAACAGCCGGTATCTTAAAAAAGCCAAATCGTCGCGGGCAAAATTTTTCCGAACGGCAATAAACACCTGGACGTCTTTAGTTTGCACCGAGTCGTCGGTAATTTCGACCGAATCTTTAAGAATATGGAACATAAAATTACACAACGCCTCTTTTTCATGATTTGGCAAAAGAATCGAGTCGATTTCGCAGGACAAAAGTTGCACAATATAGCTATAAATGTCGACTTTTGGCAGCAGTTTTTGTGCCAAAATGTCATTTTTTAATCTCAAATAAAGTGTAATTGAGGAAGCGACTTTAGCGACAATTGACTCGGGGACGGTGGCATCGGCAAAATAACCTGCCCAAATAAGTTCCCGCACAAGATCCTTAGCAATAGAGTTTGGTTCGGCTTCCAAGAACAACATTCGTTTTAAAGTCCTTTCGATGGTCCTTCGTAAAATTGTTTCTTCGCCGCCGTAGTCCATGGCGGTTCTTAGTTTTTCGTAGTAGGAGGCGACTTTGGAAACCAAAATATTGACGGAAATCTTATTTCCGGTGTCGTAAGCCGCTTTCGGCTCAAAGGTTTTAAGTAGTGCTGTGGCAAGATGTGAAAAAGGCTCGGTATCTGAAAGCATGGCGGTATTATACAGGTTCTAGGTTGAAATTTCTAATTGGCTTTCAATTTTAGTATAATACGACAATGATAAAACTAAAGGCGGCAGAACTTCGAGTCAGCGAGCCGACAAAAGAAGAGCTGGCAAAAATTAAAAGACGGGAGATTTATTTTATTCTCGATAATATTCTAGATACTTATAACACCGGCGGAATTTTTCGTTTGGCGGATGCGCTGGGCGTAAAAAAGATTTATCTGTGCGGAGTAACGGAAACGCCGCCAAATACGCGGATTAAAAAAGCTTCGATTAATACCACCGAATGGGTCAAGTGGAAGTATGCAGAGACTGCAGTAGAAGCGATTAAAGATTTAAGATTAAAGATTAAAGATGTTCAAATAATTGCGATTGAGCAGGATAAAAAAAGCGTTCCCTATACGGAAATTGACTACAAATTGCCGCTGGCGTTTGTGGTTGGCAACGAAACCGACGGCTGTTCACGCGAAACTTTAAAAGCTTCCGACCAAATCGCCGAAATTCCGATGTGGGGCGTAAACAAAAGCTTGAATGTTATAGTTTCACTTGGTATAGTTATTTATTACGCAGCGAGGAATTTATAAATGAATACAACCGATAATTACAGAAAGCATACCAGCAAAAACCCGATTCAGAGACTATTGCTCTGGAATTTCTTTCGGCAGCTGGTTAACCTCACGGCTTCAAAGAAGGTGGATTCAATTCTGGATGTTGGTTGTGGCGAAGGTTTCACTCTCAACCGCCTAAAAGAACACGGGATTGGCAAGAAGCTGGAAGGTCTGGAATATTCAAAAGACGCGATTCTCTTGGGCAAAAAAACTTACCCCGACATTAAAATAACCCAAGGGAGTATTTACGCGCTTCCTTATAAAGCTAATTCATTCGATTTAGTCTTATGCACGGAGGTTCTAGAGCACTTAGAAGAGTCAGAGAAGGCTTTAAAAGAGCTGGTTAGGGTTTCGAAAAAGTACTTGGTTATTTCCGTTCCCAACGAACCATTTTTTATGTTGGCTCAGCTCGTCCGGGGCAAGAATTGGTCAAGATTTGGCAACGACATTGAACACATTAACCACTGGACAATGTTTAGCTTTCCACAGTTTGTGAAGAAAAACGTCGGTCCAAAAGTCAAAATCCTCGCCAGAAGATTTCCTTTTGCCTGGACCATGTTGCTGTTGGGAAAAGTTTGACAATCAAATTTCCCAGTGATATAAACGAAACATCCTATGACAGAAAGAGCAGATTTTAGACCAAGTAGAGAAGTACCGTTTAGCGCGCAATTAACAGGAGAACTTCCGGTAGCTACGGGATTGACAAGAAGACTGGAAATTGAGGAGCTTTGGGCTGCTGGCGGAATAGATTTGGGAATCGCCGATGTTGTCGACGCTCTTCCTGGTCTTATGGTTGAAAGTGCTTTAAGCAGATTGGATCAAGGTGCTCCTGCAGAATTTGATATTGACAGAGAATTAAAACTAGCCCCTGCGGCAGAGTTGGCAGAAGAAGTTGTTTTTGAGGCTTCGTTTCCCGCGCCGCGCGGAGTTTCTGCGGAAGATGAAAGAGTTGAAGTTTTGGATGACGAAGAAGTGGTCAATACTGCTAGAGACGAAGAGGCGGTTGCAAACGGCGAGATAGATCCTGATTTATGGCATGACATTTCAGACGAAAGAGCAAATACCGAGTAGAGTTCAATTCTTCCTTTTCTCCTTGACAAAGCTAAAAATTAATCTATAATGGTAAAAGATATGTAAGACCTTTCGCCATAAGTTTGGGATTGCACCCCGCCTTTGGCGGGATTTTTGGTCTTATAGGGGTTCTTAAAAGTTTTTGCACTTTGATAATTTAAAAGTACAGCACAAAATGAAAAGGATAGCTTTTTGTGAAGAAGTGTCACAACTTCTCGATCAAAAAGTGGTAGGAATTCTTTCGGATTAATTCCCTAAAGATAATCCGAACAATTTTTTTGAGAATTTGATCCTGGTTCAGGATGAATGCTGGCGGCGTGCCTTAGGCATGCAAGTCGAATGGGGTCCGCAAGGACCAAATGGCAGACGGGTGAGTAACGCGTAGGAATCTACCCCTAGGTGGACCATAGCTCAGCGAAAGCTGGGGTAATAGTTCATAATCAATTTATTGTAAAGCGATTAACTTCGCGCCAAGGGATGAGCCTGCGTCCTATCAGCTTGTTGGCGGGGTAAAAGCCCACCAAGGCGATGACGGGTAGCTGGACTGAGAGGTCGATCAGCCACAACTGCACTGAGATACGGGCAGTACATCTACGGATGGCAGCAACTAGGAATATTGCGCAATGGACGAAAGTCTGACGCAGCGACGCCGCGTGAAGGAAGAAGGCCTTAGGGTCGTAAACTTCTTTTGATAAATCTTTCACGGTTTATAGAATAAGCATCTACTAACTACGTGCCAGAAGTCTCGGTAATACGTAGGATGCAAGCATTATCCGGATTCATTGGGCGTAAAGTGTGCGTAGGCTCATCGAAAAGTCATACCTTAAAGACCAAGGCTTACCCTTGGGAGTGGGTATGATACTTTCGATGTTGAGGATTGTCAGGGATACTGGAACAGTTAATGTAGCAGTGAAATGCGTTGATATTAACTGGAACACCAAAGGCGAAGGCAAGTATCTGGGATTTTCCTGACGCTGAGGCACGAAAGCTAGGGGAGCGAAACAGATTAGATACCTGTGTAGTCCTAGCCGTAAACGATGTCTGCTAGCTTTTTCGGTAACGATGAGGCGCAAGTTAACACGTTAAGCAGACCGCCTGGGGAGTACGGCCGCAAGGCTAAAACTCAAAGGAATTGACGGGGACCCGCACAACCGGTGGAGCGTGTGGTTCAATTCGAGACAAAACGAAAAACCTCACCAGGGTTTGACATGATACCGTTTATTTTTCCAGAAATGGAGAGAAATCCGCAAGGATGGTACCACAGGTGCTGCATGGCTGTCGTCAGCTCGTGCCGTGAGGTGTTCCCTTAAGTGGGGAAACGAGCGCAACCCGCGTCCAATGTTGAATATTCATTGGAGACGGTCCCAGTTTTACTGGGAAGGAAGGAGCGGAAGACGTCAAGTCAGCACGGCCCTTATACCCTGGGCTACACACACACTACAATGGCGAAAAACAACGGGCTGCAAGCCAGCAATGGCAAGCGAATCCCTTAAATTTCGCCTCAGTTCAGATTGAGGTCTGCAACCTGACCTCATGAAGTCGGAATCGGTAGTAATCGCGGATCAGCAAGCCGCGGTGAATACGTTCTCGGGTCTTGTACACAGAATAAATGCGCGCCAAGCAGCTTACTTAGCAAAGTGGTTAAAATCCACTCTTGTAGCTAAAAAGATATGGCAGGGACAATACTGGTGACAGATGTCCTGGAGGGCCTGAAGCAAAAGGCAGCCTAACAAAAAAATAGATGTTCGATCCTAACGGTGTGTCTAGGAGAAGAACTATGAAAAAATCTAGTTAGGATGTTTGGAAATGTTTCGTAAGTGACCTTGGGAGATCTCTTAAGGATAGAAAGCATTTGCTTTAAGAGAAGTCAGCTGTTTTCATAGTAATCATTGACAAGTAGAACATTTTACTCTAAAGTAAAATTATTACCGCTGCGGTGATGAAGGAAACAACCTAATGATAGATGCAAATTATATTGTTGGATTAACTGACGGAGAAGGATGTTTTTATGTCAATCTTACTGAAAGAGATAAAACTAAGAATCCAAATGCTCATATAAGGGCAAAATCTCATTTTTATATAAAACTACGTGAAGATGATCTTCTAGTTTTAGAGAAAATTAAAGATTTTTTAAAATTCGGTTTTATTTACTTTCAAAAAGAAACAAGAAAAAATCATTCATCTTGTTATAGGTTTGAAGTAAATTCAAATACAGATAAGTTAAAATTGATTGACTTTTTTAATAAACATTCTCTTCAAAGCCCAAAAAAACAACGTGATTTTGAGATTTTTTCTCAAGTCACTAAAATGATTATTAATAAAGATCATTTTAATCAAAAGGGAATAGATATAATCAGACAATTAAAATTATCTATGCATCATTAGGGCTCGCCCGGTGCGGGAAATCCGCTCGCCGGGTGGGAACGGGAAAAAACTTTCATTTATCCCAATCCGCCCGTCAAGGCAGTAAAGTCGGTAATTATCGAATTTCGATTCTGTCGGGAGAGATAAAGATCGGCGATAAGGCTTAAGTCGTATAAATGTTGCGACCTATGTCGGTAACGGCATAGAAAACCTCAACTGTATCGGTGAACTCCTACTTGATATAATTATCAAGGGACAATACCGAGGGAAGTCGTCCGTTTTTAACGGATTGACCCCGTAGAGACTAAACGTTGACGCCTTAAAAGTCATTTTTTAAGGATGAAGATATAGTCCATACCCCTAGTAATAGGTGGAACAATATGAACAAGGTATCCCTACCCGAAGGTGGGGATGGATCACCTCCTTTCTAAAATTAAATAGGGCGCGTCCCTATTTTAAAAGTAGGAGTAGGAGAAGAACGGCGAAGTTAGTAAAATGATTTTTCATGACTGCTAACGAACTCGTAACACCAAGCGTGAATGGCGCTTGTAAAATATCTCCATTCGCTTTTCCTACCACTTTTTGGTTAAAAAGTACTTTTCATTTAAAAACCACCTACGGGGTGATTTTTTGGTGGCTGGAACTGGAATCTTAAAATGAACCTGTTATAATCAGCTAATGAAACAGATAAACATTGAAGCTACAGTCGATTTGCCCGTGGAAAAGGTCTGGCAATTATTTATTAATCCCGAAAATTATCCCAAATATTTTAAATTCGTCCACGCGGTTTTTTACAAAGGCGAAATGAAATTGGGCTATAGGTGGTTTGATTTGGCGACGGTTGTTTATTTTCCCGCACTGGTTTTACATCAAGTGACCAAGTTTGAAAAAGAAAAAACGCTCGAGTTTTATTGTCCGCTGCCATTGATAGGCGGAATCAGGGAAACAGTTGACTTTGAAGAAAAAGATAAAAAAACTTATATCAAAGGCTTAATTACCTACAGCTACGGACCCATATTCGGGCCGATGTTCAACAAGATTTTCGAGAAAAGGTTTTCTGAAATGATTTACGGTGCGATAGATAAGTTTAAGAAAAATCTTTAATTTCTTGGATGGCGTTTCCGGGAAACTGTTTGGAAACTTCTCCTAATTAAATAATCATAAAGTTTTTCGATTTTTTTTAGCTGCCTTAGGGAAGTGCGCGCAACCATCGAGCGATCCAGTTTGACCTTCCCATGCCTTGCGATATGGATTGCTAAATCGCCGTCTTCGTGGATATTTTTATCGTCTAAACACACCTCCTTTTTTACTAAGTTCCAAGTTTCTCTTCTAATCGCCAAATTAAATCCGAGCAGCCCGTCATGCTTCATGAAAAATCTTAGGAATTGCGGCGCCATGGAAGATATCCAATTTTTATACTGGATAAACGAAGGAATGTCATAGTATCGTCCAGGTCCGGAAAGCCCAAGTAAGGCATCATCCTGCTCGAAAGACTCTCTGATTTTCCTAGTCCAATCTAATGGAACCAATGTATCGGCGTCGGTTCTGGCAATTATGTCTCCCTTAGCGGCGTTGAACCCAGCGTCCCTTGCCGACCTTGTTCCTTGCTCCTTTTCTTTAACAATTTTTGCGCCAAACTTTCTGGCGATTTCTGCGGTTTTGTCTGTGCAGTTATTATCCACCACGATCACTTCGAACGGTTTTTCAATCTGGGTAACAATATTTTTAAGACACGTTTCAATCCTTTTTTCCTCATTGTAGGCAGGTATAATAACAGAGATTTTCATATACGTTATTATACAAGAGAAAGTCTTTATTCGCCAATTGTAAAGCAATTTGGTTATTGTTAGAATAGATTTAAGGTGAAATTGCTGTCGATAGTTATTCCGGCTTTAAATGAAGAAAAATATCTACCGCTGCTTCTTAATTCACTTGTAAACCAAACCGAAAAAAACTTCGAAGTAATTGTCGTGGATGGAAAATCCGAAGACAGCACGGTTAAGATAGCCAATAGTTTTAAAAATAAATTAAATTTAAGAGTAATAGAGGCAGAAAAAAGAAATGTCGCGTATCAAAGAAACGTTGGGGCAAATAATGTAAGAGGGGACTGCATTGCTTTTATGGATGCCGATTTTACTGTTAAAGACGACTTTGTTAGGTCTTGTTTTCTAGAGATGGAGGAAACAAAGGCGGATTTACTGATACCGACGTCTATTCCGATTGCCGTAAATTGGCTTTGGAATGTTTATTTCTCCATTATCAACTTTGCTTGCGCAGCGTCGTCATCTTTGGGCAAACCGTTTGGTAACGGACCGGGAAATTTGGTTACCAAAGAAGCTTTCTTAAGAACCGGGGGATATAATCAAACGGTGTTTACGTTTGAGGACCAATATTTTTTTGAAGTTGCCGCAAAGCATAAATTAAAAATTAAGCATGACGGAAAAGTTAAAATGTATTTTTCCCTAAGAAGAGTTGAAAAAGACGGTGTTTTGGGATATTTTTATTTTAATATTTACGCGGCGCTGCACTTCATCTTTAAGGGCCCAATCTACAAAAAGTTCTATAACTACAAAATGGGCGGCCAGGAGTTTAAACCTTTCAAATAATAGCTTCAGGAGGAAAAAATGATATAATTGGCTTAAGTTATGCCAGAAGGACCAGTTGAAATAAAACCTCCAAGCGAAGCGGCTAAGAAAGGGCCATTTCCGCAATATCCTGAAGGCTCCGATTTTTTTGGAGTTAGACGGATTTTAGAAGCAAGGCGTGCGTTATCCGCTAGAAGCAGAATAAAACGTCACGGTGAGTCTACGCTTGCCATAAAAAATGATCAATCCGCTGTGGGTGAAAATACCTTGGGTTCACCTCGTCCAGATGCTCTAAGAAGAACGCGAAGAGAGTTAGTGGAGCAAATAAAGCAAACCCCAAAAAGCGAAAGAGGGAGAATCATAGAAGCTGGACACGCAAGAGATGAGCTTGCTGAGCAATTTATGACTAATCAACAAGAAGTGCGCGTTGATATGGGCGAGCTAGGAGAACAAATGGCCCGTTATATTGTTTTGACTCCGCCGGAAGGAAGAAAAACTGCAGAAACCGATTCAAAACCTCCAATATTTTTAATACCTGGTATTTCAAACGATTTAGAAAGCATGGGAATGCTTCCGCAGGAAATCGCCTTTGAAGGACGAAAAGTAGTTACTATTGCGTATCCTGAATCCTGGCACGGAAATGTTACAGATGCCTTCGGAAAGGCAGCAGAAGAGTCGCCAACATTTGAACCCCATGCCTCTTTCTTTAAGCAAGCAATAGAAAATATAAGGCAAAATCTGGATGTTCAAGCTCAGTTAGGAGATCATCAGCAAATCGAATTATGGGGTTTTTCCGCCGGAGCATTAATTGTTTCCGAGATGTTAACGGATAGAAATTTTAGTCAGGAAGTTTCAAACGCTGCAATAATTGCGCCAGCTTCAAATTTTGATCAGACAATGAATGCCGCTAAATTAAATATTTCTAAAGATCAATTTATAACCTATGGTATTGATTTTAAAAATACTGCTAAGATGAATCCAAACTTCAGAACAGAAATTGAATATACCACAGATTTTAGAAAAAGAATGCAAAGAACTTTTGATGCTTTGTCAAAGAAAGTAACAAGAAGATATAGCTGGTGGGAACAAGATATGACGGTAGCAGAAGGCGGTAAAATTGCTGTAGTTTCATATTGGACGGACCAACAAGCGCAAACAAAAAGAGTAGAGGTAGAGATAAGGAGAAAGCCAAATTTAGAGCCGGTAATGCTTTCTGGTACTCACGAGACACCTAAAATAGAGTCAGAGACTCTAATAAATGCTATTAGCAAAGTCTTCGCTTAGATGCTATAAGGAGTTTAAATCTTCCAAATAAGCCCCGCTTTTGCTATACTTAGCTTGCGTTTCGGCGCGGTGGCGAAGAGGTAACGCAGCTGTTTGCAGAACAGATATACAAGGGTTCGATTCCCTTCCGCGCCTCTAAACTCGGATTTACGCTTGTGCCTCCGCTCAATTAAATTTGAGCTTCGGTTTTTCGCTTTTCCTCGTTTTTCAAAATTCTGGCGAATTTTGAGGAAGAATGAGCTTGTGTTTAGACCGCATTCTTTGGTAAAATAGGGTGATTATGGGCCGTTAGTTCACTGGTAGAACGCTTCTCTGATAAAGAAGAGGCAGATGGTTCGATTCCATCACGACCCACAAAATCATTGCTCCGTTTTTAAGATTATTGTATAATCTTTATTTGTGGGAAAAATATGGCTAACAAAATCACAAGAAAGGCAGTTGAAAGATTCGTGAAAGAAAATTTAGTACCAGCTAATGATAAACAAACTGTTTGTGCGGACGGAAGATATAATAAAGAACAGTCAAGAGGCGGAACGAGAGCTTTTGGAGCAGATTTCGGAATAGCAATGGCGATTGCAACAACCTTAAAAGATGACGGGACTTATTTATCACCAGAAGAAATTGTAGAAAGATATTGGAGAGCAAAGTGTCAGGTGGTAGGGACAAGGGTAAAAATTAATTATCATACAGACGTTCATAATCATGGCTTGGATAACATTGGCTGCGGACATATCACCCAGGCAACAAACCCAGAATACGATGGTCTATACGGAAGCATAACTTATCAGGAAGTTCTAGCTCTTTATACTAGCTTTTCTAAGCATCCAGAAGCAGAATTAACAGTGTTAGAAGGCAATCACGAAGAGAAAGCTATTCTTTTAGTGCATGGGACATCTCATTCAATCCACTCTAAAGACAAAAAAGGAAAAATGTATTTTGTGGCAGATGTGGATAGGACAGATAGATTTATAGATAGGATAGCTTCATTCTTTTCTGTAGGTCTTTTAGATCCAGTTGACGCTGAGAAGGTAAAACAAAATTATCACAGACAAATGCAGGCAACTGCAGGTTTGATCGCTGGGGGATTAGATCAATTCGAAGTTACAATCGGAGCTGATGGAAGTTTTTCGATGAATCAACTTCCCAAACAAAAACCTGCTCCACAAAACTAAAATTCCTACTTTGCAAAGCTTTAATCCAAATGTTAAACTAGAAGTGAATTTATGGTACTTTCGGATAGGGATTTAAAACAAGCGCTCAAAGACGGAAAGATTAAAATTATTCCCGCGCCGGATTTGGGGGCACAATTGGGTTCTTGTTCTATCGATTTGCGTCTAGGAAGCACTTTTCGTATTTTTGAATCGGGGATACACGGCGTAATTGATTTTCAGAAAAACGCCAACCACGAATTTACCAAAGAAATAACTGTCGAAGAAGGACAGCCTTTTATAATCCAGCCCGGAGATTTTGTTTTGGCGACAACGGTGGAGAAATTGGAACTTCCCGACGATTTATTGGGCCGTTTGGAAGGACGTTCCAGTATCGGAAGACTCGGAATTATTATTCATTCCACCGCCGCCTCAATTGACCCGGGGATGCGGGGACATATCACTTTGGAGCTGGCAAATATGGGAAAATTACCCGTATCTCTTTATCCCAATATGAGAATCTGTTCTATCTCTTTTGAACAACTTACGTCTGCGGCGGATGTTCCATACTACAAGAAAAAATCCGCTAAATATCTGGAGCAAGTCGGACCGGGAGAGTCCAAAATTGACGAAGAGTTATGAAATACCGCGTAACGTTTGACCTGGATTTTAAGCAAAACGAATATCCGGGAAAATTTATTGTTTTGGAAGGAATTGAAGCGTCGGGGAAAACGACGCAAGTAAAACGTTTGGGCGAAATACTTTCCCGGACCCAAACAACTTTCACCACCAAAAATCCGACCGACAATGAAATTGGCACTTATATCCGAAACGAAATTTTAACCGGCAATAAAAAACATATTCCGCCAGTTTCTTACCAGTATCTTTTTGCCGCCGACCGGGTTATCCAGCAAGTCGATTTAATTGAAAGATTAAAAAGAGGTGAAACGGTTATTTCCGACCGCTATTTTTGGTCCTCCGTTGCTTACGGAATTGCCGACCGGGAAGGCACGGACTACACAAATTGGGAAGAAGTTTCGGTAACTGCTTTAAGTTTACTTTCGATGTATCACCAGTTCATTTTGCCCGACTTATCAATCTATCTCGATGTTTCTTTGGAAGAATCTTTACAAAGAATTTCCGGTTCGGCAAAACATACCGAGATTTACGATAACCACCAAATGAATATTAAAATTAAAAAAGGTTACGACTGGCTGTTTAAAACTTTTTCAAATGAGATAATCGTTCTCAACGGCGAAAAGCCACTGGACGAGATCACTGCTGAAATAGTAGAATTGATAAGAAAAATTCAGAAATGATTGTTTCGCCAAAAAAATTATTACAATTGGTTAAAACCAAAAAGCTGGTCGAAGGATTGTCGGAAAGAGAGCTGACAAATCCCGAAGGCGCGGGTTTTGATTTGCGTTTGGGCGAAGTTTATAAAATTTCAGGGAGTGCATTCCTTGGTGAAACGCACCGGCAAACTCCCGACATCGAATCGGTGGCAGTTTTTGGAAAACAAAAATCTATCAAAATAAAACCGGGCGATTACTTTTTAGTTAAAACGGTGGAAAAAATTAATTTGCCGCTTAACTTATCGGCAGTAATTTTGCCTAGGACAACTACTTTCCGTAGCGGTCTATTTTTGCGAACCGGTCCGGTGCAGCCGGGTTACGAGGGAGAGCTAACATTTGGTCTTAAAAATGAAGGACCGATAACTGTGGAAATTGAAATGGGAGCGCGTTTTGCCCACATTTTGTTCCACGAGATAAAAGGAACTGGGGAAAAATACCGCGGACAATGGCAAGGTGGAAGAGTTTCCGCAACCAAAAGAGAAAAACAGGTGTAATTCTTCAGAAATTTTCAAAAGCCTTTTTAACCAAGGAAAAAAGAGCGTAATCCCAAATGGGACAAATAGTAACCGAGGTTACTAAATTTATGCAAATGCATAATACGCTCTTTTATATTTAATTGTTATATTCAGTTTTAGTTTTACTAAGAAATGTTGGCGCTCGATAAGCCCTCCTATCATGATCACTTGCCTGACTTAAGTTCCAGATATTTCTGGACGTCGCCGCCGGCAAGAGTTTGAACATCAACCACTGTTTGCGTGACCTGCTTGAAAAGCTGGTCAAGGATGGAAAGGAAGTTCACGTGAGAACTGATCTGGAACCACTTGCCGCCGGTTTCGGAAGCCATTTGCTTGAAATAAGCTTGTGGTTCAGAGATAACGAACGTAAGCATTCCAGCTTGCTTTAGACGCTTAATAATCGCGTCTGGCGTGAAGGTACGAGTGATAGCCGGTTCGTCGGTAAGAAGGATACAGACCTTGATGGCATCAGGACGAAATGTCCCAAGACCGAGGGTCTTATCCATCGCTTCAAGAGATGACTCTCCGTTGTTTCCTCCACCGCTAAAGTGTGGAATGTGGACAAGCGAACGCTTGACAGTATCCAAGTTGTTCATGAATTGAGTAACGACAATCTTGTCACCGTGGACTGTTAAGTCACCGAAGGCAACAATTGCGATTCGAGGATCTACTTGCTGCTTAGCAAGCTTGTCGACAAGTTGTTGACAGTTTTGCAGAAGGCTCTCGATTTTGTCGTCCATGCTTCCGGTGGTGTCGATGGTGAAAACCAAATCGCACTTGGGAGCGCGGTTGACCTGCTGTGTGGTCTGTCCCCGAGAGTTAATCAGGATAGGTCCGGCAGGCCCTACTGCATCACTTTTCTTAAAGACAACGATTCCACCGTTCTTGTCAGTCATTTCCTCTCCTTACGTCAATTCGACGATTGCGACTTCGAGAGCTCCGGAGTAATCGCCGACACTTTGAGCCGGAATCCTCACGGAAACTTTGGTTGGAAACGCGTTTTTGGGAGACATGTCGATGAAAGCACTATCGAGCCAGTTGCCGTCAACGACCTTGATTCCGAGCGCCCAGTTTGTGGGAAGCTTGCCGGAGACATGTCGGACGGTAAAGCTAAAGCTTGCCGCTTGGCCTTCTTCGACTTCTTGCGAAAGATAGGCGTTGTCGACTTCCAGAACCGGTGGATCCTTTTTGAGATGTGCATCATACGTTTTATCGTAGTCTGCTTTATCGGATGGGTTGGACAGAACGCTGTGAGCTTCATTCCCAAGTTTAAACTTCGCTTCTGCCCGTTTCTTCGCAGCGTCCGACTTGAACTTGTCAGGATGATGAGCTATGGTGAAGCCAGTCCAGGCCTGTTGAATTTCTTCATCGGTTGCACTTCGGTCAATGCCAAGAACTTCGTAGTAGTCTTGCCAGTTGTCCTGCCAGGCGTACATCTTTCGTTCTCCAGTTTGTATTTGGCTTGGTCTTATAACCAATCCAACTCAAGACAATTCAAGGTCTCAGTTACTACAAGAAAGCCCAGGAGTTGTACATAAAGATGTTAAGGTAACATAGTCTGGGCCATATGGATAATTGTAGTTATAAACGATACTGTTTATATTGCTTTGCGATGCCGCGTCATCTCTTGCTAAATGCTCCTCGTCTCCTGTTATATTGTACTGTTCCATTATGCCTGACTCTTCTGGTGCACTTACTTCTAGATCATAGTCACCAATTACAAATATTAATTTTGTGCCTACGCCTACATTAATTGTTTCCGTTCCGTACTCGTTCCAGCTGCTACTTGATACCGTGATACTGTTTCCAGGGCTCACAATAAGTATGATATCGGTCGCAACCCCTATAGCGCTATCGCTGAAAGATCCTTCATCATACTCATATGGTCCTTCCGTAGCAGTCGGCGTATAGCTTGGCACCGAATTGTTTGTTGTAGTCCAACTTTGATTTGCTTGGTTATTTGTAAATGTTTGCCATCCCGCAGTTACCCAAATGAAAGCAGCAACCAGCGCGATTCCGCAGCCGATGACTAGCCAGTTTATGCTACTTCTGGTGCTTGCTGCAGATGGTGGCGTGTAAGCCATTGTTGGCGGAGCATAGCTGTATGGCGTTGGTGGGACATAAGGTGTTGATTTTGGTTTTACTACCAACCGCACATTAACTCTGTTTCCGGGCATTTAGTTCTCCCTTACCATAGATCGTCGAACTGGTCGTAAACGCCAGTTGCATAAGCAATAAGGTTTATAAGTATCACGATGCCTACGAGAGCTACAGTGATTGCATCAGCGCTGACCAGTCCGAATGAAATCGCATGGATTATCGGGGTCAGGATGAAGCGAATCACTACCCATAGCACACATGCCCACACTACGAAAATTGTCATAGGTAGGACGACTTGCTTCTGGAAGAGAGTTCGGAAACCACCCTTAGCTACAGTTGAGTAGGTGCTGGGATCGGATGGATCAGAAGTCTTGCGGGACATCCTATCTCCTTAAAAGTGAACTGTTAAGAATTTGTACAAGAAATGCCAGATCCTGAATTACATAAGTCTTGACCGTGACTGCCTATTGTATTAGGGTCATTACCTATTGTGGTAATAGTGAACTCATGTATGGCAATATTGCCGAAATTATTTTTTAACGTTTGTTCATCTTGCCAAGTGTCAGTTACCCCATCTTCAGCTTGAACATTAATAGGTTCTGGTTCGTTGCTAGATGCTGTTACGGTCAAAGAATTACTATAAGTGGATAATATTAAGCCGTTTCCAGACTGCACATTAACTTGTAGTTGTCCTGTGTTGTCGCTCAAATAAACAGTATCTCCTGGACCAACTACAATAACTCCGGAAAAGCCGGTCGAGTCTATCGGGTGCAAATTCCAACTTTGATTTGCTTGGTTATTTGTAAATGTTTGCCATCCCGCAGTTACCCAAATGAAAGCAGCAACCAGCGCGATTCCGCAGCCGATGACTAGCCAGTTTATGCTACTTCTGGTGCTTGCTGC
>JBEKQZ010000001.1:0-532174 GCA_049519175.1 Candidatus Levyibacteriota bacterium | reverse complement strand
GTACCAAGTACAACACCAAACGTTTCCACCGGTCTTTAGGATACAAAACACCGGGAGAATATGTTAATATATTACTTGATCAACAGAAAGGAGACCAACCGTCCTCTATCTAGCCAACCAGCACAAACATTTGAGTTTTGAGCCACGTTATTATATACTTTCACTTATGACGCTTCAACAAATATACGATTTAGGTATAGAAATGGCGAAAAAGGCCGACCCCAGAGGTCCAAAAGAAGTAGAAGATGAATTAGCTAGACTCAAAAAGCACTACGCAGAGCTTTCCGGGAAAAAGAAGCAGTTTTTTGATAAAGAGTCTTTAACCAATCCCTATTCAGATTCGAGAATCTTATTCGGCAATCCTCAAATTACAGTTAAAACTTTACTCGCGGGCATTGATGCCGACGCTTCCGAGGTTTTATTAATGGATAGATTACGAGAAAAAGGTGAAAAAATCGATTTGCTTTTAGCACATCATCCGTCGGGACACGCTCTTGCTGGGCTTTATGAAGTAATGGAAATGCAGGCGGAAATGTTTGCACAGGCCGGAGTGCCAATTAATCTTGCTCATGCACTTTTGCAGGAAAGAATGGGACAAGTGCACAGAAAAATTTCTCCGGGAAATCACGGACAAGCAATTGACGCAGCTAGGCTTTTAAATGTTCCATTAATGTCTTTGCACACCGTTTGGGATAACTTGGGTAATCAGTTTATGCAGGATTATTTGGCAAAGAAAACGTTCCATACTGCGGATGAGGTTTTAGATTATGTCAATGAGATTCCGGAATTTATCGAAAGTACCAAGGGGAAAGCCGGTCCGTTCTTGGCTTCGGGTTCGGAAAATAGTCGGGCGGGTAAAATTATCGTTGGATTTACCGGTGGTACCAGTGTCTCTAAAGAGCTTTACGCGGAGCTGGCCAGAGCTGGTGTGGGCACTTTGGTGGAGATGCACGTTCCGGAAGAAACCTTAACCGAACTAAAAAAGTTGCATATTAATGTTGTTGATACCGGACATATGGCCGCCGATTCAATCGGCGCAAACATTTTCTTGGATGAGCTGGAAAAGCGGGGGATTAAAGTAATTCCGTGCTCCGGTTTAATCAGAGTGAGGAGAACGAAATGATTGTTGTATCGGAGCTTCGGGCAGGAGTAATTTTTGAAGAAAATGGAAATTTACTGCAGGTTTTATCTTACGAGCATATTAAGATGGGGCGGGGAAGCGCCAATATCAAAGTCAAAGTTAAAAATTTAAGAAGCGGTTCAACCACGGAAAAAAGTTTTATCAACGGCGCCAAAGTCAACGACGTATCTGTTCTAAAACGGGACCATCAATATCTGTATAAAGATCAAGACAACGCCTATTTTATGAACCCGCAAACTTTTGAGCAAATCAGCGTGCCTTTACAGGTAATTGACGGCGACGAATTTTTAAAAGAAGGGGATACTTATTCAATTAGCTTTTTAGATAATGAACCGCTTTCGGTTATACTTCCGCCAAAAGTAGTTTTGACAGTGACCGAAACCGCGCCCGGCGTGAAGGGAAACTCCGCGACGAATGTTTTTAAAGACGCAGTTTTAGAAAACGGTTTAACGACCAAAGTTCCTCCTTTTATTCGAATTGGAGACAAGGTCCGTGTTGATACCAGAACCGGAGCTTACACGGAAAAAGCCCAATAAAAAAATGAAAGATAATCTTATTTTAAGAGTGCTTCGTATCAGGCCGTTTGCTTATTTAATTGCTTCGGAATTCTTCTCGCAATTCTCCATGAACCTTTTTAATTTCTCGCTTCTAATTGTTGTCTTTAGCGTTGCCAATTCAAGCAGCGCCGTTTCCGGTGTAGTTCTCGCTTTTACCATTCCTTCAATTCTGTTTGGAATTTTCGCCGGCGTCCTGGTAGACCGGTGGAATAAAAAAACCGTGCTTTTTGCCACCAATATTATTCGGGCTTTATTAATTATCCCGTTGGCTTTTTTACATACTAATCTGGCCGTTATTTATGCAGTTACTTTTGGAGTTTCGGTGGTGACGCAATTTTTTATTCCGGCCGAAAGTCCGATTATTCCGCTTTTGGTGGAAAAGCCGTTGCTTCTCTCGGCAAATGCCTTATTTGGAATGGGAATTTATGCTTCCATTTTTTTGGCTTACGCAATGTCCGGACCGTTTTTGAATCTCTTTGGGCAAGCAAATCTGTTTATCTTTTTGGCGATTTTATTTTTAATCGCCGGTTTTTTTGCCTTTCTTATCAAAGGCAACAAAGCAAAAATTGAGCCAAAGAGAATTAAAGTAGTCCTAAATTTCAAACAGGAAATTAGCGACGTTCTAAAATTAATTTTCAAAACAAAAACCTTATCGCACGCGCTGTTTTCTTTAATTTTGGCGCAAATTATTATTTTAGTACTGGCTGTTATTGGCCCCGGTTACGCCCAACATGTTCTGCGTATTAAAGTAATAAGTTTTCCGACGATTTTTATGATTCCCGCGGTCGTTGGAATTACTTTGGGAGCTTTAATTATTGGTAGTTTTTTGCACAAGCAGTCAAAGTCCGCTTTGACAAAATTTGGCATGATACTGATGGGGATTTCCATTCTGCTCCTACCTTATGGTTCCAAAGTAGAATCGCGAATGCTAGTTCACTTTATTAATTTTTACCTGCCGCATGTTTTACGGATTACAATGTTACACATCACGATATTCTTAGCATTTTTGCTTGGATTTGCAACCTCATTTGTATATGTTCCGTCCAACGCAGTTTTGCAGGAAGAAACCAGCGATGAATGGCGGGGAAAAGTTTATGGACTCTTAAACTCACTAGTTGGGGTTGTTTCGATACTTCCGGTAATCGTCGTCGGAGGATTGGCCGACTTAATCGGTGTGAAATTAGTTATTACTGGAACGGGAATTGTCGTGGTGGCAATTGCTTTAATCAGAATTTTTATCACCGATAGGGAGTAATATGGCATTAGCAATATTGGTTTGTTTTTTTCTATTTCTTTACATTGTTTATTATCTTTCTCGAGATGATTTTGTCTTGACCAGAAATGATATCCCGGTGATGCGGGTATTTAGTCTGGTTTTTTTAACCGGGATTGTGGCTTTATTTTCTGCCCGGTTTTTTTTCGCTCTTGCCTATCCTGCCTCGTTACTTCTGAACCCTTTGGGATTTCTGGCTTTTTATCATGACTTTGGACTTTCATTAGTCGGCGCAATGATGGGAGTAGAAGTATTTATTTACCTTTATTGTTTGTATAAAAAAATGCCCGCCGGTAAAATATTTGACCTATTTTCCCTGGCATTTATTGGAGTTTTGCCGGTCGGTTTAATTATAAACTTTATTTTTAGTCTTGGTAGAGTTGAACTTTTTACAAATCTGTTATTTATCTTCTCAATCTTTTTAGTGCTGCTTTTTGGTAAACTCATCTATCCATTTTCGGCCAAAGGCGAAATAAAAGACGGATCTTTGGGCTTTATTTTTGTGGCGATTTTTTCTTTTTTGTATTTTTTAACCAAACTTTTCTTAAACCTTAAGGATTTTTCTTTTCTAAATCCGGAAAGCATACTGTTGTTGATTATGCTATTTTCTTCGCTAATTTTACTGTTGAACCAGGAAATAATGGATAAGTTTTTAGCCAAGAAATGAACGATATAAAAGTTCTTTACGAAGACGACGATATTTTAGTTTTGGATAAACCTTCGGGTGTAATTGTAAATAAAGCCGATACAACTAAGGGAGAGTTAACCGTGCAAGATTGGTTGGAAAAGCGATGGCAGGCTACCAACGATGAATGGCGGATGGCAGATAAGGAGTCGGATTTTTACAAACGAGCGGGGATAGTGCACAGAATCGATAAGGAAACTTCGGGAATTTTAGTGGTGGCGAAGAATTTATTAAGTTTTACAAATTTGCAAGCGCAATTTAAAGACAGAAAAGTGGAAAAAACTTATGTGGCACTGGCTCATGGGCGAGTTGAGCCGATTGAGGGTGAAATATCCGTACCGGTCGGAAGACTGCCCTGGAATAGAAGCAGATTTGGCGTTTTAGCCGGCGGGAAAGAGGCAGTCACAAAATATAAAGCAATTGGCAATTTTTGGTCACCAATTAAAAAGCAGGAGCAATTGACGCTATTGGAGTTATATCCAAAAACCGGTCGGACGCACCAAATTAGGGTACATTTAAAATATATTAATCATCCGATCTTCGGTGACGAATTGTATGCCGGCCGAAAAACCTCACGTGACGACCGGAAAATTTTACCAAGATTTTTTCTGCACGCCAAAACCATTAATTTCTTCCATCCCAAAACGGGGAAGCGGGTAAAATTTGAGAGTGAGCTTCCCGAAGAATTGCAAAACATCGTAGACGTTCTAAGCCGTTGACCCCGATTCAATCGGGGTTGACTTAGAAGCTAAAAGCTTCTTTAATATTAGAGGAGGTGATTTTATGGGAAGTTTTGGGGGATATTACAAGGGGGACAAGAAAAAACCAAAAAAAGATAAACAGACCAGGGATGTCGGTGGCACTCCTGTTTTTACCATGCCTGAATTAATTTCGAAGAAAAAACCCGCTTAAAAGGATATATTTATGTCAAGAAATAAAAACGAAACCAATCTGGGGCTGGCGGGTTTGTTTGTTTTGCTGGTTTTAGGTTTAATAGTTTTATCGTTGCTATTAAAAGTTGTCTTTGTTTTTAGAGACAGTAAATTTGACGGTTCGCACAATTTTATTGTCGGATTTGTCGGCCCGACTCAAACCAAACTGGTTGCTTTTAATCCCCAGAATAAAACAATATCTACAGTAAACATTAACGCTAGTCTAGATAAGAATACGCTGGCAAAAACTCTGGAAATTCCCGTCGACGGAATTGTCAAAGCTAGGCATAATATTCAAGACAAAGATATTGCACCATTGCTTTTAAAATCCGCGTCTCCATTCTCGTCTTCGCTTGACGGCTTAACTTTTATTGACGCTTTTAGGCTTTCGGTTTTTGCCAAAAGTGTTCAAGCCGGCTCGGTTTATGACCGGGATTTTTCAAGCGATTTAAACGATACTCAAAAGTCAACTGTACTAACGCTTTCTTTTACCGATCCGACTATCTATCAAGAAAACTTGGGAATTCAAATAATCAATGCTTCGGATGTAACCGGCATTGGCTCAAGACTGGCAAGTTTGATTACCAATATTGGGGGAAGTCCAATTTTGGTGACAACGGCTGACAGTCCGCAAGAAACTTCGAAAATAATTTATTACCAGACGCAGTCGTATACGGTTAAAAAATTAAGTGCTTATTTGGGATTTCCGACAGAAGAGTCGGATGACAAGGGGATTGCGGATGTTATAATTATCATTGGTAAGGATAAAATTAATAAACTAAATTTTTAAATATGTTTTGGTTAATTGTACTGGTTCTTTTTATCGTTTCCTTCTTGTTGGCGCTTAAGTCTTTGCAAACGCTTAACGAAGAACCCAAAATTGGCTTTGTCAAAAAAAGTTTAGATAAGAGTAGAATAATTTATCACTCGCGGACTTCTTCTTCAACGTAGTCTTCTTCCTCTTCTTTTTCTTCGTGGTCTTCAACGTGGTTTTTTATTTTTTCGCTTTTTTCCAATACCAGTGGCGAGTCGGTAATGGATGTAAAAGAAGGCTGGTCTTTATACCGTGTTGATTTCTTAACTTCTTTAATAAAAACCGTTACTTTATGTTGCGTTGCGGATTTAACATAGGCTTCGTATTTACAACCGTTTTTCATAAATTTAATCAATCTTCTGGCGATATCGTCGGGTAACACGCCAATATACTGCGCGCCTTCCAGCGCAAAAATCTTGAGTCTTTTAATCGATAGCTCTAGAGACTGGCCGGTGCGCAGTGACTCAACAATTTTTGGTTGGGCAATGTTTACTAGCTCGACCACTTTGGTTTTGCCGGGTTCTTCCAAAAATTTATTATTAATGCTAGAATTGGAAAGTTTAGCTGTTGAGCTAAATTTTTTCTCCTTAATCTTTTTCAAATTTCTAAGGGCAATCGGATTTAAGGGGTCGATGCGAATCACTTTTTGGTAAGTTGATTTGGCTTCTTTGAGCTTCCCAAGGATTGTATAAGCCAAGCCAAGCCTGTTTAAGGCGTCAATGTCTTCCGGATTTTGGGTAATCAGAGACTTGTTCATGGCGATTGCCTCTTGCCAATTTCCCTGGAGTGCTGTTTGAATAGCCTGATTTGTTAAAGTCATTGGATAAAAAATGGATTAAAAATGATTGGAAAATTTTACCTGACTTTATTGCAAAAGTCAATACGGAAACGGTATAATAGGGCGTTATAGACATGAGCGGACATTCAAAATGGGCACAAATTAAGCGCCAAAAAGGAGTTAACGACCAAAAACGCGGCAAAACTTTTACCAAACTGGCTAACGCCATAACCATTGCGGTTAAACAGGGTGGGGGAATCGGCGACCCCGGCTCCAATTTCCGTTTAAGACTGGCGATTGATACCGCGAGGACTTTCAATATGCCCAAGGAAAATATTGAAAGGGCGATTAAGCGGGCGGCGGGCAAAGACGCGGGGGAGATTGCGGAAGTTACTTATGAAGGTTTTGCGCCCGGCGGAGTTTCGGTTATTGTCGAAGCAGCCACCGACAATCCAATGCGTACCACCTCGGAGGTAAAAAGCATTTTCAATAAAGCCGGAGCTTCTTTTGGTCAGCCCGGTTCCGTTTCCTATCAATTTAAACACGTCGGCCGGATTATTGCTAGCAAAAACGGCCAATCGTTTGACGCTATTTTTGCAATTGCTGCAGACCTTGGTGCCGAAGACATCGAAGAAGTCGGTGATGAGGTTTTCATCTACACGCCTTTGCAGGACTTGGCTAAAATTAAGGATGCACTGGTAGCGGCTAATGTCGCAGTCAGCGAAGCAGAGCTCATCCGGGAGCCGATTATGACGGTTGAGGTAGGGGAGCAGGAAAAGCTGGCGCGGATTGAGCATTTTGTTAATTCGCTTGAGGAGCTGGATGATGTGCAAAAAGTTTACACTAATCTGCAATAATTTATGCAAAGTATCCAAGGACTAGGGAAGAGTCAACGAAAAAAGATCAGAAATTTTTTAAGGCGGGTTCTGTTTAGCAAAAGACAACGTTTTATTTTCGCGGTCATCATTTTATCGCTCGGACTTTTCATCGCGGAATATATCTTGGGTAAATCCGCCATCTCCATCGTTTTTGTTCTGTCGCTTTTAACGGTTGTTTTTTTATTTTTAACGCTTCGTGAGGATTTAAAAGATAATTTTAGTCCACAGGTTTTTATTTTGCCATTTTTTTATAGCTTAGCGGTGGGCCTTTTCTATCTTTTGGTGCCGGCCAGAATGGTTACCCGTGTTGGCATAACCAGTCTTTATGCGCTTGGCCTGTATTCATTATTTTTAAGCGAAAATATTTTTACCGTTTCCTCAATTAGAACTATTGCGCTTTTGTCCGGAGCCAGAACTGTCTCTCTGGTTTTAACCTTGCTATCTTTTTTCTTCCTTTCCAATGTGGTTTTCTCGTTTCACATTAATGTTTTATTAACACTGCTATTAATTTTTGTTTATTCATTCTTAATCGTTTTGCAATCGATTTGGACTTACACCTTGGAGAAAAATCCGCTGTCGGAAATCTTCTGGGTGCTGTCATTAACGTTTTGTCTGGTTGAAGTGGCGGTGTTTTTGTGGTTTAGGCAAGGTTCACCAACGGTGTTGGCGCTTTTTTTAACCGCCATCTTCTATGTTCTAATCGGGCTCACACAAGCCTGGTTTGAAAAAAGACTGTTTAGGGGAATAATTCTGGAATATTTTTGGGTCACAGTAGTGTCATTTATTTTCCTCATTTTGTTTACCAACTTCGGCTAGGGCAGGGCATTGCCTTATAAAGCCTATAACTATATAATATAATCTATGACAGGTTTAGAATTTGATTCCATGTTGGGTGCGTCAGGACAAGCATCATTATCAGAACTAGCTTTTCAAACGAAAGAATTTCCAGGCATTTATTGGGAAGAGAGAGGTTCACTAATGGTATCCGTGGAGATTCAGCGCGCGATAAATTTAGATATAGTTGGGCAATTGCGCCGCTTAGCGGCTTCTCTCAAAACTTCTCATCGTCCGGATGTTGTTTTTATACAAAGCTTAGATGGAATTTCTGAAAAAGAGGTGGAATTGCTTACTTCGGATGTTTTATTAACTGCTCCAGCATTTCCCAACGGATTAATTAGAATTTTTCCACAGCATGTAAAAATGGTGGTTGCCGAGAAGACGAATACTAGTCAACAACCAAGTCTAACTTTAATTGGAGATCTGGGGCATGAAAATTTCCATGTATTGCAAAAGGAAGCAATGCAGAAAACATTAGAGAGAGATTTAAAATTATCTTCAGAGAAAGATAGTTTTGCGGAGAGATTTGCAGTTTGGAGCACGTGTCCTTCCGAGGTTATGGCTAGAGATTTTGAAAGATTTTGGATCGAACATTGGATGGATTTTCCAAAAGCGGCAGAATAGCCTCGGATGTTGGGTTATGACCTCGGATTTTTTTTAAGACCTGACCGGAGAATAGGGAAGTGGAGAGGACTTACGGGGTCGGGAAATCCTAAAACTATAAGACCTGATGCAGTTTGATATACAAAACATTTTAGAATTATAGGACGTATTTCTCAGGCTATTGTGGATAACTTCTTAGTTTTCACGGAATAGATACCTCACTTTTCACGGGCTGGGTAGGCTTGCTCTGCCCGACAGAGGGTAGCTTGTGTCACAAGGCGCCGCGGCACGAAAAAAATACGAATGTCTCTTAGCGAGTGCTTCTCCCGGATGAGAGTTGGATAAGTAGCTTGATTTCTAAAAATAATTTGTTGTAGGAGTCTACAGGGAGTAGTAACTTCTTAATCGTTGTTGTTACAAACCCTTTTATTTCTCCGGCGGTTAACCAAGACAAAAATTATTTGCGTTGTTAGCTCTAGGAGAGCGTGAGTGATTATGTCGCACAATAATACTTTTACGACATCACTCAGGCACGGTTTCCAGGAGAAGTGGTTTCCCGGCCGATATTTTTCGTCACTATATTTAATAAGTTTTGTTGGCGTCTTATTCTCTGTCTGAAATATCTTCACATTTTTCCCCGGTTTGGATTTTCTAGCCCCTCCCCTACTATGGGGTTTATAAAGAAATATTTTTTATGGCTAATCGAGGCTAAATTTCGTAAAAATTTCCTACTATTGACATCCTCCAGCCTCGGGGAATATAATCTTTGTTATGACTGTTTCAAGTCCAGAAGTAGGCGGTTCTTATCTTGATGAGGTTTCACCTATTTTGCAAGAAGTTAGAGATGCCAAGTTAGATGCTAGCTCAATTATCGCTGGGAACAAACTTATTGCTAGGTTTGGACTTTTAAATCCAACAATTTCTGACCAATTTCAAATGGATCAAGCGGAAGTGATTGAAGGATTTATTACGGGTTATGTGCTAAGCAACAAATTAACAAAAATAATTAAGGGTTCAAGATTGGCTAAGTTTGCGAGAAGATTAACGATGAGAATGAGTTGGCAAGAGGAAGTCCGACTGCTACACAAAGCTTTGAAAATCGTCACTGAACAAAATGAGCGTTATATTAGTGACCCAAAAAAATATCCACAAGCAAGAAACATAAAATCTGCGGTGGACGAGCTAGTCGTAATGGTTGAAGAAAAAACTGGAAAACCTATTAACCCGGACGTTCTTATTCCATCTGTAATCTTACAAGAATGGAAAGATAAACTTAATTAAATCCGTTATTTCTTTTTATTACCGCAGAAAAACCAGCACTTTGGGCATTTCAGCTTTCCGCCGAACATCCCGTGGCATGGGCAATCACACCCGCTTTTTTTAGATTTTGCCATAGCTTAATATTAAGGGAAATAATCTTGAGTGTAAAGAGGAATTTAAGCAGGTCTGACGGTTTCAACCAGAAGACGTCCGTTTTCAACGTAAAACATCCTTGCGCTTCTTCGATATCTTCTATCTATAACTCTGCCATCTTCTCTAATGCGTGTTAAGCTTAAGCCGTCAGGACCAACTTGAACTTCTTCAGTGTTGCGAAGGTTATGGCGTGTAAGAACTGTTTGGGGTTCTTCGCCGGCTGTAATTGTTTCTGGTTCAGGAGCTTTTCCGTGCCAAGGCCAAATAGATTTTACTTCGTGAACAAATGTTTGGCTAGTTCTTTTTTCTTCTGTCATAGCTTAGGGATTATAGCAAAGCTGGGGATTTTGTCAACTTTTGGAAGTAAGTTTTATGCAGCCAATTGAACTTCATTTTCTTGTAAATAATCGTTAACAAACGCGTTTCTTTCTTGTTCTCCTCCTGGCATTAAGGCAAGTTCCCGGGATAAGCTTTTATCATTTTGGGGATCTTTGTTGGCAACTTCCATAAGCCCTGCCGGATTTATAACTTTAAACCAAAAAGTTCCTTCAACATCTGGGTTCGGTTGTTCGTCAATTACGCCTTCACGCTTTAACTCACGCAGCCCATAAAGCATCGCCGCATATTCGTAGGGACGATCCGTTGTAGCACTGGGATAGCCTAAGCTTGCGAAAGCTTGACTTCTCGTAAATGGTTTCGTTTGCATTGCCGTATGCCTTTTATCCGATAATCCAGTCAATATTTTCGCCATATTTATTTCCGTAATTTGACCAAGGATTACTTGTTTCTCACCGCTTTGTCCGCTTTCGGATATTCCAAAGAATTTTCTTGTAAATCCTCCAGCCAGTTTTCTTAATGAATCAAGTCTATGTCCTTGGCTTACGTAATGAGCCTGATCACGTCTGTCTGGACCAGCCTGCATTGGGATGGGATTTGGCAATGGTGCTTTTGGTTCAAAATCTCCCATAAGATAATTCTAAATTTAGACTACAGGAAAAAATATAGTCTGTCAAGGTTGACAAAGGGCTATTTAGCGTCGCATAATGTAATTGGCCGTGTCGCAAAATAAATTATGGAGAATGCTGCGCTATCCGAATTAATTAATCAGTTTCTCGAATATTTAGAGATTGAAAAAAATTGTTCAAAGCTTACGGTCCGTGACTACCGGCATTATCTTGACGTTTTTAATGAGTGGTTTGACACTACTCAACCGGAAAAGAGATTAGGAAATTTAGATTTGGCAACGATTCGAAAATACCGGGTATTCTTAGCTAATCGCGCAGATTCCAAAGGTCTAACTCTAAGTCGGGTTACCCAAAATTATTATGTAATTGCGCTTCGCTCGTTCTTGCGCTTTCTAGTCAAAAATGATTACAAAACGTTGGAACCGTCAAAAATTGATTTGCCTAGAACCGAATCCAGAAGCTTAAAATTTTTGGAAAAAGAACAAGTCGATAGACTAGTAACCAGCGTTGACACCTCAACCGAAGAAGGAATTAGGGATCGGGCAATTTTAGAACTGCTCTTCTCCACCGGTTTGCGTGTCTCGGAATTGGTAAGTCTAAATCATGAACAAGTGAATATTGAAAGACGTGAGTTTGGGGTTGTCGGCAAAGGTAGAAAAGTGAGATTGGTGTTTGTTTCCGACCGGGCGGCTACTTGGATAAAAATGTATATGGACAAACGCGAAGATGTTTTTAAGCCGTTATTTATCCGCTATTCCGGAAAAGTAATGGAAGAAAACGGCGGAGAAAAAATGCGCCTCACTGCTAGGAGTATCGAAAGAATAGTTAAAAAATATGTTCGGAAAGCGAGAATTCCCGTTGATGCAACAGTCCATACGTTACGGCATTCTTTTGCGACGGACCTTTTAACTAATGGTGCTGACATCCGTTCTGTTCAGGAAATGCTGGGACACAAAAATATCGCCACAACCCAAATTTACACCCATATCACCAACCGGCAACTGCATGATGTGCATAGACACTTCCACAGCGGAAATAAATAACTAGTAAGTTTCGTAGTAAAGGACGACGTCGACAATTAAAGAATTCTCTCCCGGAGTAATGTTGGTTGGAACCGATTGGTCGGTTTTGGCGGCAGTGTTGGCGGTCATCATTAACGGTTGTGGTTGGTTGGAATTTTCAACGACGTTAACAATTTTTCCCAAATTAATGCCGGCAGCCTTGGCTAAGCCTTGCGCTTTAGCTTTGGCATTGTCGACTGCTTGCTGGGTCGCCTGTTGTTCTAGCGATTTACTAAGCTGATCGCTAAAGGTAAAGTTGACTCCGCCGACTAGATTTGCGCCATCTTTGGTGGCCAAATCGACAACCTGATTAATTTTATCAATTGGTTGGACTTGGACCTCCAAATTTTGCGTTACAGTGTAGCCGATAATGCTTTGTTGTCCATTTGAGGGTAACATCGGCAGCATCACTCCACTTTGTTCGTTCGCATAGTTTGGACTAACGGAATAATCCGTCGTCTGAATATTTTTGTCGGCAATCCCCAATTTTTTTAGGTCGGCAATAATTTTGTTGGCAGCTTGGTTAACTTTATTTTTAGCATCCGTTACGGTGGTGCTTTGAGCGGTAACTCCGGCATCGACAGTCGCCTCGTCCGGAATGGCCATCACTTTTCCCTCGCCACTACTGGAAAATAAATCTGTTTTAGTAGTGTTGACGCTATTAATAAAAAACGGAATCGGCCCAGCCAGTTTCGTATAAACAAACAACGCGATAAAAAAAACGATAATCGCGCCGACTAAACTTTCCTTCATATAACCATAGTAAGGCTTTTAACCATTTACTGTCAATACGTTTTGTATTATATTCGTGTTATGGCAAAAGCCGTCAAAATAGCTTCACTCATTTTTTTCCTGGTGGCTTTTTTAATTCTTGGCAAAAGTTTGTTCTTAAATTTTTATCCGGATTTGGGACAATATTATTTTGGCGTCAAAGCGGTTAACCCATACCTTGATGGCGTAATTTATCCCCCACTGGCGCTGGTAATTTTCCGGACACTAAATTCTTTACCCTTTGTTTTAATTGAAAAAGTTTGGACAATGCTATCTTTGGTGTCGCTGTTTGCGTCGGTTTATTTAATTTTTAAACTTTACAAAAGCCGAATTATTTCAACCTTAGGTTTTCTAATTCTTGGTTTAGTCTGTTGGTCTTTTCCGGTTAAATTTACTTTGGGGATGGGACAAATCAACAATTTTATTCTGCTGATATTTGTCGCGGCGATTTACTTCTTTAACAAGAAGAATTATCTTTCAGCATTTTTGCTTTCACTTTCCTTTGCGGTTAAACTTTTTCCGGCGTTTTTAATTCTGCAATTTATCGTGATGAAAAAGTGGAAGTTTTTGTTCGCCTTCATCATTTCCTTAGCCTTATTATCAGGTTTTGCTTTTATTCTTATCGGTACAAAAGTAAACCTATATTTTTACCAGCATTTTTTAATAACTCTTCTAACCGGTTGGAAAACCGCTTATTATAATCAAGCTTTAACCGGTTTTGTCGGCCGTAGTTTCCCCCACAATTTTTTTAGTCAATTATTGGTTATTTTACTTTCGCTATTTTTTATTTTGGTTTCCTGTTTGGCGATATTTAAATCGCGCAAAAACAAAACATTGCTAAATATGAGTTTTGGCTTACTAATAACGCTTAATTTAATCGTCAATAATTTTTCCTGGCAGCACCATTTCGTGTTCTTAATTTTTCCGTTTTTAGTAACTTTGTTTTATATTCAAAAAATAAAAAATAACCTAAAGTTCTTGCTCATTTTATTTATTTCCTATATTTTAGTTTCGTTGAATTTGGCAAATCCGCACGCAGTCCCGGTTCTTTTGCAGTCACACGTTTTGTACGGTGCGATTCTGTTGTGGATTTTGGATGTTTATCTTATTTGGCAAGACTCTCCGAAGCTTGGACTAAGTTTTCCAGCAAAAGCGCGACGTTAACCGGTCCGACGCCGCCCGGTGTGGGTGTGTAAAACGAAGCAATTTGTTCAACTTCAGTATCATTATAATCTCCTTTGGTTTTCCCCTCGTCATCGGCCGACAAACCGATGCCAATCAAAATCACGCCATTTTTCAGGTCCAAAGAAGTAATGATTCCCCTCTTCCCTACCGCGGAAACAATAATATCAGCATTTTTAAGCATGGCATTTTTATTTTCAGTTTTTGAATCAATAATAATGGGCTCAATTTCTCTGGCGCGGAAATAATCAATGATTGGCTGTCCGGCAGTTTCACCTTTACCTAGAACTACAATTTTTTTAGATGCCAGCCAATCACTAAAAGATTCGGTTTCATTTAAGTTGCCAAAAATTTCACCCAGGATTTCAAACACCGCCGCGGCGACCGGAACGGTGTATAGGGTATGCTTACCAAAGCCGTCGATTTCTTTTTGGGGAGTAATCAACTCTTCCAGTTTTTCAATCCGCAGACTTTTGGGTGCCGGCCGTTGTAGGATAATACCGTGGATGTTTAGATCAGCGTCAAGTTTTTTAATCAAATTTTCAATTCCCGCGTTGGTAACGGTTTCGTCGAAACGAAAAATTTTAACTTCGGCACCAATCTCTTTAGCTTTTAATTCTTTTTGCCGGACATAAGCGGCGGAAGACTGGACGTCGCCAATTAAAATTACCGCCATAGTGGGAGTAATCCCCTGTTCTTTTAATTTGAGGACTCTATTTTTTAGTTTATTCAGGATATTTGCCGCAATTAGTTTTCCGTTAATGAGCATGATTAGATTATAGCATTGTAGGGGGTTATTTTTCGATGCAGGCGGCAGAAGCGACGTGGTCGGTTTTGTCGGAGAAGCGCATTAGGATTACGCCTTGGGTCGCCCGGGAAAGCCGCGGGATTGAAGTTATCTCCAGTTTAACAACCTGCCCCTTTTGCGAAGTCATAATTACTTCTTCGCAGTTTTGCGGAATAATTTGCGAAGTGACAACTTTGCCGGTTTTTTCGGTCACTTCCGCCACTTTTACTCCCTGTCCACCGCGTCCCTGAACATGGAATTGTTCGACCGGAGTGCGTTTACCTAACCCTTTTTCCATAATGGTTAAGACTTCGGATTTTTGACCTTTGCCGACGACATCCATTTGAATTACCCGGTCATCTTTAGCGTCTTTTTTAATTAAGATTCCTCTGACACCCATCGTGTTTCTGCCCATGCCGCGGACCGATTTTTCCGAGAAGCGGATCGACTTGCCGTTTCGGGTCACGAGCAGTATGTCGTCGTTGCCGCTGGTTAATTTGCTCCAAACCAATTCATCGTCTTTGTCCATTTTAATCGCCAAAATACCGCTTCGTCGAATATTGGCAAACTCCGACAAAGCGCTTTTTTTGACCGTGCCTTTTTTGGTGGTCAGAAAAACATATTTGGCTTCACTGCTTTTAGTTTTGTAGTTGACAAATGATTCGACTTTTTCGCCCGATTCGATATTCAATAAATTTACCACCGCGGTGCCTTTGCTGGTCCGGGAAGATTCATCTATTTCATAAGCTTTAATCTGGTAAACTTTGCCTTTGTTGGTAAAAAACAAAATGTTGTCGTGGGTTTCCAGCGATTTAATGTCGGCAATCATATCCTCTTCGTCTTTGGTAGTCATGCCGATGATGCCTTTGCCGCCCCGCTGTTGGGTGCGAAAACTATTCAAACTTTGTCTTTTAATATAACCAGTGTCGGTTAAAGTGATAACGGTTGGTTCATTGGGAATTAAATCTTCTTCGGAGAACTCTCCGACTTTGCTTTTGTAAACTTTGGTTCTTCTTGGGTCGGCATATTTTTCTTTAAGTTTGGTCAGCTCTTCGCCGATGACAATTAAAATTTTGGCCGGATGCGCCAATAAATCTTCCAGGTATTCAATTGTTTCTTCAACCATCTGGTATTCCTCTTCGATTTTTTGCCGCTCCAGTGCCGCCAAACGCCTCAATTGCATGTCCAAAATAGCCGTTGCCTGAAGATCGCTTAATTTGAATTCGGCCATCAAGTTCTTCTTGGCGTCTTCTTGGTCTTTCGATGCGCGGATGGTTTTGATGACCGCGTCGATGTTTTCGACCGCAATTTTTAGCCCTTCCAGAATATGTAAGCGGGCTTTGGCTTGTCTTAACTCGAATTCGCTGCGTCTTTTAACCACCAAATAGCGGTGTTTTAAGAATTCTTCCAGAATTGTCTTAAGATTCAAAGTCTGCGGCGTGCCATCAACCAAAGCGACGATGTTGGCCGGAAAACTGGTTTGCAAAGCGGTGTATTTAAACAGATTGTTCAGAATTTTTTTGGGACTGCTATCCCGTTTTAGCTCAACGACAATCCGGATACCGTGACGGTCTGACTCATCCCGTAAATCGGAAATGCCTTCGACTTTCTTTTCTTTAGCCAACTCCGCGATTCTGGCAACTAGGAGTGCTTTATTGACCTGATAGGGAATTTCGGTAATAATAATGGCGGATTTTCCCTGCCCGATATCTTCGATGTCGGCTTTGCCACGAATTAAAATTCGGCCGCGGCCGGTGGTGTAAACATTTTTAATTTCCGTCCAGTCGTAAATCGCGCCGGCGGTCGGAAAATCCGGGCCTTTGATAAATTCCAAAAGTTCATCAATAGTGACTTCGGAAGAAATACTAAAGCGCGGTTCGGTCGTAATTTTGGCTTTTTTAGTTAAGTATTCGACCGCGTCAATCACCTCGCCCAAATTATGCGGAGGAATTTTGGTGGCCATACCAACGGCAATTCCCTCAGAACCCATCAACAATAAATTGGGTAAAAGGCTGGGTAAAAAGACCGGTTCTTTTAAAGTGGAATCAAAGTTAGGTAAATAATCGACGGTTTCCTTCTCCATGTCTAAAAGCATTTCGGCGGTAATCGCCGCCATCCGGGCTTCGGTATAACGCATGGCCGCCGGCGGGTCGCCGTCCATCGAACCGAAGTTTCCCTGTCCGTCAATCAATGGATAACGCATCGAAAAATCCTGCGCCAGGCGGACGAGCGAGTCGTAAATCGGAACGTCGCCGTGGGGATGATATTTTCCCATCACTTCTCCAACAATTTTGGCACTCTTTGAATATTTGGCACTGTGGGTTAAATTCATTTCGTGCATGGCGAAAAGAATTCTGCGGTGGACCGGCTTTAAGCCGTCCCTAACATCGGGAAGCGCGCGGGAAACGATAACCGACATGGCGTAATCCAAATACGCGCGTCTCATTTCGAAAGCTATTTCTGTGTTTTGTAGTTTACCGATATCACTCATATTTTTTGGGGTCCTGTCTTTCGGTCGGCCTTCCAGATTCTAGATCAAAAAGCCGGCGATTAGTAATGCGACGATATTCAAAACTTTAATCATCGGGTTGATTGCCGGGCCGGCCGTATCCTTATATGGGTCGCCGACTGTATCGCCGGTGACGGCCGACTGGTGAGCAAAACTGCCCTTACCGCCAAAATTTCCTTCTTCAATATATTTTTTAGTGTTATCCCAAGCAGCTCCGCCGGTCGTCATCGAAATTCCCAGGAATAATCCTGTAATAATGCTGCCCATCAAAAGTCCGCCCAAAGCTTTTGGTCCCAACGCAAAGCCAACCACAATCGGCGCCAAAACCGTAATGGCGGTTGGTAAAAGCATTTCTTTAATCGCGGCTTTAGTAACAATATCCACCGCTTTGCCGTATTCCGGTTTAGCAGTTCCCTCCATCAGTCCTTTGATTTCTTTAAACTGGCGTCTGACTTCGTCAACAATGGAAACGCTGGTTTTGCCGACGGCTTCCATGGCAAGAGAAGCAAAAAGATATGGAAGGGCGGCGCCGATAAATAGTCCGACTAAAACGCTGGGATCAGACAAAGAAAAAGTGCCGTTGAAATGTCCACTCTTCACTAATTCCTGGGTGTAGCTGGCAAATAAAACTAAAGCGGCCAGTCCGGCTGAACCGATGGCATAAGCCTTAGTGACGGCTTTAGTGGTGTTGCCGACGGCATCCAGCGGATCGGTGATGTCCCGCACTTTTTTATCTAAACCGGCCATTTCGGCAATTCCGCCGGCGTTGTCGGTGATCGGTCCAAAAGCGTCAATCGCCACTACGATTCCGGCCAGGGAAAGCATTGACATTGCGGCAATCGCCACTCCGTAAAGTCCGGCCAAATTAAAACCGACTAGAATGGCAGCGGCAATCAAAAGAATTGGCGGCATGGTTGATTTCATTGAAACCGCCAAACCGGCAATAACGTTGGTGCCCGAGCCGGTGGTAGATGCGTTAGCAATGGTTTTAACCGGCGAAAAAGATTTGGAGGTAAAGTATTCGGTAATGACGACCAGTCCGATGGTTACGACCAAACCGATAATCGAAGTGAAGAATAAATTCAAAGAAGAAATTTTACCTAAACCCTGGGGGAAAATTTCCATAGTCAAAAAGTAAAATCCTACTGCTGAAACCAGCATCGCGGCAATCAGTCCTTGATATAAAGCTTTCATCACGCCGCCTTTGCCGATGAGTCTGACAAACCAAGTGCCGACAATGGAGGCGACAATCGAGATTGCGCCAATTAGCATTGGGAAAAATAACACTGCCGGGTTGCCGGGAAAAGTTAAATGACCTAAAATCATCGCGGCAACGACGGTAATCACATAAGTTTCAAATAAATCGGCGGCCATTCCGGCGTCGTCGCCAACATTGTCGCCGACTAAATCGGCAATCACTCCGGGATTCCTGGGGTCGTCTTCGGGAATGCCTTTTTCGATTTTTCCGACCATATCGGTTCCGACGTCTGCAGATTTAGTAAAAATTCCGCCGCCTAACCTAGCAAAAACCGAAATCAAAGATCCGCCAAAACCCAAAGCAATCAACGGTTGTAAATTGCCACCGGCAAATCTTTCCAAAATCCAATAGAATCCGGAAACGGCCACTAGAGCCAGTCCCGCGACCATCAGTCCCGTAACTGCTCCGCCCTGAAATGCTAAGCCAAACGCTTGAGCCAAACCTTTTTTGGCGGCTTGCGCGGTGCGAATATTACTTCTGACGGCAATCGACATTCCAACCACTCCGGCAACGGCGCTAAAAACCGCGCCAAGAATAAAACCGGCGGCGGTAACTACCCCAAAAATAAAATACAAAATGATGGCGATTACAACTCCGATGGCGGCAACTACCGTGTATTGGCGTTTCATGTAAGCCAGTGCCCCTTCTTCGATGGCGTCGGAGATTTCATTCATTTTGGCGTCTCCTCTGGCGTTGGACAAAACCCGAAGGCTTAAGAAGATGGCGTAGGCGATGGAGATGACTCCGGCAAGGAGTGAAATGATTAATTTATGCTGAAAAATCAAAGATAAATCCATAAGGACGACTTAAGTATTATAAGGGAAATGGTGCGCTATTTCAAGACTGTTTTGGGGAAAATATTTAGCGTCGGTCAACGTCATCTATTAACTGCTGAAGCAAGTCGGATTTAGCGGTTGGTGGTGTAATTTCTTGAGGGTTTGTTCCACTGGCGCCGGGCTCCGCGGGTTCGGTGATGGGGATATCTGTTCTAACTTCTCCTAGCTTAGCGCATCGATCTTTTTCATAACGGGCCAATAGCATATCAGCGACAGTTGCTGGTTCTGTTGGTTGTTCGGCAGTTGATTCATGTTGAGGAATATCTGCTCCGTACCCGTTAAGTCCGCTGGGGATTTCGTGCCATTCTGTCTGATTTTCCGGTTGCTGCCAAGCAGACCAGGACTGAAATTCCTGTCCCATTGCTCTTCTTTGCTCAATATATCCATTCAATGCTGTAGCAATGCCCGTATATGCGGCTTTTCGTCTTGCCGGGTCATAGAGAGCAGTGGTGTCTTCGTAAGGAGCTAATAGTCGATTTCCTTCTGCGTTCGTCATATGTAGAAAGACTATAATTCTAGCAAGTTTTTTTGTCAATGGGAGAATTAATTCCAGTGAACAGAGGTGGGAATTTTTCCTTGTAATCCTTCAAGTAACTCTTCCCTGGTTCTTAAACCTGCTTCTAAAATAACTTCTCCAGCTTCTTCGTTTCCCTCTGCTGGTCTTTCGCCGCGCGGCAAACGCCTGATGGCTCTAAATGTTGGCAAGTCAAATTTTCTTACGCTGGCAACAAATTGTCCGTCCGCAGTATAGCTTGAGGAACGAGAGTTTATTTGAAAGACTAAATTGTTTTCCGTTTGCAAAAGTGCGCTTACAACTTCGTTGATTGTATTTACTCCTACAATCAACACGTTAGGATTTGCTCTTTGAATGTCTTTGACTAATCCATTCAGGCAATTTCCCAAAGCATGTCGCTGGTTAAGCTCTGCCGCCGTTAATAATCTCCGTTCCGAATCGGGAAGATACATAATATACTTGGATAATATCACTATAAGCTTCTATAATCAAGTTCTTGGAGTGTTATTCAAGCTTTGCCATAAATACCAACAGGCGAAACTGCGTTTTGGTTTCCAGGTTTCGGCCAATTTCAGAATTTCTTTTTCATTGGTAATTCCATACAAATTTTTTATCGCCCGTTTTAGTCCGGCGTCGCCTAAAGAAAAAACATCTTCGCGACTAAGCGTAAAAATCAAAATCATTTCCGCGGTCCACTTCCCTACTCCTTTAATTTTAGTCAGTTTGGTAATTACTTCTTCGTCTGTCATTTGCCGAATTTTCTTAATGTCTAAATCGCCGTCTTTAAACGCCCTGGCAATATTTTGGATATAGTTGGCTTTGGAGTAACTCATACCGGCAGCTCTTAATTTCTTAACGCTAAGTTTCAAAATCTGTTCAGGCGTCGGGAACCGTTCAGCTTTGAATAGCTTTAGAAACCTACTATATATAGTATCGGCGGCCTTGCCGGAAAGCTGTTGGTTAATGATTGCTTCAATCAGCTCTTCCAGCAAACGTTCGCTTCTGTCTTCAAACCGGTGTGGTCCGTGTTGTTTGTAAAGTTTCTGAAGAATGGGGTCTTTAAACATTATTTCTGTTTTACCTTGATTATTTTATAGAAGTCATTTTCTACTAATATATATGTACCGTCGGGCAGAAGAATGATTTCGTTATTGGTATTATAGGCATCTTTTAACCGTTGGTTTAGATATCTATCTTTAAAATGTTCGTTTCCCCAGTGAGGGAAAATGACAAAATTAACTAATCCCAGCCCCTCGTATCCTTTTATGTTTGGGGCCTTTTTAATATTATCCATATCTTTTAAGGGATAAATATCAGGTCCGGTAATAATTGAACCGGCGCTCGTTCCGATATAAATTGTTCCGTTGTTTACCAAGTCTTTGAAGACATCTGTGCTATTGCTTGTCTGAATTTTCTCTAACAGGTAGAATGTGTTTCCCCCCGACATATATAAAACATCGTATTTACTTAGCTCTGTTTTAATTTCCTCCCTAGCTTTTCCGGTAATGGTATAGTCGGTTACCAAAAAACCAGCGTTAACTAATGATTGTCGGTCGTCTTTTAGCCACTGTAAATTCCCTTCTTCTACTTCTGCAGGAGTTGTTATGAATGCGAGCTTTAGATTTCGCTGATTAATCCTTTTGGCAATATCTTGCGCAACAAAGGAAATACTTGAAGTTAAAAATAATCTTTTCATTTAAACATCGAGGTTGGCGTGTTTGGCGTTGCTTTGAATAAAGTGTTTTCTAGGCGGAACTTCGTCGCCCATCAGCATCGTAAAAGTGGCGTCGGCGTCTTCGGCGTCGTCAATGGCGACTTGTTTTAACATCCGGTTGGCCGGATTCATCGTCGTCTCCCACAACTGCTCCGGATTCATTTCTCCCAAACCTTTGTAGCGCTGAATTGAAACGCTGGCTTTGCCGGCCGAAAACCCTTTGACGGCGTCATCTTTTTCGTCGTCGGTAAAAGCATACTTGGAGTCTTTACCGGCAGAAATTTTAAACAGCGGCGGCATGGCAATGTAAAGGCAACCCTGTTTAATGACTTCCGGCATATGGCGGTAGAAAAAAGTCAGAATTAAAGTTTCGATGTGTTCGCCGTCGACGTCGGCATCGGTCATAATGATAATGCGGTGGTATCTTAGTTTCTCAAAATTTATTGTTTCCCCGATTCCCATTCCCAAAGCGATAATAATATTTTTAATTTCTTCGTGTTCGATTACCTTGTCAAGACGGGCTCTTTCGGTGTTTAAAATTTTTCCTTTCAAAGGAAGTATGGCCTGAAACTTTCTGTCCCTTCCCTGTTTGGCACTGCCGCCGGCAGAATCTCCCTCAACCAAATATAATTCGGAAACGCTGGGATCTTTTTCCTGACAGTCCGCCAGTTTTCCGGGTAAGCTACTTCCTTCCAAAGCGCCTTTTCGAAAAATCGCTTCTTTGGCGGCTTTGGCGGCCAGTCTGGCCTTAGCGGCCAGATAAACTTTTTCCAGAATTCTTCGCGCGTCTGACGGGTTTTCTTCAAAATAAGTTGACAAGCCTTCTTTGACAATACTTTGCACAATCGGTTGGATTTCGGCGTTGCCCAACTTTCCTTTGGTTTGTCCTTCAAACTGAATTTTGTCCTGCGGCATCTTCACATACACGACCGCCGTTAAACCCTCGCGGGTGTCGTCGCCGGTAATCCCCTCCTCGTCTTCCTTAAAGCTGCCGATTTTCTTGCCGTAATCATTAATGGCGCGCGTCAAAGCCATGCGAAATCCGGTTAAATGTGTGCCGCCGTTAATGGTGTTAATCACGTTGACGTAGCTTTCGACATTTTCGGCGTAGCCGTCGTTATATTGGAGTGCCATCGAAACGTCGACGTCGCCTTCCTGCTTGTCGACAAAAATCACCCGGTGCAAAACCGGTTTGTTTTCGTTCAGCTTGGAAATTAAAGATGTAATGCCACCTTCGAAATAAAAATTGACTTCCTGCTCGCGGCCTTGCCGGTGGTCGTATAAATGAAAAAATAAATTCGGCACCAGATACGCCCGTTCCCGAATTAATTTTTTAATCGTGTCAAAATCAAAATCAATGGTCGAAAAAATTCCCTTGTCGGCCAAAAAAGTAATCGTTGTTCCCGACTCTCTATTCTCGATAAAGTCATGTGCCAATCTGGATTTGGCGACTGTTTTTAAATCGGAAGTCACTTTGCCCCGAGCGTATTCCTGGGTGTAAATTTTGCCGTCGCGTTTGATTTCCGCCCACATCCATTCCGATAAAGCGTTAACCACCGATGCTCCGACGCCGTGTAATCCGCCGGAAATTTTATAAGCGCTGCCGCCGAATTTTCCGCCGGCGTGCAGTTTAGTCATCACCACTTCCAGCGCGGATTTTTTGTAGTGAGCCATTATGTCGACCGGAATTCCTCTTCCGTCGTCGGCAACGGTGGCGCTATTGTCATCGTTTAAAACTATCCAGACGTTTTTGGCAAAACCGGCCAAAGCTTCATCAACGGAGTTATCGATAATTTCTCGTAGGGTTTCGTGCAGTCCGATGATGTCGGTGGAGCCGATATACATGCCCGGTCTTTTGCGAACCGGTTCCAAGCCTTCTAAGACTTGAATTTGCGCTGCGGAATAATCGTTTTTTGCTATTTTCTCAACCGGGGTTTTTTTAGCCTTTGGTTCTGTCGTCTTCTTTGCCATCAGGTATCCAGTTTAGCAAAGTTAGGCTTAAAATTCCAGTAGGAATTAAGGCCTAACTGCGATCCTGAGTGGTGTCGAACGGAGCAAATTTGAGACCAAATTTCTAGGGGTAAGGTGTATAATTTTTTTATGGATAAAAAGGTTCTATTTATAAAAACTCTTGAAGATATAAAAAATAGATTAAGCTCTCAAGATGCTTATGAAATCTTAATGATTGCAGGTCTTTTGAGAAAATTATTACTTGATGATTATCCATTAATAGATCAAGTAAACGAAAAAGGAAGATTTAAAATTAAATTTATAATAAATGGTCGTCAGATTAATCCTTTAATGCAGGAAGCGGTCTTTTGGTCGATACAGGATGGTTTTGATCCAGAGACTGCTTATTCAGCAGCTCCAATAGAAGTTGATAGAGGCAAAATGTTAAAAACAATGGTAATGAAATCATCGGGAAATTGGTTTACTGTGTTTGACCTTATAAAATTTTTATGCAACGTTGAAGGTAGTATTCATTCGGGTAAGCCTAAAAAGGATAAAGAATTTGTTTTACAACAGATTGGGAAAGAGCTTCAGGTGGGAGGAATAAATCCAGTTGTCCGTTCTATAATGTCAATTGCGAGAGTTACTTTGAAAGGACTAGAGCCTTTAAAAAAAGAAGTCGAACTTTAAATTTTGCTTCAAATTTGCTGAAGCTAATTTTTTACTAGAATAATGTCTCCTAAAATACTATGGTTATTAATAGATTGGTTAACTTTTCGATTTCCTACCATAGGTAGTCCAGGATCCTGAATAAGCCAGATTCCAGATGAATATTTTTTTACAACTACTATGAAGTGAGAAGTTCCAGCGATATAGTGTCCATCAAGCCATTCATATATGGTTTTTCCGATACATAAAGTGTTTTGCTTGCTTAATTGGTTTTCCAGATCTTCGATTTTCATCAATTGATCAATCCAAAGTTTCCTGTCGACCATTTCTTTTGCTGCTTTTTGAATTTCTGGAAGAAATTTATACTCACCTCTTTTTTCCTCAAGATCGTATATATCTTTCTTAAACTCTTTCAAATAAGCTAATCCTCCATTTACCAGTCTGTTGTAATTGAAGGGAGAGTATAATTTCACATTGAGACCTAAACTATTTAGCCATACGACTGCCTGTGGGCTCCAGGAAAAATACTTAGGATGATATCCTGTATTTTTACTTACTTCAGATTCAGAAAATGTTTTAGTGGGGAAATAGAAATTTAAAACGCTTTGAATACATGCTTGTAAGCAAAAAGTATTATCTTTCGTGTTGGAAAAAGCTTTAACAATTTTCACTATGAAATTATATCACTACGGGATTTCCGCCCCAAATTTTCCCCGGTAAAGTTGCTTTTTGACTGACGAGTGTTATAATCCCACGGTGTGAAAGAAAAGGGCATTTTAGCTAGAATAATTGGTTCGGGAAGACAGAATCCGCAAGAGCAGGAAAAACAACTGCATGAAGCTCGTCAATTATCAGCGAGAGTAACTCAACTTGGGGCTAATGCAAACTCTGCGCAAGAAAAATTAGGTCCAGAGTTTGAAGCTTTTATGGTATCAAGCCTTTCCAGTCCAGAAGAAAGAGACGAAATGAGAAGTATAATTCTAGACGGTCTTGAACTGGAGGGAATTTATTGCTCTTTAGCTTTGATTGACCTTGGGATTAAAGAAGGATTGCCTCCGTCTACGGTCTTGCATCTGGTAGACGGTTTAAGAGAGAGAGCCATACCAAGCCCTAAAAGTTTAGATAGAACATAGTTCTCCAAATTTCCCCCGCGGACTATTCCTATAGTATTTTAGATTAATTTTTGCTATAATCTTAGCTCTTATGATGACTGTTGAACAGAATAGCTCAGCTTTCTTAAGTGCCGCAGTTGCAGACATGGATAGGATTTGGCATGAATTAGGCTCGGAATGTGGCAATTACCGCAGGGCAGGAGCCGTTAAAAAAGGTCTTGCTCGAGGCGCAAAATACTTAGATATTTTAGGAGTCTTTATAGAGGTCCCAGTTGTTTCTAAGATTGAATGTTTAGATGGAATGGTAAGACTATGGCCTGTAACTCCTGGAAAAAGAGGCGTACGGCATTACCTTACAGCTAAGGGAGATATAGCTGATGTTGGACGAATAAATGGAAGATTATTATGGGATCAAAAAAGATGGCTAATTTCCGATAGTGAGTTGTGCTCTGTCGGAATACCAACACTGATGCGTATTAGAACAATGCTTCAAGCAGTAAATGGTGTCCCCGTAAAGGCTTAAGTAGATATTCTCAAACGAGATTTTCGCCCCAAAGTTTCCCCGGTTATTTTTGGAGGTATTTTTGAAATTCCTGGTGGCGTTTGTCTTTTGTCATTCCCAAAGCCCAGTCCCAGGCAATCTTATATGGACTTATTCCCTTTACATCCCAAAGAGCGATCTCATACTTGACGTGTTTTTTAGCAAAATTTTCTCCATAAAGTTTAATCCAAATATCATAAAGAATTAAATCTACAGGTCTATGAGCAAGCAGGTAGAAGCCATTCTTCCCTTTAATTTTTTCCCATTTAATTTCATTTGCCAATAACAATCTGTGACATAATTCATGCGTTATTGTTCCTCTCTTTTCTTCAAGAGAAAGCCCGGTTTGTAGCTGTAACGGGTGCGAGTAGGAAATCCGATTGTGAATAACAGCGTTGATAGTTTTTTCTCTAAATTTTAATCCGCTTATCTTTTCGATTGTTTCGGTTATCCGTTGTCCTTCTTCGCTCCAGATGTTTGCATATTCCTTAGCGGCTTTTTCAAAATCCGAATTATCGTATTCGGGATAAAAATTAATCTGCATAACCGGATTATACCACTACGGGTTTTCCGCCCCAAATTTTCCCTAATTTACCGATTTATTGTATAATCTGCTTCCTATGAACGCTAAGGAAATAGAAGCGCTGCCTTTAATAGCCGGGGGTTCGACTCTTGTCGCTGGTTCGCTTGCGATTTCAGCCTTATCAATTAAGTTGTTTGATAAAGGGACTGACGAAATAAAACAAGCGTCTAATATTCTTGTTTACGCTGGACAAACGGGGCAAGAGGTTACTCTGGCAGATTCGGGATACCAAGACCTAGTTCATGGTGCCGTAGGAAGTATGGTTTTGGGTCCTGTTATCGGTGCTGCAGGTGTAATATCTTTGGTTATTGCAGCAAAAAGTTTGAAGAAAAATCAACATAGGTAATTTAAATTCCAATCCCAACTTTTCCCCGGCAAAGTTGCTTATAGTATTGACAATGCATAAATTAGTGCTATTATTGCAAAATGGCAGGATTTTTCGGCAGAGGAAAGGAAAGAGGTTCGCAAGGTGCCCCTAATGTTCCAGAGTCAACGCCGGTTTCAGGTGATACTCCTTTTAGGATTCGTAGCGTAAGAACGGTTGAGGCTCAGGTTTTTTACGGAGATCCAAAACATCCAATGTCTCTAGGCGTTAGTTTATCATTAGCGGATGCTACCTCGATTATAGGGCAAGACTTAGACGATGGAACTGTTCGCGGCGTTTTGGATTCGGATGTAAGAAAGCTCGCGCTTAATCAAGGCAAGCATGAATTAGAAAGGGAAGAATCTGCATTGGCGCAAGATTTTGTAAAGAAGCAAAGAGAGCTACAAACTACGCTTGATGAAGCACGAGTTGGCCCAGGTAGTCTTATTCGGATTGTCCTGACGGCACCGTCTTCGTCTTTGCTGGTTTAAGGAAAATCCATAAAACCCATAAACTTCAGCCCCAAATTTTCTTCGCGGTTATTCTTTTTTTGCAAACTCTCCCCTACCACGAACGAGGTCACTTAACGCGGAATAAAATCCAAAAGGATAGTCTCTGATTACTTCGGAAACTGTCTGTAAAAATCCGGGCGCTTGTCTTCTTGAGGTTTCTCCCGGGTGTGCCGGCGGCATCGCTGGAGGTTCTCTCGTTGGTTTTATGTTTGGTTCGCTTTCATGCATAGTAAAAAGATTATAGCATTTTCGGTTTTAATTTAAACTTCTACGAGTTCAGAAGGAATAACGCAAGGCGGGGGCGGTTGACTAAGCCCGCATCCTGGTACTCGTTCTTGGACTGTTTTTCTATTCCAGGGCAAACCCTTTTTTACAAGAATAACTTCTTCCGTTATTCCCGGACAATTGGCAGAGTCTTCAATTGTTTTTTGTTGTAACCGTAATCCTTCTTCGTCTGGAATGATTAAGGAAGGAAAACTAGCAAATAGCATTGGTGTAGTAATCGTAAAAGCGGCTGCTCTTCGATAGGCATCTTTTATTCGTGGACAATCACGACATCTTGGATTAATTTCAGTATAAGGACTTGCCATGGAGATTTAATATCATAGTTCTAGAAATAAATCAACTAGAGGGTTAAATAATCTTAATTCCAAATTCTCCCGGGAGTCGTTAAGTTAGTGTTCGATTGCGGTTTCTGGCGGTTCTGCGAAGCGATAAGTTAGTGCTCTCCAATCAGACTTGCCTATCATATGACCATTTGTTCTTGGATTGACTGGAGTTTGGATGCAAATAACTATTCCAGCTCCTTCTAATTCGTCCAGAACTGTCGGAACTATTCCCATTCCGAATTTTCCATCCGGGTAAAGTTCTCTGACTGTTTCGTTTATATCTCCCAGCGAAACTTCCCGGTTCCCCAATGTCTGGAGAGCTTCTATAATGAACGGTCTTGTTTTTCTAATCATTGCCGCTCTTTCTCTGTCTAAATCTAGCGCTTCAAAGTGATTTGCCATAAAAAGCATTATAGCAGTTTAACTTGAGATTTCAACCTTTACAATTTGGGCATAGAAGTTGTCGCGGCAACCGGACAGACAAAAATTGTTTCTCCAGCAGTTCCTGCGGAAGTTTTTCTTTCCGGTCCAGAACAGCCCCCTGCGTTTCTTTTCCAAATCTCTATTTTTTCCAGACACCGTCCATTGGGGATACGGACTAATCCTTCTGTAGGCGCAAAATGCGCGTCATCCATAAATGCTGCTTTAAGAAGCGGTTGTAAATTAGGGCAATTGCCAAAACACGCTGCTGTTACTTTACCGCCTCTGTAACGTTCGTCTGCCATAGGACTATTTAATACCATAGTCTAGAAAATAAATCAACTAGAGGATTAATTAAATGCATAAGCCACTTTTTAAAAGTTTAACGGGATTGTGGTTTTATAACAACAGATTTTCTCCCGGCGGTTCCGATTTCCGCAACGGTAGCGGCGATGCCAGAGATGCTGCCGGTTTCTTCAAGACCTTGTCTGACTGCTCCAGGCAGTGTGCCCCAGTAACCGCGGTTTTTAGTAAATCTTCTTAATCCAGATGCACCCTGCTTATCTTTTTCCATATGTGTGATTATAGCAAAATAAGCCTAAAAAACTCAAAATTTTTGTTTTCAACTCCACTTAGCGCTATAATTCACAAGCGATGACAACGGAAATAATAGATTTTGATAAAAAAAGAGCGGAGAGAGAAAGCGAAAGACCTAAGCTGGTGAGGGGAGCTTTGCGGGCCGTCAGAGAGCACATCAGACGTGATCGTCCTGACTATTTTGATTTTGGTTGCATACATAATCCGAATGAGCAATGGGTATTAGTGCTTACCTATCGGCCCCGACGGAGATCTACGGTAGCAAAGGCAACACTTTCAATTTATTACTATGATGCACGCTCCGAGCAGGATTTACGAGTGATAATTACCAATAAAAGTCAGACTAAGAGAGGTCGTTTTGCACCGACCGTAGCCGGTATGCCGTCAATTCTCTTTTCGCGTGGGCATCAAGAAGAAGACCCGTCAATTGTTGCTGCCAGGGAAAAAGAGGTTACTGCTCCGCCACCGGAAGTAACTAGACAGGATTTACTGCAGGTAATTCAACTGGCTAATAACCCTTTAGACTTAAAAGTTTTGGCAAAATTTAGTCTGCCCGAAGACTGGGCGGGTGGGAAATTTCCTTTAGGAGCTTAAAAAAAGATTCTCGAGGGCGAAACGAGGAGCAACATTAGTGGTCTTAATAATATTGTAAGTTTTTTGCGAAGACTTCAAAATTTGTAAATTTTCAGTTTCCAGATTAGTATGCAGGCTAATAATCAGTCCTTCCAAAAATTGCAAAGCCGTTTCCCTATCTTTGCCATAGCTTTGGGCAATCTTTAAAGCCTTTGACGCGCCGCCGTTTTTAAGTTCAGAAATAATTTTTAGATTGTTAGCGATTTCTTCGTCGGTGAGTTTTCTGACCTGATCAAGACTAAATAATTTACATCTGGATAAAACAGTCGGTAAAACAAAATCCAAAGACGAAGTTAAAATCATAATAATCGTATCGCTTGGTGGTTCTTCCAGTACTTTTAGAAAAGCGTTTTGCGAATCCGTGGTCATACCGAAAAAAGCTTCCAAAATTACCGCTTTGATTTCGCTTTCAAGTGGTTTTAAAAACAATTTTTCCTGCAGTTTACGGATATCCCCTATTCCGACCGTTTTTTCGGTGACAATAATTTCCCTGTCAAAACGGGAAACTTTATTTTCGTCACAAATGGCCCGGGCGGCTTCTCTTAATTTTTCTGTATCCTTGCCGGTTATTAAAATGCTTTGCATCTTTTCTGAAAAAGGTCCTGAATTTCCTTGACATTATAACGCATTTTCTCTTACTATTATAGTAATGCCCAGTGATACTCAAAATTCAACATCACAGGTTCTCGATTCGACGCAAAGTTTAGCGGATACTCTGCTTTCACAAAAATTAATTACCAAAGAGCAATACGATAATGTTAAAGTTAAAAGTGCCAGCGAAGGTGTTTCCGAAGAAACAGTAGTCGAGTCTTTAAACCTGGTTCCGCCGGAAAAATTGGCGCAGGCCAAAGCCAAGCTTTTAGGTATTCCCTTTATTTCACTGGAAGGCGCGTCTTTTTCTCCCCAGGCGATCGGTTTTGTGCCAAGAGCGGTGGCCGAAAGATTTTCGCTAATGCCGTTTGCCTACGATGATAAAACCAAAGAGCTGTCGGTGGCGATGAGTAACCCGGTTGATTTGGAAGCGGTAACTTTTGTCCGCGAAAAAACCGGTTTAACGATTAAAACTTTTGCCGCCTCGCAGAAAGACGTAGAAATGGCGATAAATCAGCAATATAGGCAGGAATTGGTCGGCGAAGTCGGTGAAGCGTTAAAAGAAACCGAAAATAAAAGCGCCATCAAAACGGTTGATACGACGCAAATCGCCCAAATTATTAAAGAAGCGCCGATTGCCAAAATTGTTTCGACCATTTTGGAATATGCGGTTACCAGTCGTGCTTCAGATGTGCACATTGAGCCGCAGGAAGACCGGGTGAGAGTGCGTTACCGCATTGACGGAATTTTGTATGACCGGTTGAGTTTGCCAAAAAGCGTGCAAGAAGCGGTAATTTCCAGAATCAAAATTCTCTCCGAAATGAAAATCGATGAGCACCGCACTCCGCAGGATGGTCGCTTTAATTTTAAAGTCGAAGATAAGGAAGTGGACTTGCGTATTTCGGTTTTGCCCACAGCCTTTGGCGAAAAAATCGTCATGAGGCTGCTTAGGAAATCCGGTGGGGTTCCGACTCTGCAAGAACTCGGACTTACCGGTACATCACTTAAAAATTTGGAAACGGCAATGCTTCGTCCGCACGGCATTATTATTGTAGTTGGACCAACTGGAAGTGGAAAAACAACTACGCTCTACTCGGTTTTGGAAAAATTAAATACGACGCGGGTGAACATTATGACTCTGGAAGACCCGATTGAATATCAAATGTCCGGCATTAATCAGGTGCAGATAAATCCGGCGGTCGGTTTAACTTTTGCCGACGGGTTAAGGGCATTTTTGCGGCAGGATCCTAACATTATTCTAGTTGGAGAAATCCGTGACAAAGAGACAACGGATTTGGCAATTCAGGCCGCTCTGACGGGCCATTTGGTTTTTTCAACCCTGCATACTTCCAACGCCGCCGGCGCACTCCCCAGGCTTTTGGATTTGGGTGCGGAGTCATTTTTACTGGCATCAACCATGAACGCGGTTGTGGGACAAAGAATTGTGAGAAAAATCTGCGACCACTGTAAAACGGAATACGTTGTTCCGGCGCAAATTCTTGACGAAATGAAACAGGAATTGGACAAATATTATCCGGTTGATAAGGAAATAAAACTTTATAAAGGTAAAGGTTGCGACCAATGTGGTAATTCAGGCTATTTTGGCCGCATCGGAATTTTCGAGACGCTACCGATAACGGAAAAAATGGCCAGTCTGGTTTTGCAAAGGGCCGACAGCGGAGCAATCGAAAAAGAAGCAATTGCAGAGGGAATGATTACGATGAAACAAGACGGTTACATTAAGGTTTTACAAGGCATTACGACGGTTGAAGAAGTGCTAAGAGTTGCTCAAGAATAATATGTTAATAAACGAATTATTAGACGTTACAATTAAAAATAACGCTTCGGATTTGCATTTGCTGCCGGGAACTTCACCGGCTTTAAGAATTGATGGCGTCCTGCGTTATCTGTCTAACTATCCCCCTCTCTCGCCGCAGGAAGTGGAAACAATGGTTTTTTCAATTTTAAAACCTGAGCAAAAAGAATTATTGGTCAACAATAAAGAAATTGATTTTTCGTTTGGTTTCGGCGGCGGCGCTTACGGAGATTTGGGCAGATTTAGGACGAATCTTTATTATCAGCGTGGAGTTTTAAGTGCAGCGTTTAGGTTTTTGCAGCCGACAATTAGGACCGTTGAAGAATTACATTTGCCAAAAATTTGTCACAGTTTTGCGCAGCTGAAACAAGGTTTTGTGCTGGTTACCGGGCCGACCGGTCAGGGGAAATCGACCACTTTAGCGGCAATTATCAATGAAATAAACTTAGGTAAAGCAGTGCATATTTTAACCATTGAAGATCCGATTGAATATGTTTACCCGGGCGGCAAGAGTATTATTTCGCAAAGAGAAATGGATTTGGATACCCATTCCTGGCCGCTGGCTTTAAGGAGCGCCTTGCGGGAGGACCCGGACGTGGTTTTGGTCGGCGAAATGCGCGACCCGGAAACAATTGCCGCCGCCATGACCATTGCCGAAACCGGTCATTTGGTTTTTTCAACGCTGCATACTAATTCCGCTTCGCAGACGGTCGATAGAATTATTGATTCTTTTCCGGCCGACCAACAAATCCAGATTAGAGCCCAACTGGCGGCGACTTTAAAAGGCGTGGTTTCGCAAAGATTAATCCCTCAATTAAACGGGGGCCGAATTCCGGGCGTCGAAGTCTTATTAGGAACTACAGCAATTGCCAGCAATATTAGGGACGGCAAAACCCATTTGATTGACTCAATTATCCAAACTTCCCAAGACTATGGCATGATTCCGCTTGAGTCATCGCTGGCTTCTTTAGTTTTGTCCGGAACAATTAGTCTGGAAACCGCCAAATCTTATGCGCTGCGGCCGGAGGATCTCTTGCGTATGGTCGGCTAATATGAGGTTAAGATATAAAGCAATTACAAAAGAGGGAAAAATCTCCCAAGGCCTATTGGATGCCAAAGATATTGGTGAAACGGCCGGTTATCTTCGGGCCAGAGGTTTAACTCCGGTTAGCATAACCAGAATTGATAATCAATTTTGGACTGAGCTTCCCTTTTTTAACAAAATTAACAATACGGATTTGGTAATGTTTACTAGACAGTTGTCGTCAATGCTGACTTCGGGTTTAACGCTGATGCGGGGACTGGAAATTCTTAAAGAGCAAGTCAAAAACGAGTCGCTGATTGAAATTATTACCTCGATTATTGCCGATGTCCAGGAAGGAAAAACTTTTGCTCAGTCAATCGAAAAATATCCCAAAGTTTTTAATCATATTTACGTTTCCATTATTAAAGCCGGTGAGCAGTCCGGACTATTGGACAAGGTTTTGTTAAGACTGGCAGATAATTTGGAAAAACAATCCAAACTAAAAAGCACGGTCACATCAGCGCTAATGTATCCGGCGATTGTCGTGATTATGATGGTTGGCGTAATTGTAATTATGATGGTTTTTGTCATGCCGCAGCTGGATGTTTTGTATCAAAATTTAAATGTGCCGCTGCCCTTGCCGACTCAAATAGTGGTTGGCCTTTCCAATTTGGTGGCGGCTTTCTGGCCGATTATCCTTGGTGGGCTTGTCGTTCTCTTGCTTTTTTATCGAAGGTGGTCGAAAACTGCCGATGGAAGATTGATTATCGATTCGTTTATGTTAAAACTACCGATTTTTGGTAAACTAGTCGAACAAAGTATTTTGGCGGAGTTTAGTAGAACCCTGGGACTTTTGGTCGGCACCGGCACTTTGGTGGTCGACGCGCTTTTGGAAACGGCGGAAACAACCGGTAATGTCAACTACCGAAACGCGATTACGGCAGTTTCCAAACAGGTTGAAAAAGGAGTCAGCGTTGGCGAGGCAATGTCTTATTATTCCCTCTTCCCTCCCCTTTTAATTCAATTGGTTAAAGTCGGCGAGCAAACCGGGAAAATGGATGAAACTTTAGGAAAAGCCTCCGAATATTTTGAGCGGGAAGTTGACGGCAGAGTCAAAACTTTAACCACCGCGATGGAGCCGTTTATTATGATTGTTCTGGGAATAGCGGTGGCTTTTTTAATCATCTCGGTTATTACGCCGATTTACAGTTTAATTTCTAGTATCCAGTAGCTTTAAACGAGGGGCTTGACAATTATTTTTAGATATGAGTAATATTAGTATATACATGAAAAATCTTTTCAAAAAGCTGAAGAAACTTCTGAAGCAGAAAAAAGGATTTACCCTCATCGAATTGTTGGTTGTTATCGGAATCTTAGGAATTTTAGCCGCCGCTTTGGTTGCCACTATCGATCCGTTTGAACAGCTAAATAAAGCCACGGATGCTAATATTAAGAATACAATGGTGGAATATATAGATGCCAACATCCGCTATTATGCTACGCACAGTGATTATCCTTGGGGTGCCGGCGTAGCGGCTTGTGCTCCTGAAGCTGTAAATAATGGCAAGACGGACACGGGAGGGACGGGTCAGGAGGCGTCTTCACCTTATGAGATGCCACTGTGCAGTGGTGGTAATGCTAGTACGGGAGTTGGTTGCACTGTTACCTCCTGTATCGCTCCGCTTATAGCTGACCGAGAACTAGAAGCGTCATTTGTTACCGCTGTTGGTTCTTTGTCAAAGATTTATGTTTCATATTATGGTAGCAGCGGCGGTAACGCCGGTCCTTCTAACGCTAACACTCTTGTTGCCTGTTTTCTTCCTATTTCTCAGTCAGGATTAAAAGACGCTAACACAATATATAATATGGACGGCAGCGCTGGCACTAATTGTCCATCTTTTCCTCCAACGACGGGTAACCATACTGGCGTTTGTTACTGGTGCACGAGATAGAATCCTCAAGGTATTTTAATTTGTTATACTAATTTTAATGGTTTTATTATTGTTTATTCTCGGGCTGTTTCTAGGTTCATTTTTGGGAGTACTGGTTGACCGATTGCCAAGAAACGAAACCGTGATCAAAGGTCGTTCCCACTGCGAGTTTTGCCAAAAAGAACTCAAAGCTATAGATTTAATTCCGGTTTTGTCGTTCATTTCCACTAAAGGCAAATGCCGCTATTGCAAGCATCAACTTCCCTATTTCTATCCGGCAATAGAAGTTTCCACGGGAATTTTGTTTGTGTTGACTTACATATTCCCAATTTCAAATCCTCAATTATTAATCTCCGTAATTTATCATTTGATTATTGTTTCCGGTTTGATTGTTATTTTCTGCATGGATTTTAAATACGGTCTTATTTTGGATAAGATTCTTTTCCCACTTGTAGGGATTATTTTTCTCTATCTGCTATTCTTTAATCCGCAATCGTTATTCATCAATCTTGCCTGCGGCGTTTTAGCGTTCTTTTTTTTCTTAATTACTTCTTTGGTTTTTAAGCTTATTCGGGGGAAAGACGGGATGGGCGGCGGAGACATTAAATTGGCTTTTGTTTTAGGTTTATTTTTAGGTTTTCCCAATATCGTGATTGCTCTATACCTGGCTTTCTTGACAGGAGCAATTGTGGGTATCATACTTATTTTATGGAAGAAAAAAAGTTTCCAAAACACAACTCTTCCTTTTGGCCCATTTCTAATTTTAGGAACGCTGGTTTGTCTTTTTTGGGGAGATTTAATTCTAGTAAAGCTTCTTTTGCTGCTGGTTTTACGTTAGTTGAGCTTTTGGTAGTAATTATGATATTGGGAGTTCTAGTTACTTTTGTTTTAGTTATTCTTAATCCAATCACGCAAATCCAGAAAAGCCAGGACGCGCAGCGTCAGCACGATTTAAAACAACTACAGACCGCGCTCGATAGCTACTACAACGATAACAATAATTATCCTCCTCAGCCTCTCTTAGCCCTTATTGCAGATAAGAGTATACAAGCGATTCCTAACGACCCGATTGTTTCGTCGGGTTGGAAAAATTACGCCTATCTTGATGACATAAACAATAATCCACAATGGAATGTGCTGTTTGGTAAATTAGTTTTGCCGTCTTCTACTAATTCCTTCTCCTGTCCTTTAGAGCAAATGAAAGACTCCGCCGGGCAACCTTGTGTTCCGGCAAACTATGCATCTTTGGGTTATAACTATTGTGTGATTTCCGGCAGCATAAGTGTTAATATTTGTAACCAAATTGTTACAATGCAGATTGTGCCGTTGCCGATATGGACACCATCTTCTGGTCCACCTGTTAACAATCCACCCGCTAACTTTGTTTGTTATTGTAGTAACGCAATATATGCATATTATCCAAATAACCCGTTAACTCATCAATGCGGAGTTGAAACTCCAACTACCAATACAAGCATTAACTACAATCGTTATTGTAATCCTCCTCCCAACGGCACTGGCCCTTGCGTTGATCCGTGCACGCCGTAATATAATAAGATTATGGAAATTAAATTTAAAAATGAAGGATTTACGCTAATAGAGTTAATAGTGGTCATCGGAATCTTGGGGATTTTGGCTGTGGGGGCATTATTAGTCTTAAATCCTTTAGCACAATTTCAAAAAGCCAACGACGTTAGACGTAAATCGGATTTGGCGCAAATACAAAGAGCTTTGGAAGTATATTACCAGGATAATAATAAATATCCGATTGTCGCAACAGCCCCTTACCAAATTCCCGGAGTTTCCTGGGGAAACAGTTGGCAGCCCTATATGGACGTTTTACCACAAGATCCAAGTTCTTCTAAAAACTATGTTTATTATTCGCCCTCTGGGCAATCTTATTATATTTATGCTAGCCTAGATAGAGGGAGTAATGATCCGGCAGCTTGTAGCGGGGGTTTATGTTCGGCCCCCGCAAACTCTAGCATTAATATGCAAACAGCTTGCGGTAGTGGTGGAGATTGTAACTATGGAGTTTCCAGTCCGGACGTGACGCCATGAAAAAAATTAAAAATTTAAACAAGGGATTTACGCTGATAGAGCTTTTGATAGTGATAGCGATTATTGGCGTTTTAGCCACGCTTTTGATGGTTAATTTTATCGGAGTTAGGCAAAGGGCTAGGGATGCGCAACGGAAGTCGGATTTACGGCAAATTCAGTCAGCTCTGGAAATTTATCGGTCGGACAACGGCAGCTATCCAAGTGGAACATCAAATGTAGCAGGTCTATTTGCCTGCCCTGCTAATACTCCTCCATGCACCGGATCTACAGCTTGCTTTGGAAATCCTGCTTGTTCAACAATCTATATGCAAAATCTCCCAACGGATCCAAGCGGCAGCAGCTATTATAATGGTGGTAACTATTATTACTCATCCAGCGCTGGGACTACTTACACTCTTGGTGCTTGTCTTGAAAATAGCGGAGACAGTCAGGGGATATCAACTAATCCTTATTCAAATGCAAGTCCTACCTGCACCTCCGGAAAATATTTCGTGCTTAATAATCCATGAGAAATAAATCTCAAATCTCAAATCTTCCGCCAGCGGCGAGGCTCGCCAGAGGCGGCAAATCTCAAAATGGATTTACTCTGATAGAATTGATAGTCGTTTTTACCGTTATGGCAATCCTTTCCACCATTGGGGTTGCTTCTTTTGTCAGTTATAGCCGCTCCCAAGCGTTAAACCAAACTACCAGCGATTTAGTTCAAACTTTAAATACGGCAAAATCATTGTCGGCAGCGCAACTTAAAAGCTTAAATAGGAGTGGTATAACCTTACAATGTTTTGATTATCAGACGCTACACGGTTACGGTGTGCAAATCGTTAACAACGCAAATCCGAAATATTACGCTTTATACATACAATGTCTTAACAGTAACGGTCAACCGGCTCCGATTACCACTGACTCCAAATGGCGAACGACACTATCCTCCGATATCACCATAAAAACAAACGTTACGTCTGTATTTTTCCCGATATTATCGGGCGGTATTATCTCCGATGGGGATAATATTACTTTGTCAAGTTACGGAAACACCAAGACAATCAATTTGCAGAATGGTTATATCAGCGTTTCACCATGAATCAAAAAGGACAAACCCTAATTGAAGCACTAGTTGCTTTGGGAGCAGCTGTAGTCGTAGTTTCGGCAATTACGGTTGCCGTGATAACGGCTGTTAGTAATTCGGATTTTGCCGAATATCAAAACTTGGCGACGGGCTACGCCCAACAAGGAATACAAATAGTTCAGCAGAAAAGTCAACTAGATTGGGCTCATACAGCAACCTATTCGGGCACGGGCATTTGGTGTCTTCCACAAGGAACGACGGATTTTTATTCTCATATTACTGATCCTAATTGTAGCGATAACAGCGTGAATATCCAGGATAAATTTTTTAGACAAGTTGAACTTATATCGTCTGCAAAATGCAATAACAATATTCAAGCAGAAGTGACGGTGGCATGGACAGACGGAAAATGTTCGGCAGACCCTGCTCTCAGCAACTATTATTGTCATAACGTTACGCTTGATACGTGCATAGCGGATATCAATAGAACACAATGAAAAAATATCCAAAAAACGGTTACACATTAGTAGAACTTTTAGCGGTGATATTTGTTTTAGTGGCAGTCGGAACAATCATTGCGTCAATTTTAACGTCGGTTTTAAGAGATAGCAATAAAAGCGCAACCACGGAAAATGTCAGAGCAAACGGTGACTCGGCAATAGCGCAAATGTCCCGGATGATTACTTATGCGCAAAAACTGGAAGGAATAAGTTGTGACGGGACTCAATTTTATACCGATTGTACGTCCCAGCCTACTCCGGATACTTCCGACTGCGCGTTATCTCAATCCGGTCTGACGCAGTATAACTATTTGCAAATTAAATCTTTTGACGGCGGAATAACCACTTTCGCTTGCGCGAATTCGCAAATTGCCTCGCAATCTTCAACCGGAACCTTAGATTATTTGGTCGATCCGACTATGGACGCAACCTGTTATTTTAATTGCAGTCAGGAAAGTGCTGCCGCGCCGGCGAAAATCGATATTTTTTTGGACTTAAAAGCGACGATTTCGGCTAATTTTTCGGAGAGTCAGGCGGAGATTCCTTTTGAGACCTCAGTTGTAATCAGAAATAGCGGTAACCGCTAGGCGTTGACAAAGGTTTTGAAATGCTGCTAGTCTATATTTAGTAGATATTTATGAAATTCCTGAATCAAGAAGGACAGGCTCTTTTGGTTGTGGTTTTGGCAATGGTAGTGGTATTAACCGTTGGACTAGCAGTGGTTTCCAGGAGTGTAACTAACTTGAGAAATTCACAACAGGAAATTGATTCGCAAAAAGCTTTATCGGCTGCAGAAGCCGGAGTTGAACAAACCATAAAAAGCGGCACGAGTATTACTGAGCCGATTAACATTTCGGCTCAAACGACTTACCAAACGTCAACGGAAACTATTTCCGGCGGTTCCGATTTTCTCTTAAACGGCAATAATGAAGTTTCTCAGGATGACGCCACATATATTTGGTTAATTCCTTACTCTCCTCCCCCAGCGCAGCTTTTTACGACTTCGTGGAGCGGAAATTTAAACATTTATTGGGGAAATTCTACAACAGCTTGTAACAACGCCGCTTTGGAGATAGCTATTATTTCGGGCACCCTGGCGACCCCGACGGTGACAAGATACGTTTATGATCCTTGTTCCGGCCGGCGCTCAAGTAATAATTTTAGCGTTCCTTCTTCGCCGCCTCTTCACCCTATTTCCGGAATAACTCTTTATAACAGTACGGGAACAATAACAGTTACGAATGGTTTTTTGGCAAGAGTGACGCCTCTTTACGCGAATGCTTATATTGGAGTTTCGGGCAATCCCGCGCTTCCTTCGCAAGGAACTTTAATCACCTCGACCGGGACAACCGACACTAATGTTGTCAGAAAATTAGAAGTTTTTCAGGGATATCCTGAAGTGCCGGCCGAACTTTTTCCGTTTAGTCTTTTCTGGCCTTAAAAAATGAATAAAAAATCTTTTGGATTGGATATTGGGGCAACATCGCTTAAGCTGGTAATGCTTGATGGGCAAAAAGGAGCGTTTATTTTAAAAGCTGCTTCAATTTCTCCGGTTCCTCCTAAAGGAATGCTTTCGGAGTCTCCTTTAGATGAGGAAGAGATGGCTCAGACAATCGCTAAAACCGCCAAGGACGCCGGAGTAACTGCAAAATTAGTTAATGTGGCTTTGCCGGAAAATCAGGTTTATACAAAAGTTCTGGAAATGCCCACTCTTTCGGACAGAGAGCTTGCATCCGCAATCTATTGGGAAGCGGAGCAATATATTCCGGTACCTCTGACTAACATTACTTTGGTTTGGAATGTTTTGAAAAGACCGCAAGTGACAACGACCGGAGAAAAAATGCAGGTTCTAATGGTTGGTGCTCCAACTGCATTAGTCAATAAATATCAAAAAATAATTCAACTGGCTGGTTTGCAAATCAATTCGATGGAAACGGAAATCCTGGCAACAATCAGACCTTTAATTCTAGACCAAACTTTTCCGACGAGTTTGGTGGTTAACATTGGTGCAATCAGCACTTCATTTGCGATAGTCAGAAGCGGTTCGATGATTTTTACGTACTCAATGCCGGTAGGAGGAGCGGCGATAAATCGGGCGATTGCGATGGATTTCGGGCTAACCTCCCAACAGGCGGAGGAATATAAAAGAGTATATGGGATTTCCGGTAAAAGTTTAGGCGGGAAAATTGGTAGAGCCACAGAACCAATTCTCAATTCAGTTTTGGGTGAAATTAAAAAATCAATCGCTTTTTATGCGCAAAAATACAAGGATGAATCCCCAATTAGACAAATTATTCTATCCGGCGGCACAGCCAAACTTCCGGGGATAGAACTTTTCTTTGTGAACAATGCTGGTATCGAAACGGCAATTGCCAATCCCTGGAAAATTTTAGCATCGCAACAAATACCGAAAGCGGTTTTAGATAACGGGTCGGATTATACCATAGCGGTAGGTTTAGCAATGAAAGATTATGAATGACAGTATTAATCTGGTTTCTCCCAAAAACGAACAATTAGAAAAAGAACAAAATAGGTTAAGAGTGGCAAGGTTATTAGCGTTTGTAATCATGGCATTTGTCGTAGCTATTGCCATTTTGGTCTTCGTTGTTAATTTAACTTTGCCAATTAATTCAATAAAGCAGAATGAACAAACCACCTTAACAAATATTTCGGTCCTGCATAAAAAGTTAACGCAATATTACTTAGTTGAAGACAGAGCAAACCATCTAACAAATATTATTGCGCAGAGAAAAAATATCCCCGATATTGCCGATGACTTACTGGCGGTTGTTCCTCAAGATTTAGATATTAGCTCAATGCAGATTGATGCTACAAAAGTGTCTCTGATTGTTTCCGGAGCATCTTTACTTTCAATGAATAAACTCATCGATGATGTAATAATGCTTCAAGAACAAAAAAATATTATCAATAACATTGTGATGCAGCAACTATCGTTGGACGTAAAAAGCGACCGGTATTCAGTTTCCATACAGGCAGATATTAAATAGTATGAACAATAATCTTAACGGCCCAAAAAAAATAAATATTGATTTCGAAAACCTAATGGTGCTGTATAAACATTATAAAGATTTTTTGCTTCCGCTTGGCGTTATCCTGGTCAGTATCCTAGTGATTATTTATGTTGTTTTTCCGCAGATTCAACAGTATTTTAATTCTCAGGATTTGGTAAAAGCGGAACAGCAAAAACTAGACGCTCTAAATAGTAACTATAATTTACTGACTTCTTTGGACGACGCGAAGATTGCGTCTAATTTAGACACGCTTTCGGCTGCTCTGCCTCCGGAAAAAGATTTTGCTGGCATTATTGATGCAATTTCTTATGTTTCCGCTAAAACAGGGGTGTCGGTTGGCAATTTTGAATTTTCCTTAGGCGATTTATCTGCCTCGAATTTTGGCGGAACAGCTTACCCCTCAACGAAAATAGATATTAGCCTAAAAGGAGATCCCAAAAGTATTGTCGAGTTTGCTCATGAGCTGACTAAAACGATGCCTATCGCCGAAGTGACTGCGCTTAATATCTCAGGAGATAGCGGTGCTTTAACTGTCCTTTTTTACTACAAACCTTACCCGGTGCAAAACGTCAGTGACCAAGCGCCGATAGTTCCTTTATCCGCAAAACAGCTATCTTTAATTGAAGAGCTTTCTTCTTGGAACTCTGTTGGGCAAACAAGCTTACCGGTTTTGCCAACTGCTCCGGCGACTGCTTCGGCCGCAGTTTCCGGTTCCCCATTTTAATGGTTTCTGATGAGGTCGGGTCTTAATTTCGCAGTGATTTTGAGGCTTTCTTTTTCACGCCAGTCGTTTATCTTGGCGTGATTCCCCGAAAGCAGAATCTTGGGCACTTTTAAATTATTAAAAGTTTGTGGTTTGGTATATTGTGGATATTCAAGAAATGGCGAAAAAGACTCAAAAGCTGCCGAGTCATCTTTAATAACACCGCTGACCAGTCTGGAAACCGCATCCGTAATTAACATGGCCGGAATTTCTCCGCCGGTTAGAATGAAATCCCCCACCGAAATTTCTCTGTCGATAAATTGCTTGACTCTTTCGTCAAAACCTTCGTAATGTCCACAAATTAAGATTAAATTTTTTAGTTTCAAAAAGTCCCTGGCAATTTTTTGCCCAAACAGTCTGCCGTGAGCACTTAGAAGAATTACTTGCTGTTCTTTTTTATCTAAGTTTTTATTTTTGGCGGCTTCAATTGCTTTTTGTAAGACATCAACCCTTAAAATCATCCCTTTCCCCCCACCGTAAGGAGTATCGTCAACTGTTTTATGTGCCCCTAAACCAAAATCACGCAAATTGATAAAATTAATTTTAATCAACTGCTTATCAATCGCCCTTTTGATAATCGAGCTGTCAAACGGTCCCTGAAACATTTCGGGAAACAAAGTAATGATGGTTATTTGCATAAGTTTATTATAGGAGTTTGGTAGAAACTTTACTAATTTATGGTTGCGGCGCCTCGGTTTGCGGCACTTCAGCCAAAGAAATATAAATCCGTTGGTTGTTTTTAATGGCAGGGATTTTCATTACGCTACGAATCGCCCGAATCACTTTTCCGCCTTTGCCGATGATTTTGCCCATATCTTCCGGTGCGACGGTAATAATAAAATTAGTGACGCCTTCAACCTCTTCTTCCTTAATGTCAATTCTATCAGGATTATCAACAATTGCGGTCACAATGCTTAATAGTGTGTCTTTCATAAATTAGATTAGCTTTTCGATGGCCGGCGAAGGCTTCGCGCCCTGTTTGACCCAATAATCGTATCTGTTTTTATTTATCTGTTTGCCGCCGTTTTTGCCTTTTTCATACCAGCCTAAAACTTCGATTGAATCACCATCTCTTCGGGACCTTTTTTCTTTAACAACAATGCGGAATTTCCTTTCGCCTCTTTTGCCCACTCTTGTAGACCGAATAACTAATGACATAGGAAGTATTTTACCATTATTTCGATTTCTTCTCAACTCCGGCTTTTGTCAGTCCTTTATAAAACTCGAGGGCTTTGAAAGCGGCATCTTCTTCGGCATCTTTTTTCGATTTACCTTCGCCTTCGCTGACTAAATTTCCGTCAACAAAAGTACCAATTCGAAACCGTTTGGCGTGTGCCGGTCCGGTTTCGCCCAACACTTTGTAAACCGGCGAGTTCAATCTTCTGGACTGAACCAATTCCTGTAAAAGACTTTTCGGGTCTTTAAAAGAAGTGCCTTTGACGATTTCGTCGGCTTTTGGCAATAGTGCGCTGCTCAAAAATTGTGAAACAACCTCAATTCCCTGGTCGATAAACAACGCGCCGACAAAGGCTTCGAAACAATCGGCCAAAAGACTTTGGTTTAATCTGCCTTTTGACTCCTCTTCGCCTTTGGAAAGTCTTAGATAATTGCCAAATTCTAATTCTTTGGCAATTAGGGCCAAACTTTTGGTATTGACCATTAAAGAGCGGATGTTAGTTAAAATGCCTTCGTTAAACTGGGGAAATTTTAGAAACAGATTCTGCGAAACAACAAAAGAAATAATGCTGTCTCCCAAAAATTCCAAGCGTTCGTTGGAAGAGAGTTTTTCTTTCGTTTCATTTAGGAAGCTGCGGTGAGTAAAAGCCTGTTCAAATAATTTTTGATTGTTAAACTTTGGAAGTTGCATCATTTTTAATTAATTTGCCCAAAGCGCCATTAATAAACGCCGGGCTGGTTTCTCCCCCATATTCTTTGGCCAGCTCTACCGCCTCATCTATTATAACCTTCTGAGGCTCTTTCTTTTCAAGTAGTAATTCGTAAACCGCTAATCTTAAAATCGCCAAATCGGTGCGGTTAATTTTAGCGATTGGATATTCGGGAGCGGCTTTGGTAATTTGTTCATCCAGAAATTGCCTGTTGGCAAAAATTTTCTTGCCATAATCCCCGATTGTTTGGCGGTGAAAGTCTATTTTGAAAAGGTCTTCGACTGCTTTTTGGCGTTTTTTGTGGCGTGGGTCGAGAGGATTTTTCATTATTTTGTTTGTGCTTCTTTTTCTTCGGCTGTTTTCTTAGCTTTCATTTTTAAGACCATTTTGCCCTTGTAGTAGCCGCAGTGCCGGCAAATTTGATGCGCTAAAATTGGCGCCTGGCAATTCGGACAAATTACCGTTTTGGTAACCGCTAACTTAATCGCTGCTCTTCGTTTGCCTTGTCTTTGTCTGGAATGTCTTTTCTTTGGTTCTTGTGGCATATGCGTATTTTACTTTATTTGAGCTTCGGTTGCAATGACTATTAGTCCGGAGAGACGTGGGATAAATTAATCTGTTTTGTTTTCTCCAGAAGCTCTGGATACTTTTCAATTTCTGGAAAGATTTTTTCCGCTTCCCTTTTCGTTTTGTCAATTAAAGCGAAGTCGGAAAAGCTGGCGACTTTTAGCACTTGCCTGCCGTGCTGTGATGTTCCGTAAATTTGTCCAGGTCCACGTAACTTTAAATCCAGTTCCGCCAACTCCGCTCCCGAATAAATTGTTTCCAGCGCTTTTAATCTTTCAATGGTCGTTTCGTTTTTGCTTGACGTAAACAATAGGCAATATGATTGTTTGTCGCCCCTGCCAACTCTACCCCGCAGTTGATGTAGTTGTGCCAGTCCAAACCGGTCGGCTTCCTCAATTAGCATAATGGTGGCGTTGGGGATATCAATTCCGACTTCAACCACCGGCGTAGAAACTAAGATATCTATCTTTTTATCACGGAAGGATTTCAAAATATTTTCTTTTTCCGCTGCTTTCATTTTTCCATGCAAAAGCCCTAAGTGTAAATTAGGAAATACTTCTTTTTGCAGTCGGTCAAATTCTTTAGTCGCCGCTTTTACCGTTAACATTGTTTCCGACTCTTCGATAAAGGGACAAACTATAAATGCCTGGTCTTTGTTTCCGATAATTTGTTTTTCAATCCACGCGTAAGCGCCATTTCTTTTTTCTGGCGGGACTAGCCAGGTCTTAACCAATTTTCTACCGACCGGCATTTCATCGAGTAATGATAAATCCAAATCACCATACATCGTTAAAGCCACGGTTCTGGGAATTGGCGTTGCTGTCATAGTTAGCAGATGTACATTCTCTCCTTTTTCTTTAATGATAGTTCTTTGCTCTACCCCAAAACGTTGTTGTTCGTCGATAATTACCAAACCAAGTTTGGAAAATTTAACTTTTTTATAAACTAAAGCATGGGTCCCAATAGCAATGTCAAACGATTGCTGATTTTTTGTTCCGGAAGTAAACAATTCAACTTTAACTCCTAATGGTTCCAAAAGATTTTTGATGGTTTGATAATGTTGTTGGGCAAGAATTTCCGTCGGAGCCATAAAGGCAGATTGAAAGCCGTTTAGAAACGCGACATACATCGTAATTGCTCCGACGACTGTCTTGCCGCTGCCGACCTCTCCTTCCAAAAGACGATTCATTGGTTTTGTGGCAGAGATATCCTTCAGAATTTCATTAACGGCTTTTTTTTGAGCGTTGGTTAATTCAAATGGAAGTGTCTTAATCAGTTCGTCGGCTTTTGCTTGAAAACTATTCCACGGATTTTTGATAGCGTTTTTCTCCCAAGCTTTTTTTCTGACCAGCGCCGACAATTGCAGTTCAAATAGTTCGTCAAACGCTAATCTTCCGCGGGCAATTTCTGCTTCTCGCAAACTGCTTGGAAAATGAATTTTTTCAATCGCGTCGCCCAGACTCATTAAATTATTTTCTTTGATAATATTTTCCGGCAAGAAATCTTTAAGCTGATTTCTCTCCTCCAGCAATTTATAAATCTGGCGGCGCAGCCATTTTGAAGAAATACCACGGGTTTCCGGATAAACCGGCACTAATCGTCCGGTGTGAATAGTTTGGTTATTGAAAACAATTTCGTAGTCCGGTGCAATCATGATTAATTTATGTTTATCTAACTCGACTTTGCCGGAAAGAGAAATTAAATCGCCCTTATGAATGGCTTTAGTTAAAAATGGTTGGTTAAACCACAAAATATCAATGTTGCCGGTGCTGTCTTTAACGGTGGCTCTTTGCAGCGTTTTCCATTTGCGAGTGTAATGATTATCAATTTCTTCAACAGTGCCTTTAACCGTGACGGTTTCGCCGGCTTGAACTTGCGCAATATCGGAAACTAAAGAATAATCGTCGTAGCGGAATGGGACGTGAAATAAAAAATCTTTTAATGTCACGATTCCTAATTTCTCCAAACGTCCGCGAAACATTTTGTAGGTTCTTGAAACTTCACTAACCGGTGTTTGTAAATCCATAGCTTAATGAAGACTTAATAATGGCAGAACGGATGCCGCGATTAAAGCCACGGAGGCAACGGCGACGATGACTTTCCAAATCCACTGATGTCTCCGAAACATTTCCATAAATTATGCTTTTTTTATTTTTCTGATTTGTTTACCTACTTTAATAATATGTTCAGAAGTTATATCAAACTCATAATCAGGAGATTCGACTAAAGCATTATCAACGTAAACTCCTTTTTGTTGCATCAGTCTTTTTCCTTCAGAGATACTATTAGTTAATCCAGAAAGATACATAATTTGAAGTATATTCGTTTCATCTGAATTTGAATAAACTTTTATATCGTTCGGAAGTTCTTTATTTTGGACTGTTCTCTGGAAATTTTCCTGGGCTTCGTCGGCGGATTTTTCGTCGTATAGCTCTTTGACGATTTGGTGGGCCAATTTCTTTTTGATATTAATTGGATTTTCACCTTTCTTTAATTCGCTTTCAATTTTTTTAATGTTTTCTATTGAAAGACCGGTTGCTAAGGTAAAATACTCCACGATTAAGTTATCGTTAATTGCCATTGCTTTGACATACATATCATTTGGTGCGTCATCAAGCCAGATCGCGTTGCCCCAAGTCTTGCTCATTTTCCGGCCGTCGGTTCCTTCCAAAAATGGATTGGCCAAGACAAAAGATTGTTTGCTTCTTAAATCTTTTTGTAAAATTCTCCCCGCTTGCATATTAAAAGTTTGGTCTGTGCCACCGATTTGGATATCGGTATCCAGAAAATAACTGTCATAACCTTGCAATACGGGGTAAAGGGCCTCGTGGAGGCCGACGTGTCTTCCGTCTTTTAATCTTTTAGCAATTAATTCCCTGCCAGCAATATCGCCAAAGGAAAAATGATGACTAAGTTTTATAAATTCTTCAAGATTTATCTTACTTAGCCACTCGCTGTTGTAGCGAATATTAACTTTGCTAAAGTCAAGAATTTTTTCCGCCTGTTTCTTGTAAGTCTGAAAATTTTGTTCAATTTGTTCTTTAGTTAGAACAGGCCGCTCGGAATCTTTATCCGAAGTGTCGCCGATTAAGGCGGTAAAGTCGCCGATTAAAAAAGTCACATTGTGTCCTAAATCCGCAAGCTGCTGTAGTTTTCTAAGTGGTACAGCGTGACCTAAATGAATATGTGTTGCGGTCGGATCAATGCCAAAATAAATATTTAATTTTTGGCTCGATTTGAGCAGTCTTTTTAACTCATCAATACCAGGAATAATATTGGCAACCCCGCGGGTTAAAAGTTCGTCGATGTCAGTCATAAATTGAGTATAACATACTTTTAACCAGGCGTAAATTTGTGTTATACTCTAATGTGTTATGCTGGACTACAGTCGCAGACTTCGCCGCAGAAGTAGGTATTTCACTCTTAATCTTCCTGGTCTTCCAAGTTTTGGGAGGAATTTCAACCGCAGATTAGGTTTACAAAACACCCCTCGGATTGTGATTATTAGCCGGCTGGTAAAATATGCTTTTTTTGGACTGATTGGCTTAATCATTGTGATGTTTGCTTTATTTATTTGGTATGGCCGGGATTTGCCGACTCCGGGAAAATTAATTGCCGCCCAAACCAACCAGTCAAGTGGAATTTATGACCGCAACGGCGTTCTCCTCTACTCCGTTTACCAAAACCAGAACCGGATTTACGTTAATTTAGCTAATATTCCAAAATATCTGCAGCAGGGAACCATTTCGGTTGAAGACCGGAATTTTTATTCAAACCAGGGCTTTTCTATTACCGGTTATTTAAGAGCGGCTTTAAACATCGTGCTTTTGCGGGGACTTTCCGGCGGCTCAACGTTGACGCAACAACTGGTTAAAAATGTCCTGCTTTCACCCGAGCAAACTTTGCCCCGGAAAATAAAAGAGCTGATGCTTTCAATTCAAGTTGACCGGAAATATAGTAAAGACCAAATTTTGGAGATGTATCTAAACGACGTTGGTTATGGCGGTTCGGCGGTTGGGGTGCAAGCGGCGGCACAATTATATTTTAGCAAAGATGTTCAGAATTTGGATTTGGCACAGTGCGCATTCTTGGCCGGCCTGCCGCAAAGCCCCAGTGTTTATTCGCCGTTTACCGGCGACAAATATTATATCCAAAGAACTGGTGTAGTTTTAGCGTCAATGGTTAGGGATGGTTATATTACGCAAAATCAGGCGGACAACGCTTTAAAAGAAATTACCAATACAGAGTTTGCACAAAATAGTTTGGGGATTAAAGCGCCGCATTTTGTTTTTTACGTTAAGCAACAGTTGATTAACCAGTTTGGTGAGCAGGTGGTGGAAAGTGGCGGTTTAAGAGTAAAGACAACCCTGGATTACAATATTGAAAGTAAAGCCGAACAGATTGTGAAATCCGAAATTGCCAATGATAAAAGTCTTGATGTCGGAAACGGCGCGGCGATGGTGACAATTCCCAAAACCGGCGAGATTTTAGCCATGGTTGGATCCGAAGATTATTTTGATACCAAAAACGACGGCAATTTTAACGCCGCGATTGCATATCGACAGCCGGGTTCTTCACTTAAACCAATTACTTACGCTACCGCTTTTTCTAAAGGTTATACGGCGGCAACACTTTTGATGGATACGCAGACTAATTTTAAAGCCACAGATAGTGATAAAGATTATATCCCGGTTAATTATGACGGAAAATATCGGGGTCCGATTCAAGTAAGATTTGCTTTGGCAAATTCTATTAATGTCCCGGCGGTAAAAATGTTGGCAATGGTTGGAATAAAAGATGTCATGCAAAACGCCTACGACATGGGAATTGATAATTGGCAACCAACCGACGCCAATTTGGCGGATGTTGGTTATTCGCTGGTTTTGGGAGGAAGAGATGTTCGGTTGATCGATGAAATGGAAGCTTACGGAGTGTTTGCCAACGGCGGCGAAAAGATGCCTTTGGTTTCAATTCTGGAAGTCGACGATGCCAAAGGAAACGTTTTATACAAATATAATCCTCCCAGTCCACAACGGATTTTTTCGCCGGAAGTCAGTTTCCTGATTTCGCATATTCTTCTCGATAATACCGCTCGGACAATGGAGTTTGGTGCATACTCCCAACTAGTTGTCCCCGGATATCCCAGCGTTTCCGTCAAGACCGGTACGACTAACGATATCCGTGACAACTGGACAGTCGGTTACACTCCTTCCTACGCGGTTGGTGTTTGGGTTGGCAATAATGATAATACGCCAATGAGTAAAGTCGCGTCAGGAATTACCGGCGCGGCGCCAATTTGGAATAAAATTATGAGTTATGTCCTAAAATTAAAAGGCAAAAAAGATGAGCCGCCGCAAAAACCCGACGATGTCATCGCGATGCAAATCGATGCTTTGGGCGGAGGTTTGCCAAAAGCCGGACAGCCGACCAGAAGCGAGTACTTTATTAAAGGAACCGAGCCGACGGGACAATCGGCAATTTACCAAACTTTAAAATTATCCAGACACGAACAGGGGAAACTGGCCGATGCTTCGGAAATTGCCGCCGGAGATTACGACACCAAAGATTATATTGTGTTTAAAGAAAATGACCCAATTTCCACCGACGGGAAAAATAGATGGCAGGACGGAATTGACGCTTGGATAAAGCAAACTTATGCCGCCGATCATCCGGAATATTATCCACCGACCGAAACCTCCGATTATCAGGAGAATTCCAACAATAATAATCCAACCGATACGCCAACACCGATGCCAACCGACACACCGATTCCGACTCCAACGCCAACAACGCCATAGATTAACGGATAGAGGCTTTAAACCGTTTCTTTAACGAAGAAATAATTTTTTCCCTAATTTTGGAAACTTCAACGTTGGTCAAATTTTTTTCCGGGTCTTGGTAACTAAGATGAAAAGTCCGCGAGCCTTTGTAAGAGTCCTTTAAGTCAACGTCAGTAATTAAGTTGCTTTGCGATCTAATATCAGCAACGATTGCTTCGGTTTCGACATCAGCATCGATCGCGATTGATAAATCCTCGACGATGGGTGGAAATTTATTTAATGGTTGATATTCTTTTTGCAGTGTTGCATGCTTTAAGAGTAAGGCAAAATTAAGTTCAAAATCAATTAAATTTGCGTCCAGAATTTCTATTTCTCCAAGATATTCTTTGCCGATGTAAATAGAGGAGCCGTTACTCGCCTTTTCCGATTGTTTAAAGCTTAAATTTTTAATTCCTAAATCATAACAGAGTTGTTCAATTAAGCCTTTAACTTCGAAAAAAGAGATTTTATCTTTTTTGATCACCCCGGCAAAAGTCATTACTTCCTCAGGTAGGTCATTTACCTTTTTGTTATAAACGTTGGCAATTTCAAAAATCTTAATCGTTTCTTGGCTTTTATTTTCAGAAATAATTTTTAAAAGACTTGGTACCAAAGTTTTGCGTAGGTAAACCCACTCTTCGCTTAACGGATTACTGATTTCCACTGCCTGTTCTAACGGCCCCTCGAATAATCCTTCGGAAACCATTGAGTAGGAATAAACTTCGGTAAGACCCCAATACTTCAGAGCATTTTTTACTCTTTGTTCAAAGTAGAATTGGTTAGCAAACAGGTGAGGGATTACACCTGTCTGCGGGGGCAAAATACTTGGCAAATTATGATATCCGTAGATTCTGGCAATTTCCTCAATAATATCCTCTTCGATTTCAACGTCGCCGATTCGAAATGAAGGAACTGTGACTTTTATTTTACCGCCCGAAATTTGGGCTTTAAAACCTAAGTTTGATAAAGAGCGTAAAGCTTTCTCTGGATCAACATCTACTCCAATAACTTGATTTATTTTTTCCAATGGAACTTCAATTGAATGTTCTCTGATTTTATTTGGATAGATATCAATAATGTCCGAAACAATTTTCCCGTCGGCAATTCTTGCAAACATCGCAATGCCAAAAAGCAAAGCATCGTAAGCTAACTCGGCGTCCAAATTTTTTTCATTAATTACCGCGGCTTCAGTTCTAATTCCTAAAGCCATTGATGCCTTTCTAATTTTGGTCGGTTGGTTGTTGTCGATAAAAAATAAAATCCGTTTAGTCTTTTCGGTGACGACACTGTTTTCCAGGCCCATGATTCCCAGCAAGTCGACGGTTTCGTTGCGGTCATTGGCAGCAACTATTTCTCCGCCGTTTAATACATAATCTTTTTCGTCCAAGGTTTTAATCTGCTCGCCCTTCTTGGCTTCACGGATGGTTAAGGTTTTGGTGTTCAATCTGTCAAAATCAAAAACATGCGTCGGGTGTCCAATCGTTTTCATCACATAATTGGTGACATCAATTAAATTATTTAAGCTTCTGGTTCCCGAAGCTTCCAGACGCTCCTGAATTTCTTTTGGTGACTTCCCTACCCTAATTTCCATAACTATCGCGCAAATCCGGTTAACTAATTTCGGGTCGTTGACTATTTGGATCAAATTTATTTTTGGAGTTTGCGGCTTGGTAAATTTTGGCGGAACAAACTCGGCGTTGATACCGTTCAACTTTAAAACCGTGGCGGTTTCTCTGGCGAGCCCGACAACGCTCATTAAATCGGGTCGGTTGGTAGTAACTTCAATGTCATAAACAAAATCATTTCCATATTTCTCAATTCTTTCCACCGAGACGCTCGATAGTGAAAGTAGCTCTCCGATTTTTGGCGGGGCCGCTTTAGTTTTAACAAAATCCCTTAACCAGCTGTCTAAAATTTTAATATTCATTTAAAACTGCTCCAAAAACTCTAAGTTATTCGAATACAAAATTCTTAAGTCGTCAACTTTTAATCCTTCCCGCATCATTAAGACTCTTTCGACTCCCCAACCAAAAGCAAAACCGGTATATTTTGCCGGGTTTATGCCGCCCATCTTTAAAACATTCGGGTGAACCATGCCGGCGCCGCCCATTTCCAGCCAACCGGCTTTGCACAACTTGCAACCTTTACCCAAACATACGCCGCAAGAAACGTCGACTTCAAAAGACGGTTCGGTAAACTGAAAATGATAAGGTCTGATTCTCAACTCTCTTTTTTCGCCAAACCAGGACTTGACAAAATAATCTAAAGTTCCTTTTAAATGGGTAATGGAAATATTTTTATCAACTAAAAGTCCCTCAAATTGGTGAAACATGGGTGCGTGCGAAACGTCGGATTGTCGGCGGTAGCATTTAGCGATATTTAACATTCGAATCGGTGGCTCTTTTCTTTGCATTTCCCGGATTTGCCCGGAAGAAGTATGCGGCGTCAAAAGCATTGGGCCCTTCTTAGGATCGATCGCGGCCTTAATAAAAAATGTTTCCCAGTCGTCACGGGCCGGGTGGTCTTCCGGAAAGTTTAAAGCCTCAAAAGCATACCAGTCCCATTCAACTTCGGGATAGCGGACTCTTTCAAAACCGATCTTGCCAAAAATAGCGGTGATTTCTTCAATGGCTTGTGTGACCAGATGTAAATGGCCTAAAGGCGGTTTAATTCCCGGATTAGTAACGTCAATTTTCTCAATCACTCTCGTTAATTTCTGCCCTTTGAGTTTTAACTTTTGGGCTTCAATGGCGTCTTCAATGGTTTGCTTAACGTCGTTAGCTAAAATGCCAAACTCTTTTCTTTTTTCCGGCGCAACTTTAGTAATGCCTTTAATGGCTAAAGTTAATTTGCCGCTTCTCCCTAAAAACTGCAGTTTGGTTTCTTCCAAACTCTCCAAATCTTCCGCTTCCAGGATAAAGGAGATGGCGGTATTTTTAATATCAATCAATTCATCTTCCATTACCTTCAAGAATAGCATAAAACGAGGCTTTTTAAAACAACGAATGAACTTATTGAATAGATAAGATTTTGTAGTTAGTCAGTCCGTTTGGAGTTCTGATTGCAACTATTTCTCCGGCTTTTCGTCCCATCAAGTTATGCCCAATTGGCGATTTATGGGAAATTTTATTTTCGCTTGGATTTGCCTCCCACTCCCCGACAATCTGAAATTTCTTTTCGCCGTTTTCTGTTTCGACGGTAATAAAATGTCCCAACTGTGTAGTCTTATTATCTTTGGGTTCGGAAATCCGGCCGTAGTGAAAAAGATTTTTAAGATGCCGGATTTGCCGGTCAATATCTCCTAATTCCATTTTTGCCGCTTTATATAATCCGTTCTCACTTAAATCCCCCATTTCCCGGCCGCGTTTTAACGCTTCAACCGCCAGCGGTCTTTTGGCAATTTCTTTTTCGAGCGCCGATTCTAAATCGACAAAACCTTGTTTGGTAAAAGGAATAATTGTCATAGGCTTATTTTAACAGAAGTGATGTTAGGAAGGATGATTAGTTTGGTTTGGAGACTTTGATAAGCTGTGAAAACGTTTCCGGATCATTTAAGACTAACTCGCTTAAAATTTTCCTGTCGACTTCGATGCCCGCTTTTTTAAACTGGTTCATTAAGCGGCTATAAGAAACGCCTTCTTTTTTAGCGGCTTCCGAAATTCTGGTTATCCACAAGGCGCGGATATCTCTCTTTTTCACTTTCCGGCCATGATAGGCGTAGGCACCGGCATGAAGGCTTGCTTCTTTAGCCGCTTTAATCAGTCTGCTTTTGGTTCCCCGGTAGCCTTTGGTCAGGCTGGCCAGTTTATTATGTTTTCTTCTTGAGACGACTCCTCGTTTAACGCGTGCCATATTTTTTAAATTTACCTAACGTAGACACAAAGCTATTCTTAAAACTTCTGACAATTGTCCGGTGAAAATTTTTGTATGAACTTTCGCCGGCCCTTTCCGAATTACTTTGCCGGAAATTAATATTTCTTTGTTTCATTAATCTTCGCCCAACATTTTTTTCACTTTTTTCGCAAATCTTCCGCCCAAAATTCCAATTTCTTTTTGTCTTCTGATCCTCGATCTGGATTTATGCAGTTTTTTATGACTGCCGTATTGATGAGCAAACAAAACTTTTCCGGTTTTTGTAACCTCAAACCTTCTCGATACCGACCTCTTTATTTTCTTCTTGCTCATTTTTATTTTCGCTACTTTTGGTAGCTTTTCCGGATCCTTTCTTATCCGGGCTAATTAAGACAATTAATTTTCTTCCCTCCAAGCGTCTGTCTCTTTCGACTTTGGAAACGTCGGATAAATCGGCAATTGTTTTATCCAAAACTTTGTGTCCAAATTCAGGATGCGTTATTTGTCTGCCCGAAAAAAAGACGACCAGTCGGACTTTATCCCCATTTTCCAAAAACTCCCTGGCTCTTTTTGTCATGACGCCAAGGTCATTTTCGCTCATAAAAGGTCCGAGTCTAACTTCTTTTGTTTCGGAAGCTTTGGTTTTTTTCTTTTCCTCGCGTTTCTTTTTTTCTTCCTGATACAAGAATTTTTTGAAGTCTACTATTTTTGCGACCGGCGGTTTTGCCATTGGGGCAACCTCTACCAAGTCTAATCCTTGACTTCGGGCAGCTTCCAGAGCTTCGAATTTCGAGAGTACTCCGATTTGTTTTCCTTCTGCGTCTAAAACGCGAAGGCTCAGAGCATATATCCGCTCGTTAACTCTGTAAAATTTTCGATTGTCCTCGTGCCTTTTATACCTTTTTATCAATTTCTTCTTTTAACTTGTTAATTAGGTCTGCTATTTTTATTTTTCCTAAATCTTTTCCTTGTCTTGTTCTGACGGAAACCGAACCGCTTTCCGTTTCTTGCTTTCCTATTATACCTAAATATGGGACTTTTTGTAAAGTAGCTTCTCTAATCTTGGCTTGAAGTCTTTCGTTACGTAAATCAGCTTCAACTCTGATATTCTCGGTCTTTAATTTTTCCGCTAATTCTTTAGTAAATTTATTTTGTTCATCGGTAATCGGCAAGAGTGAAATCTGCACAGGCGAAAGCCATAACGGAAACGCGCCCTGGAAATGCTCGATAATCATTCCCAAAAATCTTTCGTAAGAACCAAAGGTTGCCCGATGCAACATGATCGGTCTAACCTTTTGATTGTTCTCGTCGACAAATGATAAATCAAATCTGTCCGGTAAATTAAAGTCCACTTGAATGGTCGATAACTGCCATTCTTTACCGAGAGAATCTTTAACCATCAAATCCATTTTCGGACCATAAAAGGCTGCTTCCCCTTCTACTCTCTTATATTCAATTTTCAACTCCTTTAAAATGTCTTCCATTAAATGTTGCATTTCTTCCCATTTCTTTTCATCACCCAAATATTTCTCTCGGTTTTTTGGATCCCAAGCGGAAAGTCTAATCCAATACTTTAGTCCAAAATCTTTAAGCATAGTTTTATTAACTTCCAAAGCACGTCGAAATTCTTCCTTAACCTGATCCGGTCTGGCAAAAATATGTGAATCATCCAAAGTGAGTCCTAACACCCTGGTTAGTCCTTCTAATTCTCCTGATTGTTCCGAGCGGTATTGAGTGGTGCTTTCGGCGTAGCGTTGCGGCATGTCTTTGTAGGAAATTGGTTTTCGGGCAAAAATTTGGGTATGATGTGGACAGTTTGCCGGTTTTAGAATATAGTCTCTACCCTTAGCATGCATTACCGGAAACATATCGTTGGCGAATTTTTCCAAATGTCCCGATTTTTCGTAAAGTTCTTTTCTGGCGATATGCGGAATTGAAACAAATTGATAGCCCTGTTTTTCCAAAAGATCTTCAATATATCTTTGTAGCGTTCGGCGAAGCACAGTCCCTTTTGGCGTAAACAACGGAAGGCCTGATCCAACTAAATCTGAAAATGTAAATAAATCCAATTCCTGACCAAGCTCCTGATGACTTTTTATTTTCGTATCCATGAGGTTATTCTATCAATTATTGGCAAAATTATCTAGATAACAGGTTTGGATTCTTGGTAATGACAAATTTTACAATATCGGCAACGAAACTTCCGATAAAAGGAACTAAACTGGCATTTTTTAAAATTAACGTCAAAATAGCAATAATTAGAGCCAGTCCGACGGTTGCGCCCAATGCCCAAGCTAGCCCGCCGATGAAATTATTAATAAAGATTTTAACGCGCGGTTGATTTATCTGTTCGTGTCTTTCCATTACTTCTAATTATAGTCCTAATTCCACAGAAATTGTTTGCATTGCTTTTAAAACTATTCCGACAAATTCCGGCAGTGGGATAGTCAATTCCTTTTCGCACATTAAAATTGGCGCGCGGTTGGCGCCTTTGGCAAAAGACGGTTCGTTAAAACGTTTCAGCACAAAATCAGTCGTTAGAAAAGCGAGTTTTTTCTCGGGATGAATTAAAGCCGCCGCAATAATCAGTCCGGTTAATTCGTCACAGCAATAAATACTCCAGTCGAGCCGGCTTTTCGGCACTACGCCGTTATTTTGCCAGTTGTGGGATTTAATCGCATGCATTAACTTAGGATCTAATTTATCGCCGATTTTTTCTTCCAAAATTAAAGTGTGTCTTTCGGGGTGATTTTTGCACAGTTCATAATCGGCGTCGTGCAAAAGTCCGACAATTCCCCAATTCTCTTGTTCTTGCGGAATTTGTTTTGGAGTGAGCCTTTTATACAAAGCTTTCATTGCCGCTTCGCAGGCAAGATGGTGCTTAATCAAATTTTCGTTTTTGACTAAGCCTCTAAGGATTTGATATGCGTCATCTCTTGTCATAGTGGGCCCTAGAAGATTCGAACTTCTGACCTTTGCAATGTCAATGCAACGCTCTAACCAGCTGAGCTAAGAGCCCTTTAAACGAGTCTTCCCTCAAAGACCCGTTTAATTCTATCAAAATAAATTCACCTTTACAATTTATTAAACTCGATATTCTTGTCCTGGTTCCATAGGCTGTGGCGTTCTTGGTGCGCCAACCCTTTTTTCTAAACGTCCCAACATAGTTTGTCTGTATTCCGAAGCTGCTCTTATGGCATCTGCTCCTGCAACAGAACGTGGGTCATCTGCCCATACCCCTAAGCGTTCTGTTACTTTTTCTTCTAATCTTGCCATAATATTTCACCTCCTACCCTCGCCTGTCCGCTTCGCTTGCAGGCGAACTCGCAAATTTCATTCGCTCCGTTCCATAAAAAAACCGCCCTTGTCAGGCGGGTATGTCTTTATTACAAGTCAATTCCCGCCGTTTAGGCGTTAATAAGGAACTTGACAATAAATAAAGATTTCATTTGGTAAAACTATTTTAACGAAGACTAACGGAGCTTGTCAATTAGCAAATTATCCAACTTGTTGCGAGACGGCGCGGTCGGCAGATAAAGTATAACTGGTGCCATGTTTTTTGGCGTTGCCCCAATAACCTTTTTTGGAAGCTTTTTTCGCGACAACGCTAAGCCAATTTGAAGAATCCTCGATCCTAATTCTGGCATTTTTCAACACGGTTAACAAATATTCAAAGAATGTTTCGTGATACTTGCCGGGAGTTGACGGAAGCATATTGGTATCGACATCTCTAACTTGAGTTTCTAAGCCCTTAACGGACTTGCTTAATTGCTTTAACTCAATCATAATTTGTTCAACTCTTTGATTAAGTTGTCCTTGCTGAACACGCATCTCCTTTTTCTCAAAATGCAGGATTTCTTCTTTGTAGTTTATTCCGGGGTCAATATCGACTCTTTTTTCGCTCCTTGAGAGATTGATTTCTTCGCCTTCCTGTAAATCGCCGGCCATCGCCTGCATTTGCGAAGTTTTATTGTCAGTATCCTCCGCGTTGGCAAGTAATTGTTTCCAAGCCGAAGAGATGCTGTTTTCCAAAAGGTCGTTTTTAACAGAGTTTACAACGCCGCCTGTAATGTCTCTTGCGGCGGCCTCGATGAAGTTTTTATCGGAAAATTTTACTTGTTTTGTTTTGGTAGCCATAGCGTTATCTTATATATCACAGACTTCTTAGGAAATCAAGCGTTTTTTGTTGTCTGATGATACCGGCTAAAAGGTAGCGGTTGTTTTGGAGATTTTGTCTTTCCGTGTCGGTTTTAGCCTGTGCGATAGCTTCGTCAATTTCCTTATCTTCAACCGTTATTTTTTCCTCCTCGGCAATTTTTTGCAGTAAAAATTCCAACTGGATATCGTTCTCCGCCTTTTTTTCATATTCTTGTCTTAAAACTTCGGTATTTCGATTGGTTGAAGCGAGATATTGATCCAGCGTTAAACCAAGTCTTTTTACTTCATCCAAAGTTTGCGCCAAAAGCCGGTCAACCTCCTGGTCGATAATTATTTTGGGAACTCTGACTTTGGCAGTTTCCAAAATCGCTTTGGTGATATCCTCAAAATTGGTCGGAGCCGGTTCTTTTCCAGGCACGATTATTTTGGATTTAGCCGTCACTTTTCTAACGCTGTCTTTATAATCTCCGAGGGTAATTTCGGGTGCTTCGGCCGTAAAAGCGTCAAAGGTCCAATCCTTGTCTTCTTCAAGCTTTGCAACGTGAATTTTGGGATTAAGGATAGGCTTTAAATCATGCTCCTTTAGAGCCTCTACGTAGCCCTGGGGCAAGAGTTTGCGTAAGACCTCTTCTCTTAGGTGGTCTTGGTCAACATTTTTCTCAACCAACTTCTTAGGTGCTTTGCCTTTGCGGAATCCGGGAAGCTGCGCCGAGGCTAAATAGGCCTCAAGTGCTTCTTCTTTGGCCTTTTTGACCACGCTCCAAGGAATAGTGATGGTTAATTTGATTGTTCCGTCTGCCTGTCTTTCTAAGATTGATTTCATAATTTGTGCCCAGGGGGAGATTCGAACTCCCAAGCCTTTAAAGGGCAATAGGTCCTAAACCTATCGCGTCTGCCAGTTTCGCCACCTGGGCGAGCTCCGGTTAAACGATTATACAAGATTTACAAAGAAATCGAAAGGGTGTCTTGAGGATCGTTTAGTGCAAATGTTTGGATGTTATCTAGATATAATTCAACATGTCCAGCCCAAGCGGGTGAAGCGGCATACATTGCCCCAATTTGATAGATATCTTGTCCACCCCATTGATCTATATATTTATCTCTTAAACCTTGCGAAACAGTTTCGATGCCATCGTCCCAAGATTTAAAATCGATAACATTGTCGCCATATATTCCCCAACCCCAGGCGTTATACGAATTAACTGGTATTTCCTTGCCAAAAGTTGATTCTACGCCTGAAATAGCGGCTACCAGCCTCCAGTCAAGGTTATATTTATCGGCCGCCGCGACAAAGTCGGAAGCGTAAGGCGCCAAAGGAGAATCATACTGATTTAGATAGCTAGTCAAAATTTTGACACGGTTATCGACTCCCGTCTTTGCGACTGTTGGGAGTTGGATATTTGCGGAAGATGCAGAGGACTCTTGAGCGTATGCTTTTTGAGGAATAAGGATTATTGCTGCCATCAGGGCGAGCAATATGATATTCTTCATATTGTTTTTGGTCTTTCGACCATTAAAAAATCCTAACGTATGTATTTGGAAAGACATACCTTAGGATCTGAAAAGGATTATATCAGGTAACTATAGGTTTGTCAAGGGGTTAACTATAGGCTAACTGTGAGTTGGGTCATGAAATAGCTAACGCTTTTGGCCCAGCTGCCATTACTACCGGGAGTATATTTGGTCATTATCTGTTCCGGCGTTTCCAGTCCTTGTTGTTTATACTGAATTGCCAATGTTTTTGTCACAGTATTGATTGCATCGGCATAATTATTAAACTTTAAGACATTTTTACCGTAAATGGCAAATCCCCAACAATTATGTGAGTTCTTGGGGGCTTTATGGCAAAGATTTGATTCCTGCATGGCGATGGCCGGAACGAGCCTATAATCAAGGTTGTATTTATCGGCCGCGTTAATGATATTTTGGGCATAAGGTAGAAGGTCCGAGTTGTATCTTTTCAGAAAATCTTTGACCACCATTACTCTGGCGTCCTGGGCGACAATAGTCATTTGTAAAGAACCCGAAGCCGGAGGGAGTGCGGCGTAAGCAACGCGTGGATTTTTACTAAACATTAATAAATTATTCTTTAGTGAGCAGGTATAGATTAGAAGGGACAAAGTTAAAACCAAAACAAATGGAGTTAAAAGCGTAAACGCAGTGAGCAGGAAGACTTTTCTCATTGATAAATAAGACTGGCAGATTTTAGGCTTTTTGTCAAGTTTTTGAGGCTGAGTCTTGAGCTACGCTTTTTATGATCTGACTTTATGATGAGCGGGCGGAGGGAGTCGAACCCTTTGCCTTCTCCTTGCAAACACAGGGTTCTGCCTACAAGAACTCAAAATTCCTTATAAAAGGTTAGCAAAATCCTTATAAAAATGCAACTTCTTGTTTGTATAAGAATAAAATTCCTGCTATTATTGGGTCAAGAAATTTTATAATATGACAGCTACAGACCTAGAGTTTAAGATAAGAAAAATATTAGAAAATAGCTCAATTGAACCCGCTAAAACAAATTATCTTCTCGTGCGTAATAAACAAAATTATGTTGCAAGATCTGATAATAATGACGAAATAATCGTAGAAGAAGACACATCGGATTTTGATTTTGTAAATAAACAGGTTATCTTATTAAGAGATTTATACAATCAGTTATCAGAACAACAAAAAGAAGAGTTTAAAAATTTACTGTTGGAATATTTATTGCCAAACAGGAAATATCTAGCTAGTTGCACAGCTTTGGATACGTTGATTCACCTCGGGTTATTTTTGGATGCCCTCTCAGTTATTAAGCAAAATTACCAGGCAGATTATGATTCTAGAGCCAATTACCATTCCATTCTTCTATTGGATGAAATTATGGATATTCTTAAACATGAAAGGCAAATATTCAAGCCTAACGAAATCTCTGAACTAGATTCATGGGTAGACGATGTTGTAAAACGAAGAAACGAGCTGGGGCAAACCATCTACGATTACTCTAGCTTGTATGAAAATCATGTAAAAGTATTCGATTTATTATTTAAGACCATTAATGTCATTATTACAAAAAATTTAACCAATGAAATAATGTCTGGGTATAATCCCGAAATAAATAAGGATAAGCTAGAATTAGAAGAAGAATTTAAAAGATATAGCTTCCCCAACGATTTATCAGCAACTTTAAACAAAGTAGAACAAAAGTTGGTCAACGCAGCAGATGATTTTGATTATAAGGACTGCATGGATTTGATTAGAAGTTTCACAGAGCGTTTATATCAAATGCTAGCATTAGAGATAGATAGTAAAGATGGTAAAAATCTTGATGAAAAAGATGCTAATAGAGTAGCAAAATTTTTTATAGAACATAAGCTAATTTCTCAGGAGCAAGGTGATATTCTTATCTCATTGCGACATTTTTTATCTAATTTGGGCGTGCATAGGCTTAAATCAAAAATTGAAGATGCAAGATTGTCTAAAAATATGACAGTAGAATTTAGCTTATATCTTATGAAAAGGCTAATTGATGTAAAGAGTAAGTAAATATTTTACTGCTTAAATATTCTTAAAATTGTAAGCTATTCGCTTTAAAAGAATCTTAGAGTAGGGAATTTAGCTTCTAAGTTACGTCTTAAATCATCAATTGTGCAATATAGCTAGTGACAGTTTGAATAGACTTATGGTCTTGATGTATAATCCCCTTATGAGTCAATTTGAGATAAATTTTATTCACTTGTGTGATGCTGCAACTATTGATGGTTCAGGTAAATTAAATATGCTTGGGATATTTAGCATAATTTACCTACAAGATATTCCAGGTAGGCTTCCAAAATTTACTGCAGTTGTAAGTATCGGGGTTGAAGGCAAGGAAGGTATAAAAAATACTTTAGAAATTAAAATTGCTGGACCCAATAATGAAAATTTAATTGTTGACCCTCCTATAAAAGCAGAATTTACTACGCCTAACATACCTGCGAAGAAAAAGCCAACACTAAACTTAATACTTGACATAGGCAATCTTGAATTCAAAGCTATTGGAAAACACACTCTAAATGTATTTTTAAATGATAAAATTATTGGCTCTAAAAGTTTCAACGTTGAGAAAAGAGAGGTTAAATAAACATGTGGATAACACCTGTATCAGCAACAGAAACAGCTAATGACGACTCGTCTATGATGAATAATCAATTAACTGGTGGATTCATTAATAACAGTTTCACGGCGGAAAACTTGAAACCCTTACATGATGCAATGTCTATATATATCTCTGGAGCTACAACGGCTGGGGGCATTAAAACTCAACCCGAACAAAGTTTAGGAGTCATTGGTTTTGAAGGCATATTTGGTCAGATAGACACGAATTATCCCAATCCTTTCTTTGATAATGAAGTAATACTATATCCCTCTTTTTATTCTATTCCCAAAAGAAAAGATTCCTATATTAGAGCGTCTCAATCGTTTGAGCGTGCTTTGGCATTGAGAAAAGAGGATATTTTCAATGAAGGACAATTGGCATCATATTTAGATGAAGATTCCGATGATGCTTAAGAGCAGTGATTTACAAAGCAACCAATGTAAGAACAATTAGACAGGGTGACATTTTTGTTGATTTACCTTTTATTGATTTAGAAGATTTTAATGCATTGGAAGCATCAATTAATCTAGAAGATGAGCCACAAAGAAAGACATGGACCGAAATTAAGAATCAAGATAACATTCACCTTACTGTTAAAGCGGTGCCTACATCAGGTATAGTAATATCACAAGATTGCGATAACGTAAGGAAGAAATTTATATCATTTGCTAAGATTGATACCCTAGTAAATGTTTTGGGCAAACCTACTCTTCCAGCAAATCAAAATGAACTCCTTAGCCTAATGATTAAAACATCTCCTAAAAGAGGCTATAGTTTTTACTACTTGCCAGAAGGAATAGGATTCACAACGAAAATGGCTGCAGATTTTAAGACGATATTCCAACTTCCTAGAGAAAGTTTATTAAATAATTTGGCATCGATGAGAAAAGGAACTCTAAATAAGATAGCATTGGAACATTTTAGACAAACGCTTGCACAATATTTTACTAGATATGCATACAATGAATGGTATTCTCTCAATCTAACGGAGTATCAAGCATATTACAGAGGACTTCCTCAGGCTGAAAAAAGAAATGTAACTCCTTTTCCACATCAAAGAAGACAATAAGAAATTTTCCCTATTTGATATAATCTCATCAATGAAATTACCTTATTATCACGAGCTATATTCAAAGTTTATAAATAGCAAATTGCTTAACAATTTAATTAGTAAACTAAATAGGACTAGTAATTTTTTTATGGAAATGACACCTAAATGGTTTAGATTTTTAGAATGGTTAATAATTTCTGAAACAATTTTTCTTGCCTTCTTATTTACCAAAAGCATAGTGCTTTTGGTAATTCTTTTAATTACAGCTATATTATTTTTTATCTATCTTTCTATCGATATCTTTAATTTGTCTCTAAAAGTATTTAATAAAAGGAAATATGGGAAAATAGAGGCTTTTATCTCTGCGTTAGGTTCAGCTTTCATTATTGGTTATTTAGTTTTTCTGATAACGGTTTATGCAGTTTTAAGATTAACAGGAGTAACCTTTGTCTTTGGGCATTGAATTTTGTTTAGCTGCTTTCTGCAACAATAGAAAACATAACTTTTCTAAGAAATTTTATAGCGTCAATGTGTCTCCCTTTAACATTTTTCTCTAAATCTCTTTTTCTACTACTCCTTAGCCTCATCATTGAAGATCTTATGATTCTATTTTTTAATAATTCCTTGGCATCTTGTATTTTATTAAACGAGAATTTTTGAAAATGGCATCCTACACAAGTGTGGACTCTATCTTCAATCGGAATCTTTGCATCTACCTGAGCCTCCCATAATGAAAAGGCTAAGCTTTTATTTTGAGTGATCGTTTTTTCAAAGAACATAGTGGCAGTTTTAACCGCAACTGAGTCTTTAACATTTCTTATTGTCCCAATATAGAAACTAGCACCTGCAAAAATAAAATTTACACCCATTGTATAAGTAGATACGCAAGCATTATTAAATATAAACGGGGAAGAAAAAGGATCAGCTATGCCATGTATCATAGGGATATATGCTCCAAGTTTATCTTTGGTTACGATTACGTTGCTATAGTTCATTGTTACATCTTCTTTTTCGAGTACATTCCAGTCCTTTCTATCAATAGCTATAAAATCTTCTACAATTGTTTTTGACGAACCGGGTTTATATTTTTTTTGATACCAAGGTTGATTGTCTAATTCAACAAATTCCGTAGTTGTTTTTACATCTACAATCGGATTATCGGGTTCTCCCTTATCTGTTATTCCAAATGAGTCAATTACGTCTACGACAATAATATGATCTATGCCTTTGCTGTCGTTAAATCCTATTTTGAAACGGGTGCCTTCGGGGAATACTCCATGGCTGCATATGAATAAAAAATCATACGGATATATCTGAATAAAATTATCCAAATCAACATTATTAAATTTGTCATCGCGAAGCTCTTTAGTAAAAACATTTTGTTTTAACAATAAAGCCTTAATATCATCTGTTTCTGAATTAGAGAAAAATCCAGTATCGACTAACAACGCAGAATCAACTTCTATAAATGGTTTCGCAATAGCGTCCGCAATAAATTGACCTACTAGAAGTTTATTAAAAATATGCGTATTAGGTATATCTGGAAAGAAATAACCATATTGAAAATCATCAGTAAAAAAAGTAATAAATTCATAACCATTTATATTTTTTAATTCAGATTCTAGTTTTGTTTTGATTTCTTTTTTAACTCCTCTGGCAGTTTTGCCTCTTTCGTCCGATCCTCTGGTATCAGATATCATGCTATACATTTCCTTAGGGGAGTAATGCGCTTCGCCTTTAAAGAATCTAATGTCTGCATTTATTGAAAAGGCATAATTTGCTAACATTGTGGGTAATAATAAGTCTATGGAATCCGATGCAATTAAATGATTGTTTTCTTTGTCAATTTTGGGTTTGTATTCTGCTTCAGGTTTTATCAAAAGTTTAAATTCTTTTCTCTTTGCTTCTAAGAGTGCATAAGCAACCTTCTTTCTATCTGGGGGACATTCAATAACTCCTTTAAAAACGCTGCTGTATTTATCTAAAAATCTTAAAAGTTCTTTTTCATCAGCAATATATGTGTATTTACTCTCTGGAATATGCAACTGATCCTTGATTAACGTCATCATGTCTTCCTTAATGCTTAAGAAAATTATTTTTTCTGCATTTATCTTTGCCAAAACATTGTTTAATTTAATAAATTCATTTCTCCAATACTTATGAAGAGATCGTGGTGGTTCTAAAACTGCAAAATATGTATTTCTCTTGTGAAAGCACGAGGATAGTTGTGCTGAAAGAATATAGTCATCACTTATGCAAACAATTCTTTTATATAATTTTGGTGGATCAAAGTTCATTTTATTAATACACTGATAGTATAAACCTAAAACACAACTTTACTAAGGAATTCTATAAGGATATATAATGATTTTGGATTGTATTGGCAGTCTAAACGATAAAATTGCTTACACCATTTATGCCAAATTCATCAAAACTTTTGTTGTACGCCATTGTACGAGGCTACAGATATACGCTAGATCATGAACTGCATTTGCACTTTTCTCCTTTCTTCTGGGTAGGACTGCTCCCGCCCAGCCGAAAAAAGACAAGATTATACTTGCACGTTGACTGTCCAAAAACATTCTGAACAGTATTCTACTTAGGGGTCATAATAACTTGGCTTAACCCCGAGATACTAATAACATCACCATCAGTTAAGTTAGTAGTAACGCTTGGTACGCCTTGCCCATCGCTTTGACCCAAAATCTCATCGACACTGTCAATACCGGATACTATAAAATTACCACTACTGCCAGTTGTCGTGGTTGCGACATACCTACCAGCACCAATATCCTGACCAACTGTAAATGTTCCAGCATAAAGCGTAACTGGTGTATGAGTAGTAATAAACGGCGTTGATACAGGCGTAAACGTGACGCTAGTTAATCCTGATATTTTAATTTGGTCGCCGTTGGAAATCTGTACTCTTACATTTGGTACACCTTGTCCGTCACTAACGCCTAGAATCTCATCGTAACTGTCCGAACCTGAAACAATAAAGTTACCACTTTGACCACTAGTAGTTGTAACGTCATACAAACCAACCACAACATCTTTACCACCAGTAAAGTCACCTGTACTTAATGTTGTTGCCGTACCTTTAACTTGTCGCGTTGCTGGTGCTTCTGGTGTAGCTTGTGTTGTTGCAGATGTATTTTGATTATTGTTATTGGTATTCGTACTGTTGCTAGAGCTACCTGAATTGTTGTTACCACTTGATGCTACGATAATAACAAAAACAATAATAATGACTAAAAAAACTGTAATAAATTTGTGTTTAACAAACCAGTTTTTCTTTTTTACTTCCGATTCCATATATTTCACCTCCTTTCGGAAAGAATTGTGACTTATATTCCGTAGACTAATAATCCACTTTTGGGTAATTATAGTATGTATACATGAGTAAATCAACTGTGTTAAGGAAAAGTTTTGGTGAAAGAATAAGAGCTTTGAGGAAGCTGGTGGAAATTTCTCAAGAAGAATTGGGTTTTCGAACTGGACTCGATAGAACCTATATTTCTGGCATTGAAAGAGGGGAGCGTAACCCAGCACTTGATAATATCGGTAAGCTTGCCAAGGAATTAAAGGTATCTCTAAAAGAATTGTTTTCATTCTAATAAAACTCGTCAGGTTCTTCTTAAAAATCAACTAGTTTTAATAACTCAAATTCCGCTGGACACTTTCTCAGATCTAGAAATAAAAACTTGTGATTTCTTTATTTCATGTTTTTTCAACCATAGATTAAGATTAGCTGGTGTTGTATTGTATCTACCTGAAATAAATTTTTGACTACTTCCATTTGCTAACAACGCCTCGATTTCTGGCCTGTATTGGTCTAATTTGGATTTTCCAATTCCTTTTGGTCTTCCAAGTTTCATTCCACTCAACTTTCTTGCTTGTAAAGCTTCAATCGTGCGTTTTGAAATCAAATCACGTTCAATTTCACTTGCCATGGAAAAACACATTGCGATGAGTTTGCTTTGAATTGAGTCGTTAAGTTCCCAACTTCCTTTTACAGAATATACAGATAATCCTTTTTGAGTTGCCACGGATAATATCTCCATTATTTCTAACATTGAACGACCCAGTCGAGATAATTCCGAAACAATAAGAGCGTCTCCTTTTTGAGCCTCTTCAAGTATTTCCGCTATTTTCCTTTTTCTCCAAGGCACCTTGCCAGATATTATTTCTTCAACGAATTGTACGTTTCCTAAAAGTTTTGCATTCGCCAGTGCCAATATCTCGAATTTGTTCTTTTCTAAGTCTTGTGATGCTTGGGAAACACGTAAGTAAGAGTAGGTTTTAGATGTACGATTAGATTGCTGGTTTAATGAAAACGTCATATTAATATATTTATTATAAGACATCTTATGAAAAAATAAACCCTTAATATTTATGCAATTAGGGGAGGATATACGTTCCTTTTCTTATAATTTATTACTTCATTCTTTTAAGTGGGGCTTTTAATTTGGGGTGTATATATTATAAAATGACTCAAATGAGTGATGACATTTTCTTCTTAACTAGAGAGGTTGAAAGGTATTTAAGACAATTTGGGATAGATGGCGAAGGAACTTTTTACTTCCTTCTTTTTAAATATTTTCAAAAAAATAAAGATAAATTGAGAGATTTTCCAGAAGAAATTATCAAAAAAGGTTTAGATACCGAGAAGAAAATTGATGGTGACAAAAATTTCCTTAATTCTTTAGATAAAATAATTCAGAATGATTTTGATGGAAGGCTTCTTCCAATCTCCTATCAGTATTTTTTAAGCATCAAATTTAGGTCAAATTCGGGGAAGTTTTTTACTCCCCAAAAGATTGCGAGAGTAATGGCATCATTACTTCCGATAAAAAATAATGCCAAAATTATGGACCCAACTTGTGGTGGCGGAACTTTTCTTCATGAAGCGTCTTTGAGATGGGGAAACACGTCATGTCAACTAATAGGAAATGACATTGATAAATCTTTAGTTGACCTCTCTCGTGTAGTATTAGCTCTCTCAACTCCTAAAACCCAAAAGAAATCCTATATAAATAGTAACATTTTTCAACCAGACCATTTATTTGAAAAGTACTATGGGAAAATCGATTATATATTAGCTAATCCACCATTTTCCTTGAAAATTGAAACTATAAAGAATGAAAGTGCTTTATTTAAATTAGGCTATAGGAATAGTGACGCCTTATTCATAGATGTTTGTTTAAATCTGTTAAAACCGGGGGGAATTTTGGTATGTCTCTTACCACATTCCTTGATAACAAACAACGATTTTAGAAGGTTCAGAATTGAAGTTGAGAAAATAGGCGATTTGTTAGGAGTAATAGGATTACCTGAAGGTATTTTCCATTTAACTGCCAATACAACAACACGTGCTGATATTATCTTTCTTAAAAAGAAAAGGGGAGATAACCTCGATAAACATTTTTTTTGTTATGCATCGACTGTTGGCATACAGTTAAATTCAAGAATGAAATCTTTTGAAGAAGACTTCTTGAGTGAGATAGCTAGTAATCAAGAAGTAAAGAAAATTTTCCAAAGTTATGGTCAAAAATAATATAAGTTTTTTATCAATAATCGAACCTGAAATTTATATAATGGGAGTTTGGGACCCTTATTTTTATGAACATTCTAAAGAAATAGAAAATTTAGGTAAACTTGTTAAAATTACAAGGCTAAAAAGTGTTAAAAAAAATTACTTTCTTACTCCTATAGAATATAGAAACATAACGAAAGATTGGTCTTTTGTCTTTAAGGCTCAAGAAGATAAAGATAACATCCCAAAAAGTTATACTTCAGCTCCAGAAAATAGCTTGCTTTTCGGAACTATGAGAGCTTACCTTGGGAATGTAATAGTTACTCCGAAAAGTAAATGGTTAAAGAAAAAAGAGCTTGTGTTTCCGACAAAATCTGAGTTTCTTCAGATATTGCCAAAAGATGAATTAGTTTACTTTTGGTGGTTTTATCTTAAATCAGAACTATTCTTAAAAAAGTTACCTCTTGGCGGTGGGGGAACAAGACCACGGCTCAGTGCAGAAATGTTAGCAAAAATTCCGGTTTCTGTTCCGGACCTTATCGTAAGAAAAGAGATAGATAAAAAACTCTCTGCTGTGGCAAAACAGGAATGGATGCAGTATACTAGAACCGACGAAATTCTTATCAGATACAAGCAAATATTGCAAAATGAAGAGATTAACTCAAAACGACCTCAAGGACCTAAAAAATGAGTTTAAGCCTCTTATCGGATTGAAAATTTCATGGCTTTCAATACCACTAAACGCACTTCCTGGCTTTGAACCTAGTCAGATTGCTGTAATTACGAACACCATTCTTGATGCTGCTTTACCTCAAATGGAGTTATTGTTAACGGATGAAGAGAATAAAAAAAAGGTAACATCATTAGGTCTCTCAAAATATGTTGGAGCTATTGGACAAAGAGAAACTTATCCAGATTATCTTCATAAATCAGGGAAAAGAGTAGAGTTAAAGGGATTATTTGTTGATAATGCGGAGCTCAATCTTAAAAGACCTCCGACAAAAAGGGAGCAATCTGCAAGAATTAAAGGAAATATCACAATAAGCAATATCCAACCTGATTAAAGACATATTGCTCGTGGCAGCAGTAAGAATAGAGGTATTTGAAGGCGAATGCCATCCTGTAATAGTAGATTTCGATTTATTTCCAATGATAGACTGTATCGAAGCACGTGACAATAGATTGAAAAACGCTGGAGGAATTTGGGCAGATGGAACTCCCAAAGTAATTACAAACAAAGCAAGAGGGAAAGTGAAACGAGGAGAAAAGCTTTTAGAAACAGATTATGAGCTTGATACCAATTTTGGAAAGTTGAAAAGAATACCTTATAAACCTCTCCAGGATTTCATGATAAAACACAAAGCTATTTAAGATTTGAAGATAAGCCTCAAGGTGAACAAAAAACACCTTTCTCTATTATGAGAAATGTTCTTTTTCAAGACAGATGTGTCAATTAAATATATTTATTTTGATAGAAAAGGGACATATTCATTGGCTCAAGCTAGAAACAGGGCTGTAATCGAAGCAGACGGTCAAATTTTGGTATTCTGTGATGACAGACTAAGACTAGCAAAAAATGCAATCAATATCTTTGCAACTTATTCCAGACCAAAAGCTTGGATATGGGGAGAGAAAGATGGAGTAGCTAAAGGCTTTGTAGAAAACTTTAGTAGTGTTAAACGAGAAGATTTAATCAGACATGGAATGTTTAATGAACGAGTGCAATGGTATGGGGGAATGACAAAGAAGTACAGTAAAAAATACTGGTTTGTTTAAGCTAAAACTTCATACTAAGAGAGCTCAAAATTATCAAGTAAAAGTATGTAAAACTTGATTTGGCAATAGATTTATATTATACATACTAGATATATTAGACCAAATAACTATGACATTTAAAAAAACGGAGGATTGGCTAACTAGATTCTGGAGGAAAGTCGAGAAGACTGATAGATGTTGGAATTGGATTGGAGGAATAACTGGTAGAGGTTATGGGGCGTTTTATTTTGAAGATAAAACAAGACAGGCACATAGAGTTTTATATGAATACGTATACGGAAAAGTTAGTGAGAATCTTGAGATTGACCATTTATGTAGAAATAGGAGATGTGTCAATCCAAACCATCTTGAAGCAGTGACGCCAAAAGAGAATCAGAAACGAGGACTACATGGAGTTCTATTAAAATTTTGTCCACGAGGACATCAATATGATAAAGAAAATCTTAGATTTAAGAAAGGGACAAGATATTGTAAAGCATGTAATAGAATACAACAAGCAAACCGCAGGAAACGATTGGGGAAAAGATAATATTATTGTTAACTTTCTCAGTAAACAAAATCAAATGACACAAATAACATTCCTCACTGGACTTGCACTTTTATTTGCAACATATTGTTTTCAACTTTTATATCCAGCGCAAAACGTTTATCTTCCTTTATGCCAGTCTGAAGAATTGCACTCTCTACGTTATCAAATACTTCATCAACAGTCAGTCCACCTACGATAATTTTTTGTTTGCTGTTCAATACTAAGGCTAGATCATTAACGTTAAGATGCGTATACGTTTTATCCGTAATGTCAACACTGCTATGACGCATGAGGCGGGATACCATTTGGATAGGAACACCGTTTTTAACAAGGTTGGAGGCGAAAATATGCCTTAAGCTATGATTTGTCAGCTTTGTTGTTATCCCTAATTTCCTTGCTCCTCTTTTAAGCACAAAATTACATGTCTCTCTGGTAACACTGAAAAGTCTGTCATAGTTTAGACGCTTTTTTAACTCTTCAAGCATATCTTTGGGCAGGGGAAGAAGTTCACGGTTGCCGCCTTTGCTTAATACCCAAAAGGTGGGGGGATTATCATAAATGTTCAAGTCGCTACCTTTAAGCGTAATAAGCTCGTTTATCCTCAGCCCTGTTCGAAGAATGAATCGTAAACCTGCCCGCATTTCATCTTTTATTGCACGATTCCTTGAATTATCCATTACACCATATTCTGTTCCCGCTAAAATAATCTTTTCAACAATTTCAGGATCGATATAATCAAATTCTCTTTTGGGTATTTTTGGCTTTACTATCTGGTGAGCAAAATTGTCTTTTGTGTAGTCATTATTATTAAGAAAATTAACGAAAGCTCTTAAAACCCGTACTAGATCCATGCGGCTATTTGGAGCTTTCCGCCCGTGGCTACACATATAGGCAATAAACTCTCGGCACGTATTAAGATTAAACGGTCGACCATCAAGAAAAGCAATCAATCGTTTGAGGACATCATTCTTATTAGCCACTGTACTAGGAGCTAAATTTGCTTCAGCAGAATAATTGACAATATAATCGTGGTACGCTATTTCTAATTTTTTCCCCTGTAACATAAGAACTCATCCTTTTGAGTTCTTACGCACAAGAAACCTTGTATTGCATTGTCCGAATATGTCGGAACACGTAAGTATTATTTATTAACACTCATTTATTTGAGCGGGTGGGCGGGTTCGAACCGCTGACCTCTTCCTTGGCAAGGAAGCATTCTACCACTGAACTACACCCGCGAATTTGTTTCTAACGAAAGTAGTTCATCCAGTCCGCTTTCCTCTCCTTGGCAAGGAGACGTTCTACCGGTGAACTACGCCCGCTTCTAGATATACAATTAAGTTATTGTGCTGAGGGTCAGAGTCGAACTGACATAGCCTGTTCTTCAGACAGGTGCCTTGACCACCTTGGCTACCTCAGCAAGGTTATCAGATAATAGCAATTTTACGTTCAAAAGTAAATAAAACGATTAAGGTTTCGCCCCCTTTATGCCTTAATTAAGGATGCTCTAGGTCAACCTAGATTATTAAGGGAGCCATCCAAAAAATTATATCAAACTGAAATCCAGAAGTTCTGTGGGCACTAAGGGACTTGAACCCCTGACATCTGCGATGTAAACGCAGCGCTCTACCACTGAGCTAAGTGCCCGAACCGCATTTCAAATTATAAATGAATTTGAGTTTGTAATCAAACAATAATTCTTTTTTCTTTATTAAAAGGAGGAGTTTTATCGCTTCGGACTTATTAAGACAGAGCTATTTGCTTATGAGGTCTTTACCGATTGTTTTGATTGCTTCTTGAACAGTGGTCATAAACTGCGCCGGAAAAATAATGGTAGAATTTTTCTCGGTGGCGATTTCAGCCATTGTTTGCAGGGTTCTAAGCTGAAGCGCAACAGGGTGTTTTGCAATTAATTCCGCTGCCTGACCAAGTTTTTGCGCTGCCTGGAATTCTCCTTCTGCTGCCACAATTTTTGCTCTCCTCTCTCTTTCAGCTTCCGCTTCTTTAGCCATGGCTCTTTGCATATTATCCGGAAGAGTGATGTCTTTTATTTCCACTGCCGTTACTTTAACACCCCATGGTTCGGTGTGGGCGTCAATAACATTTTTTATTTTGGTATTGATATCGGCTGTCTTCGACAAAAGTTGGTCCAAAACGAATTGTCCAACTACGTTTCGGACCGTTGTCTGGCTGATTTGGTTTACCGCTTCGTAAACGTTTTCAACCGCAATTACGGATTTTTTCGGATCCACAATATGATAATAGGCAACGGCAGCAATGTCTATCGAAACATTATCTTTTGTGATTATTTTTTGCGAAGGAATTGCCATGGTGATGGTTCGAAGTGTAACCTTAATCATAGTTTCAATTAGAGGAATTAGAAGAATGAGTCCAGGTCCTCTGACTCCCGTGTATCTTCCCAGGCGGAAAATTACTCCCCTGTCATATTCCTGAACGATTCTAACGCTCAAGAAAAATAAAACTATCAGTACAACAATTATAAATATTATTATTGTAGTTAGGATATCCATATTTCAAAAATTGTTTATAGCACTATTATACCACTCTTGAAAAGACCAATTTCGTTTTGAACCCTACCTGTCTATTTCAGTAAGCTGGCTAAAGTGTATCAAGTTCTGGAAATTTGACAACGAGGATATCCGGTCTTGTGCGGATAAGAGGACTCGAACCTCCACGCTTTTTATAGCACATGCACCTCAAGCATGCCTGTCTACCAGTTCCAGCATATCCGCACGTCTTCTTATTATAGCTAAACATTGCGCGATTTTAAATCTCTTTCTTTTAAGACAGGGCAAATCGTCTTTGTAATAAAGTTTATTAAGTAGTATCAAAGAGCTCTTTTTTGCGTACATTAATCTATAAACTGTTCGATTGAAGTTAATAACGCCTTCTATTAGAAAAGTTTTCTCTATTTGATCTTGTAGCCATGAAATATGATCCTTACTTGCTGAAATAAAACCTGTGTAGAGCATAAAACTATTTTTCCATCTTTTATCCCAATAAGAATATGTAAATCCATCACCGTCTAAATGTCCCCGTAAGAAGTCTGCGAAATATTTAGGTGGAATATCTATGTCTCCTAAACTCTTAGTTTTGTTGGGAGTTATTCCGATTGATAGTAAAAAACGATAAAACTTCACATTCCCGAATTGTAGCTGATAATAAATGCCCTTAGGATTGTATGAACTCTTCTTTCTTCCAATTTTATTTTTCAAATTTAATAAGGAGGCAAATGTTGTAATCTGATCCAAGTCCTTAGAAGTCAAGCTTATGTGTCTTCCGTCTATTGAGAGATTACCGTCGGTAACGATTAGTCCTACGCTATACGCAAGACTAGTTGTCCATTTCATCTAGGCTCCTATCTTTTCAATCTAAGTGTATATATAATGTGCCCGGGGGGAGACTCGAACTCCCATATTCTTGCGAATACACGCACCTGAAGCGTGCGCGTCTACCAATTCCGCCACCTGGGCTTAAGGCTATTATAGCAAATTATTGTAATTTGTTCGCTTGACAAAAACTTTTCATAAGGAGTAAACTTTTTATTATGGAAAATAGTTCAGAAACTCCACAACCGATTACTCCTCTACCACAAGCTCCGCAGGCAAAAATTGGCACGGGAAGAATTTTGGCGATGTTAATTTCAATAGTAATAATAGTAATTGTTTTAGTGTTGTCGGGATATCTCCTTTTTTTCAATAAAGGACAAAAAACAACTCCCAATATTCAAGTCTATAATCAATCAACAGTAACGCCGACTATTACGCCTATTCCATCGACATATCAAATCAATGTGAAAGACACGAGCGATAACGCGATTAATCAGGACACGCAAGCGGCTGATCAGGACTTAAATAATCTTAATAGCAACTTGAATAACGTAAACCAAAGTTTCAATGATCAGCAAACAAATTTACAATAAATGAAAAAAATAATCATATTAACATTGTTCGGATTAATTCTTTCAGCCAATTCTTCCTATGCGGTTGGAGGGAATCTGTTGCAAGCAAGAGAAGCAAGAATTGCTTCAAGAGCCGCAGTAATCACGCAAATTCAAGCAAATGTCTCACAGGATTTAAGAAGTAGGGCGGAAAAAGAAATTACCAGAAGAGTAGATTTCTTGACTCAATTGATAGCCCAGATTAATGGCGTTAAAAAGCTTTCATTGGCAGAAAAAGCCAGCTTGCAAAGTCAAATTCAAGCCCAAATTGATGGACTCAATGCTCTACAAACAAAAATCAACGCGGATACGGACAATGCAACTTTAAAAACCGATGTTAAATCAATCATCAACAACTATTATATTTTCTTGTTTTTTAGGGTACAAGTGAATTTACTGGTGGCGACGGACAGAACCTCTACTACCATAGATACTTTCAGTCAAATTTATACTAAGTTGCAAACCAGAATTAACCAAGCTCAAGCCGCCGGTGATAATGTATCCCAATTAAATATTTCGCTTGCTGATATGAAAGCAAAAATTAATGATGCAAGCATCCAGACTGCCGTGGCGCAAGCAGAGCTGACTCCTTTAAACGCGCAAGGATATCCGGGAAATAAGCCTAGCCTTCAAGACGCCAGGACAAAAATCCAAGCCGCTGTCCAAGATTTAAAAGTTGCTTATAGCGATGCTGTTTCCATCAGACAAGGCCTAAAAGGTTTGGGAATAACAAATCCGGGAGCTTCGACTAGTGCTCATTAGAAGAAGGAAATGCCAAGCGTTGCGAAGACTCCGTAGTAATAAAGAATGTAGGCTAGGACTCCGGCAAAAACAAAAATCAAAAGTAGTGTTAATAAAATTCTGGATAATAAACTCCTTCCCGCGAACATTTTTATACCAATAAGAATGATGATAACCGGCCAGAATTTCCAAAGGCCATTCCACACGCTCCAGGGAACCAACCCAAGATTATTGAAAAGAAAAAGGATGCCGATGAATAATATTACCAACCCCAAAACCGATTCTCCGCTATGTTTCTTATGGTAATATCCAACCGGAATGCCTTCGATAATTTGTTCGTCTGTTTCTTTAGTTTCTTTGACCATTATTTATTTTTAAAAAGCAGAAAAAATCCTAACGCAACCAAAAGCAGTGGCCAAAAAAGATGAAATTGCAAGAATCCCAGGTTATCAAATAAGAATAGTAGTCCAAGAATAATGATTAAGAAGCCGAGCCAGTTACGGGGATGGTCTTCCATAGACATACCTTTAAATTCCTGGGCGAAAGTTTTTGCTTTAGTTTTTAATTCTTTGGCATTTTGTTTAATGGTGTCTTCAGAATTTTTATTAATGCAACTTTCGCAGGGAATAAGAATCCAAAGTATGATATAAACCAAAATTCCTCCACCGCCAAAAACCGTCAGTAGCACAAAAAGTAGCCGGATAATGGTTGGATCAACTTCAAAATATTCCCCTAACCCACCGGCTACGCCGGCTATGACGCGGTTTGTTTCTGAGCGGTAAAGTTTTCTGTAAATCCCGTTTTTCTTGGCCATAAATAGATTATATCAGCACAAAATTATTTTGTCATTAGATATCTTCGGTATCGAAATTACAGCATTTGACTAAAGATATTCGATAATCAATAATAAAGCCAGTGGAGAAATTATTCGAAGAATTATTTGATTGGGGAAGAAAAAACAAACTGCTCTTATTATTGTCGCTGTTCTATTTTGTTTTCCGTTTAATCAACTTAACTAAGCTGCCGATATTTAATGACGAGGCAATTTATTTGGATTGGGGTTTTCGGGAAACTCACCGCGCCGGGTTTTTATACTATTCACTTTATGATGCCAAGCAGCCATTGTTAATGTGGATCTTCGGAATCGCAGAAAGCATTTTATCCGATCCGCTTTTTGCCGGAAGACTAATTTCAGTTTTAGCCGGATTTTTTACAATGCTGGGAATTTATAAAATCTGCAAAGAATATTTTGCCAAAGAAGTTGGTTTGATAGCGGTTTTTCTATATACCATTACTCCCCTATTCTCTTTTTACGACCGCCAAGCCTTAATGGAAAGTGCAATTGCGGCGGTCGGAATTTGGACCGGCTATTTCTTATTAAAAACTTTACTAAATCCTGCATCGAAATTATCTCCAATTCTTTTGGGAATAGTTTTAGGGATTGGATTTTTTATAAAATCTTCGGCACTGTTATTTCTCGGTTCGGGTTTTTTCGTTTTGATTGGATATTCTGTTTTTGCAAAAAAAGTTCGTTTGTTAAATTCGTTAGTGATAACAATTTTAACTTTTCTGGTAGCAATATTTTTTCTGTTAATCAATCCGCAGTTTTGGCAGACATTATCAAGTAACGCTCGTTATTCGTTAACGTTTACGGAAATTCTCGCTTTTCCTCTCAAAACTTGGGCAAATTCCTTGACTGTTAATACGCAAATCGGTTTAACTTTTATGACGCCGCTGTTATTTTTACTAAGTATCGTTGGAATCATTTATATTTTTTGGAAAGGACAAAAAAACCAAATTATCCTTCTTCTATTTTTTATTTTGCCGCTTTTGGGAACAACGTTGCTAGTTAAAATTCCCTCGGATAGATATGTAGTTTCTTTCTTGCCGTTTTTATTAATTCCGGTTGCATATCTATTATGGATTTGTTTTAAAAGGCAAAAAGTCTTAGGGATTTTATTAATACTAATTATTGCATCAATTCCCTTTTTGCTAACGCTACTGCAAATTTTTAATCCGCCGCTGTATTTAACTAAGACGCTACCTTATGCGCCGTCGGTTAACGCCAGCTATTTGAGCGGGGTGACGTCGGGATACGGGATTAATGAGGCGGTTGATTATTTCAAAAGTGTTTCCCAAGACAAACCAATAGTAGTTGGTATTGCCGAAAATACCGGCAATCCGGAAAGTGCTTTAATCGATTATTTTGCTAATTCAACCAATGTCAAAGTGGTCTATTTTGCAACAGAGCTTTTTCCAATTAAATTAAATAGTTACGACTGTCTATCTTTAAATTCGCCATTTTATTTTGCAGCTAGGGACGAGCAGCAGGCGGGGTTGGAAAAATTTTTCCAAAAAATTAAAACCATTAGTAATCCTTACGGCAAAAATACGATTGGAGTTTACACGTTAAAAAAAGGTTGTTTTGGGAAGACGTTAATTTTGCACATTAATCCTACTTGAGCTTGCTAAGAATTGTGGTGGCGGCAAGACTGGCTCCTAGAGTTACAGCCCAGGTTAGAAAAACGATTAGCTCCAAATTATTTTCTCTATTTTCAATTTCCCGAAGCGATCTGCCTACCAGGACATAGCCATTGGTTGCTCCTTTAAAATAATCAACCACCACGGCGCTTCTAACGCCACCTTCTGGTTGCCAGGTAAAACGCGTTTCTCCAACAGCTTTGGTTTTATCAAGCACTCCTTGCGGAATGACTGGTGTTTTGCCATCTAGCACAGCCGAAGAGCCGATTATTTTTTGTTTGTCATCAAAAATTATAATGTAGTTAGCCAAACTTTCGGAAATTTCCACTTTTATCGGTGGAATAAAAGCCAGTGGACTTTCTCCGGTCGAGATTTGTCGGGCAACGTCTTCGGCAATTTGAATTTGCGGATCGTTGGCGCCGATTCTAATATCTTGTTGGACCGCCAAATAAATTAACCCGCACAGTCCTGTGGTGACGATGGCAAGCGGAATCCAAATCTTTAACACACTGAAAAATTGTGATTTGGTTAGCCCAAGCATAAAATTATTATAGCAAATTAATAGTCCAGGTTTTGATATTGGTTTAATTGTGAGTTGACGTTTTTAGTTAGATTATTAAACATTGCTACCGATAGCCAAAGCGTAACTATGGTTGAAATAATAGTTAAGACAATGGCGATGGTTCCGACTTTTTTCGTTTTTTCATCTTTGGAAAAAAGATACCGAATGCCCGGCCAAAGTCCCAAGGGCGGTAAAAAAATACTCAATAGGTATACACCGATTTGTTTGATAATCGTGATTGGCGGCTCACTGATTTTTTTGCCGCAGTTTGGGCAAAAATAATAATTTTGTAAAAGTTGGAAATGACAGAACGGACAAGTCTGCTGTTGTTGCGGTAATTGAGGTTGTTGCTGTTGTTCTTGCGGTTCCATTAATTAAGCATCTCATTTTATGTAAAACTTTGTCAAATGTTAGTAAAAAGGAATTTGTCTAGCTGAGCATTCAGGTCTTGATCCGTTAACTTATCCTTTAATCGCGTGCTTAATGTTGCCTGCGATAGCGTCTTCAGCTTTTCCTATTGGATTCAAGACCTTGTCGGCTTGCCCATGACCGATTAACGTATTCATTACAATATACCATGGCGCCAAAACAAAAGGAGCCGCCGTTATATTATCAATCAGGAAGGAAAAATTACCTGTGGCTATACCAGCGGTGATGGCACCGATATTCACAACATTAAATGGTCCCATGTAATTAATAGTATGCTCAAGCATTGCAGACAGAGCAGGTTTTCCGGTAATTGCTTGTGCAACACATCCGACAATCGAGATATCCCAGCCTTTTTTGCGAAGTGCATACCAATCTGCCATAAGGCTTATGCCGGTCAATGCCGCAGCGACTGCTAATTTGGGAGCTGTCATATCTAGGCCCATATTGAGATTGAGGGCAATTAAGGCTTGCGCGCCAGGTAAAACAAAAAAAGAGGTGATATCGGTGGCTGTTGCAGTGGTCCAGCCTTCAGGATTAATTCTTTGGCCCACGTGATGAAAATATTCTCTTGGCTTAATTTTTTGCCGTGCTCTGCGATAAGCATCAACATAAACATCAACCGGTCCCGATTTCCGTTCTTGCACAGCAGTAAACAAATTTTCTTCAGTCCGCAACTCTTCTTTCAATCCCGTCCAAACAGGGTATTTAACGGGTAAACCTGTGTCTAAAAAATATAATGCGGGTATTTCAGAAGTAACTTCCGGTTTTCTTTCCATAGCGATCATATTTGGGGATTATAGCGTTTCGGAAGCCGAAATTAAAGAGCTAGCGGCGTTTCTCATCCAGCCCACAGCTTCACTTCTTTCAGCTGAGCATCTCGGTCTAGACCCATTATATCATTATAGCGGTGTCTCACATTTGAGGCTAAATGAGACGAATGAGACAGTATAAAAAGGGTGTCTCAATGATGATGTAGTTTGATATAGTTAATCTTTTTCGTATTTGTCTATGTATTTTCTAACTACTTCAGTAACCATCTGATAGCTAATACCGTTATCCACACAGTATTTAGTTTCAAACCATTTATGTAGAGATTTAGATCCTCTATTTCTATTGCATTCCATACAACAGATTGCTAAGATTTCCGAAACTGGCTTTCCTTGCCGTCTATAGTCACCCACACTATCCCAATCCTGTCTGTGATTTAGATGCTCAATCGTTGGTAAATCCTTCTCTCTAGTTTTATCAAATTTCTTACCACAGTATACGCATCTTTTGTCCCGATCTCTAATTTCAAGTAATTCCTTTTCTGTGGGATAGGTGGTTTTAGCTTTCACATTATTGCTTTGGGCACTTACAAACTTCACTTTCATTTTAGGTTTCCTTTTGTAAGTCTTGAGAAATTTTTCATTCTCTTTGATTAGATAGACAGTACAATAAATTGTTCCGTCTTCTCTTTTTAAATCCCTTCCTATTAAAATCCCTTGTCTTTCAAGTTTTCTTCGGGTTGCCGGGTGAATACCGAACTCAGACTGAATTTCCCATTCTTTAATCCAAACCCTATCATCGCTATCGTAATCAAGAGGAGGAATTACCTTTTGCTGAATATTTCTCCAGCAGTCTTTACATCTTAAGCCTTTCGGATTCCACCATATTTCGTTACCGGGAAGTGTTTCCCTACAAATTGCACACGTATAATGACCATCGCTTTCCTTTAGAAAAAATCCTTTTATCTTTTCTTCTTTAAGCCTTCTCTTTCTTTGTTCTTCGGTCATTACTTGATCGAGCAACAAACCTACAAAACTAGTTAATCTTTCCCCAGCGACTCTTGCGTCTACATCAGAAAGCTCTATTCCGTATTCCTTTTTATAAATAGCCTTAAATTCCTGAATTGATTTATCCGATAGCATATTACTTTAGGGCTGGTTTCCCAGCCCTAGCTTCTCACAGCGACCCCACTTCAAACTTCAGGTCACTTCCTATAACTTTGTACTCCCTTAAAGAATAGAAGTCAAACAAGGAACATTTTTGAGATGTGCGACGTGGATAAAAAAATTAGGGGACAGAGATTCTCATTGGTTTTTAAAGCGTTTATTTTATAGTTGGATTAGTATTTATTAACTGAAAAGAATTGGCAAAATCCTCAAATTTCGGAAAATCACTATTGGTTGAGCTTGAAATTATTATATAAGCATAATTATTTACGACAAAGTCCCGATATTTAATAAAATTATTCTGTTTTTTTAATAGCAAATCAAAGGAGCGATATCCCTTAAAAGTACTATCCTTGTCTGATATTACCGTGAAACCTGCAAGTGCTTGTTCAATATGACTCTTTATAGAATTTAATTCTTCTTGCGAACCACTAAGATTGTAAGGATAAATATCTAGTTGTACAGAGTATTGATCACCTTTTGCATCAAATGTATCGATAGTTATTTCATGCTTCTTCTGTGTTGCGGAAAGACTTATATCGGATGACCACATATTTCTGCTCGCGGTGGGAAATGAAATCCTAAAATTGCCTTCATTAGAGGTGTATGTTTGCCAAATATCAGATAGGCTAAAAGAAGAATAAAACTTATTAAAACTCGCTAAATCATTATTATTGTCGTCGAGCTCCATGATATATGCAGAGTTTCCTAGTAAAATTATTAAGTCATTTAAATATTTTGGGGATGTTGAGTCTTGATTTATTGCTGTAAATTTTACTCCTGGCAATCCAAAATATTTCCCTAAATTAGATGTTAATAATTTAAACTTACCATTTGAAGATAAAGTTTCATCACGTAACCCAACTAGAGTTTTCGTAGTATCATCAAAATAAAAAGGATACTTAGTAAAGTACAGACTAAAAATTATATTTTTGCTTGGTTCGCTTCTGTATTCAGTAATTGCTACCTTTCTAGAGTCGTTTTTTAACTGTTGTTCGGAAACTGTTTTTGTAGGCGCTGAAGGGAAATTAATAGAAAAAGATCCATCGGTAGAATATAATTTTGCCCAATTATATGAAGTTTTAATAAATATTGATCCAATGACAATTAGAAATAAGAGTACTAAGCAAATTGCAATTATCTTTTTAAGATTTAAATAAATTCGTTTCATTCCGAAAAATATAATACTCTATTACTTATATAAGCTTTTTAAATCCTTATGTCAAATCTTATATTTAGCGTCTCTCACCTTGAGTTGTGCAACGCAAGCCTTGGTAAAATAATAAAATCTAGCTAAGTTTGGAGTTCATTAATGATTTCGTTAACAGTTCTAATCTCTAATTCCGGAAAGTCTTCTTTTAATTGAGTTCTCGCATCTAAGATATCATGGTCCTCGGTTACGAAATAGTCTCGCCTATCTCTTATGTGTGCTTCTAAATGAATACAATCATTGATATTATTTATTCCAATAATTTTCTTTAACTTGTTAAATACTTTAGTTTGCTGATCTGATCCAAAGCGCATTTGACCTAAAACAGTTCGTCCAAGAACGCTAGTTGGTAAAATAGCGCTCTGTTTATTTTTATTATTCTCAATTCTTATTCTGTAAATTTTTATAATCCCTTTTGCTTCAAGAGCTCTTATCTTGGGCGAATCTGAATTTATGTCAACAGTTACGGTATACACGATAGATTGTCAAATTTTTTTGAAGAATGTAAAATCTGAATTCTTTATAAATTTAGCGTATTGTTTTCTTTTTAGAATATTAGTTTTATTAAGGGGAGATGCCTGAATAAAAACGGATCGGTCAAATTTTTCTTTATAGGATTTTATTATTTCTTCATAAGCTAGATCTATTGAATCAACTACATCTTTATAGAATACATTCATATCTATTTGAAGAAAATTATGCTCAAAACGTAAATGAAATTCACGTTGAACATCTATTGGGTTATTAGGGTTATTAATATTAAACATCCAGCTAATATCTTTTTTCTTATATTCAAAATTTTTAGGTGCGTGTTGATGCAATAAACCATGCCTATAAACAAATGTTATAAATACAGCATATTTAGAATAACGAGCATCGAGTTTTGATAAAATTAATCTTAAATAAGTTGTTATATTTTCTACAGTTGCCTCTGGCTTTCCTGTTAAATATGAACCCAGTCCATCAATTTCAGGGAATAGTAACCGTGGAACTGCAAAAAATCCACAAGGAATAGAGGAATAAACTGGTAAAGCTTTCCCAACATCTCCTTCAATAGAATTCTTAATTGTATCCAAATAACTCTTAATTTGCGCGTCAGTGTGAACAATTTTTTTCATAATATGTTCTTTAATGAAAATCTATTTTCTTAACTTTTTAAGGAGTTGATCCAAAGAATTTACTCCATACCTATCGCGAAGCGTACCCAATTGGGTTCTATCATCGAATTGGTCTAAAACTGGGTAATCTTCTTTGAGATTTTTTACTAAAGAGTCTGCCCGTTCTTTCCTAATAGGCCCTTTCTCTGTTCTTGTATGTTTTCCGAGTGGCATATGTATCACCCCGCTTCACCTTATAAATATAGGGCTTAAAGCCATCCATAAGGTGGCAAGCCCGGCTGAAATGTTAATTGCCGTGGTGATAGAAGAAATAATAGTTTTAATTACTGGGGCGTTCATTTGTTGCTGATTAATTTGTTGAGCAAGAAAATCTAATTTTTGAAGTACTTCATCTTTAGTTTCTTTACTTAATTCTCCATCTCTGGCAACTGATTCCGCAAAATTTTTTATTTGTTCTGCATAAGTATAGTTTGCAACTGTAACATTTTGAAGGGTTGCATTAAGACTTGAAACCGTGCCCTGGTTTATGTTTCCAACAACACTATTATTGAGTACAACCGACTGCATGTTTACGGGTCCCGTATGAAGAACGGGTGGTCTTCTTTCTGGAAATCTCGCACCTGTTCTAGGTAACCCAGCGGTATCATACATAACATCTTTTAAATAATTTATCATTCTCTCATCTTGAGACTGCCTTATTTCGCTCGCTTGTTGAAATTTGAAATTACAGTCCACACAAAGAGGACCGAAGTCATACGTAAATATTGCTTTTTTATCACACTGACAGCATTTCATATCCAAAAAATATCCGGAGGCAATTTAGGTGGGTGGCAGTTATCCTGTCATCCAGATACAAGATTGTATCCGGATTTTTGTATGCAAATTATAGCAGAAATTTCAAGAAAAATCTATCGTTTAGAACGCTTTCTTGCTTGTAATCCTTGTCCGAGTAGCTCTTGCGAGTGCGACTGAAGGCAATTTATCCTAAAACCCTTGACAAACGCTTGACAAAAAACTTTCTTTGGCAAAACTAAACAATCTAGAATAGAAAGGTTTAGTTTGTCATTCCAAGCTAAACGTAAATAAAGTAGGATTAAAAATTTTCCTTAAAAAGGGTGTATAATTAGAATGTATCTAAAAAATACTTTAAACAACAAAGCTAAAGCCTTAACTTCCAAAAGAAGCGATTTGGCTATTCATTATCTTCCCGTAAGCGAACTCAACCCGGCTCCGTATAATCCCCGAAAATGGGATCAGAAAGCAATTGAGGATCTTACTGAAAGCATTAAACGCTTCGGGATTGTAGATCCAATTATTGTCAACTCTGCTCCAGGCAGAAAGAATATTGTTGTCGGAGGCCATTTTCGCCTTAAAGTCACCAAGGATTTAGGATTCAAAGAAATTCCCGTGGTATTTGTTAATATCCCTGAAATAGAAAAAGAAAAAGAACTTAACCTGAGGCTAAATAAAAACTTAGGCGACTGGGATATGGATCTTCTTGCCGAATTTGACGAAAATTTCCTATCAGACGTTGGCTTTTCTAGTGAAGAACTTGATGAAATATTTGACATTGAAGAAAGTCCGGAACAATTTGATCTTGAAAAAGAACTTAGGAAGCTGAATATCGCGAATATACAAATTAAAAAGGGCGATGTTTGGAAGCTTGGGGAAAATAAATTAATGGCCGGAGATTCGACAGTAGAAGACGACGTCTTAAAGCTAATGGGAGACGAAAAAGCGGATATGTGCTTTACCGACCCTCCCTACATTCTGGACTATCTACATGGTAAAAAGAAAAAGAACGGTGCAATTACAGGTTTTGGTGCTAAACGTGACCGTCGATATCTTGAAACCGACGTCTTGCCTCCTGATTTTACTGAAAAGTGGATGTCAAATATAAATAAGGTGCAAAAAGAACACTTTTCTATTATTTGCTATGAGAATTGGAAGAATATACGCATAATTTGGGGAGTAATGGAAAAGTACTGGAAAGTTAAAAACATGATTGTTTGGCACCTACCCAATAGGCATCAGGGATTCAGCTCAAAATATCGATTTTTCTCAAAACACGACATTGCTCTCTGCGGTGCGAGTAAGAATACCGACATAGAATTTAATTATGAAGTAGAATCTGATGGGCTTGAAGAAACTTACCAAACAGCCTTGTATGCGATTTCTGGTAAACCACACTGGGAAGGATACCAAAAAAACAAAAGAGTTCAGCCGACTGATTTCGTTGAATTTAATGCTAGTGATGAAAAAAGTAGCGGGCAGTCAGTGGTTTTTGGAACGAAACCCCTCGAAATCATCGTTCCCTACCTTAAAGTTCTGACAAAAAGACACGATTTAATTATTGAACCTTTTGGTGGAAGTGGTTCAACTTTAATTGCAGCAGAAAAAATTAAAAGAAGATGCTTCGTAATGGAAAAAAGCCCAACTTATGCCGAGGTAATTCGTTACAGATGGGAAAAATTAACCGGGAGAAAAGCAGTAAAGCTAATATGAAGAGTATTGAGGTAAGACAGGAAAAGCAAAAACAGGATGTATTGGATTTATTAAGGAAAACGCCAATAGTCCAAATAGTTTGCGAAAGAACAGGAGTATCCCGTGCAACGTTTTATCGTTGGAAAGAAAAAGATAAAACTTTTGCCAAAGAGGCAGATGAAGCTTTAACTCAAGGAGCAAGCCTTATTAATGATTTAGCGGAATCACATTTGATCTCCCGGATAAAAGAACAGGATTTAACCGCCATTATATTTTGGTTGAAAAACCACCACCCTCAATATAGGAGCGAATTAAAAACAGAAGTAAATGTCGGAGACAATAGAAAAATTATCGTTTCGTGGTTAAACGGAGAGGAAGTTACCAAATAGGTAATTATTTATGGAAAATATAGTAAAAGTCATAATTAACTATACTCCACTGCCTTATCAGCAGAAATTACATGATGATCAGCATCGTTTCCGTACAATTGTGGCCGGCAGAAGGGCCGGAAAAACTACGTTTTCGGTAAATGAACTTTTAAAACTTGCCTTTTCCAGAAATCTTCAAGTTCCTTACTGGTATGTCGCGCCATACTATCACCAAGCTAAAACCATCGCTTGGGACTTACTATTAAAATACACGCCAAAAGAATTATGGAAGAAGAAACCAAACGAAAACGAATTAACATTGCAATTAATAAATGGGGCAAAAATAGTTTTAAAAGGAGCTGATAATCCGTTATCTCTTGAAGGAATTGCATTAGGGGGATTAATTGTGGATGAAGTAGCGGCAATTCCCCATTTCCAATCCCTTTGGGAAAAAACCTTAAGGCCGATGCTTTCAGACCATCAATCCCCGGCTATTTTTATAAGCAAACCGCGTGGTTACAACATATTTCATACCCTTGCAAAACTCGGAGATCACAATGGCATCATTGAAGGAGAGGCTGAGGGAGTTGTTTTAGATGAGGATTTTATTACTTATCGCTACGAAACGGAACAAAATTGTAAAGACCATAACGGCGGATATATTAGACATGAGGAAATAGAAGCAGCCAGAAGACAACTGACAGAAGATGCATTTAGCCAAGAATATCTGGCAATGTTTACTAAATTTACGGGACTTGTGCATAAATTATTCTCCCGTGAAACACACATAATTCCATTTTTTGAAATTCCAAAAGACTGGAGGAGAATAAGAGGGTGGGATTTTGGAAGTAGTCATCCGACAGCCTCCCTTCGTATAGCGATAGATCCAGATGATAACTGGCTTGTGGAAATATGTTATAAAAAGGCAGAGTTATCTATCGATCAACATGTAGAAAATATCCAAAGGCAAGATTATGGATTTCCTAACGTGTATGGTTACGGTGACCCAAGCGGGGCCCAATGGATCAGGGAATTTAAAAATAAAGGAATCAACATAGAGGCGGCTCGAAAAGATGCAAACACCTCCGGTACGAATTGGCTGCAGCTTGGCATAGATCAAATAAACCAAAAACTTCAACCTCGTGAAGGGCATACGGTTATATTGCCAAACGGAAAAGTAATTGAAAATGCCCCTACATTTTTTATTCTTCGGACTGCAGAAAATCAACTTCTCATAGAAGAATTGGAAACACTTTCTTATAAGGAAGCCACTGATGGCACTAATTCAACTATTCTTGATGATACAAGAGATCCTAAGGGACACTTTGATTTACTGGCAGCACTTCGATATGCTGTTTTGTCATATAAAAGTAGATTCTCCTGGTTTCCCATTGAAACTCCCGAAGCGCTTCCGCAATCTTATTATCAGGAAAAGGATAGGGAGATAAAAGAAGTGCTTAAAGATCCTGAAAAACTAAAGAAATTAGAAATGGAGGCAGATTTAAAATTGATTGCCGAACAAAACGAAAGGGCTAAAAACGGTTGGTGGTAATAACAAATCAAACGCTTTTATCTTAAATACATTGCTAAATTTGTCTATTTTTTTATACACCCTCTATTTTTTATAAATGATTGTACTATTTATATAAAGGTGCTATAATAAATAAAATGGAAACAAGAAAACAAAGATTTAAAAGACTTGGAAATAAAAGGGTAAACAATGTACTGAATCAACTAAGAATATTGGGGAATTTGTCTAATAAAAGTTATTATGATTATAATGACAGTGATATTAATAAAATTTTTAAGGCAGTTGAGCATCAATTAAAGATTACAAAGGGAAAATTTTACGGTAAACACGAAAAATTTAAACTATGAGTAACGAAGAAGCTCAGAAAAGTTTACTCTTAAAAATCCTTCAATGTGATACAGGAGAAAAACTTAGAGAGCTTATTGAAAAAGAAATCTACTTTTCTCAAGGAAAATGGTTACCTTACGGTGGATTCTCTAATAATACAGGAATAGTTAATGGGCAAATGAGAGAGCCTGAAAATTCTTTGATTGAAAAAATAACAAATTCTATTGACGCTATATTGATGAGAAAATGCCAAGAATCTGGCATTGATCCAAAAGACCAAACTAAATCTCCAAAAGATATGGAAGATGCTATTAATATTTATTTTGGTGGTAGAGAACAGATACGTAAAAACAGATCTGAGCTTGCTAAGCAAATGATAAGAGTTACAGCCGAAGGAAAGAGAGAAAAACCCACAATTACGATACTTGATACTGGAGAAGGTCAAACCCCAGACGCAATTCCTAAAACAATTCTAAGCTTGCAACAAGAAATAAAAAAGAAAATTAGGTTTGTCTATGGGACATACAATCAGGGTGGATCAAGTGCTTTAGGCTTTTGTCATGATAGCAGCAATATAGTTGACTACATCCAATTAGTAATTTGCCGCAGAGCACAATCAATTTCAGATAAGGAAGCGGATTCGGGCTGTTTTGGTTTTACTATTGTAAGATCTCGCTATGACGAAGAGGGAGGCAATTTTACTTACGAGTATTTTGTTGACAAAGACAATAAGATACCACGCTTTTCATTTAATGAACCAATAAGAATTAATGGTTTTGATTTTTCGGAGGGCTGCGTAATACGCCTTTATGGTTATGAATTAACAAATGCAGGAAATATTGTGTTCCGTGGATTAAATGAGGCAATAGAAAAAAAACTCTCCTATTCTCCTTTACCAATGTTTTTAAATGAGTTGCGAAATTACGGAGGTGGGACCGAATATACAATTTTTGGATTTAGAGAGAAAATGGAGCGTTTGGATTCAAAAATTATGCATCCTGGGTTTCCTAATGATTATCCTGTCGACTTGGGCGAAATTGGGAAAAAAGCTATTCGAATATTTATTCTGCAACATAAATCGAAACACAAGGAAAATATAGATTCTTATTTAGCCCAAAAGGAAAAAATATTTTTTATTCGCAATGGTATGACATTACATTCGGAAAACGCTTCATGGCTAAGGGAGTATTGTGGACTTCCTGACTTAGCACCTTATATGTTTATCTTTGTTGACATATCTGAGATAAGTGCTCCTCTAGCTAATATGTTACATTCCGGAAGAGAACAGTTTCGAAATACTCCTACAACTAGATTAACACTTGAAAGATTAAAAATATTTTTAGACTCTTTTAAGGAACTTGACGAAGAATATGGAAGCTTAACAGCTGCGGATACTGAAATTGAGGATAAAGATTTAAGAAAACAATTAGCAAAAGAGGCCATAAAAGATCCCGAATTAAAAAAACTTTTTGATTTAGGTGAAGACTTTCCTGCTCAAGAAGATAAAGGAACATCCAAGGTACCATATCAGGGAGAACATCTTCCTACTAAATTTGAATTGGTCGGATCAGATACAAAATTTGTTGAAGAGAAAACATTTTCAAGAATTTCTTTTAAGACAGAAGCTTCTGATGATTTATTTATACGCGCTGAAGATAGAGGTGAATATAACTGGACAGAGTCAGATAAATTCTTTGTGACATTCGGTGGCATCCATAGGGGCGTAATTAATTTTCGAATAGATGCAAAACCGTATATAGAGATAGGTTCTACATCTGAAATTACATTTCAACTTACAGTACCCAATAAAGGCATTAGGTTTTCATCTGTAGTTAAGTTTCAACTAATCAATACTCCTGATTATATGGGAGAACACTTTCCGACTTATTTTAATCTAACGAAGAAAGTATTTAAAATTCCAGTAGGGACAGAGCGAAAACTAATTTTATCAACAGATGTAGTTAACGATTATTTCACTAGAGAAAAAGATAAAGGTACCCTTGAAGTATTAGGCTCAAGTGTTTTTGAATTCACGCACACAAAACTTTCAGATGGTTTTTTGGAAATAGGTGTTAAGCATAAGGGAGACAGAATTGAACAGGTGGAAGATATTAGAATTAATGTATCAGATGATGCAGGACATAAATTTAACGTTGCTGTACCTGTTGAAATTGTTCCACCTAATTATGAACCGAATCTTAATCTTCCGGAACCCAAAATGATTCGCAGAGAAGATTGGGATAATATGGAACCACCCTTTCAAATACATAATATTGCCCGTATCCCTCAATGGAGTAAGCTCGAGAAGGTATACATAAACGTCGATTCAATTATATTCGAAGAACTTAAACAATTAGATATCGTTAATAAAGAAAAAGCTCAGAAATACTTAATTAACCAAATATATTTTGCCTCAATTTGGTTATATTTAGAATTAAAAAATCTGAAAAGTAACGATGGGGATACGATTGATATTAAAATGGAAACATTCGATATGGCCATTAGAGGGATGAGAAAACTAATTCTGAATAATATAAAAAAGTTAATTCGGTAGTTTTAATGGTTTTCTGGCAATTAGAATAAATTCGTATTCATACACACGTTTTTTTTCAGTATTTGATGCATTAGTAAATCTTCCATTCTGTTTATCTCTCCAGGGCGTAATCATTTTATTAGATAACTCTCTTTTAATTATTTTTTCGATGATGAATCCTGCATCTTGCATTTGCTCAACTGCAACCTCCGCATTTTTAACCTCTACTCCTGCCAGGGTTGTATTGCCTATAATTAGGCAAGCTCTCTTTTCTGGTTTAAGTACTCTATACATCTCAGAAATAGCCTTCTGCATGTCAGAAAAATATTTAGCAACGCTTTTTGCGTATTCTTTTGTATCAGGTAATTGATTAATAATTTGGTGAGCAAAAAAACCAAGAAATTTTTCGTTTCTTTTATTAATAGCAAGTTTTGTCCCAACAAATTTTTCTCTAAATGCCTGATATTCTTTAGCATATCTGCTCCATCTATAATATCTTTTAGGATTTTCTCCTAACCATAACAAAATTAGTTGATGTAAATCTGCATATTCATAAGAGGTTACATAAGGAGGAGACGTAATAATTAAATCAATAGAATTTGCTTCAAGGGAAAATTTCTTAGTAGAATCCTTTAATTTCATTTTCGATGAGGTCTTTAAATTATTTGAATTTTCAAGCATTGAATAAAACTCTTTATTTTTTACCATCATTCTCTTTAAATGACTAATAAAAGTAGTATAAACATCGGGAGAGATTTTATTTGGGTCTATTTGAGGTTTTGTACTCTTCATTAGCCATTTGGAACAATTTTTTAAGATTTGAGAAAAAGCACATAGATAAAATCTTTTAATATTAAGATCACTGATGGTATTTATTGAATTTAATAATTTATCTAGTTCTACCTGAATTTTTGGCTCAAACCAATAATTTATTCGCTCAGAGTGTTCGGAAGTAACATTCTCTTTGTTAATTTTTATATATTTCTTTTCAAAAATTTGCAGACTTTTTTCCAGCCTTTCGGGTTTTAGAGGAGTAATTTTAGTTTCGGTAATAAGTTTAGCAACTGGATTTATATCGAATCCTAAACTTTTCCTACCGAGAACCTTTGCCTCCACTAATGTGGTACCACATCCTCCGAAAGGATCTAGAACAAAATCGTTTTCTTTAGTATATTCTAGTATTAACTTATGAACAATTTGAGGAATAAATTTTGCAGGATACCTATGATAACCATGACTTATGTAGTTAGTTTCTGATCTTTTTGCTTCCTTAAAGGACCATTTATCGTCTGGTTTAGTTGATAAAAAACTGTCTTTTATAATGCTATATGGCAGGTGCATAATATAGATCAATACTAACACTTTGAAGGAAAAATTAAAAGCGTAGGACAAATAAACCCTTATACTTTATAACAAAATCGTCCATCTAGACTTTCTCGCATTTTTGCGGTACTGTTGACCTGCAAATATGCCGAGTATAAATAATACCCAAAACAACGAAAACGTCCTATATTGCCTATATGCTCGCAAGTCTTCCGAAGACGATGAGAGACAGGCAATGTCCATAGATTCACAAGTCAAGGAAATGACCGATTTAGCCCAAAAAGAAGGATTAATTATCAAGGACGTGAAGAAAGAAAGCCATTCCGCAAAGCAATCAGGACAACGCCCCGTTTTCAAGCAATTACTGAGTGATATTAGAAATGGTGTATTTACTGGCATTCTTACTTGGGCACCAGATAGGTTGAGTCGAAACGCTGGAGACTTAGGAATGATTGTAGATTTAATTGATCAAAAGAAACTTATTCGAATTAAAACGTATTCACAAGTATTTTCAAATAACCCTAATGAGAAATTTCTTTTAATGATTCTCTGTTCTCAGGCAAAACTCGAGAATGACCAGAAAGGACTAAATGTTAAAAGAGGAATAAGAGCCAAATGCAAAATGGGTTTCCGTCCGGGAATGGCACCACTTGGATATTTTAATCGGGCTTTTAATGGCGTTAAGGATGTAATTGTTGATCAGGAGCGTGGACCAGTTATTGCCCAGATTTTCAAGAAGGTTGCATACGAGAAAGCATCTGGCAGGAAAATTAGAAATTGGTTAATTAAGAAAGGATTTACTAATAGATCAGGGATACCAACTACCTTAAGTCAAGTATTCCAAATACTAAAAAATCCATTTTATTATGGAGAATTTGAGTACCCCATTGGTAGTGGGAATTGGTATAAAGGCTCCTACGAACCTTTAATCACAAAGGAGCTTTTTGAAAAAGTCCAAAAGCAACTATATGTTCCTCCAAAATCAAAATGGGGCAGCAAAACTTTTACGTTTAAAGGGTTATTTAAATGTGCCTCATGCGGATCAAGTCTGGTGGGAGAAGAAAGAAATCGACTGAGAAAATTCAGAGATCCCGTGCATCACATTTATTATCATTGCACTAGACAAATTAATTACGATTGTCCCGAAGTGTATATTACAGAAGAAAAACTAGTTAAGGCATTGTTTCGATATATTAATTTTACCTATATTGCTCATCCCCAACTTATTAATTTAACAGAAGATATTAGAAACGGTATGGAAGAATACAGACAGATAAGAGATGACGTGCTTCTTAGGCAAGATATCGACCCTGAGACAAAAATAATGGACGTAAGAGACTACGCAAGGCAAGTGCTAAGTAATGGAGATATAGAGAAAAAGAGGCAACTTATCCAGCTTTTTAACGAGCAACTCTATATACACGACCAAAAGGTCGTATCCACAAAGGTAAATAATCTCCCTGAATAACAAGAGCCCCGTACGAATCTCCTAGAATATATTTGGAGGTTTAGCAAGCAAAATCAAGCTCTTCGAGGCACTACGGTCGCTATGCGTGTTATCCTGCTGCCGGGCTTGGATTCGAACCAAAATAGGTAGCTCCAAAGACTACCGTCCTACCATTAGACGACCCGGCATTGAACATAAATTTCTTCTATCCACCCCGATATTCTTCTGTTTAAAGCACTACTTTTTCTAATCCTGATTCTTAATAAACCATGATAATTTTCCTCGGTATTTCTTCTGTAAACTCTTGCTTTGTGCTTCTTGTAGTATATTTTATCAAAGTTTTCTATTAAATATCCAGTCGCATTAGACCAGAATACTTTGATTTTTTCAATATTATGTTGATGGTTTTCGTGAATATATATTGAAAACTGTATATTCTTGTTTGGAATTTTTAAGCAAATATCAAGCCATTTTAGGAATATTCTTATCATTAACGGATCTGAATTACAAAAAATTACACTTTGACCAGGCTTATATTCTTTATCTTTTGCTCCTTCAGCCCAATAAAGCATAATGCCCATTAACCACAAATCTCTTGCATCTATTCTTTTAATTCTCTTTTTAATTTCCAAGTGTGCCTGTTTCTTAATTGATTTTGTTGTAGAAAGTCTCCAATTTCTCCTACTTTGACCGCCTCTTTGAATAGCTAATAATTTTTTTTCAGTGAGTCTTTGCGTTTGTTCTCTGGAGAGTTCTACGGATCTAAGCCACAATGATAGTGTTGATTTTGCTACAGGTATTCTTTGGAGTATTTCCGAATATGATAATCCTTCGCGTCTTAAACTAATTGCTTCCTCTTTTAGTCGTCCTTTCATATGAACAAAGGCTATAGTATCTAGTATACATAACTCTTGTTCGAACATCAAAGTTCACTTTCTATTTCTTTATGATCCGACAACAATTATTTTACAAAATAAACAAGTGTTCCTGATTTTGCTTCCTCGTTAACTTTGATTGCAACTTCCTGCCCTTTTTTGCCCGCGCTAATTTGTTCGTGCTCAAGTTGCATTGATTCGATTACTTGCTCAAATTCTTTTTCGCCGTGGACGAATTTTACTTTGTCCCCAACCTTCAAAGCTTTATCAAGTTTTACTACCGCAACGCCAATTTTGTCGAAGTAGTGGATAACTTTCCCTACCAAATCTTTATCTGCCATAAGTCTCACCTCCTTATGCCCTTAGGATTTTGGATTAAGGGTCTGTTTGTATGATACCAAAATAACCTTCAGGCTTCAATAAAGAGGAAAAATCGTGTAGAATAAATCTTTGTGAAGAAAATTATATTTTTGCTGGTTGTTTTGGGGATTTTAGTTCTGACCGGTTTTTTAGCCAATAATATTTATTCACAAGCCTCTGGCAATAAATCTTCGCTTGTCTCCCCGATTCCGAATTTCCTCACGATTCTTGCCAATAAGGAAGTTTCAACGCTTAATTTATGGCTGCCGTCTTTAAAAAATCGGATTTCCGCTAATTTACAATCGCCAAACATTACTGCCAAGTCTGCTTTAGTTTTTGATACGACGACTAAAGAAGTGCTCTATTCTAAAAATCCCACCGAAAGATTGCCGATGGCATCGCTAACCAAAATTATGACCGTGATTGTGGCTTTGGAAAACAAAAAGAAAGACGATACCTATGTTGTTAGTAAAGATGATTTAGTGGGTGAAGATTCAATGGGTTTGGATGCCGGCGAAAGGCTTTCTCTGGAAGAATTGATGTACGGAATGATGTTGCATAGCGCAAATGATGCGGCCGAAGTGCTGGCCAATAATTTTCCGGGTGGGAGAAGCGCTTTTATCCAGGCGATGAATAATAAAGTAAAATCGCTTGGATTAACGGATACGCATTTTACTAATCCGACCGGACTGGAGGGCGATGGCAAACAATATACAACCGCTTATGATCTAACCGTGATGACGGAATATACGTTGACGAATTTTCCTTTGTTCGCTCAAGTAGTTTCGACCTTCGATTATAATATTCCCCAAACCGCTACTCACAAAGCTTTTTATCTGGAAAACGAAACTAATTTATTAACCAGCTATCCGGGAGTTAAGGGCGTTAAGGACGGTTACACGCCGGAGGCGGGTTTGTGTTTGGTGACATATTTAGATTACGGCGGACATAAGATTATCGGTGTTGTTTTAGGCAGCGGTGACAGGCGCGGTGAAATGATTGAGCTTTTGGATTATTCTTTAAAATCCCTCGGTATCACCCCGCCCCCGCACGGTTGATTATATTTACTTCTTAAGGTAAAATTGTAGATACGTTAGTCTCGACCGCTGTTCCCGCTTGTCGGGGTCGAGTCTATACGCGCCGCGGTGGTGAAATGGTATACACGAGGGCCTTAAGAGCCTTTGCCTTTAATCGGGCGTGAGAGTTCGACTCTCTCCCGCGGCACCCCTTACATTTTTTCGGGGAATAGCTCAGTTGGTAGAGCGCGCGGTTTGGGACCGTGAGGTCGGAGGTTCGAGTCCTCTTTCCCCGACCAATTAACTTTAGTATATATAATAGTATAGGCTTGCGGGTGTAGTTCAGCGGTAGAACATCTGCTTTCCAAGCAGAATGTCGTGGGTTCGAGTCCCATCGCCCGCTCCAGACGGGGCACCTTGTTCATCAAAGTGTCGAATATATTGATATAGCGGGCTAATCGTAGAATATAATGTAGTATTTCTTTTGATTCTTTGTTAGCTTCAAAAAAGTTTTCCGGGGACGGGACTCGAACTCGACCTCATAGTCCTTAAATTATTTTCTCACCAATTGAGGACAGGCTCCAATCACCTCAGGATTCCTAAGAAGAACTGTCCTGTCTGTAGTATATGCAAGTCCTTTATTAGGATTATTCTCAAAGCCTAAATACATAACTTCAACTCCTCTTTGTTTAAGTTCTTTAACCGCCGGTTGCAAGTCAGAATCGGAGCTACAAAGAATAGCCGTTTTAAGCTCTCCGTCACAAGCTAAAGAAACTAAATCTACTGCGATTCTTACATCAACACCTTTTTCTCTAAAAACAAGTTTATCTCCGACTTTTTGAGCCCTAACATTTCCAGCTAGTATAAACTCATAACCGTGTTTTACGAGATTATTTCTTAGTTTTCTTTGAAAGCTGATTAACTCTTCCGATTTCTTTCTCGTTTCAGGATGAGAATGTAATTTTGCAGCGTAGAATATTTTTCTTGAGATATTAAGTCCCTTAAGCGCTTCTTTTAATAATTTGCTTACATCTATTACGGCCAGGTCTATTTTATTCTTATCAATTCCTTGATTTCTTAAAACTTCTTCAATTTTATTGATAAAATTTTCGCCATCAATAAAAAGAATTGTTTTTGACATATAGAGCTATTATCTATCTAAAATTAATGAAAGTAAACATTAAAAAACCTCAGCGGACTTTGCAGTACTGGCTGAGGCGTTAATATATATATATTACACTACTCAACCCTTATATGTCAAGATGTAGGTGTTTGATACGCTTCTATTAAGTTGGTAAAATGTAATAGTATTTAAGAGAGCAGGATTTCGGAATAATTTGCGTCTTCCGCTCAAAAATTTAATGAACCCACGCCAGGAAAATATTTGCCGATTCCCAGAAACCGTAGAGTCCCAAGCCGATAAACGCCAATCCTCCGGCGATGAGGACAATAGGATGTTTTACCACTTCAACGGTTTTTTCCGGAAATGCAAATAGCCCGATAGTTAAAAGCATATGCCCGAGTAAAATGCCCAACGAAAATCCAAACACATTGATTAAAGTAAATAAAGGAATATAGCCGGCGAAGTCGTCCAGTCCCAAAACAAAAGGAATTGTCAGTGAAAAGACGATTAGGTTTATAAACGATAATTTCTTGGTTTTGGTTAGATTTAAATTCGGCACTACGAATTTCAGGATTGGCCGGAAAAGCCTGTTGACGATATTCAACTGGTCTTGCAAAAGCGAAACCGGCATTTTCAGTTTGATAAAGCTTTGGTGCTGTTTTAAAAATTCTTCAAAACTTTCTTGCGCCATGCGAAGCAACACAACGGCCGCGATAAAAATCATGATTATCATCAGCGGCGGAATAGCTTTGAAGACGGTCCAGATGATCAAAATTAAGAAAGTGCCGAAACCATTGCCGACTGCGGTTCCGAGCTCTATCGCGATGCGTTTTTTCCAACCCGGATTTGTCTTCATCAAATTTCCGGTAAAAATGGCAAAATCAATGGCGGTTTTTAAATAGATAATGATGCCGAATAAGACTTCACGTCTTCGGAAGTCTAAAATAATCGGCTGGCCAACGTTAAAAGACGAAAGAATAAGCAATAGTCCGTAAAGTAAAGTTGACAGCCCGAGGAAGGTTAAAAAAGTCAGAAAAATCGGGAATGCCTGTTCAATTAAGAGTTTTTTGAGCTTTTTATTCATGTTGATAAATTCTCCAAAGATTATACAACAAAAATAAATTTTTGTTTTGCGCTGTTTTTTGCTAAAATACAGTTATGGCAACGTCAAATGTTGCTTGAGGCCCGGTAGCTCAACGGATAGAGCGAGTGCGTTCTAAGCACCAGGTTGGGGGTTCGATTCCCTCCCGGGTCACTTTGAAAATGAAAATTGCTATTTTAGGCGGAAGATTCGATCCGCCCCACATCGGACATTTTTTAGTCGCCAAACAGGTTCTAGATTTAAGAAAAGATATCGACAAAGTTTTGTTTGTCCCCGCGTTTCAGCACCAATGGAAGTTAATTATTGCCAGTCCTAAAGATAGAATTGCAATGCTGCAATCTTTTTTGGAGTCGGGCATGGAGATTTCCGACATTGAAATAAAGCGGGGCGGAATAAGTTACAGCATTGACACGGTTAGAGAAATCAAAAAACAGACGGGCGCGGAGATTTTTTGGATTGTCGGGTCGGATATTCTATCTGAATTTCACCGTTGGAAAAATGTTGACGATTTGCTAAAGTTAGCAACTTTTTTGGTTTTTCCCAGAGACCCGCCTGCTCTGCCAAAAATAATTCCGCAGGGTTTTGAAGTGGTTTCCTCGCCAAAACTTTTAACCACCAATTTTTCCTCGACCGCCATCCGCGAGAAAATTAAAAATGGCGAACCCATTAAATATCTTGTGCCCGAAGGCGTTGAAGAGTATATTCGGAAACATAATCTTTATGCAAAATGATTTATTAAAAATTAACGTTAAAGAGGAAACGGATAAAATTTCCGCTTTTATCAAAAAAACTTTAGCAAGACAAAAAATAGAAAAAGTCGTGATTGGTGTTTCGGGCGGGATTGATTCGGCAACTACTCTTTATTTACTCAAAAATTCAGTTCCGCTGAAAAATATTTACGCGGTCACACTTCCTTACTTTGATAACCAACTCGAGGATATTAGTGAGTTAATTCAGTCAATCAATTTGCCGAAGGAAAATTTTTATGTCCTCCATATTAAACCGATGGTCGACCAACTGATTGATACTTTTAAAATTTCCAAAGAAGATATTGTTAGACGTGGAAATGTGATGGCAAGGATTAGAATGATTAAGATTTATGACTTGGCCAAAAAAGAAAATGCGTTGGTTTGCGGGACGGAGAACCGTTCGGAAAACTTACTGGGATATTTTACGCGCTTTGGTGACGAGGCTTCGGACCTTGAGCCAATCAGACATTTATACAAAACGCAAGTTTATGAGTTGGCAAAATATCTCAATGTCCCCCAAGCAATTGTTCAAAAACAACCGTCAGCCAATTTATGGAAAGACCAAACCGATGAGGGTCAGTTCGAGTTTACTTACGCCGAAGCGGATCAGGTCCTCAACTTATATTTTGATAAAAAACTTCCGGTTGAAGAAATCCAAAAGCGAGGCTTAAAAAATGCAGACAAGATTATCGAGTTTGCCAAAAAGAATTCTTTCAAACACCGTGTTCCCTACTTACTCTAATTTTATTTGGCTTTAGGAAAATGCTATAATTTACTTATGGTGGATGTAGCTCAGTGGTAGAGCACCTGGTTGTGGTCCAGGGGGTCGCGGGTTCGAACCCCGTCTTCCACCCATTGCTTATTGGCCTCGAAGAATTTTAGGGTTTAGCCTTGAAACGGATTTACGTATTACCGGACTCGAACCTTATTTCGTAGAATAGTTCATATCACGCAAAAATACTTCTCCCTTTTCATTTATTTCAACATATTGTCCTACACCGTGTCTAATAAATCCATCATTAAGAAATTGGTGTTTCTTGTCATAGAAGCCTAAATGGGTATGGCCGCAAATATATATTTCGCTATTCCCTTTTTCATGGTCCCTCTGTTTAATTATCTCGAATGTTAATAGTCGTCCATTTCTATCAAGAAGCCTTTTTAGACCAGATTTTACAATTATCTTCTCGAGGAGAGCAGCTCTCTTTACAAAGAAGGGATAGTGAGAAATACTTTTGAAGAATTGTTTATAGAAAAGCTTCTTGTAGGCAAAGTTAATTCTATCACCATGTTCTACAAAAAACGATTGATTACCTATCTTGAATTTATAGTGCGTAGCCTGGTGAGAAGAAAATAGAAAAACCCGTTTATCGCAGTATTCTTTTTTATCATGATTCCCATAAAGATAGATGGTCTCTTTTCCTTTTAAGAACGGAAAGAGTTTATTCCAAGGAGATTCGATAAATTCTGAGAATGTTATTTGCCACCCTTCCCAAAAGTCTCCGTTAATGATAACCTTATCCGCCTGAGAAATTATATGCTTAAGAAAACGGAATCTATCTTCCTCAAAATCAGTGGTTAAGTGAGTATCTGAAAAAATGATAATCTTCACGCTTACATTATACAGTTAATCATAATTAAGAATGTAGAACACTAATTATTTTGATAAGAATGTGCCAATAATCCAAAACTAGTAAATCTAGGTTATTCAAAACATGGAATTGTAAACTGGAATTTCGTTTTCTGCATTGCGGTTCGAAAATCCCGCACCCAGTGACCCATCGCTTCTTAGCCTCAAAAAGTTTTAGAACTTAGCCGGGAACATATTTATGTATCACCGAACTCAAACCATTCGAGAGTCCTTCACATAGTGGCCATTTATACGAAATCTTTAGAAGTTTAGTTTACTTATTGAATTTGGGGAAGTTGTAGATGGTCTTCTATTCTTTTAATTCTTTTTTCATGCGAATTGTATCCCGTTGTAATCAATTCCGAAAGCGTGTCAATTGTTTCTTCCTGAAATCTATCAATTTTTTTATCTAATTTATCAACTTTTGCGTTAACAGCTTCAATTTTTAAGTCTAGCGTGTCAAGTTTTTCGTTAATTGGTTTTAACTTATTATCTAGCTTTGTATCAATTAAATCGCCAATATTTTTTAATAATTTTTTGTTATCCATATGTTTTTTTATACTACTCTACTTATTTTTGCTTTTCAAGTAGTAAGTCCTGACATCGTGTGCTAAACTACCCATATGCTTGAAGATTTATCAAACCCAGATAATAAACAAACCGAAACAGGTGGCGCTATTCGAGGAGAAGTTATTGACACTCGGATTGTGCCTTTTACTAGAAAACTATTTACTAAGCTACCTGATTATGTTCAGGGAATAAAAAGAGTTCCATCTAAAGGCACAAACGTAGATGTAAAAGCTTAATTACTTCTCGTAGAATTTGCGGCCCGCTAATTTTTTGGGCAGAAACGGTAAGTTTGCCGTAGGACCGACATATTTTTCACTCCACTGATAATTTTTGGCGTAACCTAAATTTTTCATCAGTTTGGTCGGTGCGTTGCGTAAATGCAATGGCACCGGTTCATTAGGAAATTCATAAACCGTTTCTTTGGCTTTCCCCATGGCGTTAGGAACTGCCCGCGACTTGGGCGCTTTAGCTAAATAAATGACAACGTAGGCCAAAATTAATTGCGCTTCGGGCATGCCGATTTTATTCACCGCTTCAAACGCTTCATCGGCTTGAATTAACGCTCCCCTATCTGCCATACCAATGTCTTCGCAGGCAAAAATAATCATTCTTCTGGCAATAAACTTCGGGTCTTCGCCGTTTTCCAGCATCCGCGTCAAATAATATAAAGCGGCGTCGACGTCGCTACCCCGCATAGATTTAATAAAGGCGGAAATAATGTTGTAGTGTTCGTCGGCTTTTTTGTCGTAGAGTCCGGCAGATTTGGTTTGGAAAACTTCTTTGACAATTTCAGGAGTTATTTTTTCATTACGGTAAGAATTGGCGGAAATTTCCAAAGCGTTGAGCATTATCCGAGCATCTCCGCCGGAAAGCCGAATTAAAAGTTCTTTGGCAACTTTATCGATTTTCTTGTTTAATTTTCCCAAGCCGTTAGTTTTATCTTTTAAAGCTCGGTCTAAAATTATTTCCAACTGCTCAAAACTTAAAGCTTGTAAAACCAGTACTTTGGAGCGGGATAAAAGTGCGGAGATAACTTCAAACGAAGGATTCTCGGTAGTAGCGCCAATCAAGTTCAATGTTCCATTCTCAACATAAGGTAAAAGCGCGTCTTGCTGTGCCTTGTTCCAACGGTGAATTTCATCAATAAATAAAATCGTTTTGATATTTTTCTTTTGATTTTCTTTAGCTTGGTCAATTATCTTATTGAGGTCGGCTTTGCCTGCTGCAACCGCCGACATCGCGTGAAAATCGGCATTAATTTCGTTGGCGATGATATAAGCCAGTGTTGTTTTGCCGCTGCCCGGTGGTCCCCAAAGAATTAAGGAAAAAGGCGCTTGGGCTTTGATTATTCTGCGAAGAATTGCCTGCTCGCCTGCTAAGTGTTCTTGTCCGACAAACTCGGAAAAATTTTTGGGTCTTAGTTTTAAAGCCAAATTCATGCCACCATTGTAGCACTAATTAGCTCTTCTTTGCCTGACTCTTTCAAGATTAGTAAGAAATTTTTTGCGTAGTCTTAAATTTTTTGGAGTTACTTCCAAAAGTTCGTCGTCTTCCAAAAAGTCAATGCATTCTTCAAGACTCATCACTACCGCCGGAGTTAAGGCGCCCAAGCTTACGTCGGCGGTAGAAGCACGCATGTTGGTTTGTTTTTTCTCTTTAGTAACGTTAATTTCAATGTCGTCCTGCCGAGTGTTTTCACCGATAATCATTCCTTCATAAACCGGCATGCCCGGCTCGATAAAAGTAATTCCTCTACCCTGCGCGTTGTTCAAACCGTATTTTAAAGCGTTGCCGCTTTCCGAAGCAATCAAAACACCGTTTCGAATTTGCGAAACTGCCGGAGACATCGGTTCGTAATCTAAAAACAACATATTGACAACCGCGGTGCCTTTGGTATTGGTGAGCAAATCGTTTCTGATGCCAAATAAATTTTTGGACGGTATTTTATATTCAAATTTAGTATTGCCTTTGCCGTCGGAGAGCATATTAATCATTTGTCCTTTGCGGGTGCCCATTTCGGCGGTAATAATACCCAAAAATTGGTCGGGAACATCAATCATCGCAATTTCCACCGGTTCCATTACAACACTGTTAACAACTTTAGTAATTACTTGCGGTTTTTCAACCTGAAATTCGTATCCTTCGCGCCGCAGCGTTTCAATTAAAATTGCCAAGTGCAATTCACCGCGTCCCGAAACAATCATTTTATCGCCCTCTTTTTCCAAACGCAGGCTGATATTTGTTTCCAGCTCTTTTACCAATCTTTCCAAAATTTGCCTGGAGTTGGTAAATTTTCCTTCCCGTCCGGCAAACGGCGAAGTGTTAGCGGAAATTGCAATTTTAATAGTTGGTTCTTCCAAATAAATGCGCGGCAGCGCTTGCGGGTCGGAAAAATCGGCAATAGTGTCGCCAATTGTGACGGTCGGAAAACCAGTGATATCAACAATGTCTCCGGCAAAAGCTTGATCAACTTCAATTTTTTTTAGACCGTGGCTTAAGCGGATGCTTTCCGCTTTGCCCGGAAAAATTTTCCCTGCGGCGTTGATAACAACTAAGCTTTGCCCTTTTTTCAAACCCCCTCTGTGGATTCGGCCGATGGCGTGTTTGCCTTTATGGACGTCGTAATCCAAATTGGAAACTAGCATTTGAAACTTACCTTCTCCGACTTTGGGACTAGGAATAAATTCAATGATTTCGTTTAAAATCGGCTCCAAATTCTCGCTAGTTTTCAATTCCTCAAGTGAGGCGGCGGCTTTACCTTCCCGTCCGATGGCGTAAAAAATGGGAAATTCCAAATGCTTAGTGTCGGTTGCCAGTTCTAAAAATAAATCGTTGGTTTCGTCAACGGTTTTTTGTACATTAGCCAATTGTTTGTCAAGTTTATTAATAACGACAATGATTTTTAATCCCAACTCCAAAGCTTTTTTCAAAACGAACTTAGTTTGTGGCATCGGACCTTCCTGCGCGTCAATAATCAACAGTGCGCCGTCTGCCATATTTAAAGTTCTTTCGACTTCGCCGGAAAAATCGGCGTGACCGGGAGTATCAATGATATTAATTTTGTAACCTTTATAATAGATGGCGGTGTTTTTGGCCAAAATTGTAATTCCCCGTTCTCTTTCTAAAGGATTGGAATCTAGAATAGTAGTTTGCTGCATTTCGGCTTCGTTTGCACGGAAAGTATGTGATTGCTTTAGCATAAAATCCACCAAAGTGGTTTTGCCATGGTCAACGTGGGCGATAACCGCCACATTTCTGATTTTGTCTGATGTAAACTCGTCCAGGTTCATAATAAAAAACAGCTTTTTGAGGAGCTGTACTTTTATTATACCACAGGTTTGAAGCCAGCGCGTCTTTGGTGTTATAATTTGTTAATGCCGGTTAAGCGAAAACATAAAGTTAGAGGTCTGCGAAAATTAAAAAGAGCTCGTCGGCAACAACATAATTCGTGGTTTAAATTTATTTTTCTGGGACTATTGGTTTTATTTTTCTGCGGTTTATTTTCAATAGTAAGCGGTCAAAATAAACTCCCTGCTTACAAAGCGGCCGCTAACATTTCCTTAAAAACAAAAGATTATTCTACGCCGCTTCGTTATACGCCCCTAGTTACTCCATACCCGACAACTACTATAACGCCGACGCCTGTGCCTTTAACCGGTTTCTGTTTGCACGTGCCGGTTCTAATGTATCACCATATTCAACCGGAGTCGGTAGCTCAATCTCTTGGGCAGACTTCATTATCGGTTGACAACGGTGTTTTCGACCAGCAAATGGCTTATCTTGTGGCCAATGGCTATACGCCGGTTTGGGCAAATGAACTAATTAACGCGCTTTTGACGCACTCACAGCTACCCGGAAAACCGGTGATGGTAACAATGGATGATGGTTATGCCGATAATGCCACTTACGCGTTGCCAATTTTGCAAAAATACGGTATCAAGGCGAATTTGATGTTGGCGACGGGTTTGGTGGGCGGAAATCCTGACATGCTAACTTGGGACCAAGTCGATCAATTAAAAAGCAGCGGATTAATTTACTTTACCAATCACACCTGGTCGCATTATGCGATTACCAACGGCCCGCAAGATAAAATTGAATCGGAAATCGATATTGCACAACAACAAATCCAGGATCATACTGGACAAACCGTAACAGTTTTTACTTATCCATACGGCGAGTTTAATAATAACGCCATTCAAACTTTGCAACGGAAAGGTTATGATGGTGCGTTTACCGAAATTCCGGGACAATATCAGTGTGATAGTTTCGTGATGACTTTGCACCGCACCAGAATCGGCAACGCCCCACTTTCCGCCTACGGGCTTTAGGATTAAGAACTGACTGCGATTGTCTTATTTTGTTCTATTGATATTCGTATAAAATTCTCATAAACTGGTTATATGCTGTCCTTAATAATCTTCAAGAAAATCCTTAGAATTTATCTTTACTGGCTCTTGTTATAGTTATGCAAAAAGTGATTCTGCACATTGATTTCGATTCTTATTTTGCTTCCTGCGAACAACAGTTTAATCCAAAACTGCGTGGGAAACCGATTGGCGTAACGGCGCAAAATGGCCGGACCTGTATCATTGCCGCTAGCCGGCAAGCGAAAAAAATGGGCGTTAAATCCCCCAGTCGGACCTTCGAGGCATTGCAAAAAATTCCCAATATGATTTTTGTCCCGGCGCATTTTGAAAGATATTGGGAAATCACGCAGAAGTTTTTGGATATTTGTAAAGATTTTTCACCATTCGTTGAGCTTTTTTCCTTGGATGAGGTTTTTATGGATATTACTTCAACCCAAAGTCTGTTCGGCGGAAAACATCAATTAATTGAGAAAATCAAGCAACGCATCAAAACCGAAATTGGTGAATACATTACGGTTTCAGTCGGAATTTCTTATAATAAATTATTGGCAAAGTTGGCATCTGGGCTTAAAAAGCCAAACGGACAAGTCGAGATAACGCCGGAAAATCTTTTAGAAGTTTACGCCAAAGTTCAGCTTAGTGGTTTTTGTGGAATTGGGAGAAGAATTGAAGAAAGACTCAATCGCCTAAAAATTTATACTCCACTAGAGCTTCATAATACGCCGCTTGAAGTTCTTCTGAAAGAATTTAAACAGGTTGAAGGACATTTTTTAAAACAGCTTGGTGACGGTGAAGATGATTCTGCAGTTATTCCCTACTATTTTCCAGCGGAAACAAAATCAATCGGCCGGAATTATTGTTTGCCGCAAAATCAATATGATCAAAGATTGGCAATGCAAAATGTTTATGAGCTGTGTGAAGAAGTCGTTCTCAAGCTGCGGAAATTAGGTAAAAAGGCCAAAACTGCCGGAATCTATTTGGGCGGGAGCAAAAATGTGCACGGCCGCAAATCAATCAAACAATATTTTGACAGCGGGCAGGAAATGTTTGAGCTTTGCCAAAAAATCTTGGCGGAAAATGGATTTTATTTTGGAAGAAATGATTATGTGCGAAGAATTAGTGTTTGGGTAGGTAATTTGCAGGAAGTTGCCAATTTAGAACAGTCTTTGTTTAATTTCGATGTCAAGAAAGACCAAATTGTTAAAACGGTGGATAAGATCAACGAAAAATTTGGTGACCATACGATTAGAAAAGGTTTTTTGTTGCACGCGGACAAATTAACAACGGTTCCCAACGGTTTCATGGCGGATAGATACGAACGGCAGAAACTGGCCGCAGACTTTAACCCGAAATTGACATAACCTCTTTGATTATTAATTCCTTTTTGTCATTTTGAATTTCTAGTAAGTCAAGACAACTCTGGTTTTGCAAAATATCTCCGATGGAAACAAAGTGATTTTCCAGAAGCAGCTGTTTTTGGTTGCCGGAAAGCGAAGACAAAATTGTTACCGGGTAAAGTTTGTATTTCTCAATTAAATTTCTTAATCCTTCTTCCGCGGGATAATTCCAGCCGGTTACGCCCATGCCAACACAAAGCGCGTAAGTAAGTGCGTCGGGCGTAATTTTGGTGTTGGTAAAAAGCCAGGGTTGGGTGAATTGATATTTATCCTTTAAGTCGTCAAATCTGGCTTTGGTGTAAAGCGAAACGTGGACGTCGGTATGAATCCCGGGCGCATTATGATATTTTGCTTCAACCATCAATTTCTCATTTTCTTTTTGGGCAATCACATCAATTTCATGACTAACGCACTTGCCCGTCAGAATGGTGCGGGTCTGGGTCGAATATCCTCCGGCTTTTAGTATTTCGGAAACAAAATCTTCAAACGGATAGCCGGTTGGGCCCAGCTCCATCAGCGCCTGTTTTAATTTGTATTTAACGGCATTGGGATGCGGCTCTTGCTGCAAAAATTCGTTAACGTGTCGATAAACTTCTTGGGAAGGAATGTTTTCATATAATTTAGATTGAACATGCTCAACGACTTTATTTTCGATGCCAGTAGGAAGTCCGGCTCTTTTTACGGAAGCCCGTAATTTTTCTTCATCAAATTGCTCTTTTAAACCGGAGGCTTTGACAATTGTCGTCATAAGCTAATCGTAAAACTTGTCATTATTTTTTGCAAATACATTTACAGAAGTGATTTAAAAAAACTGGCGTCTTTGGAAATTGCTGCAGACCAATTGAGCGGTAAATTGTGAGTGTCATTCGGGTAAGAAATAAATTGAACTTTTTTGTTTAACTTTACCAAATCACTATTTAGCTCAACCGACCAGCTGTATGGTACGGTGGTATCCCCTGTTCCGTGCTGCAATAGAATCGGAACGTTGATATTTTTTAAGTAGTTTAAAGGTGAAAGTGATTGCCAAAGCTGAGGATTGCTTTCCGGAGTGCCTAGAATTTGAAAGGTCTGCGTGTAAGGATAGGGCGTGATTTTTGCCTCGGGAAGTTTCGGTAAGTTATTGGTGGAAAACCATTTGACGGCGTCAGTTACCGGTGCCCAAAATACTGCGCCTTTGATGTCGGAAGTTAGCGAAGGCTTATTTTTAATTGCTTCTAGAACTTCCAGCGTAACTTCACCGCCCATCGAATGCGACCAGAGGAAAACCTGATGCAGATTAGCTTGCGGAATGTTGCCAAGCGACGAAAGAAGTGTCAAAACGTCAACCGGATAAGCAAAACGCATTAACGGGGCATCGGTAACTTCCGAATTGCCGTTGCCCCGGTAATCGGGTTTTAAAACTAGAAAACCCTGATTGGCAAAATAATCGGTTTCGGATTTATAAGAATCGGTAGTACTATATTGGTTAGGTTGAATATAGCCATGGTCAACAACTACAACCGGAAATCCGCCGGACGGCACCGGAGAATTTGGAATATTCATCAGGGCATATTCCTTTAAGCCATCGGCGGTAAAAGAAATAATATAGCTCGTAAAATTGCCATTTTCCGGCACGTTACTTTCAACGGTGATATCACTTTTTTGATAGCTGCGGTTCGATAAAGCGGTTATCGAGTAAGGGAAAAGCGAAACCAGTCCTTTCTTCGGTTTTGGGCTAGCTTTAGTATAGAGATTTCTTTTTTCAAAAGCGACGAAATCCCCGCTTTTGTATACCTGGATATACTTTTTGTCGTTGGACATTTCCTTTACCATGTTTTTTTGGGCTTGTAGAGACGGTTGAGCAAATTGGTCGTTTAACAAAAACAAAATCACATCGGCTTGTCCAATGCCCACCGGAATGGTATAGATATTTCTCCGGTGCGACAAATGCGAACCGAGGTTGTTGCTGGCGGCAATGCTATAACGTGTAGGAATGTTTGCGAGAAAATCGTCAATACTTTTTCTGTTTGCCAGTTGATGATTAAACATTGCAATATTGGCGTGGATAGCGCCGGGCAGAGGTCCGTAAAAATAAGCGGAAATAAAAGTTGCCCCAAGAAGATAAATAATGATAATGCGGATATTAATTTTTGGAAAGCGCTTTTTTAAAAATCCAACGGCGTAAATAGCGGAAACTACCAAGAACGGAGTGATTGTGGCCGTGTACTGATAATAAATTTCATGCATCTGTGCATTGCTGCTTAAAAGATTAATTACTAAATCGGGAAGAGCTAAAATTAAATAAAATGGTGAAAGCAACGATGTTAGGCCGAAAGGTATTAGGAGTATAAATAAGTATTGAATTTTCTGTGGTTGTAAGATAATAGAAATAGTTTTTAAAGGCATCAGTATTATATTTTTGGAAATGTCCGAAGCGCTTCCCCCAAAATCGGAGTAGTAAGCTAAAGCGAAATGCTCCCCGCCTTTTACCAAAGGAATAATCATCCAAATCAAAAGGTAGCATGTAAAAGCCGATACTAAGAAGATGAAAAAACCGAAAATAATCTCATAAACCTGTTTTCTGACAAGTTTAAAACTTAATCGATTTTCCAATACTACACGAGCGCTAATCGCCAGCCCGAATAGCGCGATAACCGCCCACACTTCTTCTTTAGTTAGTCCTGCCAGCGCGGCAAAGATGAGGAAAAATAAATATTTCCGCTTAAGATAAAAATAAAATGTTGCCAGAAGAAGTGCCGTCCCCAAAACTACCGCGTGAAAATCAAAGAGGTTGGAAAATTGCAGCGCCGGATTAAGTAGATAAACTACTGAAAAAGCTAAAGCCAAATTTTTATTGCGCAAAAGACTGTCGGCAATTAAATAGACAAAGACTGCCCCTAGTCCTAAAACAACCGACTGTAAAAGAAGTAGCATTTGGGGATTGGACCAGATTAAATAGAGGGGAGAAATCAAAATTAAAATAAAATCGGCATGAAAAGCTAATCTCGAAATAGTGGCTGTTCCATTGGGGTCCGTAATCTGAAAAATTCGGCCGTGAATTGTGTTCCAAACGGTCTGGTCCATGTTTCCCAAGTCAAACCGGCCGGTATAAAAATTGCTATAGCGCAAAAAACTAGCAATTGTAAAATAAACAATATAAAAAATAACCAAAATTATCAATGCTATTCCGTATTTGTGTTTTTTAATGAAATTCATCATTTGTTTTTAATTTTGCTTAAAATTTCAAATGTAAAAACGATACAGATAAAAATTACTTCGGAAATTATTAAAATTACTCTTGAGAAAATGCTTAAGAATCCCGAATTCGCAATTGCAGTAAGCTTGCTAAGGCCAAGTGCAATGACTCCTTCGCGCACTCCCAAACCCATCGGTGTAATAAACGATAGATAACCGGCCAAAAGCGCAAAAGTAAAAAAAGCCGACAGTTCGAAATATAATCTCACGTCGAAACTAAACACTGCAAGACAAGCTATCAATGTAGCAAGGCCAAAAATAAAAAAAGTGACAACCGCAATTAAGGTTAAAATGAGTTTTTGTTTCCATAAATAGCCCGGCAAGAAAAGATTAGCGGCTAAATTACTATTTCCCCGTTTCTTAAAAATATAAGCGACCGTAATTGAGTAAGCGATGATTGCAATTAATGATCCCAAGATAATAATTTGCATTTCCTTAAGTAGCTGTACCGGTTCACCAGAGCTTAAAATTAGCGGTAAGCAAAAAATCGAAATTAAAGTGCAAGAAATAATAATCAGTTGTATTTCGTCCAAAAGCGCCAGACCGGAAACCTTTTTTTCGACGCCCGCATTTTCAAATAGCGACACCCGGCTTAAAAAAGACCACACGTTTCCGGGAACATAACGTTTAAATTCGGAAAACTCCCAAAGGTATGCGGTTTTCATCAGCGGCAGTTTATATCCTTTGAATTCTAAAATCTTTTGCCACAAATAACAGCGTAAAAAATAATAGATTACAAAAAATATTATTGAGAGGACTATCAAAAATAAATTAACATTGACCATTCGAGTTTGAATTGAGGTAAATTGCGGCAGAAAAAGTCTAATCAAAAAAAATATGGCCAAAAGCGCCAGCGGCCAGCCGACCAGGAATTTAAGAGTAGAGATGGTTTTATTCATAACGCAAAGCGTCAATCGGACTAAGCTTAGATGCTCTGATTGCCGGAGCCATGCCAAAGATTATACCAATTGCGACCGAAAATCCAAAGGCTAAAGCGACCGACCATAAAGTGACTGTTGAGACAAGCAAAATGGCGATCACTACCGAAACCAGCATTCCTAAAGCTATTCCGACGATCCCGCCGGTTACCGAAAGCACGACGGCTTCAATCAAGAATTGTTTAAGAATGTCGCCTCTTTTTGCGCCGAGCGCTTTTCGTAACCCGATTTCTCTGGTTCTTTCCGTTACCGAAACCAGCATAATGTTGGCAACCCCAATTCCGCCGACCAAGAGCGAAATGCCGGCAATTCCCCCTAAAGCCAAAGAGAGTACATTAGTGATGTCGGAGATAGTCGATTCCAGAGAGTCAGCGGTTTCAATCGAAAAATCATCCGTAGTTAATGTTTTCAGCAGGGTTTGGTTTATTTGCCGGGTAACAATTGGCAGAAGATCTGGACTATCGGCGGCAATGTCAATTCTGGCGACCGAATTTATGCCGTATTGCGCACTAGCCGCTTCAACCGGTATAAAGGCGGAATTATCTTCATCAATTCCCGCTACCGAGCCAAGTTTATCAATCACTCCGACGATGGTATAGAGTTTAGTGCCTAAGAAGATTCTTTTTCCTAAAGGGGTAGTGCCATTAAAAAATTTAGTCTTGACAGTTTGTCCGATTACCACCACGTTTGCGCCCGCTGATTCCTGTCCGGAGCTAAAGAAATTTCCCTCTGCCATTTTAACCACTTGCACAACTTGAGGGTATTCGGAGGAAACGCCGAGAACAAAAGCGCCTTTATCTTTGATGTTTTTATATTTGAATATTTCAACTTGTCTAATTTCGGGAGAAACTTTAGCGGTGGAAATCATTCTTCTCTCAAGATCTTTGCTGTCCTGCAGTGTTAGTTTATTTGATAAGATAGAACCAATTCCGACCGAACTGCCGGGCATAACAAAAATCACATTTGAGCCCAAAGAGGAAATTTCGTTGGTAATATAGCTTTGCAAACCGGAGCCGATTGACACTAAAACGATAATGGCAAACACGCCAATCGTGATGCCAAGCGTGGTTAAGAAACTTCTTAATTTGTTTCCCCAGATGGCTTTTAAAGATAGGGTTAAAAGTTCTTCAATGTTCATTTTGTAACCAGCTCTCCGTCTTCCAAATGCAAAATTTTTTGTGCTTGCGAAGCAATATCGTGTTCATGGGTAATAAGAACAATTGTTTTGCCCTCTTTATTTAATTGTTTTAAAGTTTTCATGACATCGTCTCCCGATTTGGTATCCAAGTTACCAGTTGGTTCGTCTGCCAAAATTAATTCAGGGTCGTTCATTAAAGCTCTGGCAATGGCGACGCGTTGTTGTTGTCCACCTGACATCTGATTGGGTCTTTTATTCAAGTGGTCTTCCAATCCCAATTCGGTTAGTAGCTCGACGGCTTTTTCGGTCCGCTCTTTGGTTTTGACACCAGCGTAAATAGCCGGTAGAATGACATTCTCCAACGCGTTTAGTTTCGGCAATAAGTTAAATGACTGAAAAACGAAACCAATTTCTTTATTGCGTTGGAAAGCTTGCTCGTCTTCGCCTAATTTTGAGACATCGGTGCCGTTTAGAAAATAAGTGCCGGAGGTAGGGGTATCTAAAAGTCCAATGACGTGCATCAGCGTCGATTTTCCGCTACCCGACCGACCGGTGATGGCTAGAAATTGGCCTTTTTTGACGACTAAATCAATATCTCTCAAAGCGGTTGTCCCCACGTCGGCGCCGCTGTAGACCTTGGTGATGTTGGCCATTTTTATGATATCGTCTGTTGTTTTCATGCGGGTTAATTTTTGACCACCAAATTTTGAGGAACTGAAGTTGGATCAAGAGCAACAGTATCCCCTGCGGACAGTCCTGATAAAACTTGGGCTTGCGTATCATTTTGTAAGCCTAGACTTAATGCTCTTTTTACAAAACCCTTCTTAGTTTTGACGTAAACATAATTATTATCAAAGATATCGGTGGATTGTATTCCCAGCACGTTATATTTGGCGTTGATGATAATGTCCGCATTACCGCTCATTCCCACCCTGTCGTTATTTGGTTGAGGAAGCATAGCCTGAACATAAAAAGCATTTCCACCCGACGATGTGACGTGACTGACAAAATCTATTTTATCAACAGTTAACTTAAGATTATCGTTGGGGAAAGAGTCCAGCGAGACATTAACGCTTTGGCCTATTTTTACCTGACCGATGTCGGCTTCATCGACTTCCATTTTAAAATCCAGAGAGTTAGGATCGGTAATGGTAAAAGTGGTGGCCGGTGTAATATTTACCCCCGCGGTTTGCGCGTCCATCCGGGTGACAATACCGGCAATCGGCGCATAAAGACTGGAGTTTGCGATGTCATGTTCGACTTTTAACATTTGATCGTAGGCTTTATTTTGCACGTCATCGATAGCGGTTCTTTGCACTTTTTGGGCGTCACTTTCCGTTCCGCTGGTATTATTATCATAATATTGTTGCGAAGCGGCTTTGGCGGCGACAAAATCCTGTTGCGCTTGTCTTAGAGTTGCCTGTAATTGAGTCTGGTCTAAAGAGGCGATTAATTGATATTTTTTTACCGGGTCGTCCAATTTTACTCCGACATAAGATAAAGTTTCCGCAGTTTGAAAAGTGAGGTTGGCAAAATTTTCGGCATCGACATTGCCGGTGACCGAAACCGTTTTAACGACATCCTGATTTTTAGCTACTTCCGTTAGAACGGAGTTAGAATTCTTTGGCCAGAGGATAAACCCAACTACCAGCAGTAAAATAATTAAGACGGTGATGGAGATCTTTTTATGTCCCCAAACCAAATTCTTTACCCTCGAAAACAAATTTTTTATTCTCCCCACACAACTATACTACTAAATAAAAGATGATGATGTAAAGAGAGATTCTTTTTTATTTACTTTTTAGTTTTTGAGGAACTTGCGAACTGTCTTCGTCTTAATGTTTGATATATTACTCTTCCACCAGGTTCTTGATCTGCAACGTCAATATCGAAAGCTCTTTGTGAGTTTTTGTCTGTTGCTAAATTTGGGTATAAATGATTAAAGGGTTTTTGATAAAAAAGGACAGTTTCATTTACAAAATTACGGGCATTAGAATCTTTACGAGGATTAAGAATAATGGCGTATGCCGGTTCTTCAGCGGGGATAAAATATTCGTTATCAAGCCAATCTGAACAAATCCTTCCACTTTCTATAGCCTTTCTACAGACTGCCATAAAATAAGTTCTGAGTTAATTGTTACCCTTTAGTTTTTAAAAGTCAAGAGTTTGCCCGAATTGTCAGATAAAGCCAAATATTGTATACTAGCTACGAAGGGCCGCTAGCTCAACTGGTAGAGCAATTCCCTCTTAAGGAATAGGTTCAGGGTTCGACTCCCTGGCGGCTCACAAGATTCAAAAGTGACGAAATGCGCCTGTAGCTCAACGGATAGAGCACTTCGCTTCGGACGAAGGGGTTGGGGGTTCGATTCCCTTCAGGCGCGCAAGAACTTTTGCAAATTAAAAGATTTGCGATGAATGGCGCATAAGCCCAGTTTTTTAATCGCTTCCCGATGAAATTTTGTGCCGTAACCTTTATTTTTACCAAAGTTATATTCCCGATAGATTTTTCCCAAATCCCGCATCAGTTTATCGCGATAAACTTTAGCGATAATTGAGGAAGCAGCGATAGAAATAATTTTACTATCCCCTTTAACAATAAACTGAAGATTCTTTCTCCTGATTTTCTGCTTGTTTCCGTCAATCAGGAAATGAACTTGTTTTTCTTTATGCGCACTTAAAACTTTCTTTATCAATCTTTTGAAAACCAGTTGGTTGCACTTCCCTATGCCGAATTTATTAATTTCTTCGACTTCAATAATTTTGGTAAAGCATTTAGCATTTTTTAATATCAATTTCGAAAGCTGTTCACGTTTTTTCGCCGACAGAAGTTTTGAATCATTTATGTCTTTAAACCATTTGTATTCATTTCCAAAACAAACAGCACTTGCAACCAACGGTCCGGCAAAACTGCCACGACCAACCTCATCCATACCAAAAACTAAATCAACTTTGTTAAGTAATTCCTTTTCTAAATTAAACGAGGGTTTCTTTTGCATGATTGCTGTAGTAATTAATTATTTCTTCTTTAATTCGTCAAATTTCGCGGCCATGGTGGGATTTTTACGAGTTAGTCTTTTAATTGTTAGGTCATCCATTTTATTCTCAGCCGCTAACAGATGTTTGTCTGACAAAGTCAGGGCGTCCCGAACATTCTCAAGATTTTTAATAGCTTTATTTATCTGCTCAATTGCCTCACTATGTTTCTGGCCGGCATTTTTCATCGAGTTAAGAAATCCAGATTTCCAATTATTTACGTCATCTTCGAATGTAGTGATGTCTATATTCTGGCTTCTTATTATTGCTAATTCATTTTTTACTGCAAATGATTTTTCAGCGGCATTTTTAAGCAGCGTAATCATTGGTATGAAAAATTGTGGGCGTATTACGTACATTTTTGGATATTTGTACGATATGTCAACAATACCTTGATTATATAAGTCACTTTCTGCTTCCAACATTGAAACAAGAATGGCATACTCGCATTTCTTTTCGTTACGATCTCTATCTAGTTTGGCTAGAAAATCTTCATTCTTTTTCTTTGTTTCTGTTGTATCATTTTCATTCTTCATGTCAAACATAATCGATACGGATTCGATTCCTTCTGCGGGATCACGAAAGATGTAATCGCCCTTACTGCCACTACTTGAGTCGTTATCTTTTTCAAAATACACGTTTGGGAATGCGGTCATGCGAATTTTGTTGAATTCATTCTCACAGTATTGTTCAAGAGATTCTCCTAAACCTTTTGTGGAGAGTTTTATTTTATTATCCTTTAGGCGCTCTATTTGTTCGTCACGATCCTTAAGTTTTAAATCGTATTCTATTCTAATTTCTGATTTTTCGCCTTCTTTTTTTGTTAATTCGACTTTAAGGTCATTGACAGCTTCACTTACAGCAAGTTTCTTTTCCGTTTCGTTCTTATCGATTTGCGATTTAAGAGTAGCTATCTCGGAGTCTTTTTTACTTAATTCATCTTTTGAGCGTTGGACATTCTCCTGCTCTTTAAGCTCCATTTTTAGCCTGTCGCTCTCGCGTGCTCTTTGCAATTCTTCATCAAACCTGTCTTTTTTAATTGAATTTATGACATTCTTAATTGTGCTATTGTCTGTTTTGTTAACTGATTTTAGATCAATTAAATCTCCTTTACTTGCATCCTCATCAAGAACTAGAGTGTTTTCATCTTGTACAGATACTTTTACGGTTTTCATAATTTATTTAAACAGTGTGTTTTATAATACGCTCAAAGTAAAAATATTTCAATATTTAATTGACTAAAACAGCCGTATTTGCTAGCATTAAGTTATGAAGGGATTTATCCGAAACGTTTTATTTAATGCCTTTTCCATTTTTTTACTGACGCAAATTGTCGGCGGAGTAAAGGTAACCGGTGGATTACCGACTTATCTCTTCGGCGGAATTGCCTTGACAATTTTACTGGTTTTTCTCAAGCCAATTCTAAATATCTTGTCGTTACCTTTAAACATTATTACGCTGGGACTTTTTTCGTTTGTCACCAATATCATCATTTTTTATCTTTTAACAGTGATTGTGCCGGGAATTAATATTATTGCTTTTACTTTTCCCGGATTTTCGTATTCGGGTTTTGTAATTCCGAGCTTTTACTTTAACGTTATTTTCGCTTTCCTGTTGGTAGCATTCTTACAATCTTTGATAGTTTCTTTTTTAACCTGGTTGGTAAAGAAATAAAACCTCGAGACTTGCAAAAATACTGCCGGAAAAGATATAATTGTGCATAATGATTATTCTAAACATCATTGAAATCGCCGCCGCAATCGCTTTAATCGTCTTAGTACTTTTACAGATGCAAGGCAGTGGTTTGTCGTCAGCCTTTGGCGGAACGGGTGAATTTTACCGAAGCAAAAGAAGCGTAGAAAAGCTGTTAATGTGGGCAACGGTCGTAACGACTGTCATTTTTGCCATAGTTTCTTTGCTTCTGCTACTCCCCTTAAAATAGTATGATTTTCTTTAAAAGAAGACGTCTTATCTTGTGGCTTTTAAAAGCATACTTTCGAAAGTGGCGAAGAACCATTTTGATTTCCTTTGGTCTTGGTTTAATTGTTTTTTTTCTGCTGCGGTTTGTTGTTAATTATTTTGTGCCGTTAATGCCTTTTACTCAAGAGCAAACGGTTGGGATAGTCGGCGCTTATAGCGTGGACAATTTGCCTGCCGTAATTTTATCCAAAGTTTCCAGAGGTTTAGTTTATGCCGGACCGGATGATTTGCCAAAACCGGATTTGGCCAAATCCTGGGAAATTAAGAATGGCGGCAAAACCTACGTTTTCCATTTGAAAGACAATGTTTTCTTTAGCGACGGAACAAGGCTGACATCGGACCAGATTCAATATAATTTTGCCGATGTTAACGTCCAGAGGCCGGATAGCCAAACAATCATCTTCAATCTCAAAAGTATCTATTCTCCGTTTCTTTTGACAGTTTCACGTCCAATCTTTAAGAATGGTTTTGTGGGAATCGGAGATTATAGAGTGAGCGCATTGAATCTTAACGGCAGTTTTGTTCAATCGATTAGTCTGGTTACCAACAAAGGACATAATCAGGAAATTACTTACCAATTTTATCCGACCGAAGACGCTTTAAAAACCGCTTTTGCCTTGGGTGATGTTAACGAAATTATCGGCGTGCGGAGCTTGGATTTTAACGGGAAAAGTCTGGCGGATTTTAAACACGTCAGCATTTCGGAAAGCACAAACTACTCCCAACTGGTAACGATTTTTTACAATACTCAAGACAAAGATTTGTCGGATAAAAGGTTAAGAGAAGCGCTCGCTTATGCCATGCCAGATACTTTTTCTTCCGGTCAAAGAAATGACGGTCCATTTCCGCCAAATTCTTGGGTTAGTGAGGGAGGTTTAACGACTTACAATCAGGATTTTGAACATGCCAAGCTTTTATTGGGCGAATCCGTCAGTTCGTCACAAAGCTCCGCTCTAACTCTAGAGCTAAAAGCTCTGCCGGAATATAAACAATTAGCGGACCAAATAAAAACTGAATGGGCAAAGATTGGTATTAAAACCAACGTTAGAATTGTTGACAGTTTCCCAAAAAATTTTCAGGTTTTTTTAGGCGAGTTTAATGTTTCCAAAGACCCCGACCAATACACGCTCTGGCATTCGACGCAACCAAATAACATTACGCATTATGTAAACTTGAGAATCGATCAGCTCTTGGAAGACGGGCGGCAAACGGTTGATATTAGCGATAGACAAAAAATCTATTCCGATTTCCAAAAATATCTACTGGATGATCCGCCGGCAACTTTTCTCTATTTCCCCTACGAATATACCATTATCCGAAAATAGATCCTGCACCTTCTAAGCTTGGTTTTGCATCAGTTATTAATTAATCGGAAGGGTACAGGAGAGCTTTGGCTCGTAACTTTTTGTGATAAGTAATGGCAAAACGGTGCGCCTCATCCCGTAAACGCATTATCAATTGTAAAGCTTTTGAGTCTCTTGGTAGTTTGATTTCCGAAAGTTCACTGGTTATGATAGTTTCTTCTCTTTTGGCCAGTCCAATTAAGGGAATATCAAGTTTTAGACTGTGAATAATTTCTTTGGCCGAAGAAACCTGTCCTTTTCCACCGTCAACGATAATTAATGACGGTTTTGGCCAATCATTATGTTTTAATCTTCTTGTGAGCATTTCTTGCATCATGGCAAAATCATTGGGCTTATTATTATAATCAGCTTTAATTTTAAAACGTCGATAACTTGAAGAATCTTTTTCGCCGTTGGTAAAAACCACCATTGAACCGGTGGCATTTAAACCCGAAGTGTTGGAAATATCATAGCATTCAATCCGATCGAGATTTAAAACAGGCACATCATTTTCATTCAGGGTTTCTTTTAAGTCTTGTAAAGTTAAAGCGACAGTATCATTTCTTAAATTTGGGTTTAGCTCATATTCAAACGGTTGGTAAAATGAGCTGGTAATCAGCGTAATTGAATCGATTTGCTGTTGAATGGTTTTGGCTTTTTCAAAATCTTCTGCAATACTGGCTTTCTCTCTTTCTTTGGTTAAATCTTTGAGCAATAAGTTTTTGTTGCCGTTTAGAAAGCTGAGAATATGACTAATGTTTTTCCGATAGCTTTGATCTTTGGTGACAGTTGGACACGGGCATAAGCTAAGATGATAATAAAGACAAAGTTTATTGGGGTGATTTATCACGGATTGGTAGGGAAAAATCCGGCGCAGTAATTTTAAAACTGTGCGAAGCGACGTGGCGCTAGTGTAAGGTCCAAAGTAGCGGGCATTATCCGCTTCTTGCTTTCGCACCAACAAAACTTTTGGATATTGATCTTTAACCGTAATTTTAAGGCTCGGATAGCGCTTATCGTCAAGCAATTTAATATTGTAGTGCGGTTTGTATTTCTTAATTAACCTTTCTTCTAAGAGAAACGCTTCAATTTCCGAAGCAACTTCGATAATTTTTATCCGCCTAATTTGCGAAACTAAAATGCGGGTTTTTTCACCTAAGTCTTTATTGGAGAAATATGAGGAGACACGCTTTTTTAAATCTTTAGCTTTCCCCACGTAAATTATTTTTCCGTCTTTGTCGAAAAAGAGATAGACGCCGGAGCACGAGGGCAACAAGCGATATAATGATACAGAGACTAACAAATATTATTCCTCCTAAGATAACTAACTTATTGACAAAAAACGGCAGAATCCGGATATTTTTGTTAAAAGTATTATTACCAGCTGTAATTTTAACCGTATCGGTACGGTTTGTCAAAAACGGTGTCTTGAAAAAAGAAATTGGGATACTGACAAAACCATAAGGTGGGATATCTTTAACTGTAAAGCTTTGATTGGAAGGTTCTAAGTAATTTGTTGAGGCCAAAACAGTTTGCGCCTGAATAAAATCCCGGCCGCTGTTGGTGATTTTGATAAATCCGTCGGTAGGTAGGCCGGCGATTAAAGTGTCCGGAATTTCCAGAGAAGCGTTAAGTATTGGTGCATTTTGAGTAAAAGTAGAACCAATTTGCATATCGATATCCTTAGTATTTTTACCGGTTAGTAGTTTATAACCGCCAGCGGGAATCGGATAGTTGCTGGCAGCGCCTTGAATAACAAAAGCAATGTGATCAAAATCCAAAGTATTAAAATAATCAACTCCGCTAGTGGTGTTTCCCCAAGTCGGGTCGACCATCACCCAGGCTTTTTTGTCAAAATCATAATACTCCGGCCAGGCGTGTAGCACGTCTTCGACAAGCGACAATGGCCGCTCGCGGGAGTTGTTGCTGTAACCGTAACCTTCTACTTCTCTGGCCGGAATTCCCGCGGCTCGCGAGAGCGCAATAAACAAATCGCTAAATTCCAAACAGACGGCGGAATTTGGGTTATTCAAAACCTGCAAAGCGCCGAGCCGCGGACTATTAGCTTGTACGCGATTATAATCGTAATTTAAAGTTTTGACAACGTATTGGTAAATTGCATACGGTGTTTTTAATGTTTTTGCCAAACCGGCAATTTTTGGATTATCGGATTCCCAATAAGTCTGACTTTGTAAGTCTTCGGTTAGCTGGTTACTGCTTAAGTCTTCGAGCCGGGGATTTAAATAGACCTTAACTTTTCCGCTGACTTTAACGTCCAACTTTTTGTAAGGCACCAGCGAATATTCTGCTAACCAATTTCCATCACTATCTAATTTAACGTTGGTCGGTTTTTGGTTAATATTATCAATTTCAACATCCTGGTAATTAGTAGCCGGCGGTAAAGCGATTTCGGTGGAAATCGGAAAATAATTCGGGTTAGCCAAATGATAAGTTAAATTAAAGTTATAAATTTGGAAGTTGCCAAAAGAAATGGAAATGCCGGAGCTGCCTAAATCCTGTTTGGTAAAATCAAGTTGGTTGCCGTTTTGAACGTTTATGCCCGAAGGCGCTGGCTTAATATATGCAGGATTTCCCAAGAATGACGGATAAATCACGGAAACGTTAAATGAGGAAAAATCTGCTTGGTTGGCAATGCCAGGAATATTGATATCCCAAACGTGGTTGAAATTCTGGGCAACTTCGCTAGTGTCAAACCCAATGTCAAAATTCTGTTTCACATTGTAGCCTACGGTGCGGGTATTAAAATTAAGTTTAATGTTTGTTCCCTGATCGGTTTGAGTTATCTTAGGCGTAATTGCTCCGCCCGCGTCATGGGCGGTAATATTTTCAACGTCTTTAAAACCGACTGCGACGGAATAAGATGAAGCGTAATAATTGGTGGATAAATTGGTCAGGTTGGCATTAATGTCAACGTGAGTGATAGCATTTTGATTGATGGTGTAAGTAACGTTATAGTCGGTGGAGAAATTGGAGTCGGCAGAAACCTGTTTAGTAGAAAAACTGAAAAATAAGATTAAGGCAAACAGAAAATAGCCGATTTTTTTCACTAAAACATTATAGCTTATTTTAAATTCCAAGTCTTGTCTTGAGGAATTTTCCGGTGTAGGATAATTTATTTTTCGCCACTTCCTGCGGCGTTCCGGCAACTACCAACTCTCCGCCTTTTTCTCCGCCTTCGGGTCCAAGATCAATAATATGGTCGGCATTCTTGATAACGTCCAGGTTGTGTTCAATGACAATGACGGTATTACCCAAGTCAACCAATCTTCTTAAAACGTTCAGTAATTTTTCCAAATCGGCAAAATGCAAGCCGGTGGTCGGTTCATCCAAAAGATATAAAGCGTTGGAGCCGCGTTTGGAAAGTTCGGCTGCCAGTTTAACCCGTTGCGCTTCTCCGCCCGACAAAGTTGGTGCCGGCTGCCCGAGTTTAACGTAGCCAAGTCCGACGTCATTCAAAGTCTGTAACTTGTGTGATAGTCCGGGAACAAAACTAAAAAAGGTTAGTGCATCGGCGACACTCATATTAAGCACTTGGGAAATATTTTTGCCGTTATATTCAACTTCCAAAGCCTCGTGATTATATTGCGCTCCGTTACAAACTTCGCAAGTGACGTAAACGTCGGGCAAAAACTGCATTTCGATTTTAATCCGTCCTTCACCCTCACAAGCTTCACAGCGTCCACCTTTAACGTTAAACGAGAACCGCCCAGGACCATAACCTTTAATTTTGGCGTCTTTGGTTTTGGCGAAAAGGTCGCGGATATAATTAAAAGCGCCAATATATGTGGCAGGATTACTACGTGGCGTCCGGCCAATCGGCGACTGGTCAATCATAAAAATGTTTTTGATGTTTTCAAAACCGTTAATGGTTGAATATTTTCCCGGCTTCTGGCGGTGATAAGGATTATTTTTTTGCATTAAGGCGTGATATAAGATATCGTTAACCAGGGTTGATTTGCCGCTGCCCGAAACTCCGGTCACGACAATTAACTTATGTAAAGGGAAATTAACGTTGATATTTTTTAGATTATGTTCTTTGGCGCCTTCAATCCTCAATATTTTCATATTTTCCGCGACCTCCTTATCGGTGATAATTTTAATTTTCCGCTTTCCTGACAAATATTCACCGGTTAAAGACTTGGAGTTACTAATGATTTGCGCAATTGTTCCGTGGGCGACAATATGTCCGCCCTGCTCGCCCGCTCCCGGTCCGAAATCAATAATATAGTCCGCCTGCCGCATGGTTTCTTCGTCGTGTTCAACCACCAGAACCGTGTTGCCCAAGTCTCTTAACTTTTTTAAAGTGTCAATCAGTTTCTGATTATCCCGTTGGTGCAATCCAATCGATGGTTCATCCAAAACATACAAAACGCCTGTTAGACCACTGCCGATTTGCGATGCTAAGCGGATTCTTTGCGCTTCTCCGCCGGCTAAAGTTTGTGCGCCGCGGGACAGGGTTAAATAATCCAAACCAACATCAATTAAAAAAGTTAAACGTTGCTTAATTTCTTTAAGAATCAGTTTGCCGATTTCTTTTTCCCGGTCGCTGATGGAATTTAGGTTGGTAATAAAAGCATAAGCGTCGGTAATTGACAAATCGGAAAAATCCACAATCGATTTAGTATTAATCGTGACCGACAAAGCTTCTTTTTTCAGTCTGGCGCCTTGGCACTGTGGACAGGTTTCAAAACGCATATACTTTTCGATTTGGGATTTAAGAAAAGTAGATTCGGTGGATTGGTATTTTTGTTTTAAGTCTTCAAGAATGCCAATAAACGGTTCTTCAATCGCGGTTTCTCTGCCCCAGCGGTTTTCGCCTTCGACGTAATACAATTTTTCGCCGGTGCCGTTAAGCAACAGTTCTTTTTGCTCTTTACTAAATTCAGACAAGCGTTTATTCAATGGGACATTGTTTTCTGCGCAAAAAACTTTAAAAGTTCGTGACGCCCATGTTTCGTGGCTTAACAAATTTTGGTAAGGCATTAAGCCGCCCTCGCCAATCGTCAAATTATCATTAAACACCAAATCTTTATCAACCGTTAAGATATTTCCCAGGCCGCTACAGGTCGGACAGGCGCCGTGCGGAGTGTTAAAAGAAAAAATGCGTGGTTCAATTTCGGGCAAAAAAATATTGCAAACCGGGCAGGCAAATTTTTCGGAAAAAAATTCATCTTCCATTTTTTTTGGTTTGTCGGGCAGGTCAAACCCAATGTCTCTAATAATCGAAATTATCAATTCACTGCTACCGAGTTTTAAACCTTGCTCGACGTCGGCGGCAATTCGACTACGATCGGTCGTTTTGGTTAAAACAATTTGGTCAATTATTGCTTCAATGGTGTGTTTATTGGTTTTAATCAGCACGAATTCTTCGTCAAGGGAAAAGACCTGCTTATCAATTCTGGCTTTTTTGTAACCGCGTTTCTTTAAATCCGTAAATAGTTCGGTGTATTCGCCTTTGCGGTCTTTGACAATCGGCGCTAAAATTAGCAGTTTTAAATTTTTACTTAATTTTTTATCCAACAGTTCAAAAACAGCGTTGGTGATTTGTTCTTTGGTCATTCTGCTTATTTCCCGGCCGCAGTTTGGACAATGCGGATGCCCGATACGCGCATATAAAAGCCTTAAGTAGTCGTAAATTTCCGTCACCGTGCCAACGGTTGAGCGCGGATTATGCGAAGCGGATTTTTGGTCAATCGAAATTGCCGGAGAAAGTCCCTCGATTAAATCGACGTCCGGTTTTTTCATAATCCCCAAAAATTGCCTGGCGTAAGATGACAAACTTTCGACGTAACGTCTTTGTCCTTCGGCGTAAATGGTGTCAAAAGCTAATGACGATTTTCCGCTGCCCGAAAGTCCAGTAAAAACCACCAGTTTATTTTTGGGAATTTCCAAATCAATGTTCTTAAGATTGTTTTCTCTTGCGCCTTTAATAACCAATTTATCCATATTTAGCGAACATTTATTATAGTCCCAAATTTACGAACAAACAAGAGTAGTGTCTATGTTATAATCATTCCTATGAATACCTGCATTGTCGGCACAGTTTGCATTGATAAAAATGTTTCGGAAAACGCTTCTTATACTTCCGCCGGTAGTCCGGCGATGTTTATGAATAAAATCTTTAAACAATTTGGTGATTGCAACGTTAGTATTATTGCTTCTTACGGACCAGATTTTTTTCAATATCTAACCGGTGTGAATATTTTTCCCACACAGCCCAATGCAGACAAAACCTTAGTTTATGAAAATGTTTCCAGAGGAGGTCTGCGAACCCAAAAATCTTACAACCGAGAAGACGCTTTTGCAGTCGATTTAGACGATTCTATTATCGAAGTTTTACGACAGGCTGACATTGTATTTTTTGCTCCCCAGTCACCAATTTATACCAAGGAATATATCCAATCAGTTACGGCAAATCTAAAATCAGGTGCTTTGAAAGTGTTTATTCCGCAAGGATTTTATCGAAATTTCGATTCCGAGAATAATGTTTTGGTGAGGGAATTTATAGAAGCAAAAGATATTCTACCGTTGATGGATATCGTTATTGTTTCCGAGCAGGATTCGCCGACAATGCTTGCTCAAGCAAAAGAATGGGCTAAAGATTTGAATGTCATTCCCGTTGTTACACTTGGCGAAAAAGGCGCAGTTGCTTTTAAAGGCGAGAACGAAATTCTGCTACCGACAGTTCCGCTTCCGGAAAATGAAATAGTCGATTCAGTTGGTTCGGGAGATATTTTTAGCGCCTCATTTGCCTACGAATATAAACAGGCGGGAAATTTAGAAGAAGCGGGAAGATTTGCTAATGCAGTTGCCAGACAATGTTTGTTTTATAAGTCTACAGATATCAAAATCGACCTCAATAAAATAAATTAAACTTTTTTGGTGAGCCGGCAGGGATTCGAACCCTGGACCAAGAGCTTAAAAGGCTCCTGCTCTACCGCTGAGCTACCGGCCCATAAATTGAATTATATCAAGCGCAACTATAACTTTACAAGCTATTTACTAGCAGTAGTCAATTACGCTATAATAAAGTTCGTGCCGCGTTCGTCTAGTGGCCTAGGACGGGTGGTTTTCAGCCACCAAATCGCGGGTTCGACTCCCGCACGCGGTACTCGGGAATTATAGCTTCAAAAATAGACACCCATCTGGGATGGCTCGAACCTTTATCCATGGAAAAATTTAGAATGCGCAACTTAAACCTGTAATGCAGTAATAAAGGGAAACAAGATTAGAAGCCGCTATTAGTTCTCAAATAATTAGTAATGAATCTACGGGATGTATAATGCCATTCAAAACCATAAACTTGCCTTGGCCCTACGTAGGTTTTGTCTGTTTCTTTATAGATCACCTCGAAATGATTATTTGGCTCTATGGATATAAGGGAAATATATACGTTTAAGAGCTTTTGTCTTCTTAACATTTCGTACCATTTCTCAACGATCTTGGTTCTTCCATTTTCACCTTGATTTAAATCGAACTTATCCAAACAATACTTCTTATATAGTCTGTCATATTCCCTTAAGGGAACGCCTCGCCTCTTATTTAAAAAGTCAATTGTCACTTTTATTGGAAACTTAGAAAGGTTCTTCCGAATATATTGTTCAACCACAGATTGACTTGAGTCGCCTAAGGAACCATCCCACCATTTAATCTTGAATTTGTCGTTAACATGCGTAAAGACCTCATCTAAAAACTTTTTTGTGAATTCAGCTCCGTCTGGACCTCCGTAAGTGTAAAGAGGATAAACTTTTTCTGGTTCTTTAACTTCCGGCAGTGCAACCGTTGGTCCATTCCAACAGATATAATCAAATCTAATATCCTTAAGCGCAGAAAATAAATCCGATTGAACATTAGTTATTTTTCCCTCAAGATTATTTAAAACAACATTAAATCTTGCATATTTAACTGCCTTGGGGTTTATGTCTGAAGCAATAACTTTTTCAAATCTGTCTGCCAAAAATAACGAGATTGCCCCAGAGCCTGATGCCATATCCAAAGCCACTTTCCCTTTTATATCATCAAGTCTATCAATAAATAGAAGAGTTTCATGCGGAAACATTACCCATACATCATCTAATCCTCTCGTAAATTTTCCATTCTTTTTCTTATACAAGGATAAAAGGAAATCGGTAACAATTAATTTCCCCTTAAACGGAAAGACCATCACGTTTGCAAACCATTGTTTATTTTCTTTTCTTAATATTCCCGCTTGCTCGAGAATTTGGAAGCTGTCATTTTCGAGCTTGACCCCTTTTTCATAGAAAAATATATCAATAAATTTATTTATGTCGCTGGAATATAAATCAATTAAGGTTTTCCTGCACTTTTTGATTAATTTTACGTCCTGAGTCAATTCTTTCCTTTTCATAGAATTGTTAGCCATGTATATAAATACTAAACTCTAGAGCCTTCTAGTGTCAACCAAACCGAACTCTTTGACTAGTAGTATTATGATCATCATAACCTTGGTCGTGATCAAGATTTTTTTGGAACAGATCTTGTAACTTCATCGCAGACCTTAGCGAATTCGTCAAACATATCTATTCTTGATCTGATGAGCACGGGCTTATTTGGATCCGGATCAACTTTCTCTTGCTCGGTTCCAGTTCTGTTGATAAATGAGGTATAGATTGATTGACCTCCAGGAACAACAGGTGTCGTGTAACCAACAGAACGTAACGAATAAGTAGTATCAGACAATTGCTTTCCTCGCTCGAGAGTAAAAGAATCGGTTCGGCTACCACTTATCGTAGCGTGAGAATACTCAAAAGTACACGAATTCCTTGAAAAACTTGCACTGTAAGAATCTCTGTAATAATCTCTTCCATCTTTACCGTACTCAAATTCTTGTCTATAGATAATTGTCCCTGCTCTTTCAGTGTCTCTTCTTAGTTTTCCCGCTGCTTCCAATTTCCTTTTAAGTTCCATAGCAACATTCCAAGCCTTATCCAATCCTGGCTCTAGCCATGCCAGATATTCCGAAAGATTATTAAATCTTCCCCTAGTGATTTCTTCAACGCCTATTATTAATTCTACATCCCTAATCTTATTAAGTTCGAACTGTACAGCTCCTTGACTCAAAAGCTGTAAGAATTTTGGGTTCGCTCTCAAGAAATCTTGCGCTTTTTCTCCTTTTTTCTCCCAATCTTTGTCCTTTACTATTGGAAAGTTGTAAAATAATGGCTTTTCTCCCCACGGATATGTGAAATGTGGGGTCCCTACGGGCACGTTCGAATCCAAAATTACTCCACCAAGCCTGAAGACACTTATGTCTGGATGAGTGGGGTTGGGATATGAAATTGAAATAACCGCTCTTGTACCTACTGGTAATTGCTTAACTTTGTGACTTCCCCAGTCCCAGCCTTCAACAAGCTTTAGAATTGAGGGATCTACGCTTTTTAAAACTGCGCTCTGAGCTTCGTGTGATTGTTCGTAAGTGGCCGGTTTAGCTAAGAAATGACGTAGTCTACTATTAACGCTAACAATACCCGTATCGACTCGGATAACTCCTCCCTCGCTTACAAGTGGTATCTTTTGCGTCTCTGCTGCATTTGTGTTTTCAGCTCTTTGCTCTGTCATATTTCACCTATAGTAATTAGGTGGAGAGATTATACACCTTTATTATTTATATATATTTATTAATTAAAATTAGCTTCAAAATGACCGTTTTTTGCCTCTTGACAATTAAAATATAAAAAATATAGTGGGTTTCAAACGTTGTTTATAAGCGGGCGTATATCTTGAGTTGTGTGACCAACTAACTTCCTAAATAAATCTCCCGAGTTTTAGAAACTCAAACATCTCTATTGCAAACTGTCTGCTCTCAATTCTTCTCATAATTTCTCTACTTATTGTTTGAGATAGAATGTTTAGGCTTCCTTCCCAAAGTACTTCTCTGTCTAAAATTGCCAGTTTTCGATGATGATTTCCAGTGCAAAGTAAAACCTGAACTCCCATTCTTTCAAATTGGGAGATTGTCTCTTCGGACTGTATTTCCATGCTCTCACTATGTTCTTTAGGATCCCTGGTCATAATGTAAATTTTTACTTTCTGTTTAAGTAAGTTTTTGAAGATCGGCATAAGCATATTCATTCTTCCGGTGGTTATATACGGACTCTCAATAATTACTTCTTTGGTACAATTCTTTAAATCCGCCATAAATTTCTGATAGAAAGTGGTTTCGTCGTAAAGAGTGAAATCCTTCATTTTTCCTCCTCCTTTTTAAATTTAGAAAATGCTAAAAAAGTAGTTTTCTCAGTTGGATCGATTGAGGCTAGATAGGTTCGAACTTCGGTCCAGATGGGGTACTATTTTTGTTTTGGGTGGGTTTGACGTAAATTGTGCTACTTGACAAACCATTCATAAGTATATATAATGGCTTTTACCTTCGAATACGAAAGTACGAAGAGGCAGGAGATCCGCCGCAAGGCAGATTACCCCGAAAAGACCCCGCAAGGGGTTTTTTTGCGTTTACCCGTCAATAAATCGCACAACTAGCCGTGTTCGATTAGAACTGAAAAGGCGAACGGCAAGATATGGCGGTGCTATTTTTGCGTAAGTTCGAGGATTTTGGCTTTAAGTTCTTCCAGACTTTTGTCGTCATAAATAGAAACTACCAGATTATTTTTGTTCAGTTTGTCCACAATTTTTAATATCTTTGATAAGTCCTTTTGACTAATAAGGTCGGATTTTGTCAGAACAAGTAATTCATTTTTAACGGTTAAATCGCTTTTGTATTCTTTTAATTCTTTCCTGACAGTTTCATAGTCTTTGTCATAATTTTCAGACTGACAATCCAAGCAATGAATCAGGACTTTAGTTTTTTCAACGTGTCTTAAAAATTTATCACCTAGTCCTCTGCCTTCTGAAGCGCCTTCGATTAACCCGGGAATGTCGGCAATGATTAGGCCATTCATCACGCCTAAATTCGGTTCAAGCGTGGTAAACGGATAATCGCCAATTTTCGGATGGGCATTGGTCAGTGCGTCTAAAAGTGAACTTTTACCGGAATTCGGTAAGCCGATTAGGCCAACGTCGGCAATAAGTTTTAATTCAAGAAAAAATCTTTTCTGTTCACCCTGCTCGCCTTTTTCCGCATAATAAGGGGTTTGGTTGGTGGCGGATTTAAATTCATTGTTACCCCTGCCTCCTTTGCCGCCCTTGGCCAATAAAATTTTGGTGGTAGTATCCAAAATCTCAAAAGTTTCCTGGGTGCTCAAATTCGTAATCAGAGTGCCGATCGGAAAAAAGACAACCAGCTCTTTGCCGTTTCTACCATAGAGATTTTGTTTTGCTCCGTTTATGCCATCTTCGCCCCGGACGCTTTTTTTGTAACGGAATTCCATTAGAGCCATAATGTCGTTGATACCTTGCGCGTAAACATCGCCGCCGTTGCCGCCATTACCGCCATCTGGTCCGCCTTTAGCGGTTTGGGCATTGCGTTTAAAAGTGGCGGCGCCTCTGCCGCCATTGCCTGCTTTAACCGTAATTGTCGCTTCATCGATTAACATATTCCTATTTTATCATTTTATGCTAAGATTTGATTATGCAACTTCTTAAAACAGTTGGTTGGCAAGATTATGAGCTTTTGGATAGTGGTAATGGGCTGCGTTTGGAAAGGTTTGGGCAATACATTATTAGTAAACCGGATCCTCAAGCAATTTGGCAACCGCATTTATCACCGGTTGAATGGGATAAAGCTGACGCAAAATATCTTGAAAGCGGGTGGAGTCAAAATAATTTGCCGGAAAAGTGGCCGTTAGCTTTTCAGAACATTAAATTTTATGCTAAATTAACGCCTTTTAAACATACCGGTGTATTTCCGGAGCAAGTTTTAAACTGGGAATTTATTGAGGATAAAATCTCAAAAGCGCAAAAGCCGGTCAATCTTCTCAATCTATTTGGTTATACCGGTATTGCCAGTTTGGTAGCAGCTAAAGCGGGCGCCAAAGTAACGCACGTTGACGGCTCAAAGCCGTCAATTACCTGGGCCAGGGAAAATCAAACGCTTTCCGGACTTTTAGATAAACCAATCCGCTGGATTTTGGATGATGCCACCGAATTTACCGCCAGAGAGGCAAGGCGGGATAACGTCTACGACGCCATTATTACGGATCCGCCGGTTTACGGACACGGACCAAACGGAGAAACCTGGGATTTTAACCAAAGTTTCCCCAAGCTTTTAGAAAACTGTAAGAAGATTTTAAGCCCAAATCCTGTTTTTGTAATTGTGAATGCTTACGCAATTTCTTCAAGCTCACTGATGTTAGTTAATACTATGGAAGATTATTTAGGTCTCAACAAAGAAAATATTGAATACGGAGAATTAGCTTTGGAACAAAAATCAAACGGCAGATTACTTTCCACCGGCCTCTTCGCTCGCTACTGTTCGCTTTAAATTTGCTGTTTGGTGTAAAATGAGAAGACATGAAAACATTGAGAATTTTATTACTGGTTGCGTGTTTATTCGCTATTTCTCAATTTGTGAATGTTGTACATGCCACTTATGATCCACTAAGTGCTCCAAATAATAAATTCGGCATTCATATTCTGTTTCCGGCGGAAGTTTCCGACGCGGCACCGCTGGTTAATTCTTCAGGTGGAGATTGGGGTTACGTGACGATTCCAATTCAAGCCTCGGACAGAAATTTAGATAAGTGGCAAGCGTTTATGGATGATTGCGCGAGAAGACATTTAATTCCGATTATCCGACTAGCGACCACCGGAGACTATTTTGTTCAGGGTTCATGGTCCGAACCATCCGATTACGACGTTTTAGATTTTGCCAATTTTTTAAATTCCTTAAATTGGCCGACAAAAAATCGTTACGTCGTCATCTTTAATGAACCAAATCGCGGCGACGAATGGGGCGGTACGCCGGACCCGGCGACATATGCCGATATCCTTGATTACGCCACCAAGATTTTTAAACAAACCAACCCGAATTTTTTTGTGATTGCGGCGGGATTGGATAACGGAGCGGCGAATGTTCCCGGACAATCTATTGATGAATTTACGTTTATGCAGGAGATGAATAACGAAGTACCGGGAATTTTTGCCGAAGTCGACGGACTAGCCAGTCATTCATATCCAAATCCCGGATTTACCGCTTCCCCATCGACCGACAGCATGGGAATTTACAGTTTTTACTATCAAAATGAGCTTATTTATCAATTAACCGGTAAAAAATTGCCGGTGTTTATTACCGAAACCGGCTGGACGTCAGACAAAGTTTCCGACCAAACGCAAAGTGATTATTATACCGACGCTTTTGCAAATTACTGGAATGATCCTAACGTTGTCGCGGTGACGCCGTTTCTTTTGCGCGCCGATTCAGGACCGTTTACGCAGTTCACTTTTTTGAGAAACGGCAATCCAACGGCGGTTTACAGCGCATATAAAAATTTAGCGAAAGTTAAAGGTCAACCACAAATCGATTATGTCCCAACGCCGACACCGCCTGAACAAAATACATTCCTTCCGATTGAGAAATTTAACTTAAAATATCCAATTCAGTCAATCCAGAAAGTGTTTAATAAATCATCGGAAGCTTTCTTCAAATGGCTGCTGGGGGCGTAATTTGTGCTATAATTTACACCTGCTTAAAATTTATGAACCAGGATTTGACGGACGAAATTTTTCAAAGCGCAACCTATGGTAAACAGGATGTAGACCAAATTATCGGTGACATTAAACATTTTTTGGAAGAAGACCCGAATGCCGAATATAGCTTGGTAATTGGCACCGATTCGCACGAAAAAACCGCTTCGAAAAAACCGCTTGACGGAACCAAGGATATTAATTTGGTGACGGCAATTGTCATTCACCGTAAAGGTTTTGGCGGACAGTATTTCTGGCGAAGACAAACGGTGAAAAACATCCACACCTTGCGGGAGAAAATTTATACTGAAACATTAACCTCCTTAAATTTCGCTACCGTTTTCGTGCCGCTTTTTCGTAGGCAACTAAACGGCAAAGCGCCGAATTATAATCTGGAAATTCACGTTGATGTTGGCGAGCACGGCGAAACACGCAACATGATTAAAGAAGTGGTTGGAATGGTCACCGGCAACGGTTTTGTCGCCAGAACCAAGCCGAATGCCTATGCTGCATCTTATGTGGCAGACAAACACACCTAGATTACTGATTAAAGATTAATGAAATTTTCAAAAGTCAAAACTACGCAAACCAAAATTCAAACTTCGAAATTGGGATGGGAAAAAGCGCCGGATGTTAAAAAAGACGTTACGCAAATCCTCAGAACTATCGACTTGCCTTACGTTAAGCCGAATAAAATTTTTTGTTACCGCACCCAGGGTTCAAAATCGCGTTCTTATGCCCGGATTTGGTCGTTTCCCAAGATTTTTCAGGACGCTTTGGGATTGGAACCGGCGTATGTCATAGAAGTTTTAGCGAGGCACTACGATAAATTGGGTCCGGAAGAAAAAATTAAGGTCTTAATCCACGAGTTACTGCATATTCCCCGCAATTTTTCCGGCGCCTTGGTTCCACATATTACGCAAAGTCGTCATTTGCAAAAAACCGCCAATATGCTGTATGACGAGTATAGAAAGGCTATAATTAATAAATAGTATGATATTGCTAATTCACGGAAACGATTTAGCGGCTTCGCGTAACTTTTATTTCGAGGAAAAAAATAAACTGATTGATGTAATTTTATTGGAAGGGGATGGTTTAACTTTCGACCAGTTTTTCCAAAACGCCGAAAATAAATCGCTGTTTGGCAGCGAGCAGACGATTCTAGTTGAAAACTTTTTCACTAAGAATAAATCGACGGCAATCGAAACGAAAAAGATTGTCGAGTATCTAAATAGCAATAAAAACTTGTCAATTGTTTTTTGGGAATCGACCGAACTTTCTAAAACAAGTCAAGCGCTTTTAAAAAACGCCACGGTTAAAACTTTTTCTTTTCCGCAAATCCTATTCACTTTTTTAGATAATGTTAGACCAAATAATGCGGAAATGCTGATCAAACTTTTTCATGAATTAAAACAAAGCATGGAAGTTGAGTTAATTTTCTTTATGCTAGTTCGGCAGTTCAGAATAATGCTTGATCTTGACGGTTCGGACAAAATTGACGAGGTAAAAAGAATGGCGCCGTGGCAACTGGGGAAAATGCAAAGACAAGCGAAAATGTTTGGCGAAGAAAAACTGAAGTCTTCTTATCAAAATTTATTCGAGATGGATTTAGCTTTAAAAACCGGTAAAATTCCCTATTCTCTGGAGCGGTCCATTGACTTTTTCCTAGCCGATTTATAAGATTAATTTATGCAAATAGATCCGTCAATTTTTAAGTCTTACGACATCCGCGGAATTTACCCTACGCAAATAAACGAAGAGAACACCGCTCAAATAATTAAAGCAATTTATAAATTTTTTCTTAAGAAGATAGGTAAAAATCAGCTTAGCATTGTCCTTGCGTATGACATGAGACTCTCGGGTCCCCAACTTTTTGCAGTAGCAAAGAAAACCCTCGTTGAGATAGGTGCAAATGTTATAGACGCCGGGCAACTTTCAACGCCATCTTTTTACTTTGCCGTTTTCCATTATGGTTATGACTGTGGAATACAAATAACTGCTTCCCATAATCCGAAAGAATACAATGGTATGAAGTTTGCTTTACGTGGCCCGAAAGGATTAGTGAAAATTGGTAAGCCAACCGGAATGGACGAGGTTAAGCGCCTTGCTGAAGAGAAAATAGTAATTACTCCGTCCCAACCGGGTAAAATAACTCCTAAAACAGGAATCTTGGAAGATGAAGTTAAAGTTGCTTTAGACTTACTTGGAAATCCCACGGTTAAAAAATTAAAAATAGTTGCGGATCCGGGAAATGCTATGGGAGCGCAATATATCAGTGCTTTATTTGATAAAGTTCCCGCTGATTTAATCAAAATGAATTTTGAGCTGGATGGCAGTTTTCCTGTTCATGAACCAAACCCCCTCAACTTCGAAACCTTAAAAGATCTTCAAGCAAAAGTGATTGAAGAACATGCCGATCTCGGTTTGGCGACAGACGGCGATGCCGATAGGCTATATTTTATCGACGAAAAAGGAAACATTGTTCACGCTACCAGTATTACGGCGATTGTTGCCAGGGAACTATTAAAAAAATATCCGGGAGAAATTATTTATTTTGATATTCGGGATATTTTGGGTCCGCAGAAAATAGTTAAAGAATTCGGCGGGAAATCGGAAATTGTCAGAGTTGGGCACGCCTACATAACGGAGGCTATGAATAAGACCGGAGGAATTTTTGCGGGTGAGTCGTCAGGGCACATGTTCTTTAGAGCAAATGGCAACGCTGAATCTAATTTACCGATAATATTAATTGTTCTTAAAGTTATTTCCGAGGAAAATAAATCCCTGTCTCAAATAGTTGAGGAGCTAAGAAGGAGCTATGAATCTGGCGAATTTAATTTCGCGGTGTTAAACTCTAAAGAAATTCTCGCTGCGCTAAAAGAGAAATATAAAGACGGAGAATTCAATGACATTGATGGAGTTTCTTTTTCCTATCCCGGTTGGCGTTTTAACGTCCGGACATCCAATACGGAACCGTTACTGCGGCTTAACGTTGAAGGATATGATAAGAAGGTTGTCGACGAAAAATTTAATGAGTTAAAAACTTTTATAAACTCGATTGCCAAAACAGCGTCTTAGATATGATTGATTTAAGTCAGTTTGACAAAACCAAGTTCAGCAATTCCCCTTTTGCAAAAAGGATTGAAAAACCTTGGGGCTACGAAATACACTGGGTGCCCGAAGACAAACCCTATATGGGGAAAATTTTACATATTAATGAAGGAAAAAGACTTTCATTGCAGGTCCACGACCAAAAACAAGAAAGTTGGCTACTTTTGAATGGTCGGGCGAAAGTGGTTTGGGACAATACTCAAGGCGAATTAATTGAAACCGAATTAGAAAGCGGCAAAGGCTACAGTTGCTCGATCGGACAAAGACATAGGTTAGTTGGTATAACCGATTGCGATGTTTTGGAAGTATCAACGCCGGAAATTGGTACTACTTTTAGGTTGGAAGATGATTACAAAAGACCGGATGAAACAGAAGAATTGAGAAAAGAAGAGAGAAAAGATTTATGAGTCAAGATTTTTCTACTAAACATTACGCGCCCAGAACCTACGAAAAAATGCAAGAAGTACTAATGGATCCACAAGCTCCTGGCCCGGAAATTCAATACCATATGGTGCGCGGTGGTAGTGAGCAAAAAAATATTACGGTTTGGGAACCGGGAACGGTTGGCGGAGAATACATTAAAACCTACGGACACTATCACGTTGGCAAATTGGACGAAACTTATTGGATAATTTTCGGCGACGGTATCGCGATTTTACAAAAGAGAGCTTTGGATGCAAACGGAAATCCGATTGATGACGAAATAGAACAAGTCTTTGTGGTGCACGTTAAGCCTGGCGACCATATTTTTATTCCTTCCGAATGGGGGCACTTAGTGGTAAACATTTCCAAGACCTATTTTGTTACCGCCGATGACTCCCCCGTTAATTTCGATGAAGCAAACCCGGTGAGCGTGCCTGGGCACGCCGATTACGAAGCGGTTAAAAAAATGCAGGGCTTTTGCTATTATGTGATTGAAGAAAACGGCCAGCCAACGCTCAAAAAAAATCCAAAGTACAAAAGGGCTCCCGACATTCAAATCATCGAAGTTTCAGAATACCCCCTAAAGAAACAAGCCGCTTGATAATTTTGTAAATTTCTCCCATAATAATCTTAATGCCTAAATTTGTTGCATGGTTTACGGAAATAGACAAAAATGATGTGCCGCTGGTCGGTGGTAAGGGTGCAAATCTCGGTGAAATGGCTAACGCCGGTTTCCCTGTTCCCAACGGTTTCGTCGTTACTTCGCATGCATACTATGAATTTATTAAAGATAATCAACTCGATGTTAAAATAAAGCACCTGTTGTCTACCGCCAAGTTTGATAATTCGGATTCTTTGGATAAACTTTCGGCGCAAATTAAAAAATTAGTCCGCACGGGAAAACTTTCCGAGGATTTAACTAAACAAATCGTGACTGCCTATAACAAGCTCGGTGGAGCCTTGGAGCATCCACTGGTAGCTGTCAGATCGTCTGCAACCGCCGAGGATTTGGCTAACGCTTCATTCGCCGGCGCTCAGGAAACTTTCTTAAACGTTAAAGGAGACGCTGTGCTTTTAGAAAAAATAAAAGAGGGTTGGGCGTCGCTTTTTGATGCGCGGGCAATTTTTTACCGCCACCAACAACACTTCGATCACGTCTTGGTAGGTATTGCTTTGGTGGTGGAAAAAATGATTGAGTCGGAAAAATCCGGCGTGATGTTTACGATTGACCCGGTCACCAATGATAAATCGAAGATTGTGATCGAAGCAATTTATGGATTAGGTGAATTGATTGTGCAGGGTGAGGAAAACCCTGACCATTACGAAGTTTTAAAATCCGATTTTTCGATTACCACCAAAAAGTTTTCCTTGCAGCATGAAATGCTGGTCAAAGTCGGCACCAAAAACAAAGAAGTTAAGCTGTCGGAAAAAATGGGCTCCAAACAAAAAATAAGCGATGCGCAGATTGTCGACTTGGCAAAACTTGGAGAGAAACTGGAAAAACATTATTATTTTCCGCAGGACATTGAATGGGCAATTGAGGAAAACCAGATTTTTATTGTACAAACCCGTTCTGTCACTACCACCAAAACTACCAACGATGTGGTCACGGTTAAAAATGTGCCGGCGTCGGACGTCATTCTTAAAGGTGATCCGGCCAGTCCCGGGATTGCCGCCGGTCCGGCGCGGGTGATTTTTTCCGCCAAAGAAATTGACAAAGTTTTGCCCGGCGATGTATTAGTCGCGCCGGAAACCAACCCGGATTTTGTGCCGGCGATGAAAAAAGCTGTCGCCATTGTTACTGACAGCGGCGGACGAACTTCTCACGCGGCAATTGTTTCGCGGGAACTGGGTGTTCCGGCGGTGGTCGGCACAGTCAAAGCCACAAAAATGATTAAAAACGGTAATATTATTACGGTTAACGGCACGACCGGTGAAGTCTACAAAGGTGGATTTGCCACCAAACAAACCCGACACGTTGATAATCCATATCTCAATGTTAAAACCGCGACTAAACTGTATGTCAATTTGGCGGAACCGGATTTGGCCGACGGAATTGCCAAACGAAACGTGGATGGCGTTGGACTACTGCGGGCTGAATTTATGATGGCGGGCATTGGTGTGCATCCAAAAAAAATGATCAGAGACGGCAAACGTCATGAATTTATTGAACGATTAGCAACCGATTTGGGTAAATTTTGCTCGGCTTTTGACCCGCGGCCGGTGGTTTACCGCGCTTCGGATTTCAAAACCAATGAATACCGCAATTTAGTCGGCGGCAAGGATTTTGAGCCGGAAGAAAGTAATCCGATGCTAGGCTTTCGGGGTGCTTTCCGTTACGTTCATGATCCCGAAGTTTTTAAACTGGAACTCGAAGCAATTAAAATCGTCCGTAACAAAATGGGCTATAAAAATTTGTGGATTATGATTCCGTTTGTCCGGACGGTGGAAGAATTAGTGGCGGTTAAAAAACTGATTAACGAAGCGGGCTTGGAACGCTCGTCCACTTTTAAATTGTGGATGATGGTGGAAATTCCTTCTAACGTCATAATGTTTGAAAAGTTTATCGAAGTTGGCATCGACGGCGTTTCGATTGGTTCCAACGACTTAACGATGTTGATAATGGGAACTGATAGAGACAATTCGGAAGTTGCCAGTGAATTTAACGAAATGTATCCGGCGCCGCTATGGGCTTTTGAACACGTCGTTAAAACTGCCCATAAATACGGCATTACCGCTTCGATGTGCGGACAAGCTGTTTCAACTTATCCTGAGCTGGTAAGAGATTTAGTGTCCTGGGGAATAACCAGTGTTTCGGTTTCACCCGATGCCATTGATATAACCCGGAAACTGCTGGCGCAAACCGAAAAAGAATTATTACGTAAATAACCGCTATGGCCAAAATTAAACAGATATCTGCCCGGGAAATCCTCAACGCCAAAGGCAATCCGACCGTTGAAACGACAGTGATTTTGTCCGATGGCGCCACCGGCATTGCCTCATCTCCCACCGGAACTTCGGTCGGAAAATATGAAGCGGTTGATTTAAAAGATAATGACCAAGCGCGCTTTCAGGGTTTGGGAGTACTAAACGCGCTTATGAACGTTAATAAATTAATTGCCCCCAATTTAATTGGTATGGACGCTTCCCGTCAACAGGAAATTGATAAAAAAATGATTGATTTGGATGGCACGTCAAACAAAGGGCGCCTGGGTGCCAATGCGACCCTTTCGGTTTCAATGGCAGTTGCCAAAGCTTCAGCTAAAAGCTCTGTTCTGCCGTTGTTTTTATATCTTAGGGAATTTATTAAAAAAGAAAGTCTACCGCTAAAAATTCCCTCTCCCTTATTTAATTTAATCAATGGTGGTAAACACGCCGAGGATAATTTTGATTTTCAGGAATTTTTGGTGATTCCGGCGACATCTAAATCCTACGAGGAATCGCTAAAAATGATTTCCGATATTTATTATTCTCTAAGAAAAAATATCGAAACCAATAACTTATCGACTTTAATCGGTGATGAAGGAGGTTTTTCGCCGAAACTGGCCTCTAACCAAGAAGCGTTACTGCTTTTAAAACGTGCGGTTGAATCAACTAACTTAAGACTGGGTTTTGATGTGTTTTTTGGCATGGATACGGCCGCCGACAATTTCTATTCGCAAAATCAATATCACATTAAGGACAAATCGTCTTCTCTTTCGGCCAAAGACTTAATCGCTTTTTACAAAATGCTCAACGAACAATATCATTTTCTTTATCTTGAAGATGGTTTATCCGAGGATGACTGGGACAACTGGACAGAGCTTTGTTCGCAGTTAGGCAGTCAAATGTTAATTGTGGGAGACGATTTAACGGCAACTAATCCTTATCGATTACAGACCGCTTTGCAGAAAAAAGCGATTACGGGAATTATCGTTAAACCAAACCAAATTGGGACGGTGATTGAGGCTTTGGCGGTAGTGGAAATGGCACGGGCAGCGGGACTAAAAATTACAGTTTCCCATCGTTCCGGCGAAACAAATGATGATTTTATCGCCGATTTTGCGGTGGCCGCATCGGCTGATTACGTTAAGTTTGGCGCACCGGCTAGAGGCGAACGGGTCGCGAAATATAACCGGCTTTCGCAGATTCAAAACCAACTGAAGTCGCTTTAGAAAAGCACGATGATTTCTCCTTTGGGTTTAATTTTTTGAAAATGTGTAATCAATTCCGAGATTTTTCCTCTTTTCACTTCCTCGTGAATTTTAGTCAGCTCCCGGACCACAACTACTTCCCTATCACCAAAAACCTGTTTTAGCTCCTCCAGCGTTTTGACCAAACGAAAAGGCGACTCAAACAAGATGATTGTAGATTTAACTAATTCCAAGGATTTCTGCAAATTTTCTAAAAGCGATAATCTATGTCCGGGTTTTTTTGGCAAGAAACCGACAAAGGTAAATTTATCCGTAGGAAGTCCCGAAACAACTAAGGCTGAAATCACCGATGAGGGCCCGGGAATTGATTCGACTCGGGCTCCTTTAGCGATGCACTCGCGGACTAATTTAAATCCAGGGTCGGAAATAAGCGGTGTGCCGGCGTCGGAAACTAAAACCACATTCTTGCCGTTTTCCAAAACATTTAGTACTTCCGGAATTCTTTTAATTTCATTCTCTTCGTAAACCGAAAACAGAAATTTGTCGCCAAACGAACCAAACTGTTCCGACAAAGCTTTAATTAAAAATCCGGTTTTGCGGGTATCTTCACAAGCAATATATTCGGTTTTCTTAATAATTTCGATTGCCCGAAGAGTGATGTCTTGTAAATTTCCGATTGGTGTTGATACAATGTATAAAATTCCCATTTATGTTAGAAAGTTTCCCAGGCATTATTATACACTTAATCCAATCCGCAGGCTACTTCGGCGTTTTCGCCTTAATGGTTTTAAACGCTTCCGCAATTCCAATTCCCTCGGAGGTAACGTTGCCTTTTGCCGGATTTTTGTCTAGTCAAGGAAATTTAGTTTTACTTTTCGTGATTATAGCTGGAATTTTCGGTGATTTTGTTGGTTCTTTAATCGGTTACGCCATTGGGTTTTTGTTAGAAGAAAATTTACTGCTCTCATTAATCAAAAGATATGGTAAATTTATTCTGGTGACGGAACATGATTACAAATTAGCAACAACGTGGATCAAAAAATACGGAGCACCGGTAGTTTTTGTAGGCAAAATGTTACCGGGAGTCAAATCTTTCATCGCCGTTGCCGCTGGTATTACCGAAGTTAAATTCACGAAGTTTATAATTAGCAATCTGCTGGCTGTATTAATTTATGTCCCTTTGGTTACCTATGTCGGTTTTTATTTGGGCAGTAAATGGGGAATTTTGGGCGGATATTTCCGTAAATTTGAATTGGCGATTGTAGTTTTTTTAATTCTCGGCTGCTTATTTTATATCAACTACAAATTAAAAATTATTAAATTCAGAAGATAAACTATTCTAGCTTTGTCGAGTAGACCCTCTGGTGCTTCTCCTCCTTAGATAACTTGCCAGACAAGAAGCAGGTTGCGGAACAGACTGTCTTGTTCGTTCATACATTAACGCTTGATATCTTGATGTGGCATCAGCTTGAACTGGACTGGTATTTTTACCTCTTCTTTCCATGGCTTATTCAAATTTCCTCACCAATCCTACCACTTTTCCTTGAATCGTTAATTGCGTTGGATAAATTGGTGACATTTCCGAATTGGCCGGTCGCAAAACCACTCGGCCATCTTCCTTAAAGAATTTTTTTAGTGTCGCCAGATTATCGTCGACAATCGCCACCACAATGTCGCCGTTTACCGCTTCGGCCACTTTTTCAATCACGACATAGTCCCCGTCTAAAATGCCGTCTTCAATCATTGACTTGCCTTTTATCTGTAAAACATAAGCGGTGCTTTTCCCAGACAAAAGTGATGCCGACACAAAAAAAGAAGCGTTTGGGTCGGTATATGGTTCCAATGGCTTTCCGGCGGCAATAAAGCCTAACAACGGCAGTTCAATCGCCGGTTTACTACCCATTAAAGACAGTGTCACTTTTTCGTCAACGATTTTTAGCACCCGTGTATTACCGTCCACTTTTTGTACATAGCCTTTATCAACTAAAGATCTGATTAAGGTATGGACAGTCGAATTACTTTTATGCCCCGTGCCTTGGGCTATTTCAGCCAATGTCGGCGAGTAACCAAATTGCCTTTGAAATTGGGCTAAAAACTCCAGCACTGCTCTTTCTTTTCGGTATAAAACTCCTGACATATTTCTTTTGGACGCAAAATTTGTGTCCTATTATTTTATACGAAAATTATTCAAACATTGTCAAGCAGTCAAACAGTATCAATATGTGTTAAAATTGAAGGATGAAATTTAAACTGGTTTCGGATTTTAAGCCAACCGGCGATCAACCACAGGCGATAGAAAAATTAACCCAGGGACTAGAAGAAAATAAAGAAAACCAAGTTCTTTTAGGAGTTACCGGCAGTGGAAAAACTTTTACGATGGCAAACGTTATTCAAAACGTGCAAAAGCCAACACTGATAATTTCCCACAACAAAACTTTGGCTGGACAACTTTATCAGGAATTTCGGGATTTTTTCCCTAGCAATGCCGTTTGCTACTTTGTTTCTTACTACGATTATTATCAACCTGAAGCCTACATACCGCAAAGTGATACCTATATTGAAAAAGAGGTTGAGATTAATGAAGAAATCGACAAATTACGGTTGGCAGCAACCACTAACCTTTTGACCAGAAAAGACGTCATCGTCGTCGCTTCGGTTTCCTGCATTTACAATCTTGGGTCGCCTCTGGAGTATGGCAAATTTGTTATGGAATTGGCTCAGGGCGTGAGGATTGACCAAAAAAGCATTCTCGTGCGCCTGGCCGATTTGCAATATGAGCGAAACGATTATGGCGCCAGCCGCGGAACATTTAGAGTTAGGGGTGAAGATATCGATTTATTCCCGGCGTATTTGGACTACGGTTTAAGAATGGTTATGAAGAATAGTATCGTCCAGGCGATTTTGGAATTTGACCCGTTGACCGGCGAAACAATTAATGAATTAAAAACGGCGGTGATTTATCCGGCCAAACACTATATGACCGACCCAAATTCTTACAAAGATGTTTTTCCTCAGATTCGAAGCGACCTGGATAAACGTGTAACCGAACTGAAAAATCGGGGTAAATTATTAGAAGCGCAACGATTGAATCAGCGCACCAATTTTGATTTAGATATGATTCGTGAACTGGGTTACGTTAACGGCATCGAAAATTATTCCCGCTATTTTGATGGTCGGCAGCCGGGGCAGCCGCCTTATACTCTACTAGACTATTTCAAAAAATGTTCCGACGATTTCTTAACCATTATTGATGAATCACACATCACGGTTCCGCAAATTAGGGGAATGTATAACGGCGATCGGGCCAGAAAAGAAACTTTAATTGAATACGGATTCCGTTTACCTTCGGCTTTAGACAATCGCCCGCTCCGGTTTGAGGAATTTATGCCAAGGACTAAGCAACGTATTTACGTTAGCGCGACACCGGACGAATATGAATTGTCTTTGGCAACCGAAAATGACGGAATTGTCGAACAATTAGTGCGGCCAACCGGTTTAGTTGATCCGAGAGTAACGATCCGGCCGACGAAGGGACAAATTGAGGATTTAATTTTAGAAATTGCCAAACGGGTTAAGAAAAAACAGCGGGTTTTGGTTACTACTCTGACCAAAAGAATGGCCGAAGATTTGTCTTCCTATCTTGAAGAAAGAAATATTAAAGTTGCTTATTTACATTCGGACATTGAGACTTTGGAAAGACAGGACGTTTTGGACAGGTTAAGACGGGGAGACCATGACGTTCTGGTCGGAATAAACTTATTAAGGGAGGGTTTAGATTTGCCCGAAGTTTCACTGGTTGTTATTCTAGACGCTGACAAAGAAGGTTTTTTAAGAAGCCGAACATCACTTATTCAAACCATGGGAAGAGCGGCCAGAAATGTTGACGCCGAAGTGCTAATGTATGCCGACGTAGTAACAGGATCGATGAAAGCAGCCATTGACGAAGTCGACAGAAGACGCGATATTCAATTGACTTATAACAAAAAAAACCATACTACTCCCCGCTCGATTGAAAAAATTATCCGGGAGAGAATGGTGGAAAAAGAACAACACGAAGAAGAAATAAATTATTTGTTAACTTTGAGTAAAAAAGACGTCTTGTTGTCGGATGAAAAAGAGAAGTTAGTCAAAAGATTAAGTAAGGAAATGCACGAAGCCGCTAAGGAATTAGATTTCGAAACCGCCACGATTTTACGAGACCAAATCAGGCTTCTAAAGAGTTAATTAGGGTTATTGAGACGTAACCGGTGGTCTTCCTTTTTGGACTCGTATTGCCGCTCTTACTTGTGGATTTCTAGCTAGATCATGTCTTCTATTTAATACCGGTTGCATAAATAAAGCTCCGTTCGGTTGTACGTTAATCCATTCAATACAACCCTGTACGTCTCCATCTATTATGACGTCTCTTAATAAAGAATGCTTTGGTGTTTTATATGCCTCTGTTATATTGAAAATAGTATATGTTCGCTTAACTCCAAAGTCAATATCCGCTGATGTTTTTGATGTGGTTAATGGCTATCTTTTTATCAAACGACCAATTTCTTCACGTATCTCTTGAATTCTATCTCTCAGAGTTAAGTCCTTAAGACGTGGAACATAGTCCTGATTCGCTCTTCTAAGAATATGGTCAGATGCTCTTATTTCTTTTTCTGTCAAAGGTTGACTATATAATCTCCCGAACTCGTCACGTTCTCTTGTATCAATTATCGTATGTCCAAAAATTTCTATGTTCATGAATTTGTGAACAAATAATAATACTAATGAATTTGGATGTCAACTTAAAATCCAGAAATCTTTTCGATGTATACCTTATACTTCCTTGAGGATAATTTCATTCAATTTTTTTCGTTCTTTTGCGGGAACTTTCTCAAATGGATAGCCAAGCGGAATCATCGCAACCGGTCTTACATTATTAGGCAGTTTTAAAATTTGAGAAACTTTCTTTTCTTCAAAATATCCAACCCAACAAGTCGCTAAACCCCTTGATACCGCAACTAGCTGAATGTAGGAAGCCAAAATTGTGGCATCTTGTAAAGCGTACAGTGTTTCTCCGCGCTCTCCATATCTTTCGCCGGATTCCTTCGGTTTGGCCAAAATGACTAAAAGAAGAGGAATTTCTCCTTCGAAATTCATTAATCCTTTTGCAGATTGTTTAATTTCATTGATAATGTTTGAGTCTTTAACTACTACTATTGACCTTGCCTGAATATTTCCGGCGGAAGGGGAAGAATTTGCCAATTCAATTACTTCTTTTATTAGTTGCCCTGAAACTTTTTTATCCAAAAACTTCCGCGTTGACCTCCTATTTTTAAGAACATTGATAAATTCCATATAGTAATTCTATTAAAATCCGCTGATGTTTTCAATATGCTCGATGTTTTTGGGTTCCCCGTTTTCCAAATCGATTAAAATTGCATCAATTCTTAAAGCTTGTGGAAGTTTGGGATGAAGCATTTTGTAATATTCACAAGTTCTGGTGAGTTTTTTTAGTTTTGAGTAGCTAATCGCTTCGATGGCACCACCGTAAAGACCGGTTGTCCTGGTTTTAACTTCTACGAAGACTAAAATGTTTTGATAAGTTGCGACGATATCAATCTCACCGTATCCTTTACGGAAATTCCGGTCAATAATTTGGTAACCCTTTTTAGCGAGGAATTTGGAAGCGATTTCTTCTCCAAGTCTGGCAGTCGGACTGGGAATAAACATTGATTATTTTTGTAGATCTCTTAAGTAATAAAGTTTAGCTCTGCGGACTGTATTTTTGGAATGAGCTTTAACAGCAACTTTTTCGATACTTGGGGAACCAATGGGAAAAATTCTTTCGACTGCGACATCACCAACTAATTTCCTAACAGTGAACATTTTATTTTCCCCGCGGCCTTTAATTGCTAAAACAACACCTTCAAAAATCTGCGTTCTGGATTTTTCACCCTCCTGAATTTTTTGATAAACTTTAACGACGTCTCCCGGAACAAAATCAATAGTTGAAATCATAGCTAATTATTATAACTTACTTTTGGGAATTACTCAAGAATTATTTTTACAGGCTTTTATAAACTCCAAAAAGATTGGATGGGGATGAAGCGGTCGGCTTTTGTATTCCGGATGTCCTTGAGTGCCTAAATAAAATGGATGTATTGCTTTTGGTAGCTCGACAATCTCAGCCAAATTTTCGATGACGGAGCGGGCAGAGATTATCATCCCGTGTTTTTCAAAATCTTTGGCAAAATCATCATTAAATTCATATCTGTGTCTGTGCCGTTCACTGGTAATCCCCTTTTCGGCATTTTTAAAATCGTGATGTCTCTGATAAATTTCAAATGCCCTGGTGCCAACTTTTATTTTTGCATCCCAGCCACCCAGTCGCATTGTTCCACCATAAGCACGATGTTTAACTAATTCTTTTTGACTGGGGATAAAATGAATTACCGGATGTTTGGTTTTTTTGTCGTTTTCCTCAGTGTTGGCGTCTTTAAAACCAAGTACATCCCGGGCAAAAGCAATTACTGCCAGCTGCATGCCATAACAAAGTCCTAAATAAGGAATTTTGTTGACTCGGGCATAAGAAGCGGCGGCAATCATCCCTTCCGCGCCTCGCTCTCCCCAACCGATTGGCACAATAATGCCGGCTACATCTCCAATTATTTCACGAACACCATCTGTGACTTCTTTCTTGTCGGCCAAAGCTTTAGCGATGGCTGATTCGACTTTTTCGGCGTCAACCCATTTGGTGATAACGTGAACTCCCTGTGCCCAAGCGGCATGATCAATTGCATCAAACAGTGCCGCGTAAGAATCACGCAATTGATATTCACCCGTGCCAAAATACTTACCGACAATCGCAATTTCCACCGTATTTTTAGTATTCTTGGTGCTGTCGACAAATTCCTGCCAAGGTTTAAGGACAGCTTTTTTAATCGGCAGACCAAGTTTTGTCATAATTTTTGTTTCCAATTCCTGCTGATGTAAAACCATCGGAATTTCGTAAACCGACGGTAAATCCGGGTTGGAAATGACGTCTTCCTTATGCATATTGCAAAAAAGCGCCAACCTATCTTTTCTTCGCTGGTCCAGATATTTTTCGCCGCGGGTAACAACGAAATCCGGCTGAATTCCCATTGAGTTTAAAGTTCTAACTGAAAGTTGCGCCGGTTTGGTTTTTGGTTCACCAAGATGTCCGGGCGTTGGTACATAAGTAACGTGAACATGTAAAACATCATTTGGTTTTTTCAGTGTCATCATGCGGGATGCTTCGTAGTAAAAAACATTTTGATATTCGCCGGCGGTTCCGCCTAACTCTATCATTACGATATCGGCGTCTTTTTTGCGTCCCAAATTTTCAATCCGGCTGATAATTTCGTCCGTAATGTAAGGAATAGCTTCTACATCTTCACCGTTATATTCAAAACGTCTTTCGCGGTCAATGACTGTTTGGTAAATATTACCCATGGTGACAAAATTATCTTTGCCCATGTCTTCGTTTAAAAACTTTTCGTAACTGCCGATGTCCATGTCCGCTTCGGTACCGTCATCACACAAAAACGGATCGCCATGTTCAATCGGATTAATGGTTCCGGCATCTAGATTAAGATAATTTTCAAATTTTAGCGGGGCCACTCTGTAACCGGCGGCTTTCAACAAAAGCGCAATTGAAGCGGAGGTGGTGCCTTTACCGATACCGGAAATGACTCCTCCGGAGACAAAGATGTATTTTGTAGATTGCGATTTAGAACTTCTTGCGGGCACGACTTATATTATCAAACCTTTCCGATTCCGTCAATAAGAACTTAACTCTTGAAATAGTGAACTTCATCTTGAAACCTGTTTGGCCAAAAGTCTAATTGCTCGTCAGGAATATTTAATGTTCTTCCAAACTCTATTATTGGCATCCATGTAGAATTATGTGATTTGACATGAAAAACTCTCTTTTTAAAAATAACTATTACTTCTTCGTCGTTATATAAATGTGCATAATATGGTTCGTTGCTTTTTATATTATCCTGAATATCAGAAATTACTTCGTTAACATCCTTATCGTTTACTTCTATTCCATATAGAATCCAAGAGCTAGTGCTACTTTTCTTTTTTGCAAAGACTTTAAATCCTTCAGGAAACAAAGGATCTTTAAATTCAGCGTCAAGAATAATTCCGTGATACATAAATCTTTGAGTGGCAGATCGCGTTAAACGCGACAGACCTTCAGAGCGGGATACGAGAATCGAACTCGCGTCTCCACCTTGGGAAGGTAGCATACTACCATTGTACTAATCCCGCAAAATTACTCTTGCGTTAATTATACAACAATTTGAGCTAGAACTATCTTGGCAGTTGAAGAACGTTTCCGGAAAAGATTAGATCAGGATTAGTTAAGTTATTGGTTTTGGCTATTTCAACCCATTGGTAACCGTCTCCGTAAGCTCTGACTGCGATATCCCAAAGATAATCGCCTTTAACAACCGTGTATGTATCGCCGGTAATCGGATTTTGGACCTGAACCGGTTTAGCTTGAACAGTGAGCATTTTTGGCGCAACATCCGGAACAACTAATTTTGTTCCTGCATATATAACTCCAGGATTTTGCAAATGATTCGCATTAGCTAAGTCAACCCAGTTATAACCTGATCCATAAATTTTTTCGGCAATTGACCAAAGATAGTCTCCCGACTGGACCGTGTAGGTCTTCGGCATTACCTTAACCTCTTCTTTGGCAACTGTCGAGGACGATTGGGTTTGTTGACGGTTTAGATTGTTCCTCGACTTAATGAATGAAAAAACTAAAACTAACGCAACAACTACTACCACCGCTCCCAAAAAAAGACTAGTATAAGATTCTCCCCATTTAATTTGCGTTAAGAACCCTTCTTTCTTGGCAGTTTTTATTTTTTTCGCTTTTGGCATTTTTACTCCTTTCCAGGCAGAAATTTTGAGGGCAGAACTTGTTTGGCGGGGTGAACGGGACTCGAACCCGCGACCTCTTCCGTGACAGGGAAGCGCTCTAACCAAACTGAGCTACCACCCCAAACGGTTCAATCCTAACAAATTATTGAAATCTAGTCAATGCTCTGTTATGCTTCATAATAATAATGTCAAATCAAGAATTAGCCAAGTTATTAAGAAACGTGGCAGCTGCTTACACAATTAAAAATGAACGAAAATTTCATTTTCAAATTGTCGCTTACCAAAACGCCGCGGAAACGATTAGTAGCTTAACTAAAGAAGTCAAAGATTACTATAAAGAAGGAAAAATGGTAGATATTCCCGGTATCGGACAGACTTTGACGTTGCGTTTGCAAGAATTGTTTGAAAAAGGCAAAGTTTCGCATTTTGAATGGGCGCTCAAAGGTATTCCCCTCTCTGTTTTTGTCCTACTTGATGTTCCCTCTTTTGGTCCGAAAAAAGCCTACCGATTAACGGCTGAGTTCAAGTTAAAAAATCCGACGACTGTTTTAGATGACTTGGAGAAGCTAGCCAAAGACAACAAAATTGCGCCTCTCAAAGGCTTTGGTGAAAAATCTCAAGCCGATATCCTACGAGCCATCGCCGAATTTAGGCAAGGAGCCGGAAAAACCACCCGCATGACTTTACCATATGCTCAAGAAGTTGCTGATAAAATCGTCGCTCATATGCAGACTTGTTCCGACGTCGTCAAGATTGAGCCGTTAGGAAGTTTACGAAGACAGGTCGCGACAATCGGCGATATTGATTTAGCCGTAGCTTCTAGTAATCCGAAAGCGGTGCTTAAACATTTCACCGCTTATCCTTACATGGAAAGAATAATCGAAAAGGGTGATGTTTCTTCTTCAATTTTAACCTCCGGCGGTAAACAAATTGACCTTTTAGTCCAGCCACCGGAGCGCTTTGGCTCGCTTCTGCAACATTTTACCGGCAGCAAAAACCACAACGTTCATTTAAGGGAATTAGCTTTAAAAAAAGGACTTTCGCTATCCGAATACGGAATTAAATATCTAAAAGAGAAAGGTCAACCAACTAAAGCTTTCGCCACGGAGGAAAAATTTTATCAGGCAATCGGTTTACCTTGGATTCCGCCGGAAATCCGTGAGGATTTGGGCGAAATTGAAGCGGCACAAGACAACCGGCTACCGAAATTGATTGAACTAAAAAATATTAAAGGCGACTTGCACTTGCATTCAAACTATCCAATTGAACCAAGTCACGATCTGGGCAAAAATAATTTTTCCGAAATCTTAGCCAAAGCCAACGAGTTAGGCTATGAATATATTGGTTTTTCCGAACACAATCCAAGTCAAGCAAAACACACTCCTGAAAAAATATACGAAATCTTACAAAAACGCGATGAAAAAATTGAACAACTAAAATCAGATATAAAAAATGTTCGCATATTTAAATTACTCGAAACAGATATCTTACCCAATGGAGATTTGGCAATTGACAATAGATGTCTAGACATTTTAGACGGAACAATTGTTGCTGTCCATAGCGTTTTTAATTTGTACCGTGATGAAATGACCAAAAGAATAATTGCCGGATTATCTCACCCGAAAGCAAAAATTCTCGCCCATCCGACAGGCAGACTCTTAAACGAGAGGTCCGGATATGAACTTGATTGGGAAAAGATATTTGAATTTTGTAAACAGAATAATAAAGCTTTAGAAATTAATAGTTGGCCGGAGCGCCTCGATCTTCCTGATTCAATCATCAGACTAGCAGTTTCTGCCGGTGTAAAAATGGTGATTGACACGGATAGCCACGCCATTTGGCAAATGGGATTAATGAAATATGGGGTCGCAATGGCTAGACGCGGTTGGGCGACAAATAATGACATCTTAAATACATTATCGTATAATGAATTTCTAGAATGGTTACAAAAATAGAAAGGAGGTGTCGTAAATGAACAGCACATTAATTTTACTGGCAGTCGTTTTAATAATTGGTGCTTTTACCTGGTATTTGTATAACAGTATTATCGTGGCCAAAATGCGGGTGTCCGAAGCTTTGTCGCAAATTGATGTCCAGCTCAAACGCAGAACCGATTTAATTCCTAATTTGGTTGCAACAGTTAAAGGATATGCTAAACATGAAAAGGAACTGTTTGAAAAAGTAACAGAGGCGCGTGCCAGTCTTGTTTCGGCCAAAGGTCCGGCGGAAAAAGCAGAAGCGAATAATAAACTTAGTCAAACATTGAAATCAATTTTCGCTGTCGCGGAAGCCTATCCTGACTTGAAAGCCAGCCAGAATTTCATGGAACTGCAGGAAGAGATTTCCGATACGGAAAATAAAATTGCTTACGCCAGACAGTTCTACAACAGCATTGTCTTAAACTACAATGCCAAGCTTAAAGTTTTTCCGAACATGCTTTTTGCCAAGATCTTAAATTTTCAGGAAGCAGAGTTTTTTGGAACGACCGATGAAGAAAAAAAGCCCGTCAAGGTTAGTTTCTAGACTATGAACATTTATTCCGCTATTTCGGCCAATAAGAATAAAACATGGTTAATAATGGTCTTGTTTGTGTTGGTAATCACCACCGTCGTTTACGTTTTTAGCAACGCCTTAGGTTATGGTTTGGGTTTTGTTGGCATCGCCTTGGTTCTGGCGGGAATTATGAGCATCGGTAGTTATTACTATTCGGACAAAATTGTATTAGCGACATCGGGAGCTAAACCAATTAAGAAATCCGATAACCCAGAACTCTTCCGCACTGTAGAAAATCTTTGTATTGGTGATGGTTTACCAATACCCAAAATTTATATTATCGATGACCCGTCTCCAAACGCTTTTGCAACCGGAAGAGATCCACAGCACGCCATTGTTTGTGTCACCAGCGGAATTTTGCCGCTTTTGGACAAAAGCGAACTTGAAGGAGTAATCGCCCACGAACTTTCGCATATCAGAAATTTCGACATCCGGCTAATGGGAATTGTGGCGGTGCTGGTTGGCTTTATTGCTATTCTGGCAAATCTTTTTATGACGCAACTTTGGTGGGGCGGAATTGGCGGCGACAGAGAAGATAGAAATAATAATCTCCAAATAATATTTTTGATTATTGGCATTGTTCTGGCAATTCTTTCGCCCGTGGTGGCAACTTTAATTCAGTTGGCGGTTTCCCGAAAACGGGAGCTGTTAGCAGACGCTTCGGGAGTTTTACTAACCAGATATCCGGAAGCTTTAGCTAGTGCTCTAGAAAAAATTTCTAAAGATCCGCACAGTTTAAAAAGTGCCAGCAATGCCACTGCGCATCTATTTATTGTTAACCCGTTTAAAGGGAAAAACACCAAGCAAATGTTTACTTCGCTTTTTGATACCCACCCTCCGATTGCAGAACGCATTAAAATCCTACGCTCGATGTGATGCGAGCATCATCTTGAGTCAAATCGAAGGATAAATTTATGTTAAATTCTCTCATTATTTTTTTTTGCAAAATAATTTCCAACATCAGTAAAGCTCTGAATCTCGGACATGGTTCGACTTGGCCGGGACACATCGCTTTAAAATTAAATCCGCATTTTATTAATCAATTATTAAATAACTCAGACACAAAAGTGATTTTAATAACGGGAACCAACGGTAAAACAACGACAGCTAAACTATTACAAACCATTTTAGAAACTAACAGTAAGAGAGTTACGCTAAACTCTTCTGGAGCAAATCTCTTAAACGGTATTGCTTCAGCGCTTATTGTAAGTAGTAATCTGCAAGGAAATTTAAGCGAAGATTTCGCTATTTTTGAAGTTGATGAGAATACTTTGCCACAAATTACTAAGACTATTGAACCAGATTATATTATTGCTTTGAATCTTTTCCGTGATCAGCTTGACCGCTACGGTGAAATCGATACGATTGCTAAAAAATGGAAAGAAGCTTATACAAAACTAACTAAAGCACTGTTTATTTTAAATGCCGATGACCCGCAAATTGCATATTTAGGTGATGGTTTAAAAAACACGCATTATTTTGGATTAAATTCTAAAGGAAATAACGTTGAAGAACACGCAGCCGACTCAATTCTTTGTCCGAAATGCGGAAAAAGATTAACTTTTGCAACTCATTATTTTTCGCATCTCGGCGATTGGAGCTGTTTAAGCTGCGGACTAAAAAGACCGGAACGTGAAATACAAAACGATATCTTTTTACCACTGAGCGGTACTTATGCAATTTATGATATTCAAGCCGCTGCTTTAGTAGCTAAATTAATTGGACTCACGAAAGAACAAGTCAATCAAGGTCTGAAAAAATTTCAGCCCGCGTTTGGGAGGCAGGAACTGCTTAAAATTGCCGGCAAAAATATTCAGCTCTTCCTTTCTAAGAACCCCACCAGTTTTAATGAATCCTTGCGGGCAATCGCTGAAAAAGACGCTAATAATTTACTAATTATTCTAAACGACCGGATTCCCGACGGCACTGACGTTTCCTGGATTTGGGATATTGATTTTGAAACTTTAATTAAAAAAAGTATGAATTTATATCTTGCGGGCGACCGGGTTTATGATTTGGCTTTAAGAATTAAATATTCCCTGGAAACTCAAAAATACGAAATATTTGAAAATCTTGAAGATGCAATTTACATAGCAACGGCAAAACTGAACCCAAATGAAACACTCTATATTTTGCCGACTTATTCGGCGATGCTTGAAGTACGGAAAATTTTAACCGGTAAAAAAATCTTATGAAAAATAATTTTACTTTAACTATTGGGTGGCTATATCCGGAACTGATGAATATCTACGGTGATCGGGGTAACGTGACGGTTTTACAAAAACGCTGCGAGTGGAGACAGATAGCAACCAAAGTCTTAAGACTCGAGGTTGGATTTAGGGAAAATGAACTGGAAAAATGCGACATAATCCTTATGGGTGGCGCTCAAGACAAACAACAAGAAGCAGTGGCTAAAGATTTGTTTGCAAAAGCCACTGTATTAAATACTGCAATTGAAAAAGGCATTCCTGGCATTTATGTTTGCGGCGCATACCAAATGTTGGGCAATTATTATAAAGAGGCTAACGGCAACAAAATAAAAGGTCTGAGAATTTTCGATTTTTACACTGAAAGTCCGGAGCAAGATGGTAAACGCTTAATCGGCAATATCGTCACGTACTCTGAAAAACTTAATTACAGATTAATTGGATTTGAAAATCATGGAGGGAGAACCTATCTAGGTAAAAAAATCGAACCGCTTGGAAAGGTCGTTAAGGGTTTTGGTAATAACGGTATAGATAAAACCGAAGGTATTCTTTATAAAAATAGTATTGGAACATATTTACACGGTCCCCTACTTCCCAAGAATCCCCTGCTGACGGATTATTTAATTAAGCAAGCACTCGAAATTAAATATCAGACCAAAGTTCCGCTGAAAACACTAGACGACAATCTAGAAAACCAAGCCAGGGAGGCGATTGCCAAACGGCTCTCGGTTGCCATATAATGTATTCAATGAAAATAGATGTTTTACACATCGCCAAATTAGCCAGTCTCCCCTTAAAAGATGATCAAATTCAAAAATACGAAGAACAACTTTTGGAGATTTTAGAATATATTGAAAAGCTAAAAAAAGTTAATACCGACAAAGTCCACGAAACCAGTCAGGTGACGAATTTGGAAAATGTTACACGGGAAGATTCTACCGCTCCTTCGCTATCACCAGATCAAGCTTTAACCAACACAAAAAGTCAACAAAACGGTTCGTTTAAAGTCAAAGCAATTCTTGAACAATGAAATTAAATAATCTAACCATAAAAAAAGCCATGCAAGGATTAAAAGATAGACAATATTCTTCCGTTGAGCTGGTTACTGCTTGTCTTGACCAAATAAGAATGAGAAACCAAAACCTGAATGCTTTCATTACGGTTTGCGAAGACAAAGCTTTAGAGCAAGCAAAGCAAGCCGACGTTTTAATTAAAGACGGGCAGGATTTACCGCTTTTGGGAATTCCAATTGCCGCGAAAGATATTTTTAGTACCAAAGGAGTTAAAACAACGGCTGCATCCAAAGTCTTAGATAGTTATATTCCTCCATACGACGCGACCGTAATTTCCAAATTGAAAAATGCCGGCGCAGTTATTGTTGGCAAAACCAATTTAGATGCCTGGGCTCACGGTTCAAGTGGTGAAAATTCCGATTTTGGAGCGGTTAAAAATCCCTGGAATGAGGAATATGTCCCGGGCGGCTCAAGCAGTGGCTCCGCGGTTAGCGTAACGTCAGGAATGGCACTTGCTGCCACCGGCACCGATACCGGCGGGTCAATCAGACTGCCGGCCAGTTTTACTAACATTGTGGGTTTAAAACCAACTTATGGACGTGTCAGCCGCTATGGAATAATTGCGATGGCTTCTTCACTTGACTGCGTCGGCCATTTTACCAAAACCGTTGAAGACAGTGCTTTATTTTTAAATGTGACTGCTGGAAAAGATAGTTTTGACGCCACCACGCCACCGGAAATTGTTCCTGACTATTTAAAATCGCTGCCAAACGGAATAAATGGTTTAAGAATTGGAGTGCCAAAGGAATATATTGAAGGAATTGAACCGGAAATTTTCAATAACTTTAAAAGTTCACTGAAAATTTTGGGAAAACTTGGAGCCGAAATCATCAACATTTCTTTGCCCAATACCGAATATGGAATTGCCGTTTATTACATTATTCAGCCCGCTGAAGTTTCTTCTAACTTAGCTAGGTTCGATGGTATTCGCTATGGGAACGACCGCGCATCTTTTGGCAACGAAGCAAAAAGAAGGATCATGCTAGGAACTTTTACTTTATCCGTTGGCTACTATGATGCTTACTACAAAAAAGCAATGAAAGTGAGAACTTTAATTATTCAGGATTTCGAAAATGCTTACAAAAAAGTCGACGCGATTGTTTCTCCAGTCTCCCCAACCGTAGTTTGGAAAATAGGCGAGAAAGTTAACGACCCGTTAAAAATGTACTTGTCGGACGTTTTAACTGTCAATTGCAATCTAGCCGGAATTCCCGGGTTATCCGTACCATCCGGATTTATTCAAGGACTGCCGGTTGGCATCCAATTTTTAGGACCAAAGTTTTCCGAAGAATTACTATTTAGAATCGGTCATACTTTTGAACAGGAAACCAGATTTTTTGAAAAAACGCCTTATGAATTATAAAGTAATTATTGGTTTAGAAGTGCACGTCGAGCTAAAAACGCAGTCGAAAATGTTTTGCGGTTGTTTGACAGATTATTTTGGTCAGAAACCAAATAGTCATACTTGTCCAGTTTGTTTAGGGCTACCGGGTGCTTTGCCAGTCCCAAACCAACAAGCAATCGAGTGGTGTGTGCAAATCGGCCTGGCTTTAAACTGTCAGATTCCCTTATTTGCTAAATTCGACCGTAAGAACTATTTCTATCCCGACCTTTCCAAAGGTTATCAGATTTCCCAGTATGACGAGCCTTTCTGTTTAGGCGGGCACATTCAAATAAAAGGAAAGAAATTTGGCATTACCCGCGTGCACATGGAAGAAGATACGGGAAAGCTAACACATGAAGGTGGGTCAAGCTTAATTGATTTTAATAGAAGTGGTGTACCTTTGGTCGAAATCGTCACTGAACCGGATTTTGACAATGCCAAAGACGTTAAAGCTTACTTACAGAAATTGCAGCAAATTGTGCGGTATTTGGGTGTTTCCGATGCCGATATGGAAAAAGGGCAAATGCGTTTGGAGCCCAATATTTCGATTACACTTAATTCAAACTCCAAGATTTTGCCAAAATATAAAGTTGAAGTAAAAAATATTAATTCATTTGGTTTTGTCGAAAAAGCAATTGATTTCGAAATTAAAAGACAACTAGAAATTCTGGAAAAAGGCGACACTCCCAAGCAAGAAACCAGAGGTTGGGACGAAGAAAAAAATGGCACTGTTTCGCAAAGAGTTAAAGAGGAAGCTAATGATTACCGCTATTTCCCGGAGCCTGATATTCCACCAATCCGCTGGACTGCGAAGCAAATTGAAATTCTTAAATCACAAATTCCGGAATTACCTGACGAAAAACTTACTAGATTCGAAAAAGAATTTTCTTTATCCATGTATGATGCCGAAATTTTAGTCAAAGACGATCAACAGGCGAATTATTTTGAACAGGCGGTTAAAGATGCTAGTGGCAAAGTTACCCCAAAGCAAATCGCCAACTACATTATCAATAAAAAAATAAGCATTGACGAAATTTTACCTGCAAAATTGATTGAAGATATTCTTACAGCAAATAAAACCGAAGAAATAAATATTAATGAATTAAGAGCAATTGTGCAAAAAGTTCTTCAAGATAATCCAAAAGTGACCGCAGAATTTAAGAACGGCAAAGAAAACGTTATTCAATTTGCAATCGGCCAGGTAATGTATATAATCAAGAAGAAAATAGATGTTAATATTGTGAGAAAATTAATTTTGGAGGAATTAAAATAATGGCAGGAGATATAACACCAAGAGAAAACCCAATAAAAATAAGCAAACGCCCGGAAGTTCAAGGAAGAGTTGATGTGCAAGTTTCGAAAATTCAAACACATCATCCAGAAGTTTCTCCTGAGGTTGCCACTGAACAAGCAAGGGATAAAGTTGCTTCAGAAATTGTTAGAGAGAAATTGCGAAAAGAATTATCAGGAGCAAGAAAAAAAATGGCTAAGGACTTTCTAACTAAATTAGGAACAAAATTTTTGTTTGATGCAACACTCGACCGAGAGATAGCAACTGTAGAAAGAGATCGAAGATCGTCCCCTCTAGAATTAACTTTAATGGACATTGATGACTTCGGAGTATTTAATAAACGATATGGAATTCCAACGGGAGATGAAGTTCTCCGAACGGTTGGAGAAACTATAAATGAGACATTAAGAGCTTCAGACTTAGCGTTTAGAATTGGGGGCGAGGAACTGGCTATAGTATCCAGAAGAACACATAATCCTGAAAAAAGCGGAGACAAACTAATATCAGAAAGGCATCATGAAGCAATTGGGAATGCCCAATCAGAAAATGGGCACAGGATTACAGTTAGCGTAGGACAAACTGACTATATTAGAGACGAGAAGAGAGATACGTTTGAAGGTAGAGCTAATACCGCTCTGCAGGTAGCAAAAAAACTGGGTAAAGATAGAGTTATTATGGGAGAAGTAATTGATGGAAAAGAAGTGTATACCGACACATCAACAGGAAAACGATATTATGCATTAAAAACCCCTGATGGAGAATTTTTAGACGTTGATGAAATAACTACCAATGGCTGAATTTGTTCACCTACACAATCATAGCGAATTTTCTTTACTAGATGGTCTTTCAAAAATTAAAGACATGGCAAAACGCGCCAAAGATTTGGGAATGAACGCCATCGCTTTAACCGACCACGGAAATATGTATGGCGTGATTACTTTTTATAAAGCATGTCTCGAAGTTGGAATAAAACCAATTATAGGTGCAGAAATCTATGTTAGCAAAAGAACACTGCACGATAAGGAAGCCGGGATCGACACGGATTCCAACCATCTAGTGCTTTTGGCCAAAGATATTCAAGGTTATGAAAATTTAATGAAAATTATTTCCATTGCCAATTTGGAAGGCTATTACTACCGTCCACGAACCGACTTGCAGCTTTTAAGAGAACATCGTGAGGGCTTAATTTGTCTTACGGCTTGTCTTGGCGGATTTGTTTCGGAGCCACTGATGAATAATCAGCAGGAAACAGCCGAAAAACGGGCTAAAGAGCTAAATGAAATTTTTGGGCAAGGAAATTTTTATTTGGAACTGCAAAAACATACTAATCTTCCCGATCAGGAAATTCTGAATGCAAAATTAATTGAAATGTCCAAAAAGCTGGGAATTCCGCTAGTGGCTACTAATGATAACCATTATGTTTACAGTGGTGACGCTGAAGCGCAGGAAGCACTGCTTTGCATCCAAACCCAAACCACTGTTGATACGCCGAGTAGAAAGCTGTCAATGATTTCTTCCCCGGACTTTTATATTAAATCTCCCGATGAAATGACAGGGTTATTTGTGCAAACACCGGAGGCAATTGAAAATACCGTCAAAATTGCCGCGATGTGCAACGTTGAAATTCCTTTGGGCAAATGGATTATGCCGGTTTTGGAGGTGCCCAACGGTAAAACCGCGGCGGAATATATTAAAATTAAAGTCGATGAGGGGCTGAAGAAAAGATATAAAGAAATTACTAAAGAAATTACGGACAGGGTTGATTATGAGCTTTCGGTTATTCTAAAAAAGGGTTATGAAACTTATATTTTGATTGTCGCCGACTTTGTCAACTGGGCCAAGTCTCAAGGAATTACGGTCGGTCCAGGAAGAGGCTCTAACGCCGGCTCGATTGTATCATATGCTTTGAGCATTTCCGACATCGACCCATTATATTTTAAGCTGCCGTTTGAAAGGTTTTTAAACCCTATGCGTCCGTCTCCTCCAGATATCGATTTGGATTTTGCTGATAACCGTCGCGACGAAGTAATTGAATATGTTACCGAAAAATACGGCCGCGACAAAGTAGCCCAGATTATTACTTTTGGCACAATGGAAGCCAGGGGCTCTGTTCGCGACATTGGAAGAGTATTGGGATACCCATACGCAATTCCGGACCGCATTTCCAAAATGATTCCGCCGGGCTGGCAAGGACACGCTATGACGATTGACAAGGCTTTAGAACAAAGTCCGGAACTAAAAATTGCCTACAGCATTGAAGAAGACACCCGGAAGATTTTAGATTTGGCCAGAAAAGTCGAAGGTGTTGCCCGTCATGCCTCCGTGCACGCCGCCGGAGTAGTGATTGCCGACAAAGACATTACGGAATACACGCCGCTGCAAAGAGAAAGTAACGGCGACAAAATTATTACCCAATACGATATGTATTCTATTGGTGCCGATTATGACGGCGTGGGTTTGTTAAAGATGGATTTCTTGGGACTTCGGAATTTAACTATTATCCAAGAGAGCTTGCGCTTTATTAAGGTCAATCAGAATAAAATAGTAGATTTTTCCAATATTCCTTTTGAAGATGAAAAAACTTATAAGCTTTTGGCGTCCGGCGAAACAACCGGTATTTTTCAACTTGAGTCCCCAGGAATGAGAAGATATATTAAAGAACTAAAACCAACTACAATTTTCGATTTGCAGGCAATGGTGGCGCTTTATCGGCCCGGTCCGATGGCCAACATTCCGGAATTTATCAAACGCAAAAATAATCCGAAATTAATTAAATATCCAGACCCACGCTTGGAAGACGTCTTAAAGGAATCTTACGGCATTATTACTTTTCAGGACGATCTTTTATTAACCGCTGTTAGCGTAGCCGGATATTCTTGGTTGGAAGCGGACAAGTTAAGAAAAGCGGTCGGCAAAAAAATTCAATCGGAAATGAAAAAAGAGCACGACCACTTTGTCCAAGGCTGTGTTACGAATGGTATGAAAAAGGATAAAGCAGAAGTCTTATGGACGCTGTTTGAACCGTTTGCCGGTTATGGTTTTGGTAAAGCGCACGCTGCTTGTTATGCCACGATTGCTTTTCGCACCGCTTATCTTAAAGCACATTATCCGGTCGAATTAATGACTGCGCTTTTAACTGCCGAATCAAGAGGTACCACCGGTCCGGCAAAAAACGAAAAAATTGCGCAAGCCGTAGCGGAGTGTAAACGTTTAAAGATTCAAGTTCTCCCACCCGATATCAATAAGTCTGACGCCGAGTTTTCAATTGAAGAAAATACAAAGATACGCTTTGGTCTGTCGGCAATTAAGAATGTTGGCGCCGCTGCCATTAACAACATCTTACAGAATAGGTCCGACGGAGATTTTCAGAGTTTCGAAGACTTCTGTAACCGGGTAGACCTTGGTACGATTAATAAAAAAACCATGGAGAGTCTGATTAAAGCCGGGGCGATGGACCGTTTTGGTAAACGGGCGCAATTGTTGATTGATTTTCCGGACATTGTTGATTCTTCCACTAAGAAGAAAAAGGAAGGAAAATTGGGACAAGCCAGTTTATTCGGCGACGAGGTTGATCTTCAAGCAGCTCCCAAATCTTCCACCAAAGACTTTGAGGATTTTACATCGGATGAAAAATTGGCGTTTGAAAAAGAATTTTTAGGTTTATATCTAACTGCTCATCCGCAGCTTGATAACTTAATGAAAATTAAAAACGACATTACTCATGAGATTGAATTTCTCGATGAAGAAAAAGAACAAACGGTTGTTACTGTTGGTGGAATTATTGAAGCCATTAGACGGATTTTTACTAAAAAAACCGGCAAAGAAATGGCTTTCGTGACTATCGCGAATGAGAATGGGATTACTTTGGAATGTGTTGTATTCCCGAAAATTTTTGACATTTACAAAAGCTTGCTAGTCAAAGACAATGTAATTTTAGTTTATGGTAAGATTGACACTAAAAATGAAAAACCGGTCATTATTGTCGATAAAATCCGGGGAATTAGAGATTTTTCTTCTTGACTTGAGAAGAGCTTGCCTTTAGAATAAATACGATGGTTTCATTTGCGGCAGAACCCATTTTTAGTTTGGGTTTTTTTAGGGTTACGAATTCATTGTTGGATACTTTTTTAGTTGATGGCCTGTTAATCGGTCTTCTCGTTGCGATCAATAAAAAAATTTCTTTGGTTCCCGGAATGCTCCAGAACTTAATTGAAATGGTAGTGGAAACATTCTATGACATTACAGAATCTGTCTCAGGAGAAAACGCTTCCAGAATATTTCCTTATTTAATGAGCTTTTTTTTGTTTATTCTGTTGGCTAACTGGTCCGGACTTATTCCCGGAATTTCTGCCATCGGCTTAAAAGAAGGAAACACAATTATACCCTTTTTAAGACCAGCCACCAGCGACCTCAATACCACTCTTGGACTCGCCCTAATCTCATTGGTAGCAACTCACGTAATGAGTATTCAAGTCACCGGCATTAAAGATTACCTCGGTAGATATTTTTCCTTGAACCCACTTAATCTTTATATCGGCGTTTTAGAATTAATCGGAGAGGTAGTTAAAGTAGTTTCACTCTCTTTCCGACTTTTTGGGAATATTTTTGCGGGCGAAGTAGTTTTAGGTACTGTTTCGACAATTTTTGCTTTCCTTTTCCCGCTGCCTTTTTTAATGCTTGAGGTAATTGTTGGATTGGTGCAAGCCTTAGTATTTGGAATGCTGACAATGGCTTTTATGGCGGTTTTAACAACCCCTCATCATCATGAGGAAGCAAGGGAGGTGACTAATAAATGAATATCACATTCGGCGTAACCGGAGGTTTAATTATTGCTATCGGAGGACAAATGGCTGCTTTGGCTATCGGTATAATCGGTGGTAAAGCTATGGAAGCCATCGGAAGAAATCCAGAAGCAACCGGAAAAATTTTACCTGCAATGCTTTTGGGAATGGCATTCGCGGAAGCTATCGCGATTTATTCTTTAATTTTAGCTTTCATTAAATAACACTATGGAAATATTAAAAACTTTTGGGGTTGATCCAATTTTGTTGGGTGCCCAAATTGTAAATTTTCTAATAATTCTTTATTTGCTTAAGCGTTTCTTATATAAACCTGTGCTCGGAATGCTTAAAACCAGAGAAGACAAAATTAAAGAGGGCATCAAACAGGCCGAAGAAGCAAGACTGACATTGGAAAAAACACTTGATCAAGAAAAAAAGATTTTAGCCAAGGCACACGATGAAGCCAAGGTGCTAGTACTGGATGCTAAAACTCAAGCTCTTGAAGTTTCAAAAGAAGTTGAAGAGAATACTAAACACCAAGCGGAAAAAATATTGCTGGACGCCAGGGCACAAATCGAGCAGGATACGAAGCGCATGGAACAGGAACTGGGAGAAAAAGTAAGTGTACTGGCTGAAGAAATGCTGACAAGATCGTTGGAAGGAATTTTTGGAGAAAGAGAGCAAAAACAAATTTTGAATAAAGCACTTAAGAAAATTAAAAAGGCTAATTAGCATGACGACCAAACTGATAAAAAAATTGGCGGTAATAAGTTACACGGGAAAATCATTGGATATAAAAAAAATAACTCGGATTTCGAAACTATTAAATCGTGCACAATTAAAAAGGTATGTGCAGTTTCTAAAAAACTTTGAGCAGGCTAAGACTGTCCAGGTGATTATGCCAAAGTTGGATACAAACAGTTCGCTGACAAAAGAGCTAAAAAAAATATTTCCAGATAAACAATTGCAGTTTTCGGAAGACAAGTCGCTTATTGCCGGCGTAAAATTAATCGACAACGATAATGTATATGATTTTAACCTGAAAAATACTTTCGAAAATTTGGTATCATATATTAATCGGTAATAATGAAAAACTCTGAAGAAATAATTAAGCAATTAGAAAAAAGGCTCACAACTTTTACGACTGATGGTGTATCTAAAAATGTTGGCGTGGTAGAAAAAAATACCGACGGAGTAATCGTAGTTTCGGGACTATCCAAAGTAATGATGTCCGAACTGGTTATTTTTGGAAATGGAGCACAAGGTGTCGTTCTTAATTTAGACGAAGATTACTGCTCAATTATTTTATTGGACAAGTCCACCGACATTAATGAGGGCGACACGGTTAAAACCACCGGTATTCTTTTAAGCATTGAGGTTTCCGAAGATTTAATTGGCAGGGTACTTGGACCGTTGGGGGAGCCGCTTGACGGTAAACCAAAAATTAGAGGCGGTAAAAAGATGCCCTTGGAAAGAATCGCCGCCGGCGTTATTCAAAGAGAACCAGTGAATACTCCAGTTAAAACCGGCATCAAAGCGATTGACACAATGATTCCAATTGGTCGTGGACAGAGAGAATTAATTATTGGTGACCGCGGAATTGGTAAAACCGCTATCACCATTGACACAATTATCAATCAGAAGCAAGCCAGTAAAATTAAAGGCGCCAAGCCAATGGTTTGCATTTATGTTGCAATCGGTCAAAAACAAAGCACTATTGCCAGAGTAGTCGAAAAATTAAGAGAAACTGGGGCGATGGATTATTCAATCGTGATGGTTGCTTCAGCTTCCGACCCGGCGGCACTACAATATCTGGCTCCGTATGCCGGAGTGGCTATAGCCGAATACTTTATGGAAAAAGGACAGGATGTTCTGGTCGTCTACGACGATTTAACCAAACACGCCTGGGCTTACCGGCAAATTTCTTTGGTTTTAAGAAGACCGGCCGGAAGAGAAGCTTATCCCGGCGATATTTTTTACCTTCATTCGAGACTTTTGGAAAGAGCCGTCAAAATGAACAAGGAGAACGGCGGCGGCTCAATAACCGCCTTACCAATTATCGAGACTCAGGCCAACGATATTTCCGCTTATATTCCAACCAACGTTATCTCCATCACTGACGGACAGATTTTTCTACAACCGGATTTGTTTAATGCCGGCATTCGACCTGCCATTGACGCAGGAAACTCTGTTTCTAGAGTCGGCGGAGCCGCACAGTCCAGCGCAATCAGATCCGTAGCGGGTAAAATGAGATTAGAGCTTGCACAATATTATAGTTTGGCTGCTTTTGCTCAATTTGGCAGCGAATTGGACGAAGCCACCACTAAGCAATTGGAAAGGGGTAAGCGTACAATTGAGATCTTGAAACAACCGCAGTACGAGCCTCTTCCCGAAACACTGGAGTACTTAAGTGTCTGGCTTGTTACCAGCGGTACTCTGGACGATGTCGCAGTCGAAAAAATTTCCCGGTTTGAAACTGAATTTCACGATTACATGCGACGAAAAGAACAAAAGCTTTTAGACGAATTGTCAACCGGACAAAAACCATCCGAAGATTTACTTAAAAAAATTCAAAAAGCGGCGCAAGAATTCAAAAAAAGCTTTTCCTAAATTATGGCAACATTACTGACTTTAAGAAGGAGAATGAAAACAACAACCAATGTCTCTAAAACGACGAAGGCGATGCAAATGATTGCTGCTTCAAAGCTTAAGAAAGCCCAGGACGGCGCTGAATCATCAAAGCCATATGTTGAAAAACTGGATTTTATATCCAAAGCGCTTGAACAAAGAATTGATAAAGAAAACTTAAGCCAATATATGATCGCCCAAGATTATATTAACACCAAGCTGTTAATTGTTATTTCGCCGGATAAGGGTCTTTGCGGCGGTTTGGTCACTAATCTAATTAGGGAAGTTTTGCATTACAGCAATACCGGTAAAACTTATTTTATCACTGTCGGTAAAAAGGCGGAAAGAGCAGTTGCATCACTTAATAAGGACGTTGTAGCTTCTTTTCCTTTTGGCACTACCCTACCCCAATTCGAAACCGTCTTCCCTATCGCCAAACTGATTAATGAATATTTTTTGGGCAAAAAAGTTTCCGAGGTAGCAATCCTTTCGACAAAATTTAATAATCTTATGTCGCAAATGCCGATTCTTAACCCACTTCTCCCGGTTAAATTACAGGCAGAAACGGTAGCGGAAAAATCGCTTACACTTTTTGAACCAAACGTAAATATTTTACTGCCTGCTCTTTTACAACATTATTTAGAAATGGTAATATATCAAAGCTTGCTCGAAAGTTATGCCTCGGAACAGGCAGCCAGAATGATCGCAATGAAAAATGCTACCGACAACGCTTTGGATATTATTTCTGAGTTGAGACTTGAGTACAATAAGACCAGACAAGAAAAAATTACTAATGAACTGCTAGACATCGGAGGAGGACAAATAATAGATGAGTAAAAACCAAACGGGTATTGTCATTGGAATTCAGGGACCGGTGGTTAATGTTCAATTCGAAGAACAAACACCATTAGTTCATGAAGCGCTGGAAATTGAACTTCCGGGAAAAGGAAAACTAATCCTAGAAACTGCTTTTATTACTGGCGACAATGAAGTTAAAACTTTAGCGATGGGCTCAACTGATGGGCTTTCGCGGGGAATGTTAGTAAAAAGAACTTTTAAACCAGTTATGGTTCCGATCGGCATGAAAACTTTAGGCCGAATTTTTAATGTTTTAGGCGAACCGATTGACGGTGAAAAATTTGACCGCAACGCCAAAGATGTCAGCCTTGAACCAATTCATAAAAATCCACCGCCATTAATCGACCAAGAAACCAAACCGCAAATTCTGGAGACCGGCATCAAAGTTATCGATTTAATGGCACCGTTTACCAAAGGTGGAAAGACCGCCGTTTTTGGCGGAGCCGGAGTCGGGAAAACGGTTATTGTCAAAGAACTAATTCGAAATATTGCTACGGAGCACAAAGGACATTCGGTTTTTGCCGGAGTTGGAGAAAGAACCAGAGAAGGCAATGAATTGTGGCTGGAAATGAAAGAGGCTAAGGTTTTGGATAAAACCGTTATGGTTTTCGGACAGATGAATGAACCACCTGCTAACAGACTGCGTGTTGCCTTAACCGCTCTAACTATGGCTGAATATTTTAGGGACGTCAAACATGAAGATGTGTTGCTATTTATTGACAACATTTTCCGTTTTGCCCAAGCAGGTTCGGAAGTTTCGGCGCTTTTAGGTAGGATGCCATCGGCTGTCGGTTATCAGCCAACACTGGCATCAGAAATGGGAGAAGTTCAGGAAAGAATCACCTCGACCAAACATGGTTCAATTACATCGGTGCAAGCTGTTTATGTTCCAGCCGATGATTATACCGACCCTGCGCCGGTCACTGTTTTTGCCCATTTGGATGCGACTGTCGCCTTGGAAAGGTCAATCGCCGAGCAAGGCATTTATCCGGCCGTAGACCCCTTAAATTCCACTTCGAGGATATTAGACCCCAATATTGTCGGTGAAGAGCACTACGAGGTTGCCAGAGGCGTTCAGAAGGTGTTACAAAAGTATAAAGACCTGCAAGACATAATTGCTATCCTTGGCATTGACGAATTGTCTGACGAAGATAAACAAACCGTTGCCAGAGCGAGAAAAATTCAGAAGTTTTTGAGCCAACCGATGTTTGTCGCCGAAGTCTTTACCGGCACTCCAGGAAAATATGTCAAAACAGCCGATACGGTTAGAGGATTTAAGGAAATTTTGGAAGGGAAACACGATAAGCTACCAGAACAAGCATTTTTTATGGTGGGAACCATTGAGGATGCTGTCAAAAACGCCAAATAATGAATTCCGTTAGAAAACAGTTATATTAGAATTTATGAATATAAATCAAATAATTAAAGAAAGGATTTTCTAACGGGATGAAACTGTTGTTAGAAATAATCACTCCGGTAGAAGTTGTTCTTTCCGAAGAAGTTGATGAAATTACTATTCCCACCGTTGACGGAGAAATTTCGATACTCCCCAACCACGTTAATTTGTTAACTAAAATAGCTGCCGGAGAAATGGTCATTAAAAAAAATGCTCATTCCGATTTATTTGCGATTACAGGCGGATTTTTGGAAGTATTAAATAACCATGTCAACGTTTTGGCCGATTATGCCATTCACGCCGAAGATATTGAAATCGCCAAAGTTGAAGAAGCCAAAGAACGGGCGCAAAAGGCGATGAAAGAAAAACTAACCGAAGAAGACTTTCGGGTGGCCAATGCTGAACTGGCAAAATCTTTATTACAACTTAAAGTTGCCCGCAAACGCAAAGTCAGAGTTTAATCTGCAAATCTTGCTCTTTTTCGTCTAATTGAATAAAATATAGACGTACGCCGAAGTGGCTCAGTGGTAGAGCAAGTGTTTCGTAAACACTAGGCCGTGAGTTCGATTCTCACCTTCGGCTCCAAAATTATGAGAAGATCAAGACTGAATAAGAATTTCGAAAAGAGAACACAGCGGACAACTATTTTAAGCATTATCGGAATTCTGATAATTTTATTTTTGTTATTCCGCTTTGGCATTGACGCATTAGTGAACTTTAGCCTTTTTCTTTCCGGCAACAAGAATCAAACCACTACGCAAAACAGCAATCAAATCAATTACATTACGGCACCGACTCTTAACCCTTTAGTGCAAGCAACCAACAGCGCACAAATAATTATTACCGGACAATCAACCAAAGACTATCAAGTTTTACTTTACGTTAATAACAACAACGTTGACCAAGTTAATGCCGACAATAATGGCAATTTTGTTTTTAAAGAAAATTTAACCACTGGGGATAATCAAATAGATGCAAAGGCAGAATATAACAATAAGCAGAGTGCCTTTTCGGATACTATTGATGTTGTCTACAAAAATTCGCCGCCGACTTTGGATATTTCAACGCCTTCTGACGGACAAGGCTTTAATAAAAACCAAGTCAACACCAATAATACGATTAACGTCACCGGTAAAACCGACCAAGGAGTTAGCGTAACCGTAAACGGTTTCTGGGCAGTGGTTGATGACAGCAATAATTTTTCTTACACACTTCCTTTACAAAACGGTGATAACCAAATTAAAATAGTGGCTACCGATCAGGCAGGAAATAAAGTTGAGAAAGATTTAAAAGTCAACTTTTCTCCGTAAACGAAGCGATAATCCAAATCCATTCCAGCATAAAAACATAGAACAAGCTATTAATAAATAGGCTACTTACAAATAGACCCGCCAATGAAGAGACAAGCACAACTGCATATTTATTACGTTGAAGATTGCTTAATCCAAGTATAATCATTCTATATAAAAAGTTAAGATAGATAATTAAGCCTATTATTCCTGTTGTTGCTAAAACAAACAAAAAACTATTATCGGTTCCTGCTCCTCCATGCGAAACTTGCCAATCCAGTCCAGTAACTATTCCTAATCTGTTTCCGGCATATCTATAAGCATTAAATCCTACACCATAAAGAGGACTATTTTTAATTACTATTAACGCTTCTTGTGCGTTTTTAATTCTGGCCTCGCTTGATACTGCTCTTAAAAAATTTGTCCCTTCAGTTGTAAATGATTTTGGCAAAATAAAAATGGAGAGAAAAATTAGCACAATTGCCAGAGCAATAAACTTCTTTTTGCCAATAAGACTTAAGTAAATAATTACTCCTGTCAAAAGCATTATCAAAGCGCTTCTTGAATAAGTTAAATACAACGCTACAAAAGTAAAAAGTGATATTAAACTTATCAGCAAGGATTTTATTAGTTCTTTTTTTACCAGATAGTTTCTTAAAAAAGCAACTGTGTAAAGAAAAAATATTCCGAAAAATGCTCCCGCATAGTTTGGGTCTAGAAAGCTACTGAACATCCGGTAAAGATGCTCATCCCAACCCAAGTAATAAAGATTACGAAGACTGGGATAAAAGAAAAATTGAATATATCCAAGCACAACAACTATCGAACCGGAAATTAATAACGAATAAGCAATTTTGTTTTTAAACTTTGACTCAAACTCGCTGACGATAACGTAAATTAAAGCATAGGCAATCCACCTAACTAGGTAAAGAGATGATTCTAATAGATTATTAACGCCAAGGTTGGGAAAATTCAGCAGTAGAGAAATTAAACCAATGGCGGAAAAAAGCAGAATTGGTTTGAATAATTTCCCTAGAACGAATTTCTGCTTATGGAGAAAATGATTTATAATCCAAACTAAAATTACCGCGGCTAATAAAATATCGTTGACAGAAATTGCTACACCATTTAACAACTGGGCTCTGCCTACTTCGACAATGAAAAATGCCAAAATGAAAATAATAAATACTATTTTTAATAAACGCATATTTTCTCTCCCTTTGTATAAAGCTTAACTTTAGTTAACTTATTATAGTAAATTTGCCGCCAATCCGAAAACCGCTTCGGCAAAACGCTATTTTGAACAGCAATATAGTCAAATTTATCACCCTTTTTAACCCAACTAGAATCAATAAAATTAAAATCAACGTAATAGAGCTTACCAAAACCATATAGTAATACAGTGTCATTTTTGCCAAGATGATTCTTAAAATAATTGTCGGTGTCATAAAAATCTCCAAAAGAAAAATTCAAATACTTGGCCAGAAATGCTGATTTAGTTTCTCTTCCCAATTCGACTGGCACAAATTTAGCGTTGGCAATGCTACGGTAGCCAATTGAAATCAAAGTGATAAAAATTACCACCGCGATTAAAAAATTTCTTAAATAATGACGTTGAACTTTGGCGATTACATAAGCGGCTAAAATTGAAAAGACAGGAAGATACGGGAGAATAAATCTGCCGCCTCTTGGTTCTTGTGTTAAATACCAAATTAAAAAATTACCAAAACAATATAAAGTTAAAATCTTAATTTTCAGGGTGAATTTCTTGAAGTTAGTAACAATTAATGGAAAAACAATTAAATAGATCGGTGAAATCGGATCATTCAATTTTAAAAAGAAACTATATAAATCTGTTAGAATATATTTAAAGTTTGGCAACACCAGTGTTTTTCCCGAATCTACCAGCTGGCTGGTAAAATAAGGGTAGACCGGATTGCCGGTATTAACAAATGCAAATATCAGCCAAGGCAGCGGAATTAACAAAGTAATGATGACTAATAAAAAGAACCTTTTGCTTAAATTTAGCCAATTATCATGTTCTAAATACTTATCGTAAACTAAAATCAACAAAAATACCGGTAGAGCAAATAAAGCCGCCAGTTTGGCTGTGACTGCCAAACCAAACATTATGCCCGTCAACACCAGCCATCGCTTGTTTCGCTTTTCCAACCAAATTAACAAACCCCAAAAAGCCATCAGCGAAAAAAATGCCCAAGACAAATCAACATAAGCGGTAATGGTCTCCCATCCAACCACCAAATTGGCATAAAAAATAGCACTGGCTAAAATTGAAAATTCCCTAGACATAAATCTACGGGAAATTTTGTATATCGCAATTAAAGTTAATATGCCAAATGAAAAATGGGTTAGCTTGACAAATGAATCATTAGCTAAAAGTAAAGCCGCCGTATAAAGCATTTCGGTCAACTTTGGCATGGCGGAATAAAATAAATTTGAGCCGGGAATATAAAAGATTAAATGTTTAGCAATGTAAAGTCTTGGGAGAGTCAAGTGATACCAAAGAGCGTCAAAAGAAATTTCCGGGCCAAAAACTCCAATTAAATTAATCAACGCTTGAGAAATAATCAACAAAAAAGTTAAACTAAAAAGCTTGTTACTTTTAAATTCAGTCACTAATTTCTTAACCCCAAAGTTTGTCAACCCGGCTTTAAGCTTTCTTTGAGCAAAAATTATAAGGATAGAAAAATATACAATGGTAGTTATTAAAACTACCGGTCGATAAAGCAATCCCAATATGCCCAAGAAGAAAATTAAATACGAATAAATGCCAATCAGAATGGCTAATGTAAACATATACCTCCTCTGCAAAAAAGGTATTGAATGTAAAACGCTAATACCAGTAAGCAAAATAAGACGTAAAACAATTGCAACAAATATTTCATTTTATTTTATAAACGTAATCTTTATCGGTTGAATAAACAAATTGAACTTGGCTATTATTATCTAATTCCGATTTGATAACAGCACCAGAAGAAACAAAATTATTTTCCGCTGTGTATCGCGCGTTATGCAATTGGTCATATTCCCAAGCATGAATAATAATATAATTCACTCCCACATTTTTAAGTAATTGAAGGCTGTTGTTTTTGGGAAAGTTATTCACTAGATAATTTATTTTAATTTGCCAAGGAGGCGGACTAAACCCAGAGGCGCCGTTAATTGTTTTTCTAAAACTTAGAGTTCCGTAATATTCTCTGAAATTTTCGGAATTTAATAGCGGATAAGTGCTCCAATTGTAAATGGGAAATTCCGCAATTACAGCTTGTTGAGGTAAATTTTTGATGAAATAATAAATTTTGGGGAAATTTTCTTTGGTCGGAACTTGGTGGTAAGCGTAAGGAAGATTAAATTCCCATAACACTCCAAAACAAATTAGCATAACGAAAAATAATTTAAGCAAGCGGTTTTTATTTTTAAGGAAGACTGCTAGAAATATCGAAATCGAAATCGAAAAAGACATCAGAAACAACATCTCCCAACGTGATGAATCCCTAAATCCGTTAAAGCCGGGCGCAAGATAGTAAAACAGAGCGTAAGGCAAAGGAATTATAAACGGGTGCTTAATTACATGGTCTCCCCATTGCAAAGCCGGTCCCAAACTTAAGATATAGCTAAAAATTCCAATGACAAGAAAGCTATCAAATAAAAACCACTTTTTCTTTTTGTTTATAATCCGGTAAATAATTGCAGCCGCCGATAAAATGAAAAATACCAAACCCATAAAGCCATCATAGGTAATTGGATGTTTATCATTTTTGTAAAAAACGGCTAATAAAAAATCGCGCAGTCTGGTTGTAAACCCCGGATAAAGAGTATATTCAGGACGGTTTGCAAATCTTATGGCATCACGGATATCTCTGACATAATTAAACTGTTTTGAAACCTGAAAATAAGGAATCACAATTGGGATGATAATTAAGAAGGTAAAAATTCCTGTCAGAATAATTTTTGACATATTCAATTGCTTGAAGGTTATTTTTTTTGTCAAAAAATAACAAATTAAAATTATTAGACAGGAAATAAGAATAAAGTAACCCGGTAAAAAACTATTATACATTTGTAAAATAAAGAAAAAAACCGCAATCATAAAATACCTAAATAGTTTTTTATCAAGAAACACCAAGAAAAATAATATTGATAGAGGAACCCAACAAATACCTAATAATTGCAAATGCATTACTTTCGTCAGGGCATAAGGCGAAAAAGCGGCGATAGTGCCAGCCGCAATCGAAGACAGATGGCTTTTGGAAATATATAAAGCAAGCAGATAAACACAAAAACCCAAAGTTATGAAAGAAAAAATAAGACAAAAGTTATAGGCGAACGCCGGCTCTCCCACTATTTTAACCGGAAAGAACGCTACTGCGGCAGAAGTTAAATAATTATCGGAATAGGCAAGTGTGTTGTGGTATGGATAATAAATATTGCCATTAAAGATATTCAAGGCGTTAGTCGTAAATGAATGGATATCCCAATTAATTATCCACGAAATATACGCGTCATCAACCTTTTCAAAAAGCATATTGGTCATGTGGAAGATTAAGGGAAAAGTAATGTAAATGGTAGCTGCGACAAAATAGAAGAACGCTAACAAATGAGGTAAATATTTAGTGCATTTGTGTTTTTTTATTTGTCTAGGTAAGTCCATAATTTAGCTCTTACCAGAAAAGAATGGAAACTCATTAGAATTGCCTGCACTAATCCTTCTAATCCATCCAGAAAACCTAACCGGAAAATAAAATTCTGGATAAATTTGGCTTTTGGATAAAAAATGATTTTGAAGATTGAACTTTTTTCATTACTTTCGAAAAGTTCTTTAGCCCGGATAGTAGTATACAAATTAATTTCGGCTAAAAAATCCGCCACCGTTTGATGTGGATAATGAATTAAATAATTTTCAAACGTATCGGTCTTCCCTTCAATCACCCACCGTTCGTGTACTTTACCATGCCATATTCCGGCATCTTTTCTGGCCAACCGCAAAAGTTTTATATTTCCTGTCTCACCATGTTTTAGCAATTTTCCCCAAAGCATATCCTGTCTTTTTAGATACATCCCGTTAAATACCGGCTTTTCTTTCTCTTCAATAATAAAATCATTGATTTCTTTACGAAGCTGCGGCGTTACTCTTTCATCGGCGTCGATAAACAGCGCCCATTCGCTCTTAACATGCGACAAAGTAAAATTTCGTTGTTTGGAAAAATCTCCGTCCAGCACCCGCTGTAAAACTTTTAAATGCTTTAATTTTAGTGACTCTGCGATTTCGACGGTTCTGTCAATTGAATTATCATCGAGAATAATTATTTCATCTGCCCAATTAACGGTTTCCAGACAATCTAAAATATTTTTCTCTTCGTTTTTGGTTAAAATAATTATGCTTATCATTACTGCTTATATATTATAATTCCTTTTGACGTTTCCCACACAACGATTTTAGTTCTAACGTTTTCATTCGAAACAGGATGGCCCTTCCACCATAATAAGTATTCATAATTCATAGTAAAACTACTAAACTGACTACCGACTCCCCTACCGATTAAATTATATTTTTGATTATCCGCAAGCATAATTATTTTATTGGCGCTACTAATTCTATCTTTTAGTTCGGCTGTCAAATCATTTCTAAAAATTTCACAAGAGTTTAATAAAACAACTAAAATTAACACAATCGCAACAATCAATTTTAAAAATCTAATTTTAAATAAGTATTCAAATAAAATAGCGGATACGAAAATGACGAAAGGAAAAGCAATTGGAAGATAAGCATCTGAAGGTGTCTGATTTACGACTATTCCCAGAAGCGAAATTGTTAGTAGAAGCAGCAAGATTGATTTCGCATCGTTTAGCTTTCTGTTTTTAAAAACCTGAAAGAACAGTAGGCATACACCGGCCGCAAACAACAATAACGAGAACAAAACACTATCTAGAAAAAGTAATCTTTGTAAATTTATCAGTCCGAAATCGGCAATAACCTTTAAATTAGTAATTAGATTGGTTGACGAATGTTTAAAAAGAAAGCTAAATGGCTTATATAAAGTCCAACCCAAAAATACTACAGTTTGTTTAAAACCATGCGAAAAATCATAAATTATAACCGGCAGCATCACCAGAACTGGAAGAAGAATTGAAAAAGATACTGTTTTTTTATTTAGTAACCCCTTTACCCAACCTGATTGTTTAAATAGACCATAAACAAAAATTAGAACAAACGGAAAAGCTAAGGTAAACGTCGCCAGCTCCAAATTATAAAGAATAGCCAATAGAAAAAGTATTACGGGAAAATAATTTAAATTTCCTTTTAGCCATTTTACTAACGAGAACAGATACAAAACCGTGAAAAAAGGAATCGGACTTGGGTCAAACGGCATCCGGTCAAAAGATACTATCAAAGGTGACGTTGCGTATAATAAAGCCGCTATTAATCCAACCTTTTGCGAAAACATTTCTTTGCCCAATTCATACATCAGAAAAGTCGTTGCTATACCAAATAAAACTGTCAGATACGCCCCAGAAACCGGATTGAATTTAGATAATAGTAACGCGATTGAAAGCATATAGGTCCACAATGGTCCTTGATGCAGCCAAATGTGGCTGGAGGTAATACCGACTAATGGAATCTTCCCGTGAATTAAAAAATCTCTAGCCGATATATAAAACCAGCCCTGATCGCCGATAAATTCCATTCCATTGGTTAAATTATAAATTCGCAAGAAGAACGCTAAGCAAAACGTAAAAAATATAAGCAAAGATAGCTTATTAATCCTCAAAAAGGACTCAACCAACAGGGCTTTTGTAATTCCATAGTACTTTTTAAAATATAAGTACCTGCTTTTCAAAAAAAAATAATTGGAATTTTGTAACTGCTTTGTGCTGGCACCAACTTCATGAAATATTTTTGCTTTCGTCAGTATATATATTTTATAACCCAACCTTCTGACGCGATTAGAAATATCATTCTCCTCAAAATAGAGGAAGAACTTCTCGTCAAAACCACCAAACTCATTAAATAACTTTTTTGAAATCATAAATGCGGTTCCCGGACAAACATCTACCTCTTTAAGTTGCGTGTGCTTCCAATCTTTTAACCAATACTTTCTGGAAAAATGATTATTCGGGAACAATTTATCAATAAACGATAGGCAGACAATGCCTCTAAACGGAGTTAATTCTCTTGCTCCCTGAAGTGCAAACGGATTTTTATCCTCGTCTACCAACAGCGGGGAAACAATTCCAACGTCTCGATTTTTATCAAGAAATTTTACCAATTCGTCAAGCGTATTTTTAAAAACCAAAGTATCGGGATTTAGAATAAATAAATATTTACCCCTAGCGTAAGTTGCTCCCAAGTTATTTCCCCCACCATAGCCGAGGTTTTTGTGACTTTTGACATAAATCACTTTTGGGAAATATTTTTTTAATACATTCTGGATGCTTTCTGTGTCCCCGTTATCAGCTACAATTATTTCAAACTCGGTTTTTGATTTGGCATCATAGATTGACTTTATACACTCTAAAACTTTTTCTTTAACCTCATAATTAACGACTATTATTGATAGTTTCATCTCGAAAATTATTTAATATCAAATTTACTCTGTATGTATCTTTCTAAATTATTCCCTCTTTTTTTCCAGCTCCACTGCGAAGATACGTAACTCTTGGCTTCAAGGCTCATTTTCTTCAAAGTGTCAGAATCATTTAAGAGCCCATCCAGCTTTTTTGCAAAAAGCATAGCATCCCTTTTTAAAAGTACCCCTGTTTTGCCGTTGACAACCGTTTCTTTATGTGCGCCTTCATCAACCGCTACTACGACTGCCCCACAAGCCATTGCTTCAAGCGGCACCAAGCCTAACGGTTCTTTATAGGCAGGCGCCACTAAAATTTTTGTCCGCTGATAAACGTCTTTAAGCTCCAAATCCGTAAGCCATTCATCCTCAAATACTACTGCTCTGACTTTTGGCTTGGTTTGCATATGTTTTAGCACTTCTTTAAAGAACGGGTATCCATCGAGAAAATCATAAGAACCTACAAATAATAAATCGATATTTTTTTTAAATTTTCTAGGAACAAAAAATAAGGTATCAATTCCGTAATATAAGACATCGGCTTTTTTCTTGTAGGTTTTTTCAAATAGCTCTTTTGTGAATTTTGAATTCGCAGCAACATAAGTCGCTTTACTTATGTTCCACTTGTCTAAATATTTTCTGGCCAGCCGGTTTAATAATTCGTATTTGATTTTAAAAAAATTAACGCTTTCTTTACGGAATAATTCCGGCTCATAAATAATTCTGTAGTATGGATCATTGCAGTAAAAAAGGCTGGGAGTTTTTAAAAATTGCAGTAAAAAAGGCGATTCAATATATTGCGAGGCCGCTACAAAAACTAAATCATACTTTTTTCTTCCAATATCATCAGCAATTCTTCTTTCCAACAAAACTAGCTTTATTAACTCGACAGTGTCTTTATAAAGTTTTTTTCTCCAATTACGTCCTTTCCAAATAACCGGTAAAAACTGATAAATCTTTGCATTGCTATAGAACTCTTTTTCCTCTTTAACTTTTGGGCTAATTGTATATAGATCCACCACGTGACCTCTCTTCTTCAGCTGTTTCGCAAAGTCATTAGTTCCTCTTCTTGCTCCTCCTTTATGTAGCTCGTGAAAAAAAGCTATTCTCATATTATTGACTGAAATTATAGCAGTTTTAACTCTACAATACACGGTAATCCTACCTATGAGATATGAGGTTGGCTACGTTTCTGAAATTAGCTTTCGTATGCAGGCCACTTTTGATCTTTCTCTGAGATTACGGTAGGTTCTAAGGGCCAGTCGATGCCAAAGGCAACTTCATTCCACTTAATTCCGGATTCATGTTCTTTTGAATATACTTCTGAAATAAAATAGATTACCTCCGTATTATCAACCAGAGTTTCAAACCCATGCGCAAAGCCTTTTGGAATATACAAAATCTGTTTATTCTCCTCTGAAAGCTCTAACCCATACCATTCTCCATAGGTAGCGGAATTCTTACGTAAATCTATTGCTATATCGAACACTTTCCCTTTAACACAAAAAATGATTTTATCTTGAGCAAAGGGTTCAAGTTGAAAGTGCATTCCCCTTATTGTTCCTTTTGCCTGATTAGAAGAATGGCTTACCTGAACAATATCAAAATCAATTCCTTGCTCCCTGAAAGCTTTTTTTTCAAACGATTTAAGATAATACCCCCGATTGTCATCGAATTTATCCGGTTCAATAACTTTTACTCCCTGAAGTTTTGTATCAATTACTTTCATCTATCTTTAATAATGACACAGGCAACAAAAATTTTCCACCTTTATTTCAGTTTATGATTTGATTACCTCTTTTACTCCTTTAGTAAGGTGCCACCTTGCTATGTCTATCCATAATGGTAAAAGTATCTTTGATTGTGACTTAACACCAAATATTTTTTTAATGAATACGACAAAAACTAGATACGGCACGCTTATTAAGGAAGACGTTGTGCCGATAAGCCATGCCGCGAACGCGTATACTCTTCCATAATGTTTTATGTAAAATTTATACAAGCTTTCCATATAGGGAGATGTTGCTTGTGTAATTGTCGTTTTTTTCCATTTAGTTATTCCATTCTGTACAATTCCTCCAACAGGAAGATACACAACTTTCCAACCGGACTCAACCATTCGCTTACACAAGTCTACGTCCTCAAAATATAAAAAGAATCTCTCATCGAAACCACCAATATCATCTAGTGCCTTTCTTCTTGCGAGCATATACTGTCCGTTAATCCATTTTGTCTCTAAAATATGCTGGTGTTTCTTCAATGAAAAATAATTTGGGTGATAATTTTTATTGAAACGATCAATTAACTTATAGAAAGGCATATTGTAATAATAAAGGATCGTGGACAAATTGGGATAACTGGAATTTGCGGAGCGCTCCTGATCACCGGGCGAAGCAATGAGTTTCGAACCGACTAGTCCAACTCGCTGATGCTTTTCAAGATAGCTTAATGTCTGAAGGATTGTCTGCGGCAATAGATACATATCTGGGGTTAACATTAGTATATTTTTACTCTTTGCCTTATTTAAGCCGAAGTTAACTCCTCCGCCAAAACCGGAATTGACTGAATTATGAAAATATTTTATTTTAGGAAATTTCTTAAGCACCGCTTTATGTCCTTTATTGTTAGGCGTATTATCTACTAGAATAACTTCCATATTGGCTATTTCGTTTTGATAAATTGAAGAGAGGGTTTTTTCGACTAATTCATATTCCTCGTACAAAACAATAATTACGGAGAGCTTAATCATATTCGTTTTTGCTTAACAAAATTAATAACCAGCAGAAAAAGTTCCACTGTATCGTTCTTTGCCAATAAGAACATCAGGGATAAATATAATGCACCACTCATGCAAAGCTTCACGATAAGCATAACAAAGGTTTGGTTAAAGACTGTATCCAGTATTAAAGAAAAGGCGATTGTAAGAATGGCAACAATCATTTTTGGACCTAGGATTGATACCAACGGAAACTTAAATCCACTTTTGACTGATATCGAAAGATAAAATATGCTCAATAGCACAATTGTTAACAAATAATCTATCGCTATTCCCACAAATCCAAAAATATGAATCAAGAAAAATATTCCGATCCATCCGGCGACTGCAGTAATAAATGTTGCCCAGAATACTTCTTTCGATCTTCCGACCGCTAAGATTATTTGACCTAAAGCAATAATAATAGGAAGAAAAAACACATCCAAACTATACCAATATAAAGCAGGTATTGCCGGTATCCATTTGTCGGAAAAAAATAACGGCACCAATTGACTGCCAAAACAAAGTACTACAACCGGAAAAATATATAATAAAATAGAAAGCATACTCATTGATTTACGAATGGACTTTAATAGCAATTCTTTTTGTTCTTGAATTCTTGAATACCCAGCAAATGCCACTCTTCCAAAGTTTACCCCCACTAGCTCAGGCAAAGAAGCTATACTATATGCAAAATCTAATAGTCCTACCCTAGATGTCCCAAAAATCCTCCCTCCCAATAATGGCGTTATAGAAGAACCAAGAAAATTAACAAGACCATTCCCTTGTATGTATATACCAAATTTAATCATACTTTTAACATTATGCTTAGAATAAGCAAGCTTAGGGAAAAAAGGCTGGATTCCATATAAAATTATTGTCTCTCCAACTTCCTTTGTCAAAGCTCCAAAGATAAAGCTCCAAGCCCCGAAATGCATTAAAGCAAACGCTATGGAAACGATGTAATAAATTGAAACTCCATAAACGTCGATTAAAGAAATCAGATTGTATTTTATTTTTCTTTCCAATAATGAGATGGGAATAGACCTGATACTCCCCGTAATTATAATTAGAGACAACATTCTTGTCATTAATACGTTTGAAGCAGAAAATGCCGGATAAAAACTTCTGAGAAACGGTGCGAATATCCAAATAAGAATAACAATTAAACAAGATAGGCCCATTTTTAAGAAAAACACACTTGATAGCTCTTCTTTTGTAGGCTCTTTGGTTTTTTGGATAATAGCCAACGATAATCCAACGTCGGAGAATAAACTTAAGAAATTTACAACAAAAACAATAATTACATATACACCAAAGTCCGATGGGGCCAAGAGCCGGGCTAAAAATATCTGCCCGACAAAAGAAAAAAATTTCAAAAGGACTTCTCTTGCGATGAGGGTTCCAAAGCCTTGGATTATATTTGCTTTTAGAATATCTTTGTCTTCGACCATAAATCGTGAGTAAGTTGCCTATGCGGTATCTTTTTGTTCTTCTTCAACCCACGCATATAGGCGGGTAAACCCTTCCCGAAGCGAAACTTTGTCTTTATATTTATAAGCTCTGTTAAACTTCGTGTTATCGATAGCTCTTGATAACACCCCGCTCGGCTTATCTAAGTTAAATTTAAAATTTGGCTTAATGCCGGCAATCTCGCAAAGCATTCTCGCAGTTTCTTCAATCGTAATAGATTCCTCGGCAGAGACATTAACTGGCCCTTTATACGGCATGGTCATAATCCTGTATACCCTTTCACATAAATCGTCTATGTAGAGAAACGAACGAATTTGCTTCCCATTACCCCATATCTCAATCGGCCTACCTTTTAATTTGCTTTTTAATACTTTTGTTGCAATTGCAGTCGGAAACTTCATCCGTTCCCCTTCAATTTCCTGGTACATACCATATATTGTGTTAAAAATCCCGACTCTAGCGTCGAAAGGCGCTTCTTCGCAAAGCCTTAACATTAATAGTTTCTCCCATCCGTAATTTTGGTCAGGAAAAGCAGGATATTTCATTTCTTCTGACAGACGAATTGCTTCACTCTCTACCATTTGCAGGTTAGTGGGATAAATACATGCAGAAGAGGAATAAAAAAATCTTTTAATATGGGACTCTTCCGTCGCTCTAAGCATGTTTAGATCTATTTGCATATTGTTGATTATCGGGTAGAAATTACGCGTATGGAAATAGCCTACCCCTCCCATGTCTGATGCAAAATGGAACACCCAATCCATTCCCGCAACCGCTTTGTCAACATTTTTTTGCTCCCTTAAATCAAGCCTGAGTACTTCATCAGCTTGATTAAACATTTTCCCTCGCTGTTTTTCCCGTTCGGAAATTTTAATATCGACGCAGCGGACATAAAAACCCTTCTTTTTAAGAAAAGCTATCATATTGCAGCCAATAAATCCCGTTCCGCCTGTAACTATTACTCGTATATTTTTTTTCATAATTTAGCTAAAGATTTGATTATGTAGGTATTATATCTAGTTATTGCGAATAGCTCAAGCTGCTTGACTTTCACATTGACTACTCCCAACCAGAATGCTATTATTTTGCCTATAATGAAACGGTGTCCGTTAGTCAGCTTCTGTATCTCAACGTATAAAAGACCTGAATTTTTAAAATCGACCATTAAAATAATCCTTAAACAAAAATATCCGAACATTGAAATTGTAATTTCAGAAGACCCCTCCGAGAACACTTCGGAGAAAGTCGTAGCATCATTTAGATCAAATAAAATAATTTATCATAAAAATAGAAAGCACATCGGGATGGTGAAAAGTTTCAATAAAGCTTTTTCTCTTTCTAAAGGTGATTTTGTTTCCATTATGGCAGACGATGATCCACCCACTGCTGATATGCTTGTAGTATTTGCTAGAGCGCTAAAGAAATATCCGAATATGAAAGCGTTTTGGGGAGCTTCTTACGCAGACGTCAAAACTAAAAAAGTGGCAGAGGTAAATCACTTAAAGTTTGGATTTAATTCACTGGTAAACAAAAATAAAAAATATGGCAGTATTGAAATACTAGAACCCCGGTTATTTTTTAAACAATTTTTTAAACAGGAAATATTTCCACATTATTTATGGAACGCTAGTTTAATATCAAGAGATTTGGTAGCGGAAATTCCAGGAGTCCCCGATTATAACTCTGCACATTTTTCGGATTTTGCATACTTACTTAAAATTGCCGCCAAAACTAAATTCGTAATAATAAACAAGGAGCTAGCAAGTTTTGCCCTTCATGAACAAAATTACGGAAGAAAAAAAGATACCCTTGATGAATATAAAAGAGGGGTAATTGGGTTTAATAAAACCATTGCTCGACTAGCAGATCGGTTTAAATGTAAGGAGGAATATCAGAAGTTTTTATCTGACTACGTAATTATGTTTCTTATTAATCGACTCGAACATTACAAAAAACACAAATATGAAATTAATCCCAAAGAACTTTTTGAAATATACAAAGACTTAAGTAAATCTTTAACATTTTTTAAAAAACGCGAAATGGAAGTTTATTTAAAATTAACTTATTACCATCTTTACCAAAAAATAAGTTTTGTTAGAAAAATATACGGAGATATTAAGCTTAAGCTAATTAGCTCCCCGAAATAACTACTTGAAATTTCAGGATTTTAAAGGCTATAATAGACCGACTGCCTCAGAGATGAAAATCAAAAAATGTCGATCTTGCAATTCCAAAAACTTAATTAATATTATTTCCTTAGGAAATCAATATTTATCCGATTTTACAAAAATTAATAGAAAACCTCGCTCCTTTCCCCTTAGCATTGTCCTTTGTAAAAAATGCTTTCTTGTTCAATTAGATTACACTACGCCCGCAAAATATCTTTACACAGAAAGATATGGTTATAAATCCGACATTAATCAAACTATGCAAAACGAACTTAAAGAAATTACACAAAAAGCACTTAAGAGAATAAAGACTAAAACTAAAGATACTGTTGTTGTCGACATCGGCGCAAATGATGGCACTTTATTAAAAAATTATCCTAAAAATATCTACAGGATTGCCGTTGAGCCAATAACGAAATTTGCAAAAGAATCTCAGAAAAATACCAATAAAGTAATTAATGACTTTTTTAGTTATGCCTCTTATCAAAAAGTTGTCAAAGATGTAAAAGCTGACATAGTCACAGCAATATCTTGTTTCTATGATATGGCAGAACCAAACAAATTTATTGAAGACGTAAAAAAAATTATGAAAGACGATGGAATTTTTATAATTCAACAAAACTACTTGGTTGAAATGCTAAAGCAAAGCGCTTTCGATAATATTGTCCACGAGCACCTTGAATATTATTCTCTCTTATCTTTAAATAATTTGCTGGAAAAACATAATCTGGAGGTTTTTGATTTAGAAGAAAGAGAACTTAATGGAGGTAGTTTCAGAACCTATATTACAACGAAGGGAAAAAGAAAAATAACCAAAGCAGTTCTGAAAATGGAAAGTCAGGAAAAAAGACTTAAACTAAATAATAGAAAAGTTTATCTAAATTTTGCTAAAAAAATAAAAAATAATAAAGAAAAAATCCTAAATTTCGTCAAGAAAGAAAGTAAAAAAGGGAAATTAATTTATCTTTATGGAGCGTCAACCCGAGGAAATACTCTTCTCCAATATTTTAAATTAGACCATACGCTGATTAAAAAGGCTGTAGAAAGAAACCCAGAGAAATGGGGCAAGATGATATCTTCCATGGGAATTCCAATTATTTCTGAGGAACAGGCGAGAAAAGAAAAACCAGATTACATGTTAGTGCTACCTTGGTTTTTTAAGCAAGAATTTCTACAAAGGGAGAAAAAATATTTAGACAACGGGGGCCATTTTATTTTTCCCCTACCAAAATTTACAGTAATATAGGAGAATTATCTTAATATATGATCAACTTAATAACGGTAAAAAAATGCAGAATTTGCGGATCTAATAAGCTCTTGGACGTTATAGATTTGGGAGAACAACCGATCCCGAATGGGTTTCTTAGAAAAGAAGACTTAAAGCAAAAAGAACCAAGATATGCGCTTTCCGTCTGTTTCTGCTCAAACTGTTCCCTAATGCAATTAAAATATTTAGTGAACTCAAAAATAATGTTTGGTAATTATTTATATATTCCATCTGCATCTAAGACGAGGATTAATTATTTTAAACAGATGGCGAAAGAAATCGCTAAAATTAGCAAGCTTAGGAAAAATTCTTTAGTGATTGACGTCGGCAGTAATGATGGAAGCCTTTTGGTTTGCTTTAAAAACATTGGAATGAAAATTTTGGGGATTGACCCTGCTGAAAATCTAGTAAAAATCGCTAACTTAAATGGCGTAGAAACGATCCTTGGATATTTCGATTCTACGCTTGCTAAGAAAGCTGTTAAAAAATATGGCAAAGCCAAAGCTATTACCGCAACCAATGTCATCGCACATATTCCAGACCTTCATGAAGTAATTAAGGGAGGAGAAATTCTTCTTGATGATGATGGAATTTTTGTAATGCATTTTCCCTATTCCTACGATCTTTTAGAAAAAAATTTGTTCGACACCATCTACCATGAACATTTATCTTATTTTAGCGTCAAGTCTCTTATGTATTTAGCAAAAGATTCTTCCCTGGAAATATTTGACATACAAAAGAGCGATTTGGACGGCGGCTCATTAAGGGTATTTTGGAAAAAGAAGAAAAATACAAAAATAAAAGTAAGAACAAATATTATTAACAAGTTATTATATGAAGAAAAAAAATTCGGACTGCACGAAATTAATGCCTATATTGAATTCGCAAAACGAGTTGAAAAACTTAAAATAAATACGGTCAAAAAACTTATAAAATTAAAGAAATCTAAAAAAACAATTGTGGGCTACGGTGCCGCAGCAAAAGCAAATGTACTGCTTAACTATTTTGGCATAGGCTCTAAGATAATCGATTACATCGTTGATTCAACACCGTATAAACAGGGCCTATTTACTCCGGAAACACATATTCCTATCTATGCAGAAGATAAAATTTATGAAACTAAACCTGATTATCTTCTAATTTTTGCCTGGAATTTCAGTAAGGAAATTATTGAGAAAAATAGGAAGTTCAAAAGCAACGGAGGCAAATTTATCCTGATTGAACCCGGCTTTAAGATTATTTAACGGTGCTTATTTCTTATACTACCACAAAATCTTAAGACTAATATTGTAGATTTCGATATCTCCTTTAAAATTATTATCAACGCATAAACTGCTTATTTGCCTATTTTTGTAAAAAAGCGGTATATTTGAAAGGTCTATTATACATGGTTTATTTACCTTACAAGCGTTAAAATAAATAACTGTTTCTTTTCCATCACTTGTTCTTAGATTTAAGTAATTTTGTGACACAGTCTTCAATTCCTTATTGGGTATTAAAACAAACACTTTATTCGCTGATGACATTTTTTGTCTTTTAAGAAAATTATTTATAATAGTTACGTTGTTAGTCTTAATTAACGGCGCTAATGTAAAATAACGGTACTTATAAAATCCTTCCGAAAAGGGAATCACTGCTAAGTTAACACTTAAAAGATACTTTTTATATAAAGAAATCTTATTAAGTAATTGTTCACTAAAAAAATCCTGACTACTTTTTCTTAAGATTAAATGATTCCCAATTATTAACCAGGGGGAATAATTGTTAAGAATATATTTAAATTCAATCGGTTCTCTTATGTAATGAGGCACTCCGTCTTGCAAGGAGTCCTTGCTTAAGTCTAAGGTTACATATTCAATATTGTTTGCTTTTATATATTGAATCATTTTTTCTTGAGTGGAAACAGAATTATCTTCAAAAACTCCGTCAAAATATGGTGGTTTTTGCTTCAGTAAAATATAGAAAGTAGAATCTCCTGGGTGATACGCATAAATCTTTCCGTTAAATATCGGCTGACTCTTTAGTAAGTTAACAATTTTAACGTAATCATTATTCTTTGATGAATAACTATTCATCAAACCGGTATTAAAGCAAGTATTCGAATAAACGTCTCTAAAATTATTAAACATACTATTTATGCTCGTGTTTAAATTTGATGAGGGCGATAGGCCCCAAAACATTATAACCACCAACGGTAGCGCTAGATAGATTATTTTCCCGGCTAACCGATGAGATTTATCTAGCTTAAACCAAACGATAAAATCGTAAATTAAAAATAATAATAAAATAAAGGCGATAAAAGTAATTTGGGAATCAATCGACCTGATTATGCTTTTTTGCTCCAAAATACAGAGTGCCAAGATTAAAGCTGCTTCAACATACCAGAACAAGCTTGTCTTATGTCTATAAAAAATCAGTTTAATCATGACTGTGAAAATGGCTAATAATAAAATAGTTAAAGTAAAGCGATTGTCCGGATAAAGTATATAATTAAAAAATGGACCCTTAGCGACGATTGCAACCTGGGAGATTATGTAAGGAAATTGAAAAAACTCGACTAGTCCGCCTCGGGAATATAAATAAACTAAGACAGGGAGTATACCTATAAAAATACCAAGTGCCAGCATGAGAAACTTTCTTATGAAAGCGCTAATAAAGTATCTATTAAAAACCACTCCTTTATTGATTTTTACAATCGCATCGAATGCCAATAATCCCAAAAACACAAAAAACATGTATAAACCCTGGTCATTAATTAAAGACATCACCACTCCTATGAGTATTCCTGGAAGAAATGTATAATTATTTGAATATTTACCATACCTATAAATCACGTAAGTAAAAAACAACGATAATACTGCAAATAAGCCATAACGGGTAAACGTTTCAAAATATGAAAATCTTAGAACAAAAAATACAATAAATGCAATGAATAAATACCTATAAAATCGCTCTTGGATAATTTTTTTAAGAATAAAGTAAAGAATAGTAAAAAGAACCGGGATAATCAGGTAATAGCATAACGAAATAACATTATTCTCCAATCTAAAATAACGCAGGAGTCCATATGGATAGTAGATATCTCTGTAAGGAATTAGATGAGTAATTTGCGTATAATTCCACAATAAATTTAGTTGTAGATCATAACGCATGTAGCGTAGGTATCCTGTGCATATCTCCAAAAAATTCTCGAATGATAAAGCGGTTGAAATAATGAATACCAACAATAAATCCGTGTTGCTTTTTAAGAAATTAATTACTCTTTTCATTTGTTCTTATTTTAAAGGAGAAGAATATAAGAATAATAATCGGCAGCAGTATTATTACTATGAAAATATATGTGTCATAGGATAACGGATAACCAAAATACTGCGCGTAACCTACCAGTTTTTCTTCCGATATTTCAGGCGGTGGAATTAAGGCTCTTATCTTTCTGAAACCGGCGAATAAAATAGCCATGGATAGTAAGTAGACAAAAATCGTTTTTATAATTACCTTTTTAAATTCATTATTTGATCTTCTTACAAATCTAATATTATTCCCTGGTAATTTAATTAGACCATACGTTGTACCGGACATGACTGCGATGTCCGACGTAATTTGCAACAAGGGTAAATATATAAACGCCTTAATGTTATTGACGTATTTGTAATTTTTTAAGATCGTCCAATTGACATATAGAAGAACCAGAAAAATGTAGATTATCCAAAGAAACACGGAGTGCATAATTAAGCAAAGTGTAAGTAAATAAATTGCAGACAGATATCTTAGGAAAATGAAAACTACTTTACCCCGAAAAATTTTTGCCTCTGCGTCGCCCAACGCAAAGCGAAAAAACATAACAAAAGCCTGTTTTAAATTTGCTCTAGGAATCCAATTAACAACCGCGTCTTTACAAAAAAATATTTCCGCTTTGTGTTTTTTTAATTTGTTGGCGAAAGCGTAGTCCTCGTTATGCGAAAGTTTTTCATCGAATTTTCCTACTTTTCTCCAAACTGTTTTTCGAAGAGCCATTGATCTGGTTGCCGGCAAAAAATCATTTTCTACCAGCTTATCTTCCATCACTAAAACATAAGGAATAAGACATTTTTGGAAAATATTTTTTGCGTCTCCTTTGTAATAACCCGCAACTACATCAACCTTTCTATTCGAAAAGGGAGCGGTAATATTTTTCACCCAGTTTTTGTCCAAGATACAACCTGCGTCGGAAATTAAAATTATATCTCCGGTGGCTTTATTAATTGCCTCATTTCTACCAACCGACCGGTTTCCAACTTTGAACAAAAGTTTGATATTTGGCAGTTTCTTTTTGGAAATTGGAAATTGGAAATTGGAAATTTTAGCTATAGTATTATCCCTTGAACCGCCGTCAACAATTATTATTTCGTCGGGCAATTTTGTTTGATTGAAAATAGAACTTAAAAAATCAGCAATTGTTTTTTCCTCGTTTACAACCGTACAGATTAGAGAAGTTTTCATGTTATAAATCCGTAGGCAGAGTATAACACATTGCGCTATAATTAAACCACAGTTTTAGATAATTATGATTGGACCTTATCAAATGGTATTTATTAATTTTATCGGTTGCTTACTGGTCTTTGGAGTAGCGTTTTTTTACCGGTATATTTTCCCAAAAAGAAAAATTAATTTATTCATTTTTTTACTTATCATTTCGTTTCTGCCTCTCGTAAGCTTACTAAGAGCCGGTGTTTATGAAAGCGGGGATTTCAACTTACACATTTACAGAGCGATCGCTTTTTATCAGAATCTCGTTGACGGCAATTTACTACCATCATGGGCGGGGAAATTGAATGCTACCTATGGGTATCCCCTATTCGTCTTTCTTAATCCACTCCCCTATTATTTGATTTCCTTTTTTCATTTTTTGAATTTTTCGTTTATTGCTAGCATGAAAATCTTCATTGCATTAGCTTACATACTCTCGGGGCTATTTATGTATCTTTTGGCAAAAGAAACGCTTAAAAATGATTTAGCGGCCTTCACTTCCTCTATTTTTTATCTGTTTATGCCTTACCACTTCGTAGATTTACATTTCAGAATCGATGTCGGAGAGATTCTCTGCTTTACACTTATTCCGCTTTTGCTATTTTTTACCTACCGGCTTTTTAAGCGGGGGGCTATCGTCTACATTTTCTGGACGGCATTAAGTTTTGCTCTTTTGATAATGTCACATCAGGCAATTGCGTTATTAGCTCTTTTTCCTATCGTTGCCTTTTTATTAATTCAGTTTTTGCAAAATCAAGAAAGAATACGACAAATTCGGCTTTGGATGAAACTGGCAGCCGCTTTCTTACTGGGTATTCTAATTTCAAGTTATGTTTGGTTACCGTATTTAATCTTTGCCAAATACAACCTGTCTTCCACGCTTTTTAACGCACTGCCAAGCTTTATTAGCGTCAGAGAGTTGCTTTATTCACCATGGAGATACGGATTGTTGTTTCAAGGACCAAAGGGAGAGTTGTCATATCTTATCGGCTATGCTCAACTTTTTATACTCGGATATCTTTTAGTTTACCTCTTGCTTAAAAAGACCAAAGCAAGATACGCAATGGAAGTTACGATTTGGTTAGCTACGACTGCCTTTTTAATCTTTATGCTCACACCATATTCCTCAATAATTTGGCTCAACACCCCAATGCTTAAGAATGTATTGATGAGTAGTCGGATACTTTCAGTCATAACACTTGGTATTTCCTTTGCTGCCGGTTATTTCGCGCTTATAAATAGAAATAGAAAAGTTATCGTTTGGCTGGTAATCGGCTTAGCTATCAGCTCTACAATTTTAAACTGGGGGAACAGGAGAGTCATTCCGCAAATTACAGACACGCAATTGATAAACAACCTTCCTTTAAGTACCTACCAAGGAGAGGGACTAAATTACATCGCAAATAGCATCTGGTTTAGTAACCAGCCGGTTTGGATTAACAAAATTCCAGACAGTAAAATCGATACGCTAAAAGGACAAGCAGAAATAAAAGTGTTAAGTATTACATCCACAAAGCATTTTTACTCTGTAAACTCTACAGGAGACGCAGTATTAAAAGAAAATACTTTATATTATCCGGGTTGGACAGTTAGCGTTAACGGAAAGCAAACGGAGATTAATTTTACTAACAAAAGATATCCCGGCATCATTACTTTTACTATTCCCAAAGGCAAAACACAAATTATGGTTGCCTACAAAGACCCACCAATACTGCAAATCTTGAAATCTGGATTTATCTTAGCGCTAATAGCTATTTTAAGCTATACCATCTTTGTTTTCTGCAAAAATCCAACGCTTATTGCAAAATTGAAGAAAGCGCGGAAACGATTCGCTTAAGTTCTGTCTTGGTTAAATATGGGTGAACCGGCAAAGATAATACTGCTTGAGCCGCTTTCTCGGCAACAGGAAGTTTATCTTTAAATCCCAGGGATTGATAAAGTTTTTGTTTGTGAATTGGGATTGGATAATAAATTCCTGTTTGTATTCCCTTTTTATCTAAAGCTGCAATTATCTTGGTGCGATTGATACTTTCGCCTAACCGGATTGTATACTGATGAAAAACATGAGAAAACTCGGGCGGAACAAAAGGAACTTCAAGGTTTTTATTTTTTGACAAATGCTGCGTAAGATAGCTGGCATTGTTAACTCTAATCTTATTAGAATTCTGCAGTTTTTTTAATTGTTCTAAGCCCATTGCGGCGTTAAGGTCAGTCATCCTAAAATTATATCCAAGAATTTCATGCTGATATTTTATTTTAGAACCATGGTTTCTTAATAACAGTAATTTTTCCGCTAATTTTTGACTGTTGGTTGTAATCATACCTCCCTCAACCGTGGTCATATTCTTTGTAGCGTAAAAAGAAAAACAACCAAGATTTCCAAAAGTCCCTACCATTTGATTTCCAAACGAAGCACCATGGGCTTGGCAAGCGTCTTCAATTACAAACAGCTGGTGTTTTCTGGCAATGCTTATGATATTTTTTATGTCGCACGGCAGACCATAAAGATGCACGGGCAGAATAGCTTTTGTTTTTTTAGTGATTCTCCTTTCAATCAATTTAGTATCTATATTAAAAGTTTTTTCATCTATGTCCACAAAAACCGGCTTGGCTCCTGTGTAAAGAATGGCATTGGAAGAAGCAATAAAACTAAATGGCGTAGTGATGACTTCGTCACCTTTACCAATACCTAAAGCCAATAGGCTTAGATAAAGTGCGCTAGTTCCGCTGGAAACTGCCACGGCATATTTTGCTCCAATAAACTTTGCAAAAGCCTGCTCAAACTCTGCCACTTTTTTCCCTTGAGTCAGATTTCCTGATTTTATTACTTTCGATACTGCTAACAACTCTTCTCTACCTAATTCAAGCTTTGATATCGCAATCATTTATGACTCCTCTTCAGTTTTTTAATCAGTTTTGCCGGATTACCATAAACAAGTCCAAAATCAGGAACATCCTTTGTCACAACGGAACCGGCTCCGATCATTGCGCATCTACCTATTATGATTCCCGGTAAAATAGTTGCATTAGCGCCAATTGACGCTCCCTGTTTCACAATTGTTTTTTCGAGTTTCCAATCTTTTTCACTTTTTATTTTGCCTTGAGCATTTATTGCCGACGGATACTTGTCATTGGTAAAAACTACGTGCGGACCAATAAATACACCGTCTTCTATAGTCACTCCCTCATAAATTGAGGCGTTATTTTGGATTTTGACATTGTCACCAATTAAAACTCTTTTCCCAACGTAAACTCCTTTAGCCAATATGCAATTCTTACCGACAACCGCCTTCTCCCGAACCTTAACCCAATTCCAAACCGAACTGGTTTTGTCAATTTTCGCTGTGCTATGGATATCGGCTGTTTTGTGTATCATCTAGTTATTTGTTAATGCAATTTTGAGCGCTTCGACCGCAAATTGCGAATTAATCCGAATATTTTCCCTAACGCAATTCAAAAAATACGTAATTTCTTCTTTTAACGGTTCTTTTTTTTCGACTAAAACTTTTGTTTTTTTAGGTTTAGAAAATTCCAACACGTAATCCGAAAAAGTTTTATATCTTTTTTTAAATTTACGGTAATTACTTTTATAGTAGGTTATTTCTTGTGTAATGTAATCCATCTCCAAGTAACCCTCTTTACCGGTAATATTCAGTTTCCTAATTTTTACCGGAGTTACCCAATTAGCTTGCAAAAATGCCGACGCTTTTTTATATTTTAGAAAAAACTCGACTGAATCTTCTCTTTGAGTAATATGATTTTTCTGTTTATTGACATAAACTTTTTTCGGACTATCGCCCAGCAAATAGTTAACGACATCAATATCATGAATCGATAAGTCAACGGCGATATTTGCATCGTCAATTTGTGGAGGGAAGCCTCCGACGCGGCGTGACATAATCGCAATAATTTCTCCCAATTCTTTTGCGGCTATCATTTCCTTAACTTTTATTACTGCCGGATTAAATCTTTCAATATGCCCGACCAGAAACTTTACCCTATTTTTTTTTGCCATAGCCAACAAATTATATCCTTCTTTAACATCCATTGTGATTGGTTTCTCCAACAGGGTATTAAGCTTATTATTAATAGTATATTTTGCTACTTCATAATGAAACTTCGTAGGAACACAGATTGAGACCGCATCGATTTTTTCCATCTGGAGCATCTGTTTATAATCCTGATAAAATTTTGTCTTAAATTCTCTGGCTGTTTTTTCGCCAAGTTGGACGTTTAGATCGGAGACTGCGACCAAAGATACATCTTTCATCCCAGCGTATGTTCTAGCATGAGTCCTGCCCATTTGTCCGACGCCTATCACCGCAACATTCATTTCCGTATTATAGTATAGCTATTGTCAGTAAACAACGCACTTTTTAAAAACGCGGGCAGTTTAATTTTTATACTTTTTTGCCAATTTTCCAAAGTTGATTTGTAAAATTATATTTTTTGCTTATTTCATAGAAATATTCTTGGGCGTTTTTGATATCCGCTAATTGATGCGCGTCAGTTCCAAACGACAGCTTCAATTTAGGAAATTTTTGTATTAAACATAATTGCTTATCATTTAATGGATATTTATAACTTACCTCCATTACCTTTTTATATTTAATGAGCAATCTGATAAGTCCTTCATTCACTATTTTCGGATGTCCGATAATTGTTGCCGGCGATTTGACAAGCAGCGTATATGCATCCATTAAGCTCTTATTTTCCGGCCAACTATGTACGGAACCAATAACGACGTCCGCTTTAGAAAGGATATCTATTGGCGCGTCCAATGAACCGTCGGGAAGAATTTTTGCTTCGATTCCTGTAAATATTTGAATGTCATGTTTTTCCGCTGCATTAATAATGTCATTACGTAATTTATTAAATTGATAAGAAGGTTTACGGCGGACATGCTCGGTAATCGCAATTTCCTGTATTTTCAGCTTTTTACAATATGCGGCAATTTGCTCAACAGAATTCTGCCCATGCGTATAACTAGTATGAATATGATAACTCCAATTAATCTTCATTAAATATTTTAATAACTTTTTTGTTCTTTATGAATATCTCTTCCCAATGGCGGTACATATGGATACCATATTTAATTTTTATTTTGGGTAATTTCTTTTCTTGAGATTGCAAAATGGTTAGGTATGGTAAATTTACTCCAGCTGCAAAAGAAATAACCGATGTCCCTTGCAAGCGGGGATTTACTTCCAGAACTTTTGGTTTGCCATTGATGCTATATTTAAGTTGCACGCCGACCGAATAATTTAGTCCCAACTTCTCAATTATCTTTTTACTTAACGCAATTATTTCTTTATTATTTTCAACTACTCCTTCCGTAGTAATGCCACCCGTTGTTTGAATACGCTTTCTGGGAATAACAAAAAGCGCTTGTCCTTGAGATACAAAAACATCAACAGTATATTCATCTCCCGGCAAATATTCCATCACTAATAACTGTGGGAACTGTTTTGCCTGATTGAGGATTCTTTCCATTTCTTCCAAAGAAGTGTAGACGCTGGTTGGTTTCTGCTGAATGTAAATAGTATAAGCATTAATTTTTGGATCAAGAATACGGAAGCCGCGGCTTCCCCAAGAAATAGTTGGTTTAAAACAAACCGCTTTCTTGGGATATCCCAGTTTTTTTATCGCTACGACGAAACCTTTCCATGAATTTACCAATTGATATTGAGGGTTCCCTAAACCGTTTTTTTCTAAAAATCGAAAAAGAGATAATTTATCGGCGGCTATCTGTAAAGAGGCAACTGACGAAACGCAAATTTTAATTCCTTTCTTTTCGAACAAACCGCTCTTTTTTGCCAACGGCAATAATTCCGCGTCGGTAATCGGTAAAACAACATCCACTTTTTCCTTAACGCAAAGAGAAAGTAATTCGCCGATATATTTGGGTGAATTTCCCGGAGAGACAGTAAATGATTTCTTGGCAATGTATCCGCCTGCGGTTTTAGAAGAAATATCACAACCTAAAATTTCCAAATTTCTGTCGGCGGCTTTTAAACATCTATAAATACTCACCCATCCGGGCGCACCACTGCCTGTTAGAAGAATTTTTAACTCCCTCATAGTTTTTCGATAAACTTAACCACTTTAAATCCTTCGGCATATTGCACGTTTATCTGCACACCTCTGACAGCAGCCAGTCCATAAATAAATTCTTTGGAAAGGTAACCTCTTTTAAAAGCGACTTGGGTTTTGTATGTTTTTATGGCTTTCATTTTAAGAGAGAGCGATTTAGCGGAAATTTGAATAAAGAAATCAGGAGTAAATTGCAAGTCATTCCATGGTTGTTCATAGGAAAGCATCGAAGTTTTTCTTCTGAAAACACTAATTGCCTGCTCGGCAACCACTTTGTGATCCTGATGTGTTTGATTAACGTCGGGAATTAAAACAAGGTCCGGTTGGATACTGTCGCGCAATTTCTCTAAAGTCTTAAATATTTGCTTAGGATCCTGGCAAAAAAATTTATTCTGATGTTGAAAAATAGAAATGTCTTTATTTTTAACTCCCAGAATTCTTAAAGCGGACCTACATTCTTTTGCTAACTGATCGATTGGAAATCTGGTATTGATTAATGTGTCTTGGCAATCCGAAAGACCAACATAATATACGCGGGATCCATGAGCGGTAAGCTCCGCTATTGCTCCTCCACAGGCAAGCTCTACGTCATCGGTATGAGGAGAAATTGCCAGAATTGTTTTGTCGGTAAACATAACTTTTAATGATTGTAAGTATACGACATTGCCTAAAACGGCACAAGCAGATAGAATGTTGCTCGCATATTTTGTTATAATGTAACAACTATCAGCTAATAATTTTAAACAATGCCAAATAATCAATATTATTTATCTTTTTGTATTCCGGTATACAACGAAGAAAAAATTATTCATTCTAAAATAATTGAGATAAAAAAAAGTTTAGAGAGAATCTTAAAAAAGAAAAGCTACGAAATTTTGATTGTCGAGAATGGCAGCACTGATAATACCTTAAAAGAGCTAGGAAAATTTACAGCCAACAATTTAAAGGTGATTACGCTAAAAGAAAAAGGACACGGATTGGCAATGGAAACGGCAATCTTTAACACAAGAGCAGAATATGTTCTACTAACTGCAATTGATTTGCCATTTGGATTTTCGGATTTGAAAGAAATGTTAAAAATAGCTGACAGATATGATATTATTTTTGGTTCAAAATCCCATCCCCAGTCTATTACTTATTCTCCGTTTATTAGAAAAGTTACTTCTAAAATCTACCGTCAATTGTTAAAAATCTTTTTTAACACCAAAGTCGGAGACACCCAGGGAACAGTTTTTTTGAGAAGAGAAGTAATCCTTCCATTACTTAAATATTGCGACAGTCAAAACGCTTTCTTTTCCGCTCAACTGGCAATTTTTTCCGAAAGATTTAGTTTGAAAGTTGTTGAAGTACCGGTTAAAAATGACCTGAAAATTCTTAGGAAATCGAAATACAATGTTTTCAGTGATGGGAGCAAGATGCTTATATCGCTGTTTAAAACTTATCTAAATATAAAGGTTACTGATATAAAACGAAATACTTTGTCTCGGTGAGCTTTTGATAATATTTTCCAGGCATTAACGAGATTGGGAAAATTGCCACACTTGAGTAATCTTCTGGTTGACTTAAGCTGGACTTATCTACGATAATAATTACTTTTCCTTTATCCTTTTTAAGAGCTTTCATTAACGGCTGGACCAGAGCTTGTTCGCTGTTGGTAATAAAAGGAAAGTCCATCGGTAGGGGATTTTCTTGTTTGGATTTAACCCACATTCCGGCGTAGGCCGGCAATATTGCATAGGGTTTATTTTCTTTTTTGGCGATTTGTTCCGCCAGCTGTAAATCCTTAAGTTTTACATAAATTTCTTTTGAAACAAATATGTTCTTTCCTCCCGGCAATAATTTTTCAACGCTATATGTTAACTGCGTTGCCGGACGAGGCTCGCCGTAGACATTATGAATTCTTAGAAAATAAAAACTAGCTATGGAAATTGGAAAAATAATAATTAGGATTACGATTAAGACTTTGGTTAATATTGTCTGAAGAGATTTATTTAAATTGAGTAAATAATACAATGAAAAAAATATGCATAAGAATAGTATTCCTGAAGCAAAAACGGGCGTGTTGTATCCTCCCGAAATTGCCACTGTCCATGCAGCCATTATTCCTAAGGAAATAACGGAGGCTTTGTCATAAATTTTCTTTTGCGTAAAATAAATCACTATTCCGAGTGTTGTTCCGAAAAGAAAAAAGCTCGCGTCATAGATAAATTTTCCTGAATCATGGAAATAAAATACGCCATACAAAACCGGGAAAATTATCAGTAAAAATCCTAAAAGCTTATGTAAATTCTTTTTTTGTAACAAAAAGGCCCCCGTCCACCCCAGCATAATTCCCCAGGGAAAAGTGAATTTTGATACAAAGCCCTTAATCGCCGTTTGTACAAATTCTGTCCGCGAAGTAGTTTGTGACAAAGTATTACCTACTCCGGCTACTGTAAGGAAGAAGCCATAAAAAAGGGCCAACGGAGCGAGTAGCGAAATCCAATATCTCTTTTCCTTCCAGTCTCCCAATAAAAAAATCGTAGCCGGCAAAAGAAAGATAAAATTCTGTTTGATAATGTAAGTTACGCCGACTAAAAAATATCCCAGCATTTTTGCGTATTTGTTATTTTGCCGGCAAAAAATCAACGCAACGGAATAAATAAACAAACCGTCGATTGTATACCAGACCATCGGTGGAAACGAATGCGCGGTAAAGAAAAATGTAATCAACGCCAGCACAATTTTTGTCAGAGTTGAAATTCCTTTTTTGACAAATGCACTGCTGATAATTGAAGTCCAAATCCAGGCAATCGAAGCAAACTCAAACCAAACTACAAACCTGGTTATCCAAAAAGTATAAGCTCCGCCAAAGTAGACAAAAGGAATCCATAATATGGGTGTTCCAACATTTTGCGCCGATAGAAAATCTTTAAACGGTACTTGTCCGTCAAGAATTCTACGGGAATATGCCAGCATAAAACCGTCATCCGACGGAACAAACCCAATCCAGGAAAAAATTAGATGCACCGTTACCGACAGAATTAGAATAAAAATTATACCAAATAGAATATTTTTTAAATTCATGTAGTCCGGCTAGAGATTTATACTAGGGATATATTATAATTGATTTATTCTAAATGCAACCGTTTTCACATATGCTAGAATAGTGAATGTTTTAAGCTAAGTATGAAGAAAAGGAAAATATTGGTTACAGGGAGTTTGGGAACCGTCGGCTCGTATATTCCTTCCGTTTTTAAAAATGACGATTTAATTTTAACAACAAAACTGGATTTAGATATTACCGACAAAAAAAATGTTTTGGCAAAAATTTCCAAAGAACGACCGGACGTGGTAATACATTTGGCAGCCAAAACCAATGTTGATGAATGCGAAAAGAATCAGCGCGAAGCACACCGGGTGAATACAATTGGAACAAAAAATATTGCACTAGCTTGTCAAAAAAATAATACAACACTTGTCTACATTTCGACCGGAGCGGTTTTTGGCGGAAAGAAACCTTTCTTTACCGAAAACGATAAACCCAATCCTATTAATGTTTATGGAAAGACAAAATTGCTTGGCGAACACGCAATTAAATCTGCGGGATGCAAATATATTATTTTACGGGCAGGTTGGATTATCGGCGGCGGAAAAAAAGAAAAGAAATTTATTTCCTACATTCTTAAACAAATCAAAGACGGACAAAAAGAAATTAAAGTAATTAACGACAAATTTGGTACGATTACCGGCGCAAAAGAGTTAGTTAAACTAATCAAAAAATTACTTGACCAAAAACAATCGGGAACATTTCATTTTGCTTCTTTGGGAACTTGCTCACGCTTTGAGATTGCCAAATATGTTGTAAAGCTACTCAAAAAAAAGGTCACTGTTATACCAGTATCATCGTCTGTATTTCAAAAGAATTTTTTTGCTCAAAGACCAAAATATGAAGTTATCCAAAGTGCTAAGCTTCCCAAAAATAATTTTAGATCTTGGCAAAAAAGCCTAAAAGATTATATACTGAATGAATTAAAATGAATAAAAAGCCTCAAGTTTCTTTCTTTTGTCCTGCTTATAATGACGAAAAAAATTTGCCAATCTTAATTCCCAAAACATTCGCTTTGCTAAAAGATCTTTGTTCTGCATTTGAAATAGTGATTGTTGTTGACGGCAGTCCCGATAACACGGGCTACGTTGCCGATACGCTGGCCAAGCAATACCCAAATGTAAAAGTTGTCCACCATAAAACAAATCAGGGCTATGGAGGAGCGCTAAAAAGCGGATTCCTCAATGCCAAAAAATACCGCTATATTTTTTATACGGACGGTGACAATCAATATGATGTTAATGTTTTAAAAAAAATGCTTCCATATCTAAAAAATTACGATGCGATAGTAGGCAAAAGGACTAATCGTGCACTTAAATTCCGTAGGAGAATCCAAACTTCTTTTTACAATTGGTTGATTCGATTTTTATTTCATTTAGATAATCAGGATATTAATTGCGCAATCAGATTGTTTAAACGAAGCGCAATTAACAGAATCGATATCGCAAACATCAGCGCCAGCGCTTTTTTCCCCGCCCAATTATTACTTGCGCTTTACAAAAATGGCGCCAAGATTAAAGAAGCGAACGTCAAACACTATCCGAGAAGGTTTGGAAAAGAATCGGGTGGGAAAATAAATGTGATTATTCCGACAATTTTAGATATGTTTAATTATTATTTTGCTTTTCATTCGTCCAGAGCCTTAGATAAAGATTGACCATTTTTTCCCAGGTTTCGTTTTTTACCCAAAGGTAAGCTCTTACGACTTCCAAATTTTTCTTTTCGATATAACTTGAAATCGCGTTACTAATTAAAGTTCCATCGCTGGTGATTGAAATATATTTTGCAAAAGGTGTCATCTGTAGATAGTCTTTTTTGATTTCGTTGTTGTAAACGGCAAACACCGGCTTTTGTAAAGCCATCGCCTCCAAAATTCCCAAATATCTTGAGACAAAAACATACTTGTAATCTTTGATAAAATCCGTCACGTTTGGGACGAAGCCTTTAAAACGGACGCTTAAATTATTAATTTGAGTATATTTCTGTGCTTCACTTTTTAGACTGCCGTCGCCAAACACATCCAATTGAAGTTCTATTCTTTTATCTTTTAAATCTTTGAGTGCTTTTAGATATTCCAGGATTCCGGTTTCTTCTTCCAGTCGGCCAATAAAAATTATATCCCTACTTGGCTTTAAAGATTTTGAACCTTGCCTGATTAAAGCTTTATTAACTGAGCCATAAGTGACGAAAGTCGGTTTTGTCCCATACCACTTGATAAGGACATCACCGACGCAAATGTTGCCGATTGAGAGCTTTTCGGCCAGCTTATGCATTAAAATAGCCTTAAATTTAGGGATTTTATTACCTTCGTATCCGTGGAAAGTGGTATAAACTCTTTTCCTCGGGTAGAAAAAGCGAAACGGCAGATACCAAAAGAAAACATCGTGACAATGAACAATGTCGGCACTTTCGATAACGTTTTTAAAACGCCAAAGTTTTATCCAAATCCGGAATTTTTTAAACCAGTCGTTTGAGCCTGCATCAATCCGCAAAATTTCGATTCCCTCAACTTTTCCCGTCGATTTAGCGCTGTTGGATCCCGAGTGATAATCTTGTCGATTCGTATTTTTTTCGAGTTCTGCAATAACTATAACTTTGTGACCTTGCTTAACTAACCGTTTACCAATTTCTAAAACATGCTTCTCTACTCCACCGACCTGGGGATAAAACCTCCTCGCCAAAAACAATATAGTCATAAATTTAGACGAGGATATTATAGCATTATATTGAAAAATATATTTATGCATAAAATGCATATTCATCTGTAAAAATTCATTAATTACGTAGCTAGTTCCTATTACAACACTTTACTATCTCATTATTTAATATTTGCTGTAAACGATGTATACTAATATCGTCTTAGAATAGCTATGAGTAAAGCTACCGATGAAAACTATAAACGAATAACAGCACTCCTGGAAAAGATTAATTAACAAAAACGCTTATAAAATTATTTCGGGTGATATTAGAGATTTAAGCAAAAGCCTCTGAACCCAACAAAAAAACCTCGCTTGGACAAACATAGTGGACCTGAGAGGATTCGAACCTCTGACTTCTGCAATGTGAATGCAGCGCTCTACCACTGAGCTACAAGTCCTTTTTTAAATCTTACCATAAATTGCTCTTGTTGACAAAGCTAGCTAAACTTGGGAAAATAAATAAATGGAGATTATCCGCAAAGTCTACGCCTTTCTAATTGATGGTGTCGAAACGCTTCTTATTGCCGCGGCGATATTTCTAGTCATCTACGCTTTTTTATTCCGCCCATTTAATGTCGATGGCCAATCAATGTATCCCAATTTTCATAATGGCGAATATGTCATTACTAATTTAATTGGCTTTGAAGATTTTAAAATTTACCATGCCGAGTTCGGAACTTTAAAGCTTGGCGATGTCGTTGTCTTTATTGCCCCACCGGACCCAACTAAAGATTATATTAAAAGAGTAATTGGCGTTCCCGGCGATAAAATTATGATAAAAGACGGTAGCGTTTATTTAAACGGTAAATTATTGGATGAAAGTGTTTATCTAAGTTCCGACGTTAAAACTAATGAAGGAGCTTTTCTTTCCGAAGGTCAAACCATCACCGTTCCTGCCAACGAATACTTTGTTTTAGGAGATAACCGGCCGGAAAGTTCCGACTCAAGAACGTGGGGTTTTGTACCAAGAGATAATATCGTCGGAAAATCCTTGCTGGTCTACTGGCCGCTTGACCGAATGAGATTAATCCAAAATCCTTACTAAATTAAGCTACTCCTTTACTAAGCAGTCCGTAAATTTCTTTAATCTTTGGTCCGGTTACATCTACATCACCCTTTAGGGTAATAACAATTTTTGCTTGAGACCTGGTTTGAGAAATCGAAGTTCTGCTAAAACCCTGGTTCTGCTCAAGCTTTTTGGCCATTTCATCCAATTCCGGTACCCAAAGTTTATAAGTGGTTGCGCGCGGCTCTTTTTTCTGAATTTCACCCTTTGCCTGTCTGGCCATTTCCTCTGTTTCCCTAACGGTGCTACTTTCTCTTAGGATTTTCTTGAATAAATCCAACATTAATTTTGGATCCCCTAAGGAAATTAACGGCCGTACGTGTCCTTCCGTAATCACTCCTGCTACTAAAGCGTCTTTAATGGCGTCCGGTAAGGACAACAGCCTAATCGTATTGGAAACGGTCGGCGCACTCTTACTGACTTTTCTTGCTACCTCATTTGTCCCCAGTCCAAATTCATCAATCAATCTTTTATAGGCTTGCGCTCTTTCGATTGGGTTTAAATCTTCCCGTTGCACGTTTTCAACAATCGACATCTCCAGCATTCCTTGCGGCGTAGTTTCTTTAACGACCACCGGCACTTTTTCCAAACCCAATACTCTAGCCGCCCGCCAACGTCTTTCACCGGCAATAATTTGGTATCCCGCCGGAGTTCTGGCAACCACAATCGGCTCTAAAATTCCTTGCTCTCTAATTGAATCAACTAATTCTTGCAGTGAATCCGGAGAAATAATACCTCTTGGTTGTAGAGGATTCGCCTGTAAAAGGCTTGTTTCTAACTCAACTATGTGCTGTTGTTGATTATCCATTTAATACCTCGACCACTCTTTTGCCGTTTAACTTCTTGAACAAAACCCTGCCGGCTTGCAAAGCGAACAAAGTATAATCTTTACCCATCGAAACATTTTTGCCGGCCCGAAAATTTGTTCCTTTTTGTCTAACCAAAATACTTCCGGACAACGCCTCGTGACCACCATAAATTTTAACGCCTAAACGTTTGGCTCTTGAATCACGATTTCCTTTAACTGCGCCTTGTGCTTTTGTGTGTGCCATAGTTTCGTGAAAACTGCTTTATTTTAACTTGACTTTTCACAAGCTGTCAAGATATCAAAGTCTGTCAATTAAGACTTTTTACTAACAGTTTTTTTCTCCGTAGCCTTCTTGATCGGTTTTTCTGTTTTGACTCCGCCGATTTTTTCAATCTTTACTTTAGTCAGTGCTGCCCTAAATCCGGTAGTTCTTCTATATCTAACTTTAGACTTAAATTTGGAAACTCTGACTTTAACTCCACGAAAATCTTCCAAAATTTTTCCTTCGACTTTTTCACCGGTTATAAATGGCTTACCGACTTTAACCTTGCCATCATTTGCCAAAAGGAGCACTTCTTCAAAGCTAATTTTACCGTCTTTACCGGAAATTCGGTCAACTTCAATGACATCGCCTGCGGAGACTTTATATTGTTTTCCACCGGTTTTAATTACTGCGTAATTCATGTATCTAGGAATTATAGCAAATTTTCTACTTAATTTCTAGAATGTTATCTCTTTTGCCCTTATTTATCGCCGAAAGAAAACCTAAGAAAATAAAATTCGATAACAGCGAACTGCCGCCGTAAGAAACGAACGGTAACGTGACGCCGACAATCGGCAAAATACCAATGTTCATTCCGATATTGACAAAAATTTGAATTAAAAATGCAAAAAAGATAATTGCCGCAAATACTTTTGAAAACTGGTCATCGGAATTTTTAAAAATAGTGTAAATTTTATAAAGAATACAGGCAAAACAAACAAGGACAATAATTGTGCCGACAAAACCGAGCTGCTCCGAAATGGTCGCGAAAATAAAATCGGTATGGCGCTCCGGCAAAAACCGCAGTCCCGACTGCGTTCCCTGCCCCAAACCTCTCCCCATCAGCATGCCCGACCCAACCGCAATTACCGATTGAATGACGTTGTAGGATGTCCCCAGAGGGTCTTTGCCCGGGTCAAGAAATGTCAGGATTCTTTGCCTTTGGTATCCGTGTAAAAGTCTCCAGATCAACGGAAAAACCGCCAGCAAAGGCAGAATTAGCGCTACAAAATATTTTAACGAAAAACCCAAATAGATGGTTGTCGCCAAAACCACGCCGGTATACAAAAGCGCATTCCCTAAATCAGGTTGGAGAAAAATTAAAAACGCAATTGGCATAAGCAACACAAAAATGCTCAGTAATCCCTTGAAATTGTGGTTTTTAACGTTAACTAAATAACTGGCAAAACTGATTGCCAGAAACGGTTTTAGAACTTCCGAAAACTGCGCTCTTAAACCCAGGAACTGCACCCAACGCATTGAGCCGCGGCTTTCTATTCCCAAAAAGAAAACCAATACCAGAAGAATTAAGGAAATAATATAAATCGGTTTAGCGTAGGTATCAAGAACTTTATAGTTAGTTTGCGAAAAGAAAACAAAAGCGATTAGCGAAATGATTAAAAAAATAAATTGGCTCTTGAAAAAATCCGGGCTTAAGGAAAAAAGGGTAACTAAACTAATTATAACCAGGAGCCCGACCGGAATTACCAAAAACCAATCTATACCAAAACCTTTACTGTTCATCTTTTGTCACCGAAAAATTCTGTGCTTCGGTTATTACACTCACTAGTGCTTTTCGTTTAATATATGCTTCGTGTTCTTTTGGCCAGAAAGGAATAGTAACTCTTACTTTTTCATTTGGTTGAGTTTGTAAATTTTTTCTTTCTTCCTGAATTTTTCTAACAATATCACGGGCCAGACCAAAATTCAAATCTAAATTATCATCGCTAGTCTTTGCCAACACCGCATAAACGTCTGTCTTTTTACCGAATTTGAGGTTATAAACATTAATTTCCTCTTTGACAACTTCCAAAACTTCCTTTGTCAATTCAGTGGGGCCGTTATAAACCATTTCTCGGATCGGAATGCGCACTTTGATTTCGGCTTGTTTTCTTAAAGCATGTGCCGACTCGACCAGCAGTCTTGTTTTAAACATTTCTTCTTCTAGTTTTTCGTTAATCAGCTTTTTATCAAAAGCTGGCCAAGCAACCAGATGAACTGAATCTTTATTAGCTAAATTGGTGTAAATTTCTTCTGCCAGAAAAGGAGTAAAAGGCGCCAGTAATTTGCAAAGCGTAGCCAAAACTAAATGTAGGGTTTCGTAGCAAACTTTTTTGTCTTTCTCATCTTCAGCCGAAGGTCCGACTCTATCTCTGCTTCTTCGGACATACCACAGCGACAAATCGTTAACTAAAGCTTCTATTGCCAGCGTTGCTTTTTGAATTTCATAATTTTCCAAACCTTTCGTGACGGTTTCGGTAGTCCAGTTTAGTCTGGAAATAATCCACCTGTCTAAAATGTTTTCCGATACTTGATACACGCTATTTATTACTTGATATTGATCTGTGTTAGCGTAGGTGACAAAAAAATTATAAATATTCCAAAGCATTAAATGGAATTTTCTTCTCGTTTCGTCGGCTTTTTTATAACCAAATAATAAATTTTGTTCCGGATTTTGAGTGACGAACATCCAACGCATCACGTCCGCCCCGATTTTTTCCGCGCCTTGCCCAAACTCAATCATATTGCCCCAGGATTTATGCATCGGCCGTCCGTCTTCACCCAGCATTGAGGCATAACCCAAAACCAATTTGAAGGGATTTCTTTTTTCCAAAACCGTAGACATCGCAATCATCGAATAAAACCAATTTTTAAATTGACCGGGGAAGGACTCGGTAATAAAATCCGCCGGAAACCATTCTTGCCAATATTTTTTATCGGTGGTGTAACTTAATTTTTTGGTTTTCGGGTCAAGGTAAGTGGAAAATCCGACAATTCCGGCATCAAGCCAAACATTGCCGACATCGTCCACCCGACTGACCGTTTTTCCGCATTCTGCACATTTTATTTTAACTTCATCGATAAACGGTTTATGCGGTGTATGTCCGGCAAAATCTTCCCAACCCTCAACCGCTTTTTCCTGCAATTCTTCTTTAGAACCGATTACTTCGAAGTGTCCGCACTCACATTCAAAAATCGGCAACGCCAATCCCCAATAGCGGTTTTTTTTACTGATTAACCAATCACTCATATTCGATAACCAATCTAATTCTCTTTCCAAGCCAAACTCCGGACGCCACTCAATCATTTTGGCGGTCTCTTTCATTTCCTCCCTCAGAGTTTTACCTGACTTTTCTTTAATATCCATCGCGATATACCATTCTCTAGTCACTTTCCAAACCAATTCCGTCTTGCAGCGCCAGCAAGCCGGATAACGGTGGGTATATTTTTCCGTTTTAAAAAGGTTGTTACTTTGTTTTAAGAATTCAATAATTATTTCCGGGTGTTTCTTCGCGCTTTGCGTCGAAAATTCATTCATTCCGTCTAAATAAAAGGCCTCGTCATCAATTAAATCGACTATCGGTAGTTTTTCTTTTTTACCCAAGCGGTAATCTTCTGCTCCCTGGCCCGGCGCCACATGCACAAGGCCGGTTCCTTCTTCAACCGAAATCGGCAAAATTAACGGGTCAGATACAACCACTCGATGCTTATAATCACCTAAAGCCTCTTTAACCCGCGGTAAATTATCAAACGGCGAATTATACAATTGTCCCAGCAGCTGCTTACCTTTAAAGGTTTTCTTTATTTTTAGAGTGAGTCTTTCCGCAGCCTCTTTAATTAACAAGTAGGTTTTACCTGAAGTTTCTCCTTCGGCTTCAACATAATCTTTAGCCGGGTCGACCGCGACTGCCACATTTCCCGGCAAAGTCCAAGGCGTTGTAGTCCAAACTAATAAATAAGTATTTCTCTTGTCAGCCAGCGGATATTGAATAAAAATTGAATCGTGGGTTAATTCTTTGTAGTCTTCGGTCAGCATTTCGTGCTGGGAAATCGCCGTTTCACACCGTGGGCACCACGGCACGCTGTCGGTGCCTTTATAAATCCAGCCTTTCTCAAAACAGGTTTTTAAGAAATGCCAAATCATATAGTTATTTTCGTCCGACATCGTGTAATAAGAATTGTCCCAATCCATAAAATAACCCAAGCGTTTGCTTTGCTCGGTTTGAATCGCGCTGTATTTGTTGACTCTTTCTTTACAAAGTTGCACAAATTTAGCGATGGAAGCTTTTTTATCACCGGGAACTAAATTTTCGATATCTTTTTTATTGCGGACTCCCAATTCTTTTTCCACTTCTACTTCTACCCAAAGACCCTGACAGTCAAAACCGTTTTGGAATCTTTGTTTAAACCCGCGCATGTTATAAAACCGTTGCCAGACATCTTTGTAGGTTCTTCCCCACGCATGATGCACCCCCATTGGGTTATTGGCGGTAATCGGACCGTCTAAAAAAGAGAATCGTTTTTGGGAAGAATCATTTTTGTGGAGATACTTTTGCAAAAGACCATCTGCAGTCCATTTTGTCAGTATTTCATTTTCCAGCTTGGAAAAATCAACTTGCGGAGAAACGGGTTTAAACATAAATTCTATTATAGCTTGCTAATGAGGATTTGACAATGAATTTACTTTTAAAAATAGGGGGTTGGGGCGTGGAAGGGAGAAGTCTGACAAGTGTCAGATTTTACTGCAGATGCAGTAAAATCACTCGTCTAGAGCCTCTCGCCTTCCAGCGCCGTGCCCCTTGAGAGCGTTGCGAATTGATGCTTCGGAGCCTTTCTCAGCGTTAGCTGTGATTGGATCTCGCAAAGCGATTGTATGAACACTAGTAGTCCTTCCTTTCTCCTGAAATCGGGAGTTGCTCGGCATCTGTCAAACCCTCGACGTAGATCCAAAGGATCCTTGTGTCGACGGCTGTAGCCGAGCTTCTCCTTCCTATCGGGTCAGATCACAAAATACGCTTTCGCACATTCAATGATAATCCGAATCGGATCTGGTTAGCGGGCCGCGTTGGCCGGCTAAGAGCTACAGACCTTTACCGATCGTGCTGAGGATCATGTTGATCTGGCCGCTCAGGAAGAGCAGGGCTGTGACTGCCAGGATGGCGATCAAGGCGAGGATGAGTGCGTACTCAGCCAGACCTTGTCCATGCTGGGGCAAGCGTCGTCGCTGACTAAAGGCCAGGGCAAAGGCGCCGCCAAGGAGCGTGAAGAGCACGAAGCTCAAGATAATGTTCCCGTTGTTGGAACCACCTGTGCTACCTGACGTGCCGGTCGGAGGCGGGGTATGCTTGACCGTTGCAGTCGGTGCAGCTGTTGGAACTGGTGTTCCGGTCGGTGCAGCTGTTGGAACTGGTGTTCCAGTCGGTGCAGCTGTTGGAACTGGTGTTCCAGTCGGTGCTTCCGTCGGAGGAGCAGTCGGTGCTTCCGTCGGAGGAACAGTTGGCTGTTCAGTCGGCGGTGCAGTCGGGGGTGCCGTCGGAGGCATTGTCGGGCAACCCACTGAGACCAGGAGGCCGTTAGTCAGGGAGCTGAAGTCCGAAAGCTTCGTGAAGCTTCCTCCTCCAATGCCCGTCATAACCGCCTCGACCCAGCTTTCGGCGCCCGTGCTGCCGAAGAGAGTCACCAAATTCGAGTCTGGCTTGCCGACATAGATCGCCAGGACAACCCAACCTGCGCTTCTCGCCGCGTTTGCCGCGTTGATGGCGTTGTTGGCTGCGTTCAACCAGGGAGTCGCAGACGTCGTACTGGCATTGCCGTCGTTGGGCGAACCGTCGGTAACGACGAACATCACGTTCGGGCTACCGGAGCGGTCGTGGGCTGTATTGCCTGCGCCTGTATTGATTCCGGCCGCGGTTGGCGTCGTGCTGTTCGGAGTCGGCAGTCCATTGACGGCCGTCTCGAACGTAGACGCTGATACGAAACCGGAGGTCTTGGCCGTGCCCGTCAAGCCGCTGAAGACAGTGAGGGCGAAAAGCCCATTTCCATCACCGTTTTCGTAAGCGTTGACGAATCCCTCGACACCGTTCCTTTCAGCCGTGGTCTCGCCATTGTCGTTGATCGAGCCCGACTGGTCAAGAACGACGCCGAAGTCGCCTGAAGGCAAGCACTGACCGGGCAACGTTGGGTTGCTCGTGTGGCTGACCAGCTGACCGATCGGGGGTGCCGTTGGTGCTGGCTTCGCGTTGCTGGTTGATGTAGTGGATTCCGCTGCCGCGACGTTGGAGACCAAGCCTATCGCTAGGACGAGGGCCACCAAAAGCGCGAAGAAACGAGACCAATACTTCTTGTTCACGTGTTCTCCCTGTAGGGTTTTGCTCGTTTGCGATTCCGTAGCTAAACCGTGAACTTTAGGACGCTCTACGCATGCTTAATCGGATTCCCCACCTCCATATTGCGTTTTTGGACGCTGAACATGAAAAGCGATGAGTTCGACGAAACGCTTAGAGCTTTTTGCCGATCGTGCTGAGAATCATGTCGATCTGGCTGCTCAGGAAGAGCAGGGCCGTGATTGCCAAGATCGCGATCAGGGCAAGGATGAGTGCGTACTCAGCGAGACCTTGTCCCTTACTCTGAATATACCAAAACATCTGTTTACCTTCCCCTTTCACAGTGACTTACCTTACTATTTTCTGATACTCACCTCACGCTACTTTTTTGAACCTGTAATGTGTCGAGTACCCTCCTTCTTGTTACTACTAGTCTATCTGGATGATAGCGCTCTAGACACTAATTGCTTAATGTCCAAGGCGCTACCATCTGATAGAAAAAATTATTCGCAACTTATCAAGGTGCAATATGAAAACTAAGCGACAAAACAAAATTCCAGACAGCAAATTAGCCTGGTTTTATTGTGTCACCGAGCCAGAATTATATCATAGTACTGCAAGAAAAGTCAAACTATAGGTTGACGAAATCTGAAGGGGGGTTTAATTTTCGCTTAGAGATACTGGTTGTGGCTTAAATGAATAAAGTTTTTTAGTTCTTTTGTCTCAAAAATGCGGGGATGTCCCAGGTATCGTCTTCTTCTTCAACCGGCGGCTCGGTCGGAACCGGCGGCTCAATGTTGGTACTGATTGGACTTTGTTGTTGGCTTTGCTCCATCACCCGGTTAATAGTTGGAGTCATAAATTCTTTTAATGTTTGCCGGGTGGAATCAAAACCGGTAGCAATCACTGTAATCTTCAACTGATCATGCATTGTGTCATCAATGGTGGCGCCGAAAATAATGTTGGCATCAGGATCCGCTTCCGAAGCAATAATTTTTGCGGCTTCGTCCACTTCGCTCATCGTTAAATCGGGACCGCCGATAATATTAAACAGAACTCCCCTGGCGCCGTTCATGGAAATTTCCAATAGGGGAGATGCAACCGCGGCCCTGGCGGCAGCTTGCGCCCGGTTTTCACCAACGCCCGTACCAATGCCCATTAATGCCGAACCCGCGTTTTGCATAATAGTTTTGACATCGGCAAAATCAACATTAATTAAACCCGGCAAAGTAATGAGGTCTGAAATTCCCTGCACGCCCTGGGTTAAAACCGAATCCGCCACTTTAAAAGCTTCTAAAAGCGAGAGCTTTTTATCCACCACATCTAAAATTCTTTGATTGGGGATAACGATTAAAGTATCGACTTTATCTTTAATTTCTTCAATGCCGTCTTCAGCAACCACCATTCTCCTTGTTCCCTCAAAAGCAAACGGCTTGGTGACAACCGCGACGGTTAAGGCACCAACTTCTTTAGCCGCTCTGGCAATTACGGGAGTTGCGCCCGTGCCGGTTCCACCGCCCATGCCGGCGGTTAGAAACAACATATCCGTTCCGTCTAGCAACTCTTTAATTTTTTCGTAAGATTCCTCTGCTGCCTGAGTGCCAATTTCCGGACTTCCACCCGAACCCAAACCTTTAGTTAAGTCTTCACCGATTTGCATTTTTGTCGCTGCCTGGTTTAAAAGAAGACATTGTGCGTCGGTGTTAACGGCAATAAAATCAACTCCCTGAATGGTACTTTGGGAAATCATTGAGTTTAAAGCATTTCCTCCACCACCACCAATTCCCATAACTCTTAATTTAGCGAAGTTGGTTGTTTGCGGTTTTATCAACATAACGAATTATATGGGCATACTAGCAAATAAAAAAGTATTTTGCAAGCCCCGCTAAGCGTGGGCAAGTCACATTTAGGGCAGGAAGGATTTGAAAAACGCTACAGCCTTTCCAAAAATTTTATTATTAAATTTAAAAGGATTTTTGGGCAAAGAAAAACCAAACGGTAAAGAAGAAGGAATTTCAATTGTGCCGCCATAGGTGACTAAACCGATAACGGTGGCAAACGATGGTTCGCCAACTTCGTCAATAATACCTTTGATGTTTACCGGAATCGCGACTCGAACCGGCATCGCTAAAGTGCGTTTTGCGGCATCAGTAATACCAATAGTTTTAGCTCCTCCGCCGGTGATAGCAATTCCCGATGGAATTTGCCCGCCAAAGCCACTCTTTTTTATTTCGATGCCGATCATCGTAAACAACTCATTTAATCTTGGTCTGATAATTCCGTCAACTAAAGTTTTTTTGGAAACTTTCCGTAATTCTTCCGCCAGCGCCAAACCGCTCAGATCAATTTCGTCGCTGGAAGTTCTTTCCGGTTTTTCTTCTAACTCTTCTTCTATTTTAAACTGTTTCTTTGTCGGGTTGGATAAGAAAAGTTTTATTTTTTCCGCCGATTCCAAAGAAATTCTTAAACCAATGGCTAAGTCATTAGTAATATGTCTGGCACCAATCGGAATTACCGAGGAATAGGCTACCGAGCCGTCGATGTAAATTGATAAATCCGTAGTTCCGGCGCCAATATCAACCAGCACGACTCCCAATTCTTTTTCCGTATCCGACAATACCGCCAGCGAACTGGCATATCCACTAAAAACGACCGCGTCCAAATCCACACCGACTTCCGAAAAAGCTTTTTCCATATTGCGAATTGAAGTGCTATTGGCAGAAATAATGTGCGTATCAACTTCCAAACGAACTCCGGTCATACCGATTGGGTCTTTGATTCCTTCTTGCCCGTCAACAATGTAGCTCCTGGGTAAAACGTGGATTATTTCCCGGCTCGACGGCAAAGAAACGGCTCTGGCAGCGTCAATTACCCTGGCTAAATCATTGGGGGTGATTTCTCCTTCGGGATGAGCAACCGCTACTACTCCCCGGGAATTTTGTGACTCAATATGACTGCCGCCAATCGAAGCGACAATGTGAGAAGCGGAGTAACCGGCCATTCTTTCCGCGGCCTCCAAAGAATTATTGATTGAAAGTACAGCTTCGTCAATATCAACGATTTGACCTTTGCGAACGCCGTTGGCCGGGGATTCCGAAACGCCTAAAACATTAACATCTTCATCAACTTTTGCAATCAGAGTGACAATTTTTGAAGTTCCAATATCTATACCGACAACTATTTTTCCTTCGCTCATACGTATCAAAAAGAAACAACAGGATTATCGAACCTGAAATCTAAAATTTTTAGCATCTTCCCTTCTATTGTAAGACTAGACAGGATCAGTTGTAAAGAGGATAATTGGCTCCCAATATCTTTTTTTGAGGATAAAATTACCTCTCCTCCATCCGGTAGCTGAATTGTAAATGAACCGTCTGCACTGGTAGAAACGCTGGTAAAAGGAATTTTTGCTTTGGATAGCTGGTTTTCCAAATTAGCAAGTTTTGACGACTTGCTCTTTGCCAAAGGACTAATTACGGAAACATTGGCGAAATTGAAATAGATAAACTCAAATCCGATTACCGCAATTAAGAAAACAACACAAACGACAAAAACTAATTTGATTTTAACCTTCAGCTTTTCTTTTTTAAGCAGTCTTCTTTGTCGAAACATCTTTAAGCACTTTAACGATATTTTTTGCCGCATTGGGAGTTAAAATTTTTTCTTTTAATTGATATTTGCTTAAATTTTTGAACATGGTTAGAATTGTCGTCACAAAAATCTCCGGCGTCAATTCATCTTGCAAACCAATTTCTGCCAATCCCAACTTTTTAAGAAATAAAGCATTTTTGAGCTGTTCCCTTCTTTGGGAAAAGGGAAGAGGAATTAAAAAAGCCGGTTTGGCAAAATAAATTAGTTCCGTCACGGTATTAATACCGGCTCTACCAATGACTAAGTCCGCGCTACTTAAGTTTTGCGCTACAGTTTCGGGTGAAAAGAATTTTTGCGGATGATAGTTTTTAACAAGTGCAGGCTTAAGTTTATTTACGGCTACCTGCAGTTTTTCAAAATCGTTGTATTCTCTTGCGTCTCCGACTTGATGAACGACTACAAAATTTTCTAAAAGTCTTTCCAGTGATTTTTCAACCAACAGATTTATCGCATGCGACCCGCTACTTCCACCGGTGATATAAAGAGTCGGCAATTCATTTTTTTTGAACACTTTGGTATTTAAAATAACTTTTCTTAATGGATTACCGGTTAAAATGGTTTTTTGTTGGGGAAAATATTGCTGTGATGACTGCCAGGAAAGACAAATTTTTCGTGCAAATTTAGCTTCTATTTTGTTGGCAAACCCTGCTTCTAGAGTCTGCTCGTGAATTACAATTGGAATTTTTAAAAAAGCCGCCGCCAGAACCACCGGCAAAGAGACATATCCCCCAAAGCCCAAAACCACCTCCGGCTTAATTTGCTTTAAAATTTTTAACGACTGGAAAAAACCTGACGGAAATTTTACTAAAGATGGAACTGTGTGTTTGGTAAATTTTCTTTGCAACCTGGCTGTATTAATTTCATAAAAAGGAATTCCTAATTTAACGATCTCTTGATACTCTAAGGAAATTGCTTTATCGTTTTCAAAAGTATATTTCCGGCCAAGATAATAAACATCTGCGTTTTTAAGTTCTTCAATAACTGCTAACGCCGGCGACAAATGTCCGCCAATAACGACAATTTTCATACTTTTGCTCCTTGTCCGGCAATATTTAACAGTATGCCAATGGCTGTAAGGTTAATGATCAATGCTGATCCACCATAGGAAATAAACGGTAGCGGTATGCCGGTTAAAGGTAGCAGTGCTGTTTGAGCCGCTAAATTAACAACAATTTGCATCGCCAAAAAAGTGGTAATTCCTCCTGCTAATAGTTTACCAAATGCGTCCTTGGAATTAATAGCAATATAAAAACCACGCCAAACTACGACCATAAAAACCGCAATGATAAAAACTGCTCCGACAAAACCCAGTTCTTCGGCAATAATCGCAAAAATTGAATCGGTCGCGTTCTCCGGAAGGTAGGCATATTTTTGCAAAGAATTACCTAAACCAACTCCGGTTAAGCCACCCGAACCCAGAGCAATTAGGATTTGCCGGACATGATAAGAAGATGTGCTAACATTCTGATTAAAATTTAGGTAAGCGGTTACTCGAGCGACCCGATAGGGTTCCAATTTGGCAAACAACAAACCTAAAGCCGCAATGACCGGAGCTAAAATGACAAAATAAAGTGAGCGGGCGCCCGACAAAAAATATACGATAATTCCTTCCGCCAAAATAATCACCGCCGTACCCATATCGGGTTCTAAAATAACTAGCAAAATTATCAATGACAATAAAGTTAGAAAGGCCCAAACCCGGCCTTTTTCTTTTTTCGAAAACCAAGCAGCTAAGTAAATTGCCAGAGCGATTTTAACGAATTCCGAGGGTTGTAAGGTTGTAACCCTTAAGTTAATCCAACGGCTGGCGCCCAAAACTTTAACGCCAAGACCTGGTATAAACACTGCCACCAGTAAGCCAATCGCTACCAATAATATCGGAATGGCTAAATTATAAAAACGGTGATAGTCAAAACGTGAGAAAAAAAGTAGTGCCCCTAACCCCAGCACAATCCAAAAAATTTGGTCTTTTACATAATGATATTTATCGGCGAAATCACGGAAGGCCACAAAAGATGATGCATCATAAATCATAAAGAGGCCAAAAAAAGTGAGAAATAAAACGGAAGCGAGTAGAAAGAAATCAATTCTTTTCATTACTTAATAAGAGCTAGGTAAAGTCCAAGAATTGCAAAAAAAGCGCCCAGTAACCAAGCTCTCATCACAATTTTTGGCTCAGCCCAACCTTTTTTAAGAAAATAAAGGTGAATAGGGGCGGCCGGCAAGATTCTTCTGTGCAAATATTTCTTGCTCAATAATTGTATTAGCGACGAACCGATTTCTAGCACAAAAACCCCACCAATAACAGCCATTGCCAGCGTTTTCCCCGTTAAAAGACCGATTATTGCCAAAGATGCCCCCAAAGACATTGAACCGACATCACCAAGCCAAATTCTGGCTTTATAGATATTGAAATAAAGAAAAGCAGCAATGCTTCCCATCAAAACCGCAATGAAAATTCCTAAGGATTGATCGACATTAGTGTAAGAAATTGCCAAAAAAGAAACCAAGGCGATTAACATTAACCCGGGAGCAAGTCCGTCCAATCCGTCGGAGATGTTAAAAGCGTTTGTAAACGCGACGATTACAAAAGCCGCAAATGGAATATACAAAAAGCCGATGTCAGTCAACCCAATCCCCCGGATAAAGACAAAACTATAACCTAATTTCGTATAGAGAATTGTGGCCGGAACAAAAGCTATTACCCATTGTAGTAAAAATTTATACCTTAACCTTAAACCAAAAATAGGCAGTTTTGCTCCGTTCGCTAATTTTTTACCATCATCATACAAACCAAGCAAACCAAAACTAATAAAAGTAAATAGAATAACAAATATCTCAACCGGATTAACTTTGACGTTTAGCATTCCAAAAGACCACAGAAAAATTACAGTCGATACACAAATAATTAAAAGTCCCCCGCCAAAAGGTGTTCCCACCTTCCAGTTGTTGAATTTATCAAAAACCGGAGTCGGCTTGTTGAATGGGTCCTTCGTTGATTGATCTTGCCTTCTTAATTTTATTTTATAGAGGAAATCGATGAAAGGGATGATTAAAATTGCCGTGATGACCAAAGAAAGTAGCGTCAAACCCAAAAGTTGTGTCATATCTTGATATTATAGCTCCTGAAGAGCAGACATTCAAATTCAATCTAGGGGAAAAATTATTCATCAAGGATTTCCATGATGGCTTTGGCTAATTTTTCGCTATCGTGTCTAATAATACTTCTTCTTAAGCTATCTGAGGGTTGGATATTGATAATAATATCTTTGATCAAATTTTTTCTGACTACCAACAATCCGCTTTTATCATTCAAATCGTCTACGACGGGATGTTCGTCAAAATCTTTATACCAAGCGAGTGCATTTTTAGTAGGAGTTTTTTTATTTACCAAAACGACATCCAATTGATTTTTACCGACATATTGTTCTAAATCTTCGACATGATCTTTTGCAGTATAGGTAGTTGTCTGACCATACTTTGTCATCAAATTTAAGACATAAATTTTTTTACCTTTAGAATTTGCGATCGCCAGCTGAATACCGGTCACCAAAAGATTAGGAATAATACTAGTATATAAATCACCGGGGCCGATAATGATGGCGTCTGCTTCTTTAATTGCCGTCTCTGCGTCAGGATTAGCTTGAGCTTCCGGTTTTAAAAAAGCTCTTTTTATTTTCGCCCTTTTTTCGCGAACCTCGGCCTCGTCAATGTGCGTTTCACCTTCAATAATTATCCCGTCTTCAAGCTCGATGCATAAATCGCTTTTGGTGTAAGTAACCGGAATCACTCTTCCTTGAATGCGCAAAATTTTTCCGACTTCTTCAATGGCTTTTTTCATACTGCCAGTCGTTTTTGTCAGAGTAGAAAGAAAAATGTTGCCAAAAGTATGTCCTTTTAACCCACCTTCTTCAAAACGGTAATTAAACATTTCCCGTAAAAGTCTTGAGGATTTTGCCAGCGCGACCAGACATTGCCTAACATCGCCTGGAGGAAGTACGCCAAGCTCATCACGGAGCTTCCCGCTGGAACCACCACTATCCATCATCGTAATAATGGCGGATAAATCAACGTTATATTTTTTAAGCCCGGACAAGACCACAAAAGTTCCGGTTCCACCACCGATTACTACAATTCTTTGTTTTCTTTTCATATAAATCTATCTGAATCTTTGTAGTATAGCAGTCGCTACTTTTGACTGCAATCCTACTCTAAATTTCCTGAGACAATCGGAATTATTTCTCTTAGACTAACGACTATTGCATCGGGAGAAAAATTATTTAACAATGATTCATCTTCGGCAAAAGGACCACGCTTAATCCAAACGGTAAAAACCGAAGGAGTATTTGTTTTAGCGTTATATAAAGTAACCAGCTTATCATCAATTAGGTAAATCTTGAAATCCTTATATTGCTCGATTACCTTTTTTAGATTAGCATCTTTATCCTTGAAGACATGAACATTTTCTTGTTGAAAAAATTCTTTGATGCCGGTTTCTTTCAATTTTGCGTTCTGAAATGCGTCTTCCCCTTTGGAAAAAATTCCCAGCTGCGCAAACTTTGCCAAACTTGGCAAAACCGCTAATATTTCATCATATAGTGCGTATTTCGTCAGACTTGAATCCTTAAAAGTTTTTGTGTTAAATAGTGTGTAATCGATGTCCAGAAGAACAATTTTATTTTTCATTTTTTGTCACAACTGCTTGAAATTTCGTATAGTATCTAACTCCATCTTCGATATTATTCATTACCATTGTTCCCGAACCGACGGTAACATTTTCACCGATAATTATTCCCGGCATAGTCGAGGATTTTACACCTATACGGGCATTATTCCCTATCACAACTCCAAAGCTTTTTAATCCCGTATCTGTTTTTTGACCTTTAACTGTTGACTTAACCGTTTCCCTGTCGATTCTGACATTGGCGGAATTAAATCCCGCCCCAATCCGGCAATTCTTACCTACCAGCGAGTCACCGAGAAAACCCGAGTGTGTTTTTGAACCCTCCGAAAGCAAACTATTTTTAACCTCCATATTTGCGCCTACTACCGCATTTTTTTCAAGATCCACTCCGTCGCGCAAAATCGAATTTGTCCCCACAAACGAATTTTTACCCAGATAACAAGGGCCTTTGACAACTGCGTTTTCCATAACCGTAGCCTCATCCTCTATATAAACTTCTCCAATTAATTGAGCGGAATGGGATATTCTTGCGCTGCTGGCAAAATGCTTCTTTAAATTTGCTAACAAATAATTTTTAACGTCTAATAAATCCCATGGATATTTTAGGACTACCGTTTCTTCGTTTGTCTGCACAAAGCCGACATTATACGTTTTTACAAAACTGTCCAAAGCTTTCTCTAGTTGATAATGTTCAAGCGGAGTTTCTTCAAGGGTTTTTATAAATGACTTTGAAAGAAAATAGACACCGACAATGCAAAGCTTTGATAAATTTTTGCCTTTCTTGGGTTTTTCAACAATACCTTTTACTTTTTCTCCATCAGTATCGATAACGCCATAATTCCAGAAATCTTCTTTTTCTTTTACCAGAAGCACTCCGTCTTTATCCGGCTCTTTTGCCGCAAGCAATTTATCCACAAATTGATCGATTTCGACATGATAGGAATTTAGCAATAAAAAATTTCCTTTAAGTAGATTTTTTGCCAGTAAAACCGCATTTCCGGCGCCTTCTGGTTTTTCTTGAACAACATATTTAATAGAAACTCCAAATTTTTGACCATTACCAAAATAAGATTTGATATTATTATTTTTACATACCACAATAATGAGTTCTGTAATATTTTTATCTTTAAGTTTTTCCAGTGTGTGTTCCAAGAGAGGTTTGCCCAAAAGTTTCAGCATTGATTTATGCGTCCCATTGGAAAGTGGTTGCATTCGGGAAGATTCTCCGGCGGCTAAAAGTATTGCTTGCATAAGTTTATTATTTAATAATATACCACCTTAAATTATTTTTCATGCTCTAATCAACGGCCCTAACGATATTTGCCCCTAGATTATTGAGCCGTTGTTCAAATTGCTCATAGCCCCTATCCAAATGTTCAACGTCTAAAAGCACACTTTCTCCCCTTGCTGCCAAAGCCGCCAGAACTAAACTTGCCCCTGCACGTAAATCCGATATTGTTAAAACCGCATCATGTAAAACAGTTGGGCCAAAAATTTTGATGGCGTGGAGATTCTTGTTGTTATCATCTTTAATGTTGAAATTATAAACATCTTCTGGGCTTTTTACTTCCGGTTTATAAAATTTGATATTGGCTCCCATTTTCTTTAATTCTTCAACATAAGTAAATCTATTTTCATAAACCGTTTCATGAATTGTTGACTGTCCGTTTGCCTTAGTCATTAATACCGTCCACGGTCCCTGCCAATCGGTCATAAACCCGGGATAAAAAGAAGTCGCGACGTCGCTTGGTCTTAATTCTCCCTTATAGAAAAATCTAATTCCATTTTCTTTTTCTTCGACGCCCCCGCCGCAAAACTTAACTAATTCCAAAAATTCTTCTAATCCTTTAGTTTTTATGTCACGGATAAAGATATCTCCTTCCGTAATTAAAGCTGCCACTGCAAAAGTCACAACTTCATTTCTATCTGGGGCAATTCTAAATTCTGCACTATGTAGCTTTTTGACGCCCTCGATAGTTATTTTTCGAAATGCTCCTCTGACAATTTTTGCCCCCATTTTATTTAATAAGTCAATTAATTCATCAACTTCCGGTTCCTCGGCCGCATTTTCCAACACTGTTTTACCTTTGGCCAAAACTGCCGCCAAAAGCATTGTCTCCGTCCCTGTATGCGTGCTTTTGGAAAACTTATAGGTAGTTCCCACTAAACCTTGCGGAGCCAGTGCGTGAAAATATCCGTCTTTACTGTTGTATCGAATGTTAACACCCATTTTCTCCAGACCGTCAACAATTCTATCGATCGGTCTTGCTCCAATTCGGCAGCCGCCGGGATTTGGGATAACCGCTTTCCTAAGTCTTGCCAAAAGAGGAGCCAAAAACATATAAGAGGTCCTTATTTCCGCCGCTTTATCTAAAGATATTTTTTCACTGGCAAAGTTTTCTAGTCTAATCGAAACGCTATGGTCATTAAATTTTACTTCTCCGCCTAAATTATGAATTATCTCCGCCATAATCATAAAGTCGGAAATCAAAGGCACATTTTTAACAATGACTTCATCTGATGTTAAACAAGCTGCGACCAAGATTTTTAGAGCCACATTCTTTGAGCCAAGCACGGACACTTCTCCTTTTAATTTATATCCGCCTTTAATTATTAATTTATTCATTGATCAATTCCTTTCCGATTTTATAAACATCTCCGGCGCCCATGGTTATAATTATATAACTATCGTTAAAGCTTTTTTGGTCGAGGTATTTTACCACATCTTTAAGTTCAGCAATATACAAAACATTTTTTTGCACTTTTGAAACACTGTCGGCTAAAATTTTTGAGGAGATCGTATTATCGGCAATTTCCCGTAGGGACGGAAATATATCCGTCAAAATTAGTTCGTTTGCAAGACCAAATGAAGATGTAAACTGTTCGAATAAACTTTTTGTTCTCGAGTAAGTGTGAGGTTGAAAAATACAAACAATTTTCTTGTTCGGATACATTTTCTTAAAAGCGGCTAAAGTGCTTTTTATTTCGGTTGGATGATGTGCGTAATCATCATAGATTAGCGCTCCCGATGCAATTTTTCCGACAAATTCCGATCGCCTCTTTGTCCCTTTAAACGCGAGCAACCCTTTTTTAATATTTTCGAGCGAAAGTCCTAACTCAAGACAAACAACAATTGCCGCCAGAGCATTCAAAGCATTTTGCTCTCCGGCGATATTTAAAGAGAATTCACCCAGTTGTGTATTCTTGGCATGAACCCAGAAGAAAGTTTTTTCCGGCGCGACACTTACTCTTTGGAGACTAAAATCCGCGCTTTCGGAAAACCCGTAGGTAATTACTTTACCCAAGTATTGTCTGATGATTTTTGACGTTTCCAAATCATCTATACAAGCGACCAAAGCTCCTTCCGGTTTTATGTTTTTAGCAAAATCAAGAAAGGCTTTATCTAATTGCGCCATGGAGGAGTATAAATCCGGATGATCAAATTCAATGTTAGTAATTACGCCAATTTGCGGATGTTGCCATAAAAATTTCGGAGTATGGTCATATTTGGGCTCGGTTGCGTATTCATCCGCTTCGGCCACAAAATATTTGCCTTTACTAAAATGACCCGATGAACCAAGCGAAGGAATATTGCCTGTGCCAATTAAAAAAGCCGGATCCTGTTTATTTTCTTTGAGCACGGTTGCAATCATTGCCGAAGTGGTAGTTTTTCCATGCGAGCCGGCAACCGAAATCCCTTCAAAACTATTTTTGAATAGCTGTCCATCCATAAATTTGCCAACCGCTTCTCCCTGGGTCCAAACGGGAATTCCCAAGCTTTTGGCCCGAATTACTTCAAGATTTTCAAAGCCGCCGTGGGCGCCGGTCGTAATCAACAAATCGCAAGCTTTAAGATGATTCTCCGAAAAACCGATTAGAGGTTCTATTCCCACCTTTTTTAGTAACACATCCGTAATAAACTCTTCGCCCAAATCACAACCCGAAACTGAAAAACCGGCTTCTTTAGCAATAATCGCCAGCGGTGTCATTCCCACTCCCTTTATTCCAACAAAATGAATATTTTTAATTTTTGGCATTTTTTTTATTCTCTAAAGCGTCTTCAACGACGGCGAATTCATCCCATTCTTCTTCTCCATGTCCGTAATTCATCGACGACTCCTGCGCTTTGCCGGTAATAAGCACCAAATCTCCTTTCCCAGCCAACTCAATACCTTTATAGATAGCTTCTCGTCGGTCAGGAATTTTAAAAACTGTTTTCCGATTGTTAATTCCCTTTGCAATTTGTTCAATGATACTGTTAACATCTTCTGTTCTTGGGTCTTCGGCTGTTAAAATTATGACATCCGCGTATCTCGCAGACGTTTTTCCCATTATTGGCCGTTTGTCTTTATCTCTTTCTCCGGCGCTACCGAAAATATGAATAATTCTAGCCTTAGTAATTGGTCTTAATGTTTTTAGCAGTTCTTCGAAGGCATTTGGTGTATGAGCAAAATCAACCATGACCGAAAAATTTCTTTTGTAAACGTAATCCGCCCGCCCGATTGGCATTTGAAAAGATTTTAAAGCCACTTTTAGAGCAGCATCGCTAATGCCAATTTCCTTGGCCACCGCCGCGGCGGCCAAAGTATTGTATTTGTTAAAATTTCCCAATAATTTGCAGTCGCTGATATCTAATACTTGTGGATTATAATCCGTTTCTTTAGTTAAACCGTATGTTTTCCAATTTTCCGTTCCTTTTTTATTCCTAACTAAAAGTGCATAAGAATTATCATCCCTATTTACAATTCCAAGCTGCGCCTTTTCAATAAGCTCTAATTTTGTGCATAAATAATTATTGAAGGTTTTGTGGTAATCAAGGTGCTCGTTCGTAATATTGGTGAGAACGGCTACTCGAACAGGAATACCAAAGATTCTGTTTTGATCAATCGCGTGCGACGTTACTTCCAAAATAAAATACTCCGACCTTGAATCCTTGGCTTTTTTTAATAATTTTTGCAGGGCAACCGGAGATGGAGTAGTTACGTGTGCTCCTGTATCATAAGTTTTGCCGTTGATCACCGCGCCAATACTGGAAACCATTGAAACTTTATGGCCGGCGCTTTGTAAAATATGATAAATAAGATTAACCGTCGTTGTTTTTCCGTCGGTACCGGTCACCGCAATTATCTCCATTTCTTTGGCCGGAAAAAGAAAAATAACGTTCACAACAAAAGCAACGCAAAGGTGATAAAAATTCTTAATTTTTCGCCAAGTCATCTCCATATTATACCTTTTATTCAACCTATTCTCCAATTTAGTATAATCGAATAGTGATTCGAAACCTTACTCAACACACTATTCTGGCTAAACAATTTTGGGTTTTAAAAGGCTTTGGAAAAATGAAGGGACTGTTGGGGGAAAACGAGGCTAAGACGCTTGTTTTTGAAACTAGATTTGGCATCCATACTTTCTTTTTAAAGTTTCCGATCGACCTCCTTGTTTTAGACGACAATGGAGTAGTGAAATTGGCTAGAACCGTCAAGCCGAATCGAATTGTTTTCTGGAACATAAGATTTAAAACAGTAATCGAGCTTCCTTTGGGGACTTTGCATAAAACACGCACTAAAATAGGCGATATTATCGCTTTATAAATTCTTGTCTCTTATTTTGTCCCAGTATTCTCCCCTGCGACATAATTTATTCTTGTCTCTGGGGTTTGCCAGCAGCATCTGAACTACTCTTTCTAAAAAGAGGGTATTTTGCGAACCCTTAATTAAAATCATGTCTTTAAGCTTAATTTGCTCTAAAATTGTGGACTTGGCCGAGGTAAAATTAGGAAAAGAGTAAACGGGGAAATCATGCTTTTTTAAAATTGGTAAAATATATTGCTGACTAAGTGGCCCGATTAAAATTGCTAAATCTAAAGTGTCAAGAATTTTTTCCGCCACTTTTTCATGCACAAGCTTGCTCATTGTTCCCAGCTCCCGCATGTCGCCGATAATTCCCAATCTTCTCCTTTGTCTGCCGACATCGGCCACAAACGACAATAAATCCAGTATCGGGCCTAAAGTCGCGTTATTATAAGAAGAATCAATTAAAACCGTTTCTTTGATGCCTTTGAAAACACTCATTCTGCCCGGTGGTAAAGAAAAACCGTTTTCCAAACTTTTGATTGAATCAGGAATGCTGACGCCGGCTATTTTAGCCACCGCAATTGCCAGCAGAAATGAGTAGGCGAAATGCTCCGGTAACGGATTGGTAATCTGAATTTCATAGTTTTTGCCTTCGTTTTTAAAGCGGAGAACGAATTTATCAACAAAGTTTTTAACATTTTCAATCTTGAAATCTGCTTGTTGACTAATTTTTGCGATTGTCATTATTTTTGCTTTAATTTTTACCTGAATTTGTCTAATATTTTCATCATCGATATTGAGAACGGCCGTTTGTTCTTTGTTCAAAGAAGTTAAAAGCAGTCCTTCCTGCTCGGCGGTTAGCTGTAAAAGCTGTCTTTGTCTTTTTGCTTCATTTTCCTCTTTGATTAAAACATCAAAATAGACACTGTGTTCGAGTGAAATGTTGGTTAGTACGCCAATATCCGGCCTAATTATCTTCAATAAATAAGCCATATTTTTGGGCTCCAGGGGACTATCAATGCCCATCTCGGCGATGTAAATATCATATTTTCCCCAATCCGTTAATACTTTTACAAATGTCAGAATCATTATTCTTAGCCACTCCCGATGCGAATAATTTTTCAGCTGAAGACCTAAAATATCTAAAGGAATGCCTGTCTCGCTATTTTTCCCTTTGCTTTGTTTGACTTTAAATTTATCAGCCAAAATGATGTAGATGAAATTAGAAAGAGAAGTTTTACCGCTGGCACCGCCAACACCAATAATTAGAGGTTTAATCTTTGCCAGTTGCAGCTTGGCGAAAAACCTTAGATACCAAAGTACAAATAAAGACGCTCTTTTTTTCATCTTTTCGTATTATACCTCTAATTTCCGTCCGGCGGTATCCCATAATAACTCAATAGTGATTTTGTAATGTCAAAAAATATCGGAGCTGCGGTATCTGCTCCGTAAATCGAGGCTGTTGGCCGGTTTAAGATTACCAACACCACAAACTTCGGGTTATCAGAAGGGGCAAATCCGACGAAGGAAGCGATGGTTTGGGTAGGATCGTAGTGGCCGCTAACCGGAATAGAAGCCGTTCCGGTCTTTCCGGCTATACTGTAGCCCTTTAAGCGAGCCCAGGAAGCCTCTCCTTTATTGACCGCGTTAACCATAATTTCGGTCATCACTTTAGCCGTTCCAACGCTTATCGGCGTATCTAAAACTTTTGGTTGAATTTTAACCATATTCCCCTGTGCATCTTGAACAGCCCCTACCACCTGCGGTTCCATTCTAACGCCGTCGTTAGCGATAGCGGCTGTCGCGTCCAAAAGTTCAATTGGCGTAACCGAAATCCCCTGACCAAATCCCGTTGTCGCCAAATCAACCGCGTACCATTCGTTGCTTGGCTTAAGCTCGACGGAAACTTCTCCCTGCAAATCTATACCTGTATTATCACCAATACCAAATTTCCCTAAATAATTTATCATTCTATCAACTCCCAGCTTTTGGGCGACAAAAACCATGCCCGTATTATCGGAGTGCTGGATAACATCAATCATATTAGTATTGGGAAAATATTTATTATCCCAAGTTTCCAAGCTATAGCCGCCGACCGACACGGGACCAGCGCAAGCGTTACATTCGGTGTCCGGTGTTACCAGCTTTGCGTCCATGGCCGCCGACATTACTAAAGGTTTAAAAGTGGAACCGGGTTCGTATAAATCGGAAACAAACGGATTAATATAAAGGTCATCCGTATAATCCTGATAGTCTCTCGGATCAAAATTGGGATACGCTGCCATTGCCAAAATCGCGCCGGTTTTTGGGTCCATTATTCCCACCATGCCCGAAGCCGCTCCGTATTGCTCTACTCCATCTTTGATTTTCTGTTCAACCAGAAATTGAATTGACCGGTCAATGTTCAAAATTAAATTTGCGCCGTCGGTTTCACCGCTAGACGAATTCATTTCCGCCAAAATCGGCTTGCCAAAAGCATCATTCACCTCAACTGCCACTCCCGCCTTACCCTTCAAGAGCCGGTCGTAAAATCCTTCCAGACCGAAATACCCCTTATCGTTTCCGGCACTGTCTTTACCGACAAAACCTAATAGCTGAGCCGCCATCGAAGCTTCCGGGTAAAAACGTTGATATTGGGTGTCAAAACCAATTCCCGGCAAATTCATCTGTTCCAACTGTTGTTTGGTTTTTTCATCGACGCCGGATTCTATCGGCACCCAAAATTTATCTAAAGCAAGGCTGGCGCTGACCGAAGCAACATCCAGTTGCAATACCGAAGCAAGAGCAGCTGTCACTTCGCCTTTATTGCTTATTTCTTTTGGATTGGCGAAAACTTGATAGGAAATTTTATTGGCGGCGATGGGAAATCCGTCCGAAGTCTCAATCTCCCCTCTTTGTGGAATAATTGTTGTAGTAGTACCGTACTGCTCTTGGCCAAGCAAAGATAATTCTTGGGCTTTAACCACCTGCCAATAAAAAAGTCTTGCGACGACAAGCAGAAATAAAAATATTAACCCAAAAAATACCAAGCGATATCGCCAAGTCATTGTTTGTAAGCAACCGGTACTTGACCATTTAAGACAAAGTCCGTTGCTTGCGCTACAAAGCCTTGTTTGACAGCTTCCTCGGCAATATTGGTGAGTGAAGATTTTGTATAAAGACTTTCTGCCAACTGAATATTTCCCATTTTGTACGAATCGACTTCCTGCTGAACTTGCTCAAGAGCTACACCTGATGTGGCCACTTGATTAGAAATGTAGATTCTCACAATTGCCAATCCCAACACTATTAAAGCTAAAACTCCGATTGATAAAACTGCTTTTTTCATCTTAATTTTTTTCAAAAACCCTTAATTTTGCGCTTCTTGAGCGGGAATTCCGCTCTTTTTCCCCTTTGGTCGCTTCGATCGGCTTGTCCGTAATTATTTTCCCCAGACCTTTTTCCTTAAAATCCTTAAATGTCTGCTTTACTATTCCATCCTCCAGGGAATGAAAACTGATTACCGCTATTCTTCCTTTATCATCCAAAAGATTGATTGCTTGCGGCAGGGCAATTTGGATATTTTCAAGCTCGTTATTTACCGCCATCCGCAAAGCCTGAAAGACCTTTTGGTTAATTTTATTTTTCGTCCAATCCGAAACTTCCCCTGTCCTCCCGTAAGCCTTTGCAACCACATCTGCCAACTCCTGCGTCGTTTGTATCGCCTTTATTTTACGGGCGCTGACAACACTGTTAGAAATGGACCAAGCACGATGTTCTTGACCAAGTTTATTAAATAAATCATAAAGTTCTCCTTTCTCTAAAAGATTAACTAGGGTTTCCGCTGTCACGCTTTGCTCTTTATCCATGCGCATATCCAACGGTCCTTCCTTTAAAAAACTGAATCCCCTGTTAGCCGTATCTACTTGATGAGAAGAAACTCCCAAATCAAATAAAATACCGCTAACTCTTTCAAAACTATTTAAATGTGCAATTTTTGCCAAATCCCGAAAATTCCCTTTTGCTAAAACCAATTTCCCATTTGTGATTTGCGTTTTAAGATTCGCTTGAACATAATCTAACGCGTCCTGATCAGCATCAATCCCTAAAACCTTGGCCCCTTTTTCCAAAAGTGCCTTGGTGTGCCCCGCGCCTCCGATGGTCGCATCGATATATTGCTTTCCAGCTTGAACTTGTAAAAGTTCAACTACTTCTTTTAAAAGTACCGGCGTATGATAATTATTCATCGCCTTTGTCACCTTCTTTTTTTAAAAGCCGCTTAGAAATTGAGTCAATATTTTTTTCCAAGCCCTTTCGATAGATAAGCCATTTTTTCTTGTCCCAAATTTCAACGTACCTGGATAAGCCTAAGAAGACGACATCGTCTTCAACTCCCGCAAATTCTCTAAGATAAGCTGGTAATACAAACCGGCCTTTATCATCGAGCTGGATCCCTGATGCTCCTCCAAGTAGGAATCTTTGAGTTTCTCGAGTTTCTGATTCAATAAAAGGCCGACCTTCGGTTCCTTCAAGAAGGGCCTTCCAATTTTCTTCCGATACGACAATGAGCGAACTCTCATAACCTAAAGTAATAATTAATTTATCTCCCAAAACTTCCCGAAATTTTTTCGGAAGTGCCGTACGACCTTTTGTATCAACTTTTCCATCATATTGACCTATCAACATATCATTGACCTCGCCCTAGGCGGGGCCTGCCTTTCTGTGTCCCACCTTTTCCCACTGTGGACCACTTTATTCCATTTTGAATCAGTTTTCACGCAGTGTCAAGAGGCAAAGGGGGTGGCTTAGTGTTTAGCATAAAAAAAATCACTAAATCTAGTGATTTTGCATTTTTTGTGAAAATAAATTTATTGCGCCGGCGGAGTTAGCTGAACTTGGTAGACTTTGCCATCGGTTTTGGTCACTTTAACAATCAACTGCACGCCGGTAATGCCGGTATCATAATGGCAAACGTCCGAGCAAGTTCCAAAAACCATTTGCTGCGAAATTATTTGTCCGGGAGTTTTAACGTCAACGTGTCCAATTACGCCCCTAGGAATGTTTTGACCGGAAACCAAGGCATTATACGAAAGCTGATAATCAATCGACGCGATATCGTCGGTTTTGGTAATGGTCATCGTTGCCGTTTCCATACTGGCTGCCTCAACCAAAGTTAAACCGATATCCGCCGGTTGTAAAGTTAGAACCGGAACTTGTGTTGGCTCTGCCATTGATGAATTTGATGTAGTATTTGACGTTGAACCCCTTGTCAACATAAAAACCCCAATAATGATTAAAATTAAAGCAATAACCGCGACTCCGGCGGCGATTAAAACCCTTTTATCTTTAAGATATTTCTCCACTAAAATTAGTATAAACAAAACTTTATTCGCTATCAATAGCTCCGAAGTTATTTCCCAAATTGAAGCAAAGGATAAACATCTAATGCAACTTCTTCGTATGGGTGGACTTTTTTGATGACTTTGATTATTTTTTTAAGTCTTTCTTATAACAAACCGTTTCAATTCTTTCTTCTTCAACCTTTTCTAGTTTACCTACTTCGCCAATAAATGGATGCGCACCCTCAACTGGAATATATCGTCCGACCCCTTTAGTAGAAAAAGTGCAATGTTTATAGTTTCCTAAAAGACCAGTGCCGGCCTCTCCCATCGCTTTTCGAACGATGTCCGTGTGGGTTAGTGGAACAAAAACAACTAACTTTACTATTTCATCCATATTGAATCAAACGGTTTATCTCGGAGAGATTTTTCTAGAGCATACTCTGTTTCACCAAACCAAGAATTTAAGTGCTCCCCAACAAATCGAAACCCTCTTTTTTTATAAAACTCAATATTTTTATCAGTCTCCGTAAAAAGATAAGCATAATGAAGTTTATTTGCTAAAGCCCATTTTTCTGCTTCTTTTAGTAAAAGCGTCCCAACGCCCATTCCCCGAAATTCCTTTTTAACAATTAACCAATCGATATGCATTACTCCTCCTTCTTCTGTTTTGATTACAATTACTCCGGCCAACTTGAGACCTTGATATGCACCAAAGATTGCATTTTCTTTATTGTTGAGAAGTTTAGTGAAATATTCTTGATTATATATTTTACAATAAGCCAAATTTGTTTTCTGTTTATATGGAAAATCTTGTTGTTTTAAGGAATTAGCAACTATTTCTGCAACTTCGACTACGCTTTCTACTGATAATTGCTGCATAGAGAAATTCATCTTAATAATTATTTACTTTATCGTTGTAGTAGGCGGGGAAACCGCTGATGGAAATTCTATCTTGCTTCCCTGTGTCTCTGTTACGAATAGTTACCGTATCGTCTTCCAAAGTTTGAAAATCTACCGTAATACAAAATGGCGTGCCGATTTCGTCTTGTGCGAAATATCTTTTGCCGATATTTCCCCTGTCGTCCCACGCCACCATCATATTTTTTCGCAAATCTTCATAGAATAAACGGGCTTTATCAACCAGTTCTGACTTGTTGGCCAACAACGGGAAAACCGCTACCTTATACGGAGCCAGTTTGGGATGCAGCTTCAAGAAAACTCTTTTCCCATCTTCCCGATAGGCATCAAGCAAAAACGCCAGCATTGCCCGACCAACTCCCACCGACGGTTCAATCACATAGGGAATAAATTTTTCTTTTGTTTCTTCGTCAAAATACGAGAGGTCCCTTCCTGAAGCTTTTTGATGAACAGATAGGTCGTAATCTCCGCGGTTAGCGATTCCTTCCAGCTCGGCAAAACCCATAAACGGCCAGTTATACCAAATTTCGGTCGTTCCCCTGGAATAATGCGCCAAATCTTTCTTATCCAATTCTTCTTTCTTAAGATTCTTCGGGTCAATGCCCAAAGCGACATACCAGTCAAATCTTTTTTCAATCCAGTCTTTATGTGCTTTAGAAGCTTCGTCGGGTTTAACAAAATATTCCAGCTCCATCATCTCAAATTCCCTGACTCTGAACAGGAAATTGCCAGTGGTAATTTCGTTTCTAAAACCCTTGCCGATTTGCGCAATGCCAAAAGGTACTCGGACTCTGGTACTTTCCAAAACGCTTTTGTAGTTGATAAAAATTCCCTGCGCGGTCTCGGGACGTAGATAAGTTTTATTGTCTTCATTGTCAACCGAACCGACAAAAGTTTTAAACATTAGATTAAAATCCTTAACGTCGGTCCACTTTCCCTTACCTTCGTGTAACTTAGCGTGCTCTTCAATTTCTTGCTTATTATCGGCTCTAAATCTGGCATGACAAACTTTGCATTCGATTAACGGATCCGTAAATGAGGCAATGTGTCCGGAGGCTTCCCAAACTTTGGCGTTTAAAACAATCGAAGAGTCTATTCCAACGATATTGTCGTTTTTTAAAACCATTGAAGTCCACCATTCGTTTTTAAGGTTATTGGCAAGTAGCACTCCGGCTGGACCTAAATCCCAAGTTCCGTTTAAACCACCATATAATTCACTGCCCGGGAAAATGAAACCGCGCCTTTTACAAAGCGCTACTAATTTATCCATTAAGTTCTCCATAAGAAGATGATAGCAAAAAAAAGGCAGTTATGAAAGCTGAGGCAGAATTTGCTTGGTTTTTAAGCTTCTTTCCAAAATTTCTTCGATTACCGCTTGCGTATTTACTCTGGCGGTTGACAGAGTTGCTTTTTGAAAACCCAACAATCTTAAAAGCTCCAGCTCAAATTCATAAATTACCAACTGTAGATTTTCTTCCTTGGATAATTTGCGCAAAGTCCTGCCCAAGAGTAGAAAAACCTCGGGATGCTCCTGATTTTCCGCACACAATCCGTCAATTAACTCGCAGACATGGTAGGCAAAACCGATTCGTTTTAAATCTTTTTTTAAAAGCGGAAAACACTCTTTTGACTCAACTTCGGTTAAAACGGGCATTCCTTTTCCTTGATATAAACTGAAAATGCAATAATTTAAAGGTTCGATATGTCCAGAGCGGCGGCTGGAAATTTTCCTAACTCCGGTGGCTTTAACTTTTATTTTGCCGTTTTGTTTGGTAAAAATAGTGACAATTCTATCGGCTTCGGCGTAATTACTGCGCTTAATAACAATCCCTTCGGCTTTAAAAGACCTCATACTATCTAAGTTTTAAGTTAAAGGTTTGATCGGAGGACAAATTAAATTGTTCTAAAGTTTTCCCGTTCTCGGTAATCGTATAAGCATTGTCTGCAGTTCCGCCTTGTTTTTGCACCATTAATGGCAACAGTGAATTAGCAGCCAGCTTGAAGGGCAATTTGTAGGAAACCGTTAATTTTGCTACGCCTTGAGGCCTAACGGTTAGGAAACCATCAAAAACAGTCTTTCCCAAATCTTCGTAAGTGGTCATTTTGACTTCCGAACCCTGATTGGAAATTAACTGACTGCCTTTGGGAACATACATCCGAAACCAATCTCTTAGCACCGCGTTTAAACAAAGATTGCCATGTTCGAGATTGCAATCGGAAGGCGGATAAGGATTTTTGTAATTCACCGTCACGGTTTTAACGATTGAACCATCGCCTTGCAAAGCATAATCTTGAGTGACCGCTTCGCTGACGAACATATTGGATTTTTCTCCGCCAAAATTGGCTTCATTAATAGTAAGATAATCACCGGCAAAAGGCATAATTCTGCCGGCGGCATTCAATCCTTCAAATCCGGCTTGAGCATTGGCATCATTCATGTAAAAAAGAATATGCTTTTGGTTCATTTCCGAAAGCATCGTCTGGAATAATGGTCCCCAATATAGTTTTGGCGAAGACGAAAAAGCTTTCGACATAATCGCATACATTAAATCGCCGATGATGCCTTTGCGGTTTTGTTTAATAATTCCCGCCGGCTGGTCAGCCAATACTTCCATTTGATAAATAACGTTGGGGCAATCGCATCTGGGGTCGGTTTTGGTCGTGAAAGTTGTACCATCAACCGTAATATCGCCTAAAATATTCATGGCCGAAACAAGCGCATGGGTATCAACCGCAATGATACCATCAACATTAGTCGAGCCGCCGGCCGTTTGATACATTTTGTAGAAACTATCCATCGAAACTTTAAAGTCGGGGGAAAGATTATTGTCCCTTAGATTAAACAAAGGGACTGTTGGGAAGTATTTAAGAATTGGCGCCGGCGCCACCGGTTTATTCGGAACAGTGGCATCCAAACTATAAATATCGCTTGAATCATCAACGTGCACGACCCCACTGTCCAGTCGAAAAACCGCATAAGCAGTGATAAAACCGCCGGTCGGTCTTAGCTCTTTATCGTTTTGAAAAAGAATCAGGTATTTTTTTTCGTTTGGTTCTCCCAAAACTGCCGGTAACGTTTTAATCAGTGGCCTGGCGCTGGTAATAAGAGTAACGCTTTCGTCTGTAATGCTCTTCAAGCTATCCAATGTCGTGCGGACTTTTTTTCCAACGCCGATTGACGGATAATGGTTGGGATTGACGCTATCAATCTCAACTTTAACCTGAGCCAATTCATTAGCGATATCGTCAATTTTCGGCGTAATCTTTCCGATGGTTTTAACGGCCGTCTCGATCCTTTGTTGAGCAGTCCCGCCGACAAAACTACCCTGACCCTTTAAGCCTAACAAATCGGCATAAGGTTTGATTGAGTTAATTAGCAAAGTAGCGGCATTTAAACCGTGGAATCCGGCGTTAACCAAGTGATCCGCATCGTTATAATACCAATTGGCAAGCGGAATAAATTTCAAATACCCCATCGCGTGCAAATCATTTTGCGTTTGCACTAAATCGGTTTGTGTTTTAGCGAGCTGATCCGACGCTAACGAAACATTTTGTTGTTTAATCGCCCAGGCAACCGATTGGGCGTCGGCGTAAGTAACTTTAGCCGATTTATAAACTTGAGTCGCCGGTAGATAAATACCAAAAACCGAAAAAAGCATTAAAACCACGAAGATGCCCAAAGCAACTAATACTTTTCTGTTTATGAGTAAATTCTTGAAATCGATTTTTCTTCTTGGAGAGAGAGGTTTGGGAGAAACGTCAACCACATCTTTGTTTGTTTCTAAATTTAAATCAATTTTATTTAATCCGTCCATACAGAATATGATAACTGGAAATTAATGTCACTGTCAACAACTTAAAGGCTATAGGGCGCCTTGACCGGAAATCATCGCCCAAGGGGTTTTTAAAATAATCCACAAGTCATAAATTATCGACCTCTTCCGAACGTAAGTCGCGTCCATTTCAATTCGTTTGTCAAAATTTATTTCGCTTCTTCCCGAAACTTGCCAATATCCGGTAATTCCCGGCTTAATTGATAAAACAATGCTCACCGCCTCTTTTGTTTGTGGATATTTTGCTTGTTGTTCTTTTAGCTCGTCTGGATAATAAGCTCGTGGACCGACTAAGCTCATATCGCCCTTTAAAACATTTAATAATTGGGGCACTTCATCCAGAGAATGCTTCCGGATAAAATGTCCGACTCTAGTAATTCTTGGATCGTCTTTCAATTTATAGCTTCCTTTTCTATATTTATCATAGAGTTTTGTGAACTTGGGATTTTGCCTTAAGATTACATGCGCATTTTCAATCATGCTCCTGAATTTATACATTTTAAACAGTTGACCGTTTTTACCAACCCTTTCCGGTGTATCGGCGAACGCCGGTCCGTCGGAATCCATTTTTATTGCCACGCTGACAATTAGAATTACCGGAGAAAAAATTATAATCAGAAGAGACGAACAAACAATATCCACTAGTCTTTTCACCAATTCATAAAACCCGCTTTTTTTAACTTCAGTGATTGGCATAGCTTAAGTAAGTTTTTCGTTGGGCGTTCCGGCTAAACTTTCGACCAGTTTTTTTATTTTGGGGACAGAATCTTTAGGACAAACCAACAACACATCTTCTGTATTAATTACCAATAGATTTTTCAAATCTATCCCAACTGTCATCTGGTCGGTATAGTTAAAAACCAGATTATCAGAAGAATCAGTGAGTAAAACTTTTCCCTTAGTAGCATTATCCTCTTTTTTATCAGCCAACGCTTCTTTTAACTGTTCCCAAGCTCCTACGTCACTCCAACCCAAATCTGCGCCTAAAACAAGACCATCTTTCGGATTAATTTTTTCTAAAATAAGGTTATCAAAAGAAATTTTTTCTAGAGTTGGGTAAATTTCGTTTAAAGTTTTTTCAAAATCGGCAGTACCCCAAGCGTTTTGAATTTTAACTAACTCTGCATACATTGAAGGCGTAAATGTTTTATAAAGCGAAAAAAGAAAATCGGGAGTTGTTCCAAAATATCCCGGATTCCAAAAATGAGACCGGCTGGCATGAAACTTTTCAGCTGTTTCTAAATCCGGTCTGTAATGAAAACTTTTGAATTCATATAAAGAAAGGTCTCCAAGATTTTTTACCAGTGAGCCTTGCTCAATCCAACCTAAGTTTTGACTTCCAAACCGGGACGTCTGCCCAATAAAAACGATTTTATTTTTATCTTTTTCTAAAATTTTTCCTGCCGCCAGAAGCACTTCTCTAAACAGCGCAACATTTTTAACTAAATGGTCACTCCACAAAATCATAAACGGCTCGCTGGGAGCAGTTTTGGCTAAAATCGCTGTTACCAAACCAACGGCTGCGCCAATATCGCGCATTACGGGCTCAAAAATAAAATTTTCTCTAGAAATCTGCGGAAGTTGGCTCAAAATTATATCTTTGTATCCTATGCCGGAAGAAATGTAGACGTCTTCGGGTTTTACGATTGAAGCAATACGCTGGAAAGCTAGTTGCAAAGTTGATTTATCATCGATAATTTTTTCAAACTGTTTTGGAGTATTTTTTCTCGATAATGGCCATAGCCTTGTGCCAACCCCGCCCGCAAAAATAACTACCTTCATATTTTTTTGTCTAAGAAACTGCTTAAACTTTTTTCAAATTGTGCAAAAGAAAATCTCTCTGCATTTTCCCTGCATAATTTCGTATTATAGCTTTTATCGCTAAAGCTTTTCAAGACTTGCTTTAAACTCTCCGGAGTTTGCTCGTCAAAAAATTCTCCGGTTTTCCCTTCCTGAATAATTTCCAGAGCGCCACCACCCCTAAACGCGATGACCGGTTTACCAAACGCCTGGGCTTCAACCATCGCTAAACCAAAATCTTCGCGCCCCGGAAAAATTAGCGCCCGGCAATTTTTATAATAAACTTGCAGTTGTTCGTCGGTCAAATTACCCAAAAATTCCACCGTCGGACCGGCCATTCTCTTTAATTTTGCTTGGTCTGAACCACTGCCGACAATTTTTAACGGTAGCTTCAAATCATTGCAAGCTCTAATTACAATATCCACCCGTTTGTAAAAATTGGTGAGCCTTGAAACGAGTAAAAAATAATCTCCTGCTTTTCCGTCATTTGATTTTTGGACATTTAGCATCAGCGGCGGGTAAAGTATTGTTGAATCCCGACCATAATACTTTTTGATTCTAGACTGAACCTCGCTAGAAATCGCAAGATATTCATCCGGCCTCTGGCTAGCAATTTTGTCCCAACTTTTTAAATATAATACTACCGGTTTCGTTAATAATCTAAAGAGCGAGCTTTTGAAGTAGTCGTTATAACCGCTCCACAAATATCTGGTTGGCGTTAAACAATAACAAATGTGTTTTGTTTTGGGCTTGGTGATAATTCCTTTGGCCGCTTCGCTGGTAACTGAAATTACCAAATCGTAATCGTCAAAATTCAGACTTTCAAAAGCCAGCGGCATTAAACCGGCATAAAGCTCATGGGAAGTTTGGGCTTTAGGAAAATTTTGCAAAAAAGAAGTCTTGATGTTAAAAACTTTTGCCCAAGGCGCTTTTTTATAGTTGTAAACGGAAGTGAATAATGGCGCCTGCGGAAAAATGTTATGTAACGCCAGTAAAACTCTTTCTGCCCCGCCCCATTTATTAACTCTATCGTAAACTAAAACTACTTTCATAAATATTAAGCGTTTGCGCGGCCGCTTTTTTCCAAGAAAATTGCTGTGATCTTTTGAAAGCTGCTTCTATCTTAGCTTGTTTGTATTTTTCTACATTTTCCAATACGTCTTTTAATTTTAGATAGATATCATTTTCGTCCTGCGGATTAAAATAAATTGCGTTCTCTCCCGCTATTTCTTTAAACGCCGGAATATCAGATGCAACAACCAAGCAATTTAGCGACATCGCTTCTAACACCGGCAAGCCGAATCCTTCCATTAAAGACGGCGCCACCAAAGCGATGGCGTTTGCATATAAACCGGCCAATTCTTTATCACTGACTTTGCCGTAGAAAATTATGTTATCCGACTGATTTTCTGCCTCTAAACGCTGGTAAAAATAATCCTTCTCCCCTACTAAAATTAATTTTAAATTGCCGGCAGAACCCCCGGCGAGGTTTTTGAAAGCTTGAACCAATCTGTCTAAATTTTTATGCGGATAGGCATTGCCGACGTATAAAAAATACTTGCCGTATTTTTGATTCCCGACTACTGACTTCTGATTACTGATTTCTGCCGCTTCGTAGATAACGTCAATTTTATTTTCTGCGATTTTTAAATGGTCGATTATTTCCTGCTTGGTGGCATTGGAGGGTGTGATAATTTTTTGCGCTTTTTTGGCCGCCCGCTCAATAATAAATTTGTAAGCTGCACGTTTTACCAAATATGCGGGATAGATTAAAGTTGAAGCTTTACCGGTTGAGAAATGATTAATGATTAAATCGTGAATTGTCACAACGTGGGGTTTGTTATAAAAAATCGGCACGGAAAAATAAGGAAAGTGCATCAAATCCAATTTTTCTTTTTTTATCACTTGGGGAAATTTTAACTGCTCGGAAAGAGAATGCCACTTGATGTCGGTTTTGATAATCTTCCATTTAGAATTTTTAATTTGAGATTTAAGATTTTCAAAGTCTTCCGCTCTAACAAATAAAACGTAGTGGTTTTTCTGATCGATTTTTTGTAAGTTTAAAACAATGTTTCTTGTATATCTGCCAACACCGGTCTGTTTCCACAAACGGCAATCAATTCCAATCCTCATAAGTAAATTATAACTAATGCCACTAAACTTAACAAACCCCAAGCGTAGGTTCGAGTCCTAGTCGTGGAGCTGGGTAGCCTCGGAATTGACAATTTGATATAATCCTTATTCAATGACAGAAAAAGACATAAAACCACCAGAGGAGTCCATGCTTATCGGTTACCCTCCTCCTGTAAACGCAAGACAAAAAAAATTGGAGGAAAAATATGAAAAAGAACTCATGTCTGCAATCAATCATTTGACAAAACGTGGAAGACTCGGTAAAACTATACACGATCTGCTAATCGAATCAATCAGAACAGATAGAAAAAGAGGCAAATCTTAATCGTGCCCTTTTAATAAGTGGAGCATTCTATTTATCTTATCGGGGTTGTTTTGAGCAATATTCTCTGGGGAAAACAAAAAGAATTTACAAAATAGGTTCTAACGTCGTCTATTCCACGGAGCAATAATGCCTAGGAAAAACGTTGTTTTAGGAAAATCCCTAAGTAGACTAAGTGAGTAATGATCCACGGGTATTTTTGTTCGTAATGTTTTTTGTAGAAGAGTCGCATTGCCCGAAATCTTTCTTTTTGCGATTTTATTTTAGTTTCTTCGTTAGCAGTAGTAATATCTTTGGAAACTTTTTTGAGTCCGTGAGAAACTCCTTTATAATGAAGGACACTAAACTCCGGCACATAATAAATTTTCCAGCCTTTTTGTTTTAGCATATAGCAAAAATCCAAATCTTCACCGTAGAAAAAATAATCCTTATCCCACCAACCGCTTTCTTCGCCCGCCTTTCTTCGCACCAGCATAAATGCTCCGGCCAAAGCGTCTACTTCGTGCGTTTGGGAAAGATCTAAATGCTTTAAGTTATATCCTCCGAAATGTTCTATTTTGCCAAAGATTTTTGCCAGTCCCGAAAAGTGGGAGAATGAATTCCAAGGAGTAGGAAAGCCGCGGTGTGAAGCATCATCAATTTGTCCGTTTGGCATTATCAATTTACAAGTGGCCGCTCCCGCGTCTTGGTGTTGGTCCATAAATTTAACCATTCCTTCCAAAGTTTTATCGTGGACGACAATATCCGGATTTAAAAATAATAAATATCTACCGCTAGCTTTTTTTACTCCAAGATTATTAGCTTTGGAAAAGCCTAAATTTTCTTTGTTTTCAATCAGTTGAAAATTCTCGGTTGATAGTTTTTTAAGCGCTACTATCGTGCCGTCCGCTGAAGCGTTATCAACGACAATTATTTCAAACTGAATATTTTTGGTGGTTTTGTAAATTGACTGAAGACAACCTTTTAAAAATTCTTTGGTGTTGTAGGAAACAATAATAATTGATAAATCCATATTAAAAGCAGGACATATAAACTTCATTTAGTTTCGCCGCGATTACCCGCCAATCGTATTTTTCTTCAATTAATTTCCGCGCATTTAGTATCAACTTTCGGTAAACGCTGTGGTCCTGAATTAACACTAAAGCCAGTTCGGCCAATTCATCTTCTTTGTCGGACGCCAAAGCGTGAATGTTGTTTTTGGCTTCCAACCCTTCCAGTCCTAAATTAGTTGTTATTACGGGCACACCTGATGCCATCGCTTCCAAAATTTTATAACTAGTTCCCCCGCCGGCTCTAATTGGCGCTAATAATAGATAAGCGCGTCGGAAAATTTCCGCCGTATCTTCCTTACTATCTTCGTCCAAAATAATATTTTTTGACGCCGCCAAACTTTTAATTTTATCCGGAATGTTGCGGCCGATAATCCACAGTTTTACGTCGGTTCGGTTTTTGGTTTCCGCCAGTTTCTGACTAATTCTTGGCCAAATTTGTTTTAAGATAATTTCGGCCGCATCAACGTTTTGGAACCATTTGAAATCGCCGATAAACAAAATTCTTTTCTCTTCCGGCAAATTCTGCGAATTTCTGAATTGAAAATTATTTAAATCGACTCCGTTGGCGATAACGCTGATATCGGCTCGCTTCATCAGCCTTCTTTCCATATTAGATACGGCAATCAACTTATCGACTTTGCGCCAAGCCTGTTCCTCTTTTTTCTTTAATTTCATCACGTCAATGGTAAAAAATAGTTTTAAAAGAGGATTTGCCAATTTGACGTATCTTTCGTAGGCCAGATATTCAACGTTATGCTCGACCAGGATGACAGGAATGGAAACTTTGGGTAAATTTTGGTAGACATAAAAAGTTTCAACGTGAATTAAATCATATTTTTCCCGCACCAATGCGTCTTTTATCGCCAGCTTCATTTCTTCACTGGTGTGCCCAACAATTAAAAACGGGTCCATCGATAAACCGGTTTTTAAAATATTAGCGGTGCTCCATTGTTTTTTTCGTGTTACCGTTACTACTTTTTTGCAAATTTTCCGCACTTCCTCAACGTCTGCATCGGTTTGATAATCTCTTTTTTCGCAAATCAAAGTAATTTCATGCTCCGTGGCAATGTTTTTGATTAAATTATAAAGCCTGATTTCTCCGCCCGATTTAAGCGGAAAAGGAAGATATGAGGAAACCATTAAAATTTTCATGGCTTTTGTCTTAAATCAAAAATAATGTATTGCGGTGTTTGAGCAATGATTTTATACATAGTCCCCAAATGAATATCTGCCGGAGTCGGATTTGCCAGTGCCAGGTAACCTGCGCCCATCTGAATCATTTGCGGCAAGCTTTTTTCAAAACTGGCCCAACCTTTTCTTTTGGTCTGATAAAGAAAAGTTGTATCGCCGTTATAATTGGCGATGACCTTGGCGTTTTTTGGCGTCAGTTTATCAACGGCTGCTCCGGCAACAATAATTGAAGGGTTATCGATGTCATAAAAAGCTCTCACTGCAAACCAAGCGAAAGCAAACATAAACAAAACCGAAATAATAAAAATTGGGATAGTTTTGTATTTACTGATGATTTCTTTGGCGGGATTAAGTAAAAAGGCACCGCCGATGCCTAAAAATATCGCCAGTGAGGGAATAATCGGAATCTGGTAATAATCGTGCTGAACATTGCCGGTGGCAACGACAAAAAGGTAAAGTAGCGATCCTGCCAAAAAGGAAACGAAGAACAAATAATTCTTTTTTTGGGCGAAGATCAATCCTAGACCAAAGAGAACTAATCCCCAATAGCCTAAAATCATTTCGCCGATTCTTTGCGCAAACAACCACTGGAAAAACGCACCTTTAAAACGGATGTTACTGCCGTTAAAAAGCCACCAGCTCTGCGGAATACCGGACGGATATTGCTGCATCCAAATTCTCCACGCGCCAAAAGGCAAAATGGCTAAAACCGCCAAAACCCACAACTGCCATTTTTTTAGAAAATTAAGGCCATATTTTTCAAAAGCCAAATAAACCATTGGCAGCATAAAAAACCCGGCAAAAGGTTTGATTAGAAACGCTCCCGCCGAAAATATTAACGTTAATATAAAAAGCGCGATGGCTTTAAATCTAGAGTTTTGATTTATCCATAAATCGAAGCAATAAATTGCTCCCAAAATAAATGTTACCATCAGAGGATCCGGCAATATCGTTCGTGAGTAGTAGATATTGAAAGGCAAGAAGACAAAGAAAAAAGCCGTTAGCAAACCGGCCAATAATCCCTGTCGCCGCTTAACGATCAAGTATAAAAATAGCGCCGAAAAAAGCGAGCAGAAAATAGTTACCAATCTTCCCCATTCTTCAATGGTTAAATGCCCAAAGGTTAAGAAAAGTCCGGCTTGGAAAACGTTGTAAATGGGAAATTCCACAAACCGATACCCTTGTGGGTTGTCATAAATTCCCGAAGGCACGTTGGACAAGTCATCGAAACGCGGATGCAGCAGATCAAAACCGCCGCTGACAAAATTCCGGGAAACAGACGACGTATCGGCCTGACGCCAGCTGTGCCAGTCCGCAACCGGACCGTTGAATTTATAGAGCCGCACTAAAAAACCCCCGGCCAAAATTACCAGAAGAGCGATTAACGTTAATTTTGTTAAATGTTTACTTAAGTTCATAAATATTTCTGTTCTGATCAAAAGCAAAAACGAAATTGGCTGACCCGTCAGCGTTTTTCGCCGGAACGGCCTTACCGTCAACAAGTGAATTTAATTGATTAACCGAAATACTTGGATCCCTGTAAATAAACCAAACTCCATCGGGTAAACCAACCGGAAATATCCAAGCCTGTCCATATTTTATTGGTGGATTAACAAAATAGAAACCGGAATTAGGATGATTACCGTCATGATACAACCTAAGATATGCCAGGGTTCTGTTAGTGACTCTTCCGGCTTCAGACCAATTAGCATTCTCCAAATTATTCTGGTATAAATACCATCCGCCAACCACGAAAACTATTATGGCAACAAAAATTAATTTATAATTATTATTTTTAATAAACGCCAAAATTTTACTAAGAACAATTATCGCCAAAATAGCAAAACCGACCGAAGCTAAGTAGCTATAGCGCTCGGTAATATTACCAAGTCCTAAAAATGGAATAAGACTTACAAAAGAGAATAGTAAGGCAAATAAAATCCATTTCGCAGTCTCATTTTTAAACAGCCCTTTTAATTTATTCCTATAAACAAACAGCGCTAGACAAACTAAGATCAATATTGTTATTAAAGCTACTGCAATATATAGCGTTTCTGTTTTTAGAGTGTCTCGCATAAAGTTATACCAAGGCAAAGACGGCTCACCAACTAACATTAATCCCAAATAGCCAATAAAGTTACCCACTACATTAGGAATAAGATGCGGAAGGTTGTAAGAGTAATCTCCGCTGGGAGGCAACGACTGGGTTGCGATTCGAATAAAGGGGTATGCCACTGTTAATGCGGCCAGCGGCAAATAGGACAAGACTGCATTTAGTTTGTAAATTTTGACTTTGCTAATGAATAAGTCAAAAAGTATTACCAGCGGCAAAACAACAATTGCACCTTCATAAGCCGAAAACGCCAAAACCGCGAGCACTAAAGCGGTAATGTAATTTATGATGGAGCCCTTATTTCGAAAATTCATCCAAAAAATCAGCATGTAAATTATAAAAAGCGCAGAAATATTTATGGACATCGTTGAGATCCAGAAAACATTTTCCGCTTGAGAAGGAAGCAGCAAAAAGATTAAAGCGCCGAGGAAAGAAAACAGTTTTTTACCGAATAGTTTTTGGACAATAATATAAACACCCAATCCAATTAGAAAATGCACTAGAAGCATCGATAAGTGGTAACCTTGCGGCGCGAAAGAAAAAAGCGTATAGAGGAAAAACATCAACACTTTATCTAAAGGCCGATAGAAAAATCCTTGAGAATTGATAAAGAATTTGGGTAAATCGGAAAGGTTGGTCGTTGCCGCCCACTTCAACCAGGTAAAATCATCGGCCACAAAAAAGTTTCCAACGCTCTTGAGAAAAACAGCCAAAGATATAAACAGTAAATAAAATATGACAAAGGGATGCGAAGTTAAAATTTTTAGGATGGGCTTCTTGAAATCGAAATCTTTTTTGTAAAGAAAGATTACTCCGGCGCCAATCCCTAGTAATATCCAGAGAGTTTCAGCCACTTTAGAAGATTCAAAAATGTCAATTAAAACTGCGTTAAAGAAAAGTCCGATTAAGCCACCGGTAATTCCCAATAGATATGCCCGTGACATCTTATCTTTGATAGCGGGTAAGGCTTGCTTTAAAATCAAAGCCAGTACAAAAAATATTGACAGGAAAGAAACCATTCCCAGAAGACCGGTTTCGCCCAAAATCCGTAGATAATTATTGTCCACGGCCAGCGTAATAGTTGCAAATCCGCTACCAAACAAGGGATCCCTTAAAAAGGCGTTCCAGGCGTTTGGCCACTCTGCCTGAAATCTGGTCGTAAATGAGATGTCGTAAACCAAAACCTTTTTCACCAAAAAGCTGCCCGAAACTGTTGAGATTTCAACCCCCCCATTTTCCAGCTTTAATTTCCGCGCTTGTTCGATTGAAAGCGCTGATTGAACTAAGGCCTGATTAGTTTTTTGCGGAGCCGATAGCTGAGGAAGCCCAAAATATCCGCTGCCCTCCGGTAGATTTTGCGTTGGCACATTTTCAATAATATTATTGGAAATTTTACCCTGAAGAGATGACGGCAATTGGCCGACTACCTGCCCCTGGTTATTGGTCACCACCGACATAAACCGGAAAGTTTCCATAAAGCGCTTGGCCGTTGAACCGCTAAAAATTAGAAGCAAAACAATACTTAAAATATAAAAGGGAATGATCAATTTTTTTCGTTTGATAAGAACTAAGGTCGCTGTTAACCCTAAGAGGTAAGCCACGAAGGAAATTCTTGAAGCCGTAAAAATCAAAACCATAATTGAAATTAAGGTAACGATAAATCCCAAGATTTGGTAAAGTCTCTTTTTCACGAAAAGGAGAACTGCTACTAAAATCGGGATAACTAAAACTAGATAGCCTGCCAAATCGTAATGTCCGGCAAAAGTGGAAGTTATTCTGGCATCTTTAGGTAAACATAAAGGGATACCTTTGGCAAATTCTTCGTTGCCGGTTTGAAAAGAAGGGAAACAATATGGATATTTTTCAAAAAAATGTGGGAAGGCAACCCACGCGTCCAAATAAAATCTTTGGCCAAAAGCATACAGTGAAAATCCGAAGACCGTAACTAATAAAATGATAACGTAATCTCTAACATCTTTTGTGCTTTTAATCGTCGAGAAGGCAACGAAAAATAGAATTAAGTATTCAATATGCCTAACATAATATAAAGCCGCCACGCTGGGAAAAAAATTTGCCAGATGCGGCCCGATAAAAATTAAGGATAAAACCAGAGAAATTAAACCAATGCCCCAGTAAAAAGGGACGGTCAACCAAATTTTAGGCGGCAACTTTACTCTACGTAGTATAAATTGTAAAAACCAAATCCCTACCACCAAAAGGATTGAAAAATCCTCCAGTCTGATGTAAACCCAGGTATGGGCAATATGAACGCTGGGAAGTTTTGGATACCACGCGATAAAAACCAGCAAGAATGAAATGCCGATTTTTAGCAAATTATTTTTAAAAAAGTTCCAAAGCTTGACCATAAGTTTCCTCCAGATATTTATTATTGGTTAATTTACCAATGCTTTTCAAGAGAGATGCTTTTGAAAAAAGAATCGTTCTCGCCATCCAATATTGTCGATTACTCTTATGTTTTTTATAAAAAAACAAAATGCCCCTATAAATATTGAGTATAGCAAAAGTGCGATTACTGCTGCCCCTTTCTTTATGAAAAAGCATTACTTCCGGATAAAAGTAGGTCGGAAATCCTTTTTTACTGGCCCTGTAACAAAACTCCATGTCTTCGGCATACATAAATAATTCTTTGGCAAAACCGCCCAGTTTTTCAAACAATTGCCTTTTCACCATTAAGCTTGCCCCGCTGACCCAATCAACTCTTTTTATTTGCTTGGGACTTTCTCTTAAAAAACCTACTCTTTCCAAACCTATCATCATCAGGAAAAGATTAAACAAATTATAAAACTTTCCGGCCGAAGGTTGCGCTTTTCCGTCTTCGTTCTTGAGCGCTCCTCCTAGAACCCCAACTTTCTCATTTTTTTTGAGGTATTCAACCATTTTTACAAATCCCTGGTCCTTAATTTCCGTATCGGAATTTAAAAATAACAGATATTCGCCTTTGGCGTTTTTGGCACCCAAATTGCAGCCTTTGGAAAAGCCTAAGTTTTCATTGCTCTCGATGACTGTGAGATTTTTAAGTTTGAGATTTCTGACTGCTTTGACCGAATCGTCAGTCGAAGCATTATCTATTACAATAATTTCAAATTGTTCTTTGTCTAATTCTCGTTTGTATTGAGCGGCGATTGAACTAATGCAGGCAAGCGTTAAATCTTTCGTGTTAAAACTTAAAATTATTATCGATAAATCCATAAGATTAGAACGATTTACCTAAACCATGCGGCTCTGCCAAGTTTATAGTTGGGATTTTTGTTTTGTCTATCAGTGATTTCTTTGGCCGGCACTCCACCGACAATTTTAAATTCTTCTACATCCTTTGTGACCACTGCGCCGGCGCCAACTACCGCGCCTTTTTTGATTGTGACACCCGGTAAAATGATTGCTCTTGGTCCAATAAATACGTAATCTTCAATAGTAACAGGAGAAGAGATTGCCTTAAAATTCTCGTCGTGAACATCATGCTGTGCATTATAAATCATTACTTCCGAAGCTATATCAACGTGATTTCCGATGGTTAGTTTATCACGTCCATCCAAAACTACTCCTTCACCAATTATTGAATCCTGTCCGATTGAAATATTTGGAGAATAATAAAAGTGCGCCCCCATGTGAATTGTTGAGCCTTTGCCGATTTTTATGCCCCAAAATCGATAGACGAATCTTCTCAAATAATGCGAGGGAATGTAGCCTGTAACGGCTAGTTTCCAACATACTAATTCCCAAAAAACTGTTTTGATTCGTCTCAAAATTTTATTCATTTTTGTTTTCCCAGTTCCTCCAGCGCTTTTAAGGTTTCCTTGGCTGTCTTTTCCCAAGAAAACTTCTTGACTTGATTATAACCTTTTTTAACCATTTCGGCTCGTAATTTTTCATCCGAAATTACCGTATTGAGCTTTTGGGCAATATCGTCAACGCTTTGCGGGTCAACATAGAGGCAAGCATCTCCTCCGACTTCGGGCAAACTGGAAACATCACTAATTACCGTTGGGCAACCAAATTTCATCGCTTCCAAAACCGGCAACCCAAAACCTTCATACAAACTTGGCAACACAAAACAAAGTGCGTTTTTGTAAAAACTGGGTAAGTCTTCGTTCCCCACAAAATCTAAAAATTTAACTTTTTCTGCGACTTTGAATTTTTCCGGCGCGGCGAAAATATCTTCCCACAACCAACCTTTTTTACCCACAATGACTAACTCAACATCTTTATTTTTGAGTAGTGAAAAAGCTTCAATTAACTTAACAATGTTTTTTCGAGGCTGGAGCGTTCCGACAAACAAAATGTAGGGTTTTTCAATTCCAAACTTTTTATTTAAATCGTCCATACTTAATACTTGATACTTGTTACTTAATATTTCTTTTATTCCTAAATAAGTCGTGACTACGTCTGCCAGTTTTTTCTTATATGTTTTGATTATATCATCTCTACTGAAATTACTAATTGTGAATATTTTTTTGGCGTTTTTGGCGGAATATTTAGTCCAATTCACTAATTGATACAAATCGTGCTTGGTAAAAAGCTCGGGAAAATGAATGTAGGACAAATCCATAATCGAAATTGCGGTTGGAACAGGCGAGAATCTTGGGGCGTAGTGTGAAGGACTAAAAAACACATCTGGTTTTTTTGTTTCCATAAAAAGTTTTAACGGTAAACCAATTTGCGTCCAAAATTTCTTCGGATGAACTATTTGGTACTGCCAGTTTTCGGTTGGTACCGGCATTTCCACTCTCGGATTACTTTTTAAATAAATTTTGAACTTTAGGTCTTTTCTAGAAGATGCAATTTTAGAAAATTGGCAAAGCAACTCATAGGCATATTCGCTGATGCCGACTTTAGCTTCAATGTTTGCCTCGTTTCCGTCAATTCCGATTATCATATTCTTATTTTAGCTTATACATTGCTCCCCTGGTAGTTCCAAGTTTAATTATAAATCCTTGTTCTTCCAGTTTCTTTAAATCATATCTAATCATCCTGGAAGATACCTTAAGAAAACGTCTTCGTATGGAATCTAAGGACATCACCCCATGATCCCTTATTACATCTAATATCTCTTTTCTGCGGGGCAAAAGCAAATCTTCCGAGGTTTCTTGCTTATTATTAATCTCATCAAGCACCTTCTGAAGCTGTCCATTGATGATTTCCAGCATGAATTCTATAAATGAAGTCGCATCGCTTCTATCCAAATATTCATAATATTCGGCTTTTCTTTCATTCAATAATTCTTCTATGGAGAGTAGTCCTTTAAAATCGTAGCCTTCTTTTATGGCGACTGCGTGGAACAAAAGCCTTCCTACTCTGCCGTTGCCGTCAATAAAAGGATGGATTTTCTCAAAAGAGAGATGCGTAAGAGAAGCTTTGATCAAAACATTTTCATTTGTCTTAATACCAATATAGGAAACGAGCCTATCAAGCAAACCCCCAAGCTCGGATGGCGGAGGCGGAATATAGACAGGGAAGCCCGATTCGTTAAATATTGCGCTCGGTTCGTTGCGTATTCTTCCTAAATCGCTTCCCAAATGCTTCATGACTATTGCGTGTAAACTTAAGATATAATCAAGGTTAATGTTTCTATGCGGATCGCCGTTTACGAAAGATAATGCCGATAAAATATTTTCCACTTCAATTCTTTGCTCGTAATCCGGGTCAAACTTATCTAGACGTTTCAAATCTGATAAATTAAGCTTATTGCCTTCAATTTTGGCGGAAAATAAAGAACTTTTAAGGAGAGACTGTCTTCGCAGTGTTTTTGTTAAGCGTTCCGAAACCGGAGTAGTTTCAATAATTGCCTTTTTTGCTTCGATTTTGGAGATCAAATCGACCATTACCTTCGTTAATTCATACTCTAGAGGAATTTCCATATACTTCCAGATATTACCAGATATTTCCAGATATGTCTAGAAACCCGGGTAAATTACCGCTAGCTTGTTTTGGGGAATTCCTAAAATCTCCTCTGCATTTTTTTTGGTCGCTTCTGAGATACAAAAGATTCTTTGAGATTCTTTTTTAACCCACTTCAATTTCCGCTTTTGAACATCGACAATATTGGGCGAAATAATTAACTTGAGCGGATTAAAGCTAGTTTGGTGATGAGATTCCCCAGGATATTTATAGACTATCAAATCATAGAGGATAGTCACTTTTTTGGCCTTCTTGGCGGGCGGCTCTGTCCAGTCAGAGGTAATAAAAATATCAACATCGCCAATTAGGCTTTCTATCGGCAATATATGCAGCTTATTCCAAAGAATATCCAGAATTGTCGGCGGAATCCGAAAAGTTTTTATTTGAACATTTAGGCTACTCTTTAGCTTTAAGTTTTCAGTTTTAAGTTTTCCTCTTAACGAAGAGAAAAAAAGTATATATTCGTTTTTTTTGTCTATTTCGATTAAATTCTGAACGAGATTTTGCAAATAGTTTGCCACTCCCGTTTCGGGATACGCCAACTGTGAGATGTCAATTCCTATCTTCATTTGGTCTTATATTTAAAACCCTCGTTAAGATTTATGCCCTGACTATCTTTTTGGGAGATATGCAAAATCAAGTCGGCCAAAAGACCGGTAAACAAAAGTTGTAATCCCGCCAGCATCAAGAGCATTCCGAAAGTAAGTAGGGGCCTATTTCCTATCCGCTGTCCCATAAAATGCAAAATTGTAAGATATATCATTATAAAAAATCCAATGGCCGAAATTATTCCACCCACAAAGCCGAAGAAATGCAAGGGTCTTTTGGCGTATTTAGAGAGGAAAAGGATTGTAAACATATCGGGGACATCCCGAAAGATTTTGGAAAATCCGTATTTCGATTTTCCGAATTTTCTTTTTTCGTGGACAACCGGAATTTCTGTAACTTCAAAACCTTTTTCCGCCACCAGCAAAGGAATAAACCGGTACATTCCTCCGTATAAGTTAAGGCTTCTGGCAGCTTCTTTAGTATAAAGTTTTAATCCGCAATTATAGTCGTGCAAGTGCACTCCCCAAAAGGAACTCATGATAAAATTAAAGAACTGGGAAGACAATCTGGTTCTAAGCGCGTCTTTTCTGTCTTTTCTCCAACCGGAAACTAAATCAAAGCCTTCCTTTGCCTTATCTAAAAGTTTTTTTATTTCTTCCGGTCGATCCTGCAAATCCGCATCCAAAGTGACAATATAATCCCCTTTTGCCATTTGAAAACCAACCGTTAACGCTTCTGCTTTACCGCGGTTTTTCCGAAAAGAGAAAATTCTGATGGTTTTATCTTTTGAGGCTAATTTTTGCAGAATTTGAAGCGTGGAGTCGGTTGAGCCGTCATCAACAAAAATTATTTCGTATTCTTGACCAAGCTTAAGTAAATTTACTGACAAAACCTTATAAAGCTCATTAAGGCTTTCTTCCTCATTGAATGCCGGGACGACTGCGCTAATCATATTCTTGATGCTAACTTCGATTACTGAAATTGAGCTTAAATCTATTTTATCATTTCCGGGGCTTTATTCCAAATTGAATGAATTTAAATAAAATTTCTATTAGAACTAATAATGTTCCATAGTAGACGAGTCTTTCCGCCGTAAAGAAAACCCAAAAATAGAAAAATGGCATTGCCAGAAAAAAACACAGTAAGCCAAAAGCCACAAAAGAATTCTCTTTGTGCTTAAAAAACAAAATTACCAATATAACTAAAAATAATATATCCTGTATTTTCATTTTTTCTTAATTATTAAAAACAACAAGCCGCCGGCTAGAATAAATAAAGTAACCCCACTAATTGCTAGGCCAATATTAACGTAATCCTGAGGCGTATAATAGATTCTTAGATTATAGTTTCCGTTGGCTGGTAAAACGAAGCTGTTGAATTCATTATCGAACTTTGAGCTTTGAACATGAAACGTTGAATTTTCGGCAATCCATTTCACATCATAGCTTTCTGCAAAGACAATAATGTCCCCTTTCTTAGCATTTTTTATATTGACTGAATACTTAACAGGGTTTATGTATTCATAAGCTAAAGAAAGCGTTTTTGATGGAGACCAAAAATGGCCTTTTGGATTAGGAACTGCAAAAACCATTATTTTCCCAAAACTGGCGACTTGTTTAAGCCATGGTATTTTTTGAGTCTCTCGTACTGTTTGTAAGTAAATTAAATTATCGTATTTCCTGTCAGATAAAAATATTTCTTTTTCGGAATCATAGGGAATAATTACATATTTTATCGACGCCTCTTGCAAAAGATTTTCCGTATTTTCCTCCGATAGCTTTTTGAATAAGCTTTGATTATCGGTAACATTAAATAAGACTTGCGCGGACATTTCCGGATGATTATTGGAGTAATAACCAAATCTTTGCTTTGAAGGCACCCAAAGCGTTCTAAAATAATCTGGCTGATTTACTAAAAACTTTTCTAACTTTACATAATCATTCGGAATAACAGTAGCCTTAAACATTCCGCCCAGTTGCCCTAATATCGCAGGTCTAATCAGAAATAACATATAAACCAAAACCAAAAACAGAAATAGGTTTTGCTTGCCCCTCGAAGCCGTAGCGAAGTGGGGCAAATTGAAAAATTTGTTTTTGATTGAGAATTGAGGATTGAAAATTGAAAACTTAGAATGGGATTTTAGAAATTCATAAATTTGCCATATTGTGAAGGGAATTAGTATCGAATACGAAATCGCGACCAGCGGATACCATTTTGCGGGATCCCGAAACATAATAAACCCCGGAATATGATTAAATGCCCATAGATATACTGCGCCGAAAGGGTCGTTTGCGCCTTTGGCCAAAAATGCTCCGACTAATCCTAAAAGCGCAAAGAACAGCACATAGATATTGGTTTTTTGATCTTTGGTTTTGGAAATAAAAAATAGGGACGCAAAAGCCAGAACCGGTAATAGTAAAAATTCCGGCCGCATGAAATAAACTTTCCCAAAGATATTTTCCGGCCAGTTGGGGTGCAAAAGCGAAATTGTATTTTCCAGTTTTGCGAAACTCAAATATTGAACTGCACCACCGGTCGAATAAGAAACCCCTAGCGCTTCGACGGGGTTTCCTCCGTGCATTATTGAAGGAATTATCCAAAAAGCATGAAGCAATACTGCAATTATTCCGGGAATCAGAAAGATGAATATTAAATTATAAACATATTTCTTTATCTTGTCTTTGTTAAAATTCCCAACCTTAAAAATGGCATAAAATATCGAATAGAAAACTACGCAAAATACCGTTACGAACGCAAACCTTGGGTCTATCATTATTTGAACGGCAAATACTAAACCTGCAATAAAAGAATATTTATATTTTGAAAATCCGTCATTGTTGCGAATATCGATCATGTGAGCAAATAAAACCAAAACAATAGGCATCAAGGAATATGCTAGAGCAAGAAATATCTCTCCTCCGGCCAACAATAATGAATAAGTATTAAAAGCAAAAATAAGCACGGAAAATAAATAAAACTTATTTTTTGGGAAAAAATATTTTACAAGAAGAATCGGAGAAAATATCAAAAGCAGTAGGAGTGGATAAAAGTAAACAACCCTTTCTATAAAGGCCCAATCAAATCCCAATTTACCAAATACTACTTGTGGAAAATTTATAAAGGGAAAAATCCATGAATATGGAGAAACAAATCTTGCAAAACCATCAAGACCACTATGCCAATCCCAGGCATAAATATTAAAAGTGGCATCTTTTATCATAGACTTAGAAAAATAGAGAAAATCATTTGAAGTTAAAAATCCGGAATTAAACCATGAATGAAAGACAACTATAATTAACGACAGTAATAAAAGGGGCGCGATAAACTTACGCATGAAGACTATTATATCACTCGCTTTTCTTGGCAACATAAAAGTAATGTGCTCCAAAAGGAAACCAACGGAGATATTTTTCCAGTGGAATTAACGCTGAAAGGAATTGGGGAAAGAATATCGTATAAGTAACCTTGCTATTTAAAAAACCTGCATTTCGCAATAGCCTTTTTGCATAAAACGGGTTTAAAAGGTTTGCATCTTTATCAAATTTATAATCATTCCTGATTGCCACAAACATAGTTAACGGATTCAGCTTATTAAGCTCAAACATAAACAGAATTCCGTCGTCTGCCAATTTAGCGTAGATATTTTTCATCACTTTTTTATGTTTATCGCGTCTAATATGGTGGAAAACATTGGCAATAAATATAACGTCAAACTTAACGGTAAAGGGAATATTAGTTCCGTCAAAAGCGGCAAACGTCACATCTTTAAGGCCTTTACTATTGGCTTTGGCAACTCTAATTTCCTCCTTGGAAACGTCGACTCCGTAAACAGAAGCCTTGGGTAAATATTTTTTTATGTACTTTACGCTACTTCCCGTACCGCACCCAAAATCTAGGAATTTAAGTTTTTTATTTGCCAAACCATTCTCTTTAAGATATTCCAGAACTTCTTTTAATTTATATTCGTGGAAGTGGGAGGGTTTAAATCCGGACATCGCAACCGCTTTGACGTGTCCTTCGTCATAATTGTCAGCATACTTATCAAATACAGTCATAGAAATTTATGTGATTGATTGTATGGCAAACTTAGGATGCTTGTCAACGGTTGAAGCTCATTGCAGTTTTAAAATAAGTTTTTGGATAGTATTATTGTAAACAATAGAAACTATTATAAGCACTGCAATAATTAAGACTAGACCCAAAAAGCATAACAATAACGGAACATTTACCATAATTGCAAATTTTTTATGTAAGATTAAATTTAATAAGTACTGAAATAAAGAAAGAATAAATGATTGACTTGCATATATCGGAAGTGTATTTTTTCCTAAATATATAAGCAGTTTATTATTCTCAAAAAATCTTGATATATATATAATAAATATAATACCTGCTAAAGCAGCAATGAGAAAATACGTTAGATTTCCATAAAAGTTTGCACTTAAGCTAGCTCCATGGTTTAATTGAGTCCCAAAATAAAAACTTATTATTAAAAAAATCAAAATTTTAACAATATTTGAATATGAAAAATGTGAGGTCAATTTGGAAAAAATCTTTAAAGAATTTGAGTAAAATCCTATCAAGAAAAAAAATAAACCCATAAAAGCTGTATCTGTCATCCAAGGTAAACGATAATAAACTCCGTGTACCCAAAAACCAATTTGATATATATTAATTAAATACGCTATCAAAGCGAATACAAAAACTAACATAATGGTTATAGTTATATCTTTATGATTTAACCTGAAAAAAACAATTGCCATAAATTGAGTTACCGCTAAACAAATTAGAAACCATAATTGAGAAACTTGTATACTACTTGGTACACCAGAATAAAAAAGTTCAACTAATAATTGATCAATATTTATATGTCTCCATATTGGTATAGCCAAAGATACAAGCAATCCGACTGTTACAAAAACAAAATATGGCACTATCAAATTTACAAATATTCTTTTTGAAGAGTAACTTATACTTCTATTTGGAATTTTAGTTACATAGCCCGATAAAAAGAAAAAAAGTGGCATATGAAAACTAAAAATCCAATTTGAAAGCACTGTACCCATAGTAACCAAATGACCAAATATAACTAGAATTAATCCCAAACCTTTTCCTGCATCAACCCAATCTACTCTGTTTGTAAAACTCTTCTTGGGACTTTCTGTATACTTTTTTCTATTCTTGGTGGAAAATAATGACTTATAGGGAAGAATCTGAATGATCAAAGATATTAAAATAATGAGCGATAATTCTGGTATAGTTAAGGTAGAAACGTGTTCATAAATTTTAAAATATAAGAACTGAGAGAGCACTCTTTGACTTCGAAAAATATTTGCTTTTGAATAAATATACTCTGCGAGGAAATACCTATTATTAGTATTTAGAGACAAATGATTATTTTTTCTTCCATCCATGGATTCTATCTCGACTTTAAAATGAATACCTTTGGAATGTTGAATGATAGGAAAACCGAATGGGAAAGGTACATTATCCTGAATTTGGTTAGTATCATAGACATTTTGATGAAACCAGTTTTTTTCCGAAGCTTCTTTTATACGGAAAACAATTCTGTCATGAATACTCTCATTGTTCGTGTCAAATGGGATTGCTATGGTACCTAAGTAATCAGATTGTGCAGTAAAATCTAAGTCTAATTTTTTATGGGCCAGTAGTATTTTAGTATTTGCAACATCATTCCATTGATTTTTTTGTGTAATGGTAGTAAATCCACCTGATACGTTATTCTTAAATTTATAATAAATATTACTGTTATCTACGTTAGAATTAATTAATATAGTAATTACAAGTAATATAAAAAATAGTATAATTGTCCTAATAATATATGAAAACCGATGCATGTTATTTAAGGTATTATGTATATAATATATATAATCTCTATTTGTCACTAACTATAAAGACCTCATACTCACTCTTTCCAGTATCTTCTTTTTTGAGAGAATACTTCTGTTGAAAATATGTTTTCCAATCAGATAATCTGTTTAAACTCTCTTTTTTTCTATGTATCAAATATATTGGTCCTTTTATGCCATTTAAAAACCTTTCTACAATAATATCTCTTTTTTGCTCTGGTATTGGTTCTTCCAGAAGCGTCATGGGAAGAGGCATGCCAGCAATAGGATCCACATATCCTCCCTTGCCGTTGGGAATAACCGGATTATTATATGGATCTCCGTAATAAGCTATTCTAACACCATTAACAATATTTAAGGATTTGAAGATGCTATTTAGTTCATTATCCGGCTTAAAGCTTTTACTGTTAATATTTTCCGCGAATTTGAATTGCCGCAGTTTATCGATAAATTGCGGATTACCAATCCCGCCCATTATTCCGACTATTATCCACGGCAAAAAAACCAAGGTAAGAAGGAACCTGTATGTAAAAAGCTTTACTTCCATTAATGTCGCCGACATCACAATAAAAACGTAAAAGATTAAAGGCAAAATCGCCGTAAGATTATTGGTAACTGCTCTTCCAATATAGTAGCTTGTTACAATCCATAATGTGGCTAAGCAAACGGATATGACCACCCACTCTGTGTATTTCTTTGCAGAATATAAACGCCATAAGACAAAAACGATAGCGGAAAAAACAATTATAATTGCCCAATAGATCCCCCAGGGGGTTATTGCTAACTCTCCATAGCCATTTGCGTAACCAAAAGCATACATAAAATACATATTTAAATCCGGAAAATGGCTTGTTGTTGTTAAATAGAAGATGTTAGTACTAATCAACACAAGGAAAATCACCAAAAGGTTTATAAACAAAAACCTAAAACTGGTATTTTTTTTCAGCTTATACATTGCTATCGCGGAGCTCAGTAAATATGTTCCGTATATTGCCGTACAGTAAAGCATGCTTTCGGCAGACCACAACACCCCTAATATATAAGCGCTCAAAACAAACCATTTAATCTTTCCATCCAAAACGCTACGTTTGTAATAATCTATTAATACGGCAAAAAGTAGAACATAAACCCAGAAAAATCTCATAACACTTGATGAGGGGTAAAGAGTGGGCCCAATAATGGCAGGGTCAGCAAAATAGAACAAGGATAATGCCGTTAATGCTATTGGTATGAATACTGCTTTATTCTTAAAGCATATATATAGTTTTTATTATAATAAGAGAGCAAATAAAGAATAAGACAGCCTGAAAAATAAAAAATGAATTCCTTGACGTCCATGGCAAAACCGACGGCAATAATACGCTTAGAAATCCGTATTGTGAAGGAGCACTCCATAACAATTCTCCGCCACTACGTATAGTCTGGATTACTCCGGTATAGTAATTCCAGTGAAACTCAGAGGATCCAAGGAATAGTGAATCAGAGCGTAATGCAAGCGCAGAGGAGATAGCAAGGAGAACAGCAAATCCGATTTTATTTACCTTAGCCCACCAGAGATGATTATTCTGCGAAAATAGCGTAGACAGAAATGCGCATATAACGACCGTTACTACCAACGCTGTCCATATGTAACCTTGCGATCCATAATTATTCATGAAAACAACTGAATTAATCGCAAAAAGAAAGATTAATGTTCCGGCGAAGAAGAAAGAAAAATACCTAGTTAACGGTATAATCGATATGCAACAACAGACCATGAGCACGCCGGAGACCCCGAACCAGGAAAGAAATTCATAGTTACGGGTACCAAGTATTAATATAGTAAATGAAAGCAATCCGGCTATTGCTAAAAAGTATTTTTTTTCAAACCACTTTATTTTTAAATAATTCATACCTAATACAACTGAAGGTATAAGTAAACCAAGATAAGGTATCCACTTCCTCTGGCCGGTCAATGGAGACGAAAATATTCCTGTTAGTATAACTATAGAAGCAGTAATTGAAAATGTTATCAGAAAACCGAAGAATATGTCATTATAATCCCGGCCCTTTATCTTTACGCTTTGTTTCCTCAAATATTTTGCATAGAAAAACAACAACTGGGAAAATACTAGTATGAAGTAATATTTCGAAATCAGTGATAAAATAAACAACAAAGCATTTGCCTCACTGAAAGTAACCTTAAAGTTTGTCTTTTTTATTAACCCCTGAAATGTTCTTTGCCTATTGTAACCTGCCCCTAAAACCAAATCATTAATAGCGACATCATATTTGTTGTCATTAAGAAAGACAGCCGGTTCATCGTTTAACTTTACATACAATTTTTGGTTTGAAGAATAAGTTAACTGAATATGGTTCCATTTATTTAAGTTGACTTTATCCGAAATCGGATATACTTTCTGCCCAGGGTCATCCTTGTATCCGATGACAACCTGCAGAGATGCGGGATGAATTAGTTCAACTCTTAAGGTTTTGGGATCACTCCCCGTCTGAAAGATATTTCCATAATTATCGTCTTTCGGTAGAAAATCGGACTCAAATTCGAAATTAAAAGTTCTATAGAATCTTGGTAGATTACTAAACACCGGTTGGAGTTTGTCTGTAGAGCTGTTAAAAGATAATCCCGATACTTGCTTTATGGTTATTTGATTACTTGATATCCGGGACGCGGAATATAAAACTAAATAGAGAATTACATTTACGATAACCAATATCGCAAACAACGCTATCTTTCTTTTAGAATATCTTCTTATTCTCTCCATACTGTTAGAGTAACATTGTTAGGTAATTCATATTTTTTTGAGATATTCATTTTCTTGGATTTGATGACTTCCATAAAGGCTTCGACTATCTCGCGTTGTCCGCTTGGCTTGCCATTCCTAAATAAACTTTCGTGAGCTTCCCAAACAGATGCACCAAGATCCAGATAAACAATTACTTTCGGTGGGTTCTTCCTTATCGCTTCTGCTTCTTTTATAGCCATCTGATCCGTCAAAACATCAAACCATTGAACTGGAGCTTTCCCCGGTGGTTTTCTGTCTGCAATTAGATAAAAGATAGGCGTATTGGGGAAAACAAGAATAGGATCCCCCGGCTTTGAACCTTTGTCTATTTCCGAAGTAACCTGCTCTATTAAATTAGCATTTTCTTGTGACATATAAATTCCTCTTAACAAAGGCATATTTTTAACCGTTACAAGATTCGATCTTATATCCGGACTTGTAACATTCCACCAGAAGTACGGACGTTCGAACTTTGCTTTAACCAACATCAAACAGAAGCTTATGCAAAAGAATATGATAAAAATTTTCCCCAAACCAAATATTGACCTAAAATGAAGCATTAAGGCAACGGAAAGACAAAATCCAAAAAAAGCTCCGACTTCGGTTACACCCGCTGATGCTCCAGTTCCATAAATAAAACCGAGGGCAACAAAGGAAAATAAAAAGATTTTTTTATTAAAAGGCTTTTTAAAAATGGTTAGAAGAAAAGAAATTAATATGTAGGTTAAGGGAACCGAGATTGCCGCAACTATAATAATATTAATGCCTTGCCAGCCAAAATTTGACAACACATTAACTGTATTTTTATTTAAAATTAACGGCAGAATAACAACGGGAAGCATTAATAAAGATGCAAGGAGGATAAAAACTTTGCTTATACCGCCATCCCTTTTCTTCTTGGAAATAAAAAGAGGCATCCAGTAACCGAGAACCAGCAGTATTTGCAATATCTGTCCAACTCTAAAAATAAAGTTGTAGGTTAATATGCCTTTAAACCAGGAAAAAAATATCTGGCTAAATCCTCCTTTTGCCCCTATCGCACCGGAAAAAATCTGCTGAACAAATGGAACGAAAGCCGAATTAACCAATAGCCATAAGGATATTATTGATACCGGAATAATAAATCCACCAATATATGCGGTTAAAATTTTTAAAAACTCTTTTTTTGCCTTCGACAAAGATAACAGAGATAATCCGATAAAGGAAAAGGCAGTTATCATTATGCCGTTACTTTGTTTTGTCAAAAAAGCCAGTCCGGCAAAAATTCCCGCCCAGAAAACCCACTTTACACCTGCCTGAATTTTAGAACCGGAAGTACTTACATATTTTAAAAGTAAATACGACTGGATCAACCCATACAAAATGACAAATTGCGTAAAATCATACGTAATATGGGCGTTGCCTGATTGATAATAAATTATACCGACTATCGCTACAAAAACGGCAATCGCTGCTCCAAAAATAATTTGGAGATTTTTGTATAAAAAATAGGTCATTAGAAGTATTACGAATATACCGACAATTCTTAAATAGAGAAAACTATATCCAAATAAAGTTGTGAATATGCTCATTTTAATTAAGTAGAGAGGAGGTAATAGGAAATAAAAATCTCTATATGGAAATTCTCCATGATTGAACAACCAAGCGTATGTGGAAAACCATCCTTCTGTAATTGGGTAGAATCGATTGAAGAAAATCAGGTTATAGATGAACACAACGAAGATAGGGATTAGCACTGCAAGTCTATTTATTGAGTTAATTTTTTTTAGCATTCTTCCCTTTCAACCCCTCTTGGAATCCTTGAAGAATTAAAGTAACCGTCATAGTCAGAAGTGCTATATTTTGAATAAGCACGTTTAGAGTTAAAGGCCTAGCTGACGACCCAAATCCACGATTTATAAAATCGATATTATTCAAAGTAAGCGGCACGAAAATAAAAATAAAACAGATAAGATATAAATAATCCATCCGTTTTAGTTTCTCTTCGCTATCCAAAAACATAATCAAGGGAATTATCATAAATATCAACGAATAAACATAGCTTACGGACGAAACCATAATCATAAGCGAAGAAAGTAGTGCAACAGTTTTCCATTTTGATTTTAGGAGAAACACGGAAATGACTCCAAAAAGTAAAACGAGATAAGACAGAGTATTCCCTATGAAAATAGGGCCCTTACCGAAATCTCCAATGAAACCATAAAATATTCTGACAATACTTAAGATATTCACCGCATAACCTACTCCCCAATCTAAAGCACCATTAGACGTAGTTAAGATATCTTTAATTAGAACCAGCAGCTGACTAATTCCCCCAACGGCAAAGAACGGCAAGATAAATGCTGTTATACCATATAATAATAATCTAAAAGTATCTTTAAACCGCTTTTCTTTTAAGAGCAATAATCCAAATAAAGCAGGGTATAGCTTAACTCCTGCGGATATCGCCAAACAGATAAGAGCGACTTCACGGATAATACGGTTTTTGCTATCTTTAAAAAAGACAAATACCATTGAGAATAGTAGAGCAATAAAAATTATATTTGCCCGCTCAAACATAAAAAGAAATGGAGCGGAAAATAAAACGAAGAAGATAAAACCGTATATTTCCATTATTTTCCCTCTCTTTACTTCTCTAAGAATAACCAGGAATGTCAACAAAGTTATTAGTGAATAGAAAAGAAATACGATTTCTCCTATTTGACTGGCTCTAATTGCGAAAGCCCCATGAGAGACTATATTATATGGCACAAAACGAAGTAAAAACTTGTAAATTAAAAGCGGCAATGGTGGGTAAATTGACCCATGAGAATAGGGTCCGTTGAGTAATTCCGATAATGGATTATAAAAATCCATAAAATAATCCGTTTTATTAGATTGAAAGAGGCTGTAGAGACTATATCCCCTTGTTAATAAACCGCTTAGGATAAATATCAAAAAACCTAAAAAAGTAGTGGCGTAAAAAATATATTTTTTTTTGCCTAACTTTAACCGGATATCAATAGCTAACGCAACTTTTATTACTTTGTTAAATTTCATTGCTAAAACGTTCTAAGACTTTCACCGTTTTTTTAAATGGTTTACTCAGGTAATGTTTGTAGTATAGCATTGAAAGCTTATTAATTTGAGCCATTGCTTTTGATATCTTTTTTTTAAATTTGGCAATTATCAGCAACAACAACAAGGTTACGAGGGAAATTATTATTCCGGCAGTCATTCCCTGTGGGAAATACTTTAGCTCAACAATGTGCTTACCTGGGGACAATTTGATACCGGTTAGCCCATTCTCAACCTTTAACGTTACTACCTTGCTCCCGTCAACATAGGCTGTCCAACCCTTGTCGTAAGGAATTGTTAAAACAAGAATTTTATTTCCTACAATAGAAATTCTTCCCTTAAGACTATCTTCTTTGTAGAAAATTAATTTCAATGAATCTTTTCTTCGGTCACCGATGATGTTCCCTATATTTTCCGGTGAGATTTCGCTTAATTTACTTGCATCGCTTCTACTTATTATGTTTCCCAATTCTTTTGGATCATCAATAACGACAAATGATAACAACGCTAAATCTTTGGAAGAATTATTTAGCTTGGCAAATTCATTGCTGGTTATAAAATTGTCGAAAGTCATTCCCAAAGGTAAATAATAATCATTTACGTAAATACTAATACCATCAACTGTTTTTACATAATGGAAATAACCAGGCAACTGACCGTCAAAATATTTATTGGTTAAATAGTATTTAACCCCTAAAAAAGTTTGCAATATGTATCTATTTCCTACTCCGTTAATGTAATTTAGATTAGCGTCTTTAAAGTCTTCGGGCTTCATTCCTTTTGCCGGAGGAAAATTGGGATTAGGATAATATACAAATATATCCGCTTTCTGCAGAAAGCGGATATAGTTTGGTTGATTATTGGATACGTAGTTTTTAAGCCCCCTGTAATTTTGGGCCATTGCTTCATTATCTGAAGGTATTATTCCATATTCGGATTTAACCGAATCATAAGACTTATCCAATCTATAAATACTCGTGTCGATAGAATTAATATAGGCTACCGCTTCATTTGTATAATCAAAATAGCCAAGATGATTTTTTATAGGGTCGGGGGAAGTAGTTAATCTATTATTTATAAAGAGCGTAGGGAACCAAACCAATTCTATACAGACTAAAGCTAAGACTGTGGCCATGATAAATTTCTTATATCTTGTTTTAAAGAGCAGGAAAATCAACACTAGGTATGCAGCTATAAAAATGTAGTCCTTAAGAAACACCCTGAAGTTATTTAAAAGATATCTATGAACTATTGAGGAATGGATGTATGAATTTAATATATTAAATATCCCATCCGCCTTTATAGGAACCGGGTAGATTATTGCGATTAATGAAATTAGAACTAAAAAACCGGCAGTTAATATAAGGAGTCTAAAACTTATCCTCTTTTTTTCGAAAATAAAGTTTACAACCAGAGATAAAAAGAGCGACGAAACGAAAAATAAGAAATATATCCAGCGATAAGAAATAATACTAAAGCCGTTTAGAACATAGGAGAAAAACGGAACGAACAAAAAAATCGCCAACACTATACTAAAAATAATAAATGGTTTTTTTGTTTTTTTACTCAACTGGTAGAATATTTGAGGCACTAATAAGGCTGTTATAATTCCTGCGTAAGTAACGAGCTGAAAGTAATCGGCATCCTGCCCCACGTAATTCATTGGGCCACCCAATGCATCTACTCCAAGAAGACGAGAAAATACTGTTATTACGTTGCTTGGGTTAAATGTAAACAGAGTATCGAGAGATTGCGAGGATGAAGCAATTCTTATATTGCTGAGCGTTAATATCATTGATGGCAACCAATAGAAAGCGCTTATTCCTATTGCCACAAGGCCATATGAAGCCAATGTGAACAAATATTTTAAGAAATGTTTGGGTTTGTAAACGTAGACTGTAAAATATCTAAAAATAGCATAAACGGCGAAGAAAACAGCGGTCATATAAAAGAAATAAAAGAAATATAAAGCTGTAAGAGTCAACATTAAAATTAATGGCCATTTCTTTTTGCTTTGCAACCATATTTCAAATCCTAATAGAATCAACGGTAGGTAAACATACATCGTCGCAAAGACATAGTTTTGACCTGTAACAATCATATATCCCCCAAATGCGTAAGTTAGCGCCCCGATAATCTTCGCATAAGAAGACAATTTGTATTTGCTGAATTTTCCTAAAAATGCCCAAAAGAATGCCCCTGCCAGAATTATTTTCGTTATAACCATATACACGAACATATAAATTATGTTTGCTTTACCAAAGAGAAACAGGATATATGTAAAGGGGTCGAAAATAATTTCGTTATGAGACAAAACGCTGGTTCCTATTCCCATTTTATCTGACCATAATGGCATTCCATTTCTAAACCAATCAAAAAGAAAAATATAAGTCGGCAGCGATACTCTTACGGAATCACTTCCGAAATCTTCGAACAGAAAAAGTTTTCCGCCAAAAATATAACTCCTATATAAAATTAGAGACATGCCGGTAAGCAAAACTATCAAAAAAATAAGTGCTTTATGTCTTAAAATAATCTTTAAGGGGAAAGGTTTTAATAACGGATACATAAGCAGGGGCAAAACAATTATGAATGTCATCAAAATTATTTCATTTATTGCAATTAACTGAATTTGTGTATTAATTTTATTTACAAAGAATTGAATCATCGCCTTAGGATTATTGATTAATTCCGATTTAGAATATTTATATATGCTAAGAAAATTTTTATTGTTTTCGCTTATAATTAAGGACTCCCCGGACTTACCCTCCAATGACTCAATTTGTATTGAGTAGGATTTATTCTTTGAATCTGATATAACAGGAAAACCAAAAGGGAATGGAATATTATTCTGGAACTGATTAGCGTTGTATGTATTTTGGTAATACCAGTCTTTTTGATCTCTCTGTTTTAGGCGAAAAACAACTTTGTCGTTAATACTTCTGTTGTTTGTATCAAATGCCAGGGCTATTGTTCCCAAGTTATCAAATCGAGCGGTAAAATTTTGATTAAGTGTTTTTTTTGCCGATAATTCCTGATTTGCCGGAGATTTTGTTAAAGATTCTTTTGCTATAAGAGTTGTCAAGCCATACTGTCCCTGAGAGGATTTATAATAATCTCCGCTATCCAATGCCCCTTTATTTATAAATAAAACATAAAAGAAACATAAAGCAAATATGCCGATTGATAAGAAAAGTAAAAGTAATAGAGTTTTTTTCCCAGATATGATTTTCATAGCTTATGGTTAACTTGCCAAATTACTCAAAATTCGAAATCTTCTTCGAATCACGTTTGCAAAAAGACTTAATGGTTTTAATCCTGATAATATAATAGCTAATAATATCACCGACATAATCAACGGATTAGCAACAATATTAGAGCTCATGTATGGGTCGCCATTGAAATAAAAATAATCCTTAGGGATTAATAATAAGCTAAAAAGAATAATAAAAAGAGTATCGTATTTGTCCTTCTTGAAATAATTAATAAATAAAAACAACGGTATAAAAACATAAAGCAATTTGTAATCGGTAGAAACAATGGGAAAAAGATTCATCATCATAACCAGGCATGCGACTCTTCTCCAAAATATTTTTTCAAAGAATATAAGATATAAAATAATCACTACTGAACTTATCGAAATAATAATTATATACGGAAGCATAATTTGTCTTAGAAGAGGAAACATCCAGGTAAAAAGCGCAAAAAGACCATTTAACAAACTGTGGCCGTAGTGATTTCCTGCGCCGCTTACGACCATTAACTCGGCGTATGCGCTCATACTCCGGCTAAAATGATTAATATAATTCCCTACTCCGTTATTAAATCCTCCATCAAAAATAAGCAGAGGTAAAATTGTAAAGAAAACAGTGAATACACAAGTTAAGAATATGTCTTTAAATCTTTTTTCCAACAATAACAAAATGATAAAAACTCCGGGGAAAAGTTTCATCGAAATGGCATATGCCAGGGCTAGAGCACTAAGTGTTCTATGTTTTTTGTAAAAAATAAAAAATAAACAAATAGATATAAAGGTAATTATTTCAAAATTAGCGGTGTTAAAAGCGAAAAGAAAAGGATAAGACATTAAGGAAATGATAAAAGCATATTGCAAAGATTCGATTACTTTATCTGTCTTAACATTTATGTATGTGTATGAGAATATAAAGGTAATAAAGAAGAATAGGTAAATAACAATTGCTGTATATGCAGTAAAAAGTTTCGTTAATAAATCGACAATAAGATAGGCTCCCGGAAAATAATTTAAACCAAAACTGCTAAATTTATACCAGTTCCATTGATTGAAAACAATAAAAAAATCACCAAAAAAATTATTAGGCAAGAACGAATTTACGGGAAACCCTCTTTCATAATATATCCCTTGAAAAAAATGAAAGCCCACCGCGAAGAAAAAACCGGCGCTAACTATTAAAGCGCAGATTTTAATTTTATCCTTTCTCTTCAAAGAGTAACTCAAATTATAACTGACTCTTTTTAAATACAAAAGATATGTTTTGATGTTAGTTATTGTAAATAGTGCCCTCTTAGTCCTAATCAGCTTTTTAAGCTGCTTACTACGCGTTCTTAGAATCGGGTAGAGTAAAAAGGGAGCTAAAGCAAAGAGGAGTGCGTAAAAACCCTCAATTGGAGTAAATGATGGTAATTGAGCATTGATTTTAATAGTAAGAAATTGAACCAGTCTGGAAGGATTGTTTATTAATTCCGCTTTAGAATATTGATATTTGCTAAAGAAATAGCCATTAGTCTTATTAAGGGAAATAGAATTATTATATTTCCCTGTTAATGATTCTATCTGGAATGTGTAAGCTTTATCCTTTGAATTTGTGATTATAGGAAAACCGAAGGGAAAAGGAATGTCATTTTGAAATTGACTCGTATTGTAAATACTTTGAAAATACCACTCTTTCTGCCCCGTTTCTTTCAAACGGAAAATTACCTTATCGTTAATGCTCTTATTGTGTGTATCAAATGGTATGGCGATTGTTCCCAAATTATCGGTTCGCGCGATAAAATTTCCTTCAATGACTTCTTTCGTCAGCAATGCTTTTCTGTCTTGTAAGACATTCTTTGACCAAGATTCCTTTAACGTAATCGTTGTAATGCTGGTATCCTGTCTACCTAACTCTTTATAATAATAGGTGTTATTTGTTTGATCGCTATTTACGAAAAGGAAATATCCTAAAGAGAGAACAAACAGGACAAGTGATGTGAGAATCAAAAAGAAAAATGTTCTTTTGGAAATGCGCCTGATTAAAAAAATCTGTTTGCTCATATACCTTACGCTATTTTACTAAATAATTTATTATTGACTGTATTTCTTACCTTACCTAAGCTCTGTTTAATCCCTAAGAAAATGATTAACAATAATATTGTTGACATAATAATTGGATTAGCAACAACATTAAGATTAGAAAAAGCGTTATTATTAAAATAAAAGTAATCCTTAGGAATCAATAACAAAGAGAAAAGGATGATAAAAATAGCATCATACTTACTTTTTTTTAAATGATTTATCAGAAAAAACAAGGGTAAAAAAATATAAAGTAACTTGTAGTCTGTAGAAGTGAAAGGAAATAGGTTCATCATCATCACTAAACAGGCTACCCTTTTCCAGAATGTTTTTTCAAAGAAGAAAAGATAACCAATAATAGCCAATGTAATGATTGAAATAAAAATTATATAGGAAAATAGAATAGGCTCTATTGATGAAGGAAATACCCAAGGAAACAGAGCTCTAAAACCATTTAATAGACTATGACCATAATGATTCCCCGACTCGCCTAGAATCATTAAGTTGGAATATAGTTGTTGGCTTCCTTTAAAATTATTTATATAGTTTCCGATGCCCTTGTTGAATCCTCCGTCAAAAATAAGCAGAGGTAAAATTGTAAAGAAAACAGTGAATACACAAGTTAAGAATATGTCTTTAAATCTTTTTTCCAACAATAACAAGATGATAAAAACTCCGGGGAAAAGTTTCATCGAAATGGCATATGCTAGAGCTAGTACACTAAGTGTTTTATGTTTTTTGTAAAAGATAAAGAACAGACAGACAGCTATAAAAGTAATTATTTCAAGATTGGCAGTTTGAAATGCAAAGAGAAAAGGATAAGACATTAGGGAAATAATAAAAGCATTCCGTAGAGATTCCAGGATTTTATTAATTTTGACATTTTTATAGGTATAGGCAAATAGAAAGACTGTAAAAGAAATAAGCATTATCAGAACCGCAACGTATGCATTAAATAATTTTGTCATCAAATCCATAAATAGATATGTCCCCGGAAAATAAGACAAACCAAACCCTATCCCGTTAAATTGATAGTTTCTCCATTGTTCAAAAACGGCAAAAAAATCACCAAAAAACCAGTTAGGAATAAATGTATTCCGAGGAAAGCCTTGCCCATAATACGCTCCTTGAAAATAATGAAAAGCCACTGAGGAGAACAAACCAACGCTAATTATCGAACAGCAAAGTCTTATCTTATCTTTTCTATCCAATGCGTATCTCAAATTATAATTTACCCTTTTCAATCGCGACAGATATGTTTTAATCTTGGCCGCGGAAATTAAATGAATAGTAGCTTCAACCCACTTCTTAAACCTCCTTATAGAGTCTATTAAAACAAAATAGAGTAAAAAGGGAGCAAGTATAAAAAGGGCTAGGATAACAATTTCGTAACCTGTAAGAAGCGGTAACTGATTAATTGCTTTAACAACAATGAATTGAATCAACGTTAAAGGATTTCTGGTCAGTTCTGCCTTAGAAAATTTGTATTTACTGAAGAAATAGGGACTGGCTTTACTTAAGGAGATTGAGTTATTCGGTCTTCCATCCAGCGACTCGATTTCAAAGGTATACCTATTATTTCTAGAATTCTTGATTACAGGAATACCAAAAGGGAAAGGAACATCTGTTTGGAATTGACCGGCATTGTAGACGCTTTGAAAATACCAATTCTTTTCTCCGTTTGCCTTTATGCGGAAAATGACTTTATCATCGATACTTCTGTTATGTGTATCAAAAGGAATTTCGATAATCCCCAAGTTATCGGCTTGCGCAACAAAAGTTCCTACAATCGTTTTTTTTGCAAATAGCTCAGTCAAGTTTTGAGGATTTTGTTTTGACCACGATTCTTTTTGTGTAATTATCGTGAGATTAGTGTTTTGCGCACCGGACGCTTTGTAGTAAGGTGTGTTATTTGTCTGATCACTATTTACGAAAAGGAAATAGCCTAAAGAGAGGACAAACAGGATAAATGATGTAGAAATTAGAAAGAGTAAGATTCTTCTAGGCATTTTTATTCTTGAAGATATTTTCTTACTCATGTTTGCTGAATGTATTTTTATGTTTATGTGGAATCGCTAAATAATACCCCCACATACTATGACTTTCATTACTTTTAATTAAACGTAATTTATCTCCTCTCGCGTTATATATGTCATAATTTAATGAAGTTAAATAATCATATAGCTCGTGCGGTTTATAGTTAAAATCTTTTTCGTACGCCTTTAGAACTTCGAAGATTATCACAGGAGAAAATTTCGCTAATGTAGCACGAGCCCCTTTAAATACAGGAAGCTCCCCGCCTTCGATATCGCATTTTATGAAATCTACCTTATTTATTTTCTTTTCTTTAACGTAAGCGTCAAGCGTAATGATTTTACATCTTGAATTGCTGGTTGGTATCCAACCATGTTTTTCCATAGAACTCCATCCCGAATCACACCAAGCATATTTATATATTACGGCTGTGTTTTTTTTATCCCCCAACCCAAATTTATTAACAATAGTGTTTTCTGTTGCTTTATTAAGCAATAAATTTTTCTCCAGCAGAGTTATCGCCCATGGCAAGGGTTCAAAAGCGTGCACCCTGCCTTCTTGACCAACCCACTTCGAAAATAAAACAGTATAAAATCCATAATTTGCTCCGATATCTAAAACTACATCTCCCTTTTTAATATATTTAATCATGCGGCTGGTTTCCGATTCTTCGAATTTTCCGCTCAGCAGTCCATTTAAAGAGTCAATCTTATCTGTAGGAAGAAAAAACGATGTCCCATTCTCAAGCCGTAGCAAAATAGACTGCTTATCAATGTCAATCTCCCGTATTGTTTTTACGAGAAAACGGGAACGAATAGTTTTAACTAGAATTAATAAAAATAGTGTTCGAACTTTATCTATCATAAGATTTTTTAAAACTATTGGATATATCGCCACAGAACCTCTATTAAAAACTTTTAATTTTATCGTATTATAGATCGGATTATTCTTCATATTCTAAAATTAGCTAGCTATAGATCCTTTCCTTGAAGGCTTTTCCCCGCTAATGTTTCTATTTAACATTTTGCTTTTCCTTCCCCATTTGTACGAAAGCATGTCCGTAAGCATATGCAGTGCTACTGAGGGATTGACGCTTGATTTTCCTCCACCTCTAACTCTCTCCCTTACCGGTATTTCGACTATCCTATATCCTTTTTTCTGGGCCCGTAACACAACTTCTAAATCTATGCTTTCACCAACAGAAATAAGGTTGATTCCTTTAACCAGTTCCCTCCTGAATACTTTGGGATGCATATTAATATCACTAAGACCTAACCCAAAAAGTAAATCAGATAATCTATTGTACACTCTTGAAATTACTTTTCTCTCCCAAAAAATCCTGTTAACTCTTCTTGCTTTTACGAAATCCGCTTTATTACTTTCCAGTAGTTTTATGAATTTTGGTAAAACATTCGGGTTGTCCTGCCCGTCCGAACACATATATCCAAAATATTTCCCCCGCGCTTCCCTCATTCCTTTATTTACTTTTCTTCCTGGTTCCATTTTCGTCTGAAAAACTCTGCAGTCTTTATTCTTTTTAGCCAAGGCTTGTAAGACTTTCCATGAATTGTCTTTAGAACCCCCTTCAACCAGAATTATTTCATAAGGAATCTTTGCTTTAATAAGGATATTTTTACATTCCTTATATGTTCTCTCCACATTTGCTGCTTCGTTATAAACGTTAAAAGATAAACTCAATAACGGTACTTTCCTAGTATTATTTTTTATTGCCATAAAATTTATCTAGATGTAAACCCTCCATCGATAAGAATACAGGAGCCAGTAATATATGTGCTCTCATCGGAAATCAGAAATTTAACAAGATTTGCAATTTCGGAAGGTTCGGCCAGTCTCCCCAAAGGAATGTCTTTTTCAAGCAGTGCAATTTTTTCCGGATTGTTCTTTTTAAGAACCATATCTGTTTTTGTGAAACCGGGACAAACGGAGTTAACTAAGATATTGTCTTTTGCCAGCTCAAGCGCTAACGCTTTAGTCACGCCGTTAATGCCGTGTTTTGTTGCCGAGTAGAGCACCTGCTTACCTCTTGCGACAATTCCAAACATCGAGCTTATGTTTATAATCCTTCCCCAATGATTCTCTTTCATGTTACCAACAAATCCTCTAATTAGCCTGATTGGGGCAACTAAATTAGTTTGCACCGTATTTTCGATATTTTCATCCGACATCTCTTCAATCCATTGTGGAAAATTAATTCCTGCGTTGTTAATAATAATATCTACTTTTGTATTTTTATTCTTTTTAATAAATGTGTCTATAGAGGCGTTATTCGATAAATCCAATTCCTTTCTTGTCGGAGTAAGTACGTTGTAATCTTTTTTTAACTTTTTATAAATTGCGGCTCCCATTCCCCTGGATGCCCCCGTTAATAAAACCGTCTTTCTTTTCATAATAAATCCTTCTTAATTAATTTCTTATTCTCTTTATACCATAAATAGAGCTCATTCATATAATCATTAAAATCCGTGAACTTAAAATTGCCGAGTTCCTTGACCAGTCTTTTGTTGTTACACGAATATTCTTTATTTAATCCTGTTTTTTTAATAAGCACTTTTGACTTAATATCTGCTATTTCATTGATTTTCTTGGCGATTGTTTTTAAGCTCACTCTCTTCCCTGTCCCGGCGTTGTAAAATTTATGTTTTGCCTTATGCCCTATAAAATATTCTACTATTCTAACTATGTCTTTGATGTAAATATAATCAAAGTAAACATTCTGTCTCATCGTTATCGGTAAGCCAAAAATGTTCCTGCACATCGCGTTAGAAATAAAACGGTATCTGTAATCTTCACCTTTACCAAATAACGCAAAAATTCTTAAACAAACTATATCCTCGCTGTTTTCGATATATTTTGAACAGAGATACTTGGCAAACCCATATTCATCTGCCGGAACTCTTTTATCGAAATCTTCTTCTTTAACTTTCGCTATTGGAAAACGCTTATCATATTCCGCTCCGGAGCCACAATGAATCATTTTCTTAAAATGTTTTTTGTTCCTCACGATATTAAAAAACATCCTTAAGTTTTGCTCTAAAGCGCTCTCCGTCTCTTCCTCTTTTCTGCTTCCACCTACTAAAGCGGTATGAATAACTACGTCTATCTTATGTGTCTTAAAAAATTTCTCGACTGCATTTTCATCAAGAAGATCTAGTTCTTTGTGGGACGGGGTAAAGAGAGTGTATTTATTGCCAAGATTTTCTTTGAGATGCTTACCTAGAAATCCGTTAGCTCCTGTTATCAGTATATTCATTCTATTATTCATCTAGCAATGGAATGAACATCTCCTCCTTCAATTCTTCCTTACTCAAGAAAGGCCACATATCCTCAAGTGCAGGCGAATAAAAACTTCCATCGGCCCTCTTTTTTGTTAACAACTTAGGCGTTAAACTCATATCTTTAAGCGCATTAATATCACAAATAATCGGTCCCGGATAATTCAGGACATACTTTATTTTTGCTTTCATCTCTTTGTGGTTATTTATTCTTATTGATTTAATTCCATAAGCTTTTCCTACTTTTACAAAATCGGGAGAAGTAATATGGCTGTCTGTTCCCGATGCTACATATCTTCCTCCAAACAAATTTTTCTGGGTGTTCCGATTGGATAAGTATCCTCCGTTACTGTGTATAAATATTTTAATCGGAAGATTGTAGTGCCTTACTGTTTGTAATTCTTGAATGTTCACCTGAATACTGCCGTCGCCTTCCATGCAAATTATCCTTTTTTTATTATTGAAGGCAAAACTTACGCCTATCGCCGCAGGTAGCCCATACCCAATGGGAGCTGATCCAAGATTAAGAATTATACGTTGTCCCTTTTTTACGATAAAAGCTTGATACGAACAGTTTAAAACGTTTACCCCATTAGCCAGAACAATTATTTCATTGGGCTTAAATTGCTTACAGCTTTCTTCGATAAAGCAATACGGGTTAACATATTTTTTTCCTTCCCATAGTTCTTTCGGGACATTTGGATATTTCTTATTCATCCTTCGTCCATAATCCAACCAGGACTTAATATTTAATCTAAGCGGTTTCTTTTTAAGTTGCCTAATCATTTCTTGGATAAATAACTTTGCGTCGGTATTTATACCTAAGTCGACATACAACGTGGGCTTTTCTATTTCGTGTTTATCAATATCTACCATAATTTTATAAGCTGCCCTGGCAAATTTTTCTTTTTCATAACCCATCGTGAGAACATCCAATCTTGCACCGATGTTAAACAATAAGTCACTGTTTTGAATAATTAAATTCCCGGCTCTTTGTCCCATGGCATGAGCTCTGCCAAAAAAATAAGGATGGTTCGATGGCACCATATCGTATCCAACATAACTGGTTAAAACCGGAATTTTTAAGAGGTTTATTAGTTTTAAGAAATCAGCATAAGCACCACTCAGCCTAATTCCGTTTCCCGCGTATAAGACGGGCCTTTGGGACTCTGAAATCTTTTTGAGCGTCTGTTTTACCAATTTTTCTATTGCTTTTTTGTTAGTAATATAATCGGGGGTAATTTCCTTAGGATTAAACTTTTTTAATTTCTTTTCATCAATCATCGCGCTTTGCACATCAAGTGGAATATCTAGCCAAACCGGCCCCTGTCTGCCGGTTGTAGACAAATGCCAGGCTTTTTCCAGTTCATATCTAATATCTAATGGGTCCATTACTACCGAAGCATATTTAACCATTGGCTTTGCCACGTCAACGATATTCATCTCTTGGACCCCCAACTGCCTTACTCCCATTTTTGTCCCCGCGCCCATAAATCTCCTGGCGATTTGTCCGGAAATAACAAACATCGGAATTGAATCCTGCCAACAGCCTAAAACTCCCGACATTGTATTTGTTCCTCCCGGACCGGTTGTGATAATAACAAGACCCGGTTTTCCTGTTACCCTAGCATATCCTTCCGCGGCATAAGAAGCTGCTTGTTCATGTAGGTTACACACATATTCGAGTTTACTTTTATCAACGGAGTCTATGAGGTGCATGTTGCCTCCTCCCCCCAATACGAAAGCATGGGTTATGCCTTTTGCGGAAAAGAAATTACATACGTAGTCGCTTAACTTTATCATTTATTTCGCTACTTAATTCTCGTTTTTAACATTTCTATTCTTTTTTCGTCTTCCCGGAAAATTCTTTCGTAGTAATTTCTTTTATTTTCCAGCCACATTAATTCAAATATATTAGCTTGAATAATTCCTTTCTCTACGTTTGTAAAATTATCGGGAACTTCGAATACAATTTTTCTGGTTTCAAAGCGATCTAAAAGTTTTTTTGCCGCGAGTTTTTTTATAAAAGGTATTGCCTCAACAGCGATACCGCCACCCATTGCAGTTCTGAACTTTTTTGCTCGCGCCAGAGTAAAAACAGTTTCAGCAAGTATATAAACTTCAGCGCTGTTAATTTGATCTCTCGGAAGACCGATTGAACCGGAGAGATCAACTCTTCCAACGGTAATCGTATCGATTAAATCGACCTTTTTCTCCAAAAGCATCTCCGGGAATTTTAGGCAAGCCAATTCTGTTTCAATGTTTATCCCAAAATGCATTTTCGCTCTTAAATCTTTGGAGAAATATTTCTCTACCGCTTCTAAATACTTACGCAGCGCATAAGGGGTTTCAACCATGGGGGCGATAAGAAGGTCCACTCCGATATGTTGCGCCTCAAACATATCCGTAACTGCTTCTCCTCCGCCGATTTTAATCACTAAATCCAAATCCGCCTTATCGGCAACGTCTTTTAGGCGCATTACTTCGTTAACCCGGGAGGCCTCTGCTTCAAATTCAGCCTTAAGGGCTGTCACTCCAAACTTATCCCTTAAGTTTTTCAGGAGTTCAACCATTTTTAATTCTAATAAATTCATATTTTTACTATACTCCTATTATTTTTCTCAACTCTATCAAACTTGAGGTATATTCGTCAATGCTCAAATCATTAACTTTAATAAGAGAGAAATCTTTTCGCGGAAGAACAAGTACCAAACCATTACCAATTCTTTTTTTATCTTTTTTCATATTTTCTAAAATTGTGTCTTTGTCAAAATATCTTTTTTTGATATTTACAACGTCACGGGGAATGTTTGGTACCAACAAGCGCCTATTTAAATCCTCATAAACTTGCTTACTAATCATCTTTCTCTTATAAGAAACGACGTTTGCAAATATTATGCCAATTAAAATAGCTACTCCGTGGGGAATATTAAATGCAGATGCCGGCTCAAGCGCATGTCCAAATTCATGTCCGTAATTTAAAAGATTTCTTCTTCCCGTATCAAATTCGTCGCCTTCCATGTAGCTTAGTTTAATTTTCATGCTTTCCTCGATGATATTAAGAATATCTTGCCTATTCTTCCCGCTTTTTAATTTTTCTATTTTCTTTAGTGTGTTATCCAAATCCGCAATGGCGTTCTTTTTCATTAAATAAAATTTAATAATTTCCCCTATTCCGCTAAAATAATTTAACTTAGGAAGAGTTTTTAAGAAATCGACATTGATAATAATTTTCGAAGGAGGATAAAAAGTTCCCAGAACGTTCTTATAATGCCTGAAATTAAGCGAAGTTTTAAGTCCGATGGCGCTATCTGCCATTGCTAACAGCGTGGTTGGAACATAAATCCAATTGACTCCCCTATACAAAGTTGAGGCAATAAATCCAACAACGTCCTGATTTATTCCTCCACCAAATGAAATGATTGTTAAATTTTTCTTTGCCGTTTGCTCTAAGAGCTTTTCATACACTTTGATAACCGTTCCAATAGTTTTGTTTTTTTCACCTAGCTCGATTACTATTACTTTATCTTTGGGAAATCTACTGAAAATCTTTTTTTTGTAAATAGAATGCGCATTTGAACCCACAATAACAACATAATGTTCTAATCGAAGAAACTCATTTACAAAATCAAAGTCTCGGGCAAATATTACTTCGAAGTCTTTAATTCTTGATTTAATTTTCATGTTAGACAATGAGGGCAGTCCAATCGGCGCAGAATTTTTCGATTCCCTTATTTGTCAATTCATTTTCGATATTTATATTTTCCCAATTCTCCATCTTAATATTTTTATAAGGAATGTCTTTCAAATCAACTTTATAATCAAAGCCTGCAGTCTGAAAACCTTTATCTGCCCATTCTTTAAGCACGGGAAAAGGAGCAGTGATTATGTCGCATCCTAAATTCAAACATGCCATAAAATGGTCTATACTTCTAATGCTGGCCGCTAGAACTTCTACGTGTCCGTCTCCTTCTCTATACATTTCCAGTATGTTGGAAATAAGACTTATTCCGTTTTGATTAATATCATCAAGTCTTCCGACAAATGGAGAAATAAAGACCTGACCCGCAGTAGCTCTTCTTGTTGCATCATATACTGCAGCCGCCTGCTCTTGATTAAAACAAAGAGTCATATTAACCCTCATTCCCATACTTATCATTTCCTTCGCTGCCTTAAGTCCTTCTCTTGTTATAGGAAGTTTTATGTGAGCATTAGGAATCCACGAGAAAAACTTCTTACCGGTATCTAACATTTCTTCCGCTTTAGTATTTGAATCTGCATATACTTCAACCGATACGGAGCCATTTGGAATCTGGTTTGAAATTTCTTCTGCTGTTTTTTTGTAAAAATCGTAAATTTCTTCTGCTGAAAATTTTTCTCCTTTTTCGATTCTTTCTATTGCCTTCGAACTTTTTGCTATTAAAGAAGGATTCGTTGTTTGTCCATCTAAAAATCCGAGAAGCTTTAGTGTTGCTTTGGTATCGGAAGGATTTCCGCTATCGAGAAAAATTTTAGTTTTTAAATTTCTTGGTCTCATTATACAAATTCTTATTTACTATTCATTTTTAATACGCCAATCATATACCTTCCTAAAGATTCCATCAAATCCATATCTAGCCCAAACTTCTTCTAAGAACAGCCGCTTCTTCTATCAGGTCTGTCATTTCAATTCCCTGCGTAAACCTTTCATAAATACTTTCACTAAAAACTTGATGAGCTTTCTCTTCCGGTGTTTTCGGCTCAAATTTTTTGCCTAAATAACCCTCTATTATCCTTACATCCTCCTGTATTTCTTTCCATCCCTGCGATTTTTTAGACAAAACTGAGAGTACTTTTTTATTCAAATATCCTCCCGCTTTCTCTAGGTCATTATGGAAATTAAAATATGTTTTTTCAACAATCGATAGATTTCCATTTTTTTTAGCTGCTCTTATTCCTCTTCCTACGCCAATAAACTCAGGCGGAATACCGATTGAGTAAAGAGAGGCCGTAAAGTTTATTGCTCTGGGAACTTTCACTCCCTGTACCAACCTTGGATACTTAAGCAGTCCTGTATGTTTTAGCCTTTCTCTTCTTGCGGGCATATAAATTGCAATACTGTACACAGTAGACCCGATCTTTTTAACGGTTTTCTGGTAAAAAGGCTCGAAATCATTAATGACTCTCCTTATTTTTCTTTCATCCGTACTGCTGACTATTAGAGCCTTACTTTTAGGTAAGGCCTTCTCGATTGCTTTTATCGCACTTAAGACATCTTTCTCCGGAAAATCATATTGAAAAGCACTTTGAACCAACATGGTTTTTATTCCACTATATTCTTTTATGAATTGCTTAACTGAATAAGGCGTTGATCCGCCACGAAAAGGGAGAGATCCGGCGCCAATAATCGGGAATGTTTCAATACCTGTGTCTTTGGTAAACTTTGCGTATTTAGATAAAGCAACCTTAATTGCCAAAACAGAAGGTACCAAGCCGGAGCTTAAAGCGGAATCAGATCTAGCTAAATACGGCCTCATGTACGAAGGGAATACTCCAAATTTACTTTTATGCAAATGAATATATTTCTCTAAAATTGTAGCGGAATCCATAATTCTATTTATATCCTCAAAAAGTGGGATAATATTAATATTCTTCATAAAACTATTTTTGTAGAGAGGATTCTTAAGGCTTGCCAACTCCAGAAATGCTTCTTGAATTCCAATCATTTCTTCCGCCGATTGGGTCATGGACAATATTGCTTCAAATATCGGAGGAGAGAAAAATCCTATTTCCTCAGCAAGCCCCGCTGCACTTAATATTCCCATCAAAGCTCTTCCCAATCTAAATTCCGTATTAACTCTATAGTCCGGCAAGCGGAAAGTTAGAAACTTATCTCTACCTAACTGGTTTTTATGAAAAAAAGTGGGATATTCACTAATTAATCTTTCAAAAACAGATTCATCAACAAATTTTCCTTCCCAATCCCATTTGTATTCGGAAACTCCCAATTTTGAAAAAGCATAGTAACATTCTTTTACTTCATCGTGATCTCGAATGTATGCGTCGGTGTGCCAAGAAGGTTTACTGGCATTGTCCGGATGTTGAGAAACCATTACTGTAGGTATTTTTCTTTTCATAATTAGTTTTTGTACCAATCCAATATATTAGCTAAGGAATTCTCCAAATTATAATGATTTTTCCAACCTAACTTTTTTATCTTTGCATCATTAAGGTGTTGATAGGGAATTTCATTTTGGGCATTGTTTAGAATCTTATATTTAATTTTAGTATTTAGTATCTTTTCCGCTTTTTTGATGAGCTCTAAAACAGATAATGAATCTTTTGAAGAAAAGTTAAACGCTTCGCCCACAGCTTTATTAAAATTTTTCAATAAAAAGATATATCCGTCTACAACATCTTTAACATATAAATAGTCTCTGACATAAGTTCCGTCACTTCTTATTTTTAGCGTTTTGTTCTTTATAATTGCGTCAAAGATTCCCGGAATAATTCTTGACAAATTAGGATCTCCTTCACCATAAACATTACCAAAACGCGTAATCACAATTGGAATACCATAAGTTTTGTAATACGTTTGGCAAATAAGATCCATGCTGGATTTTGACACGTCATAGGGATGATCTCCTCTTAAAGGAGACTCTTCCGTGTAAGCTGATTTTGTTTTACCGTAGGCTTTGTCCGAAGAAGCAACAATAATCCCTTTTATTCTTTTATTCTTTCTTACTATTTCCAACAGATTTACTGTCCCCATAATATTGGTTGTAAAGGCATTAATCGGATTAAGAAAAGCCTTTTCAACAATCGGCTCTGCGGCCAGATGAAAGATATAATCAATTTTGTTTTTAGAGAAAAAGCTTTCAATGGCTTTTTTATTACGAATATCAACGAACTTAAATTTGCAAATTCCTTTTAATTTATTTTGCACAAAGTATGATTTTGGTTCAATTTTTATATCAATAACAGATACCTTTGCTTTAAGATCTACCAACTCTTGAACCAAATGACTGCCTATAAACCCCGTGCCCCCAGTTACTAAAATTTTTTTTCCTTTTATTTCCATACTTTCCAAGGCTTAGTTTCTATCCATAATTTATTAAGGTTTTCTACATCCGAATAGGTATCCATTGAATGCCAGAAGCCGTCGTGGACAAAAACCGATAGCTGTTTTTCTTTTGTTAATCTTTTTAGCCCTTCATGTTCATATTCGTTAGGATTTACATACTTAAAGAACTCGCGTTTGAAAATCATAAAACCACCGTTTGTTCTTTCTTTAAGCACCGGTTTCTCTATAAAGCTATCTACTATGCTGTTTTCGTTAAGCTTTAAAAGTCCATACTTACTTCGGGGATGCACACCGGTAATGGTCCCTATAGTGTTTTGTTTTTTATGAAATTTTACCAACTCCTTGATGTTTACATCGGATACCCCATCGCCATATGTAACCATGAAGTTTTTATCTTCCTTCGGGATATAATTTTTTAAGCGGAGTATTCTTTCTCCTGGAAGAGTTTCCTCTCCCGTATCCACAAATGTTATTTTAAAATCGTCGGCAGTATTACCGTCGGATTTATGAATTCTTACGGAACCGGATTTTGTGTGAAGAGTAAAATCGTGAATTAATTGCTTTTGATTTAAAAAATATTGTTTTATGTAATCTCCCTTGTATCCCAGTGCAATAATAAAATCGTTAAAACCGTAGTGGGCATATATTTTCATAATATGCCAAAGTATTGGTTTGTCTCCAATAAGCACCATCGGCTTTGGCTTAAATTCAGTTTCTTCTTTTAATCTGTAACCTAATCCTCCGCTTAATATTATTGTCTTCATATATTTCCCAAGATACGCTGCATACTATACCAAAAAATGAGCCAAAAATAAACGTACGGTCCTTGGTAAATCCAGAATCGCTATTTTTTCTTACCGTAAGAATTAAAAATATTTAACTGTACCCAAACACGTGCGGTGTCTAATAACATTATTAGAGCAATCTTAAAAAAGTTTAAATTTGTAATTGTTCCCCTTCTAAAACTCACCTTGACGGGGGCTTCCCTCACATTGTTAAATCCAATTTTCTTGGCGATTACCAAGGTCTCTATATCAAAGGCAAACGTATTAACGGTAAGTCTGGGAAAAATTTCTTTTGCCACTTCTTTTTTGAACAGTTTTAATCCTGCTTGAGTATCTCTTACGTTAAGCCCAAACAACAAATGAACTACATTTCGGTAACCCCAGGAAAGGATTTTCCTAACCAAAGGATATTTAACATTCGAGTCGGGGTGCAGCTTACTACCTATAACTATATCTGCATTATGAGTCTGCATATATTTAACGAGTGTCAAAATTGAATTCGGATCTATATCCATTCCGGCATCAATAAAACCGATTACATCTCCCTTTGCCTTTTCCACTCCATATCTAATCGCAAATCCTTTGCCGATATTCTTCTTATAGCCTTCGACTTTGATATTATTATTTTTTATTGACTTTGCTTTCTCAAAAGTTTTATCCAAAAATCCGTCAACCACTACGATGACTTCATATCTGTAAGGTAGAGCGGATAAAACATTTGCAAGGCTCTGAATATCTTTAACGATTGTTTTTTCTTGTTTATATGCGGGGACAACTAAAGATAACAATCTGACGTTTTTCATTAGATTCTATAAATTCTTAAGCACAAGTATAGCACAGTTTTATTCAGGATTAGAGATATACCATATTATTGATTGACGTTGATTTCCGCAAGGCCGATTAGCGGTATAAAGTCTTTTATTTTTTGGGGGTTGGCAAAAAGAAATAAGTAATAAACTATTAGCGCCGCAAGCAGGATTAGGGAAGCCACAATTGAATCGGCAATTACTTGATAAAAATTACTATGGAAAATACAGATTAAAATTATCTGCAGCGCTGACGCTCCCACGACCAGTGGGGCAATTTTTGTTTTGTTCAAAGACAGGAAGAAATTTACACAAACGTTTATAAGACTAAACAAGGTCAGGAATATACCAAAAAACCCTGCATACCCGGCAATTGCCATATAAGTTGCTTTACCCGAAAAGAATAAGTCGATTACAAACTTGGGGAAAACAAAATAGAACCCAGTTATAAACACCGACGGGATTAAAACCAAAAGCAATCCTAAATAGAAAAGGCTGTTAAACTTTTTACCGGAATTATATCTTTTAATAATAAGCGGAAACATGACGGCCGGAATCATACTGGTAAAATAGAATATCACCTTGCCTAATAGCGAAAGCCCTCCGTAAGCAGCCGCATCTTGCGGATTAAAAAAATGTTTAATTAAAATGACATCGGTTGAGGTGAAGGAAATTAGTGAGAAAATTATTACAATTGTCGGCAAAGCATATAAAGTGATTTCCTTCAGAGGTATTTTTTCTTTATTATTTCTGACACGGGCAAATACTTGCCTTATTGGGAAAAAGCCAATGATAAACGCTCCAAAAGTCATCAGAAAAATTCCACCCAAAGCTCCAAACACCCGCATACCAAGCAGTACAAGCACTATGCCGGCTAGTAGTTTTATTAAAGAACCCGTAACATTAATAAATGCGAAGAAGTTAAATTTTAGGAACCCTTGGATAAAAGCGTTATTGACAAAACTTAGATATAGAAACGAAACTATTCCTCCAACCATAATTACGTACCAAATGTTATTAATGTGCAAAAAGTCGCTTATTTGACCGGAAAACGCGATGAATCCAAGAAAAATTAAAAGTGAAACTAGAATTATGGACTGGGTCATCTTAAAATATAGTTTTGCTTCTTTCTCTTTCTCGCCTTTAACAAAATATTCCGTTGCAAATCTGACGACAATCGGGTTTAAGGACTGGACCGGAACTCCCAGCAAAGTTATTATTGAAAGCAAGCTGACATATACCCCATAATCTACGGGAGCAAGAGTTCTTGCTAAAAAAACGTTGTAGAGAAAAGCTAAGAAGTTTGCGATTGTCCCACCGACAAACAAATAAAAGCTACCGCTAATTAATTCGTGGCCGATAAGTTTTTTGCCGGTTTCAAAAAACTTATTCTTCATCTAATAATTCCTTTATAAACATCTGTAGTCTCCTGTGCGGCTTTTCTCCAACTAAATCTTTGCACATTTTTTAAGCCCTTCTCTTTCAGCTCTCCCTGTAGTTTTTTATCAGTAAATACTTTCTTGATTCCCGCAGCAATACTCTCGACATCATAAGCATCGACGTAAAAAACTGCTTCGTCTGCAACTTCAGGAATGGAACCTTCCTTGCTGGTAATTACCGGACAACCGCAAGCCATTGCTTCAAGAATCGGTAAGCCAAAACCCTCATATAAAGAGGGCATCACAAAAACGGTCGCCAGGTTATAAATCTGCACCAATTCCTCAGCCGAGACAAAACCCAGCTTCATAATATTGCTGTTTCCTTTGGTTAATTCATTAACTCTGTTTAAATCGGCGTTCCATGGGTTATCTTTATCGTAAGTATCGGAAACTAAACTTTTACCTATCATTACCAAAGGAATATTTATTGACTTGACGGCATCGATTAGTCTTGGCAAGTTTTTATTCCAGGTAACATCTCCAACATATAATACGAACCGGTCGGGTAGACCGTATCGTTTCTGAATTTCTGATTTAAAATTTTTAGTTTCCAGTTGTATATACTGTTCTCCTGCCGCCAGATAGACTACGTGTATTTTATTTTCTCTAGCTCCGACGTAATTTTGGATGTCTTTCTTTGAAGACTCTGAATCCGTTAAAATGACATCTGCCCGTTTTAAAGCAAATCTTTGCATTTGCCATTTAATTTCCCCCCTTATGCCTCTTGGAAAAGCCTGCGGAAAGACTATCGGAGTTAAGTCATGAACGGTCACGATGGTTTTGAATTTATTATAAATTGGCAACGCTAAGAAGAAAGGCTCAAAGTAGGGAAAGTGAATTGCTTCAACGTCTTTTGATAGCTTTTCACCCCTTTGAAAAAAAACATAATTATTTTCCGGAAAATACTTTAACAGAGCGTCTTTAAGATTTACGAGGTAAAAACCCACTCCCCTTACTTTATGTCCGGTTTCAAGTGGCGAAACATCAATTGCTATTTTCATTTGTTGTGCCATTGCCATGCAGTTTTAACAATTGTCTCAAGGTCGGAATACTTTGGAGCAAAACCTAATTCAGATTTTATTTTTGTCGGATCAGCAACTAGCTCATCCGCGTCGCCAGGTCGTCTTGGAGAATTAACAACATTAACTTTTTGACTGGAAATTTTCTCTACCATATTAATAATTTCCCGATTGGAAAATCCGACCCCGGTTCCGACGTTATAAATATAATTACCGGGGTTTGTCTGTAATTTTTGGATGGCGAGGATATGCGTTTCAATCAAATCCAGAACATGGATATAATCTCTGACGCAAGTTCCGTCTTTAGTCTGATAATCTGTGCCAAAAAGATTAAATTCTTTATTTTCCATTAAAGCTTTTATTACTTTTGGGATAATGTGACTTTCGGGAGTATGATTCTCTCCCATTGCGCCGTTTAGGGAAGCACCGGCCGCATTAAAATACCTTAAAGCAACGGTTGAAATCTGTTTGGTTTTTCCATACCAACTCATAATTTTTTCTATCATTAACTTGCTTTCGCCATATGGATTAGTCGGCAAGGTTTTGCTTGTTTCCGGAATTGGAACTTGTTCCGGATTTCCATAAACGCCGGCGGAGGATGAAAAGATAAAATTATTATTACCTGTTTTGACCATTTCCTCTAGGAGGTTAAGCGAAGTAAAAACATTATTTTGAAAATAGAGATAAGGATTTTCCATCGACTCACCCATCGAAATAAAACCGGCAAAGTGAATAACGGCATCAAATTTATCTTTGAATAATTCTTCTACAAATGCTTTGTTGAGAAGATTACCGAGAAATAATTTGGCTTTTGGATCGACAACTTCTTTGTGTCCTCTTTCCAAGCTGTCCGCAACTGTAACGGCATGACCTTCTTCAACAAGGCGCTTTACCATGAAGCTTCCGATATATCCTGCTCCACCGGTCACTAAAATTTTCATAATGTTAAATATATTATATACGAAACCGGAAATCGCAGCGCGGAGAAAAACGAAAACACAAAACCCTGCCAGGAATCTTTAAAACCCTTATGCCTAATAAAAGTTAATAAAAACCAATGAACGGGCAAGACAAATACGTATTTTGCGAAATTGATTGGATTTTTTGAAAGTTTTTGCTCTTTATATTGGGTGGCAATAAACGCGGTATACCGATTATTTCGGGTGATATATTTTTTAAAAGTTGGCGAGTCGTAATGCAAAAGATCATTTTGCATCCAACCGACTTTACCGTCAATGACAAATTGTTCATGCACGTCTTTACAAGGCAAATACGCTTTCCCTTTTTTAAATAGCCTGATTACTCCGTCGGGATAAACTCCTCCCGATTTTAAAAATCTGCCCAAGAAAAAATTTGCCCGGGGAATAAAAAAAGCCGCGTATGGTTTATCTTGTACTTCCACTTCTCCATCTCTTTCGCTGATTAATTTTTGGTGCCGTTCGAATAATTTAGCGTTTGGAATTTGCTTTTGATATTCTACTAGTTCTTTCTCGCTCATCTCTATAACCTTTCTTATTTCCGCTGCCAATTGAGGACTTACCCTCTCATCTGCGTCCAATTGCAAAACCCAATCGCCTGTTGTCATATCAATCGCTTTTTGTTTATTAATGTGGAACATTTGCGGATTATCTTTAACTAAAACTTTTGCACCGTAACTTTTTGCGATTTTGACCGTGTTGTCAGAGGATGTCCCGTCAACAATTACTATTTCATCCGCTAGCCCTTTAACGCTATCCAAACACGCAGCTAAATTTTTCTCTTCATTAAAAGTGGCGAGAGCTATGGAAAGAGTTTGCTTCATAACAAATATGATACTAGGAAAATCTCCGCTTTACAAACCCGAAGATAAATAAACCACCCAAAGTAATTAAGCTAACTAAAGAAATCAGATCACAGATTAACCTTAATTTAGTTTCGGAATACTTGGCTTCGACAGTATAATTTCCTTTCTCCAGAAAAAATAACATGGTTCCTCTATATTGCATATCCTGAAACTGAACATTAACGGGGGCATTATTTGCCTTTATTTCCCATCCCGGAAAATAGAGCGTGTTTTCTTCAAATAAAGTCCTTTTCGCAACGGTTACTGTATATTGATGTTCCATAGATGTTCTTTTTATTTCTTTGACGGTTGCTTTCCCGTCCAAAACTTCTAAATGCGCTTTTGGAAAATGCTCCATAAACCGCACGGACCATATCGGACTGCTCTCACCGGTATCCGTCGTTCCGGAGTATATTCCGGTATAGAAACTGACCGGCTTATACAAATAGCCTTTTGCTTTTACGTAATCCTTGCTTACAAACAAAACCAATGCAATTAAAATCAGCACAACAATTAACTGTAATTTTTTAGGAATTGCATGAATTAGTAAAGCAGCCAATACCGCTGTTGCGAAAACGGTAATTGCTAAAAAACGCCAGGGAAATTGGAAGTTTTGTAAAAGCATTATTCTTGCCCAAAGAAAATTTGAGAGAGGAAGCATTAAAAATATTGCCAACAAAGTGTACAGAAGACAGGTTAGAACAAGTAGATAATTTTTATCTTTTTTCAACCAAAAAACAAAAGCTAAAACAGGTGAAATAAGCAAGGCTAACCACTGTATTATTCCCAGTTGCTGCGTAAATACGCCGCTTCCACCATAACTCCACGGCCCATAGATTAAAGCCTTAAAATTAACGAAGCGACTGACATATCCGCCTTTTGTAACAATATCTCTTAAAGTAAATTTCCCTTCAAGTAATGCAGGTACCCAAAAGAAAGCCGACAGAGCAAAACCGAATATAATTAACGCTGAAAGATTAACGAATAATGATTTACGATTTTTCGAAATATAGATTAAATAAATTCCATAAAGGAATATAAAAGGGATTGTAATAAGAGCTATCGCATTGTGAGCCATTACCAAAAGAGCCAAAGACAAAGCGCCTAACAACGAGTATTTTAGGTTGGGTTCTTTGTAAAGTTTAAAAATAAAATATAAAACCAAAGGCACGAATGCAAAAGCCAAATTCTCACCGATATCCCCTCTGACATAAAGGTCGACGAATCTATAAGGAGCATAGGTATACAAAAATGCACCAAGCAGTGCCGGCTCTTTACCCAAAAATTGCTTGAGCCATAAAAACATGAAGAATAAAGATAAAATCATTCCCAGACCATAGACAATTTTTGACGAATCAACCAGAGAGAAACCGATCAGATGAAAAAAAGAAGCAAAATAAGAAGGCAAGGGATATAAAAATTCCAAAATCGGATGTCCGTATCCCCAATTGAGATTCGCAGCCCATCTCGGAATTAAGTTGCCTTCGACAAGGTTTTGGTAGAAGTTGGCGATTCTTGCAACATGATCTTGCCCATCGTGGGTGATAGGCAGTCCCGTATGGACAAGGGACAACACCGAGATAATTGAAAGCACAACTAAAATGGCAATTATTAATTTATTTTTTAGCTGCATATGGGTCTATTCCTTTCTGCCTCATATAATAATAGTATAAATAAGATCCCGGAGCACCTACTTTGAAATCTATCCACCCACCCTGATTGACTACCCTTAGAACATTCTTCTCCTTGTCTTTTAAGCCGTTATCTTGATAAGGAATATCATAAAGAAGATTTGTTATCCCTATATAAGCGAGCACTATTAAAACCGCGACTTTCGGAATTATATTTTTTACCGCCCAGACTCTGGCAAAAAAATATGCGACAATCAAAAGCGCGATAAACCTACTAATCGAAAAATAATAATCGCTGATTTCCCCACTATACATAGCAAAAATAAACCAGGGGACAATAAACCAGAGTAGAACAAGATAGCAAAGAATAAGTTTTTCTCTTTTGACTGATTTATAAAGAAATGCCAGAAAAAAGACGGGAAGAGCAATAAACTTTAACGGAGTAAGTCTGTCCAGGAATGAATAAGCGTTAAATTGAATAAGTGCATCTCCCGTCAGTTGTTTAACCCTCGTCAAATGAAAACCATGATAATAGGTTTGTAAATAAGACGTGATATTTGACCCGGCAGATTTCTGCTGGATTTGATAAATAATATTGGGAACTAACCAAATTAAAAATAAGGGCAAAGATAAAAGTACATATTTTAAAGTTTCTTTGGTCTTGGGGAAAAATGGCAGAGCTAAAATAATAATAATCGGATAAAAAATTGAAGTGAAATGCACGCTAAAAGAGAAACCAACTAAAAGCGCTAGAATAATAATCTTTTTCACTTCCCCCAAAGTTATTTTATACAAAACGTAAAATATTAATAATGAGATTGGTGGTATTAGGTTAACCGGCCATTGCACTCTATCAAAGAATATGGCCGGAAGAAAAAAGGTGTTGATAAAAACCGCGAATAGAGCCACTTCTTTGGAAAATAATTTATTAGCAACATAAAATATTACCCAAAAAGTGAAAATGCTCGTCAGTCCCGCAAAAACAGCCGAAGCAATTGGATTTAGGTTAAAAATCCAATAAACAACGGCTATCATGTAATAATAGGCTGGACCAATATAGATATTGCTGTTGCCCTTCGCCACCATCCCCACCAAAGGAAACCAATGATTGACGATGATGTTTTTTGCGGCCCAGGCATTATCAACCTGGTCATAACCGAAAGGGCTCTTGACGTCCATCTGATAAAATCGGAGAAATACTTCAAATAGGAATATTATTGTTATAACAATAAAGTATTTATTTTTAAGCAAAAATTTCCAAAGTTTTTTAATTGTTTCCATAGTCAATTAACTCTTTTTTGCACAATGAAACCACTGGGTAAAGTTTTTGTATAAACTATATTACCGGTCTTTATGACTGTTTCCAACCATCCCTTATAGCTCCAGGGCTGATAAGGATCTGTCTCGATGAGCAAATAAAAAGTGCCTTTTTTCTCACCATATGGAATGTAGTGATATTTTCTTTGCCCGTACCACCACAAAAGATAATCATAGGGATATGTATAAACACCGGGGGCAAATACCAGTAGTCCAAATGGTTTGCCTTTTGCATCCTTATAGATGTAATCTATGGCATCAATTTTCCCTTTTATTTTTGCCGTTCCTCCATAATCTGAATAGTCATAAAGCGATACCTTAATTGCATTTCGTAATCCCAATAAGGTCATAACCATAATAAATATAAGCGACGCTATAAACAGCAATTTTAATTTTTTGTTAATAAACGAATAAATTATGTAGCAAAAAAGCAGTAAGTAAGCGATATCTAAATGCTGTAAGTAAATTCCATAAACAGTATTTCTTAACGGAGAAAAGACGAAAAAAGTTACCGGAATTAATAAAAGCAGAAAACTAAAAAAATGTTTAAAAGCAATATTCTTTTCTTTAATCAAGAAATATAAAGAGAATATTATTATTAATGCTAATATCAGAGAATCCCAAGAATTGGTAGGAAAAGTACCTTGGAAATAATTAATAAATGATTTAACATGATCAAGCAGATAGTAAGAACCGGGATGCGAAGAAGCAACTGCTTTATGACTCAAAATATAACTAATAATCCCCCTTGTGCCTAAGAAATTATGGCGTACCTCAAAAAGAATCATCGGCAGATAACCAAGGATAAACCCTGCAAATAGATACAACAGTTTCTTTAAATCTCGTCTAAGAAGAAAGACGCAGTAAATTAAAAGAGTGAGAGATAGTGGAACAGCAATGCCAAGTTCAAAATTGTAAACAAAAGCAGCGAAAAAGGCAGCAAGAAAAATATATATACTTTTCTTTTCTTTTAACAGATACGTAAACCATAACGAAAGAAGTATAAATAGCGTAGGCGGATTAGGACTCCAGATAAACCTTGATTGCGCTATGAAAAGCGGTGAAATACTAATTAAAAGCGCTAGCAACATTCCTCCCCATCTCCCAAATAATTTTTTGCCAAAATAATATCCAAAAACTATTGACGCTAATCCAAACAAAAACATCAGATAAATTCCACCTTGCGGATTACCATTAAAAAGGATAAAAGGAATGGTTAACATATAATAATAAATTGGCCCATGGAATACTCCCGATATTCCAGCAACACCTGCTCCCACTTCCGTGCCAATTAAAATTAATTTATGGTTAACGACTATATTCTTAGCAGCCAGCATTTCTCTTCCTTGATCAAAACCGAATATTGGATTATTGTTAAGCACTTCTACCGCTCTGGGGAATATTGACAAAAAAACTATTAACACTAAAAGGAAAAAAAATATTGCCCATCTCGCTCGCTTATTTATTAACAGCGCCTTTACTTTTTTTACAATAGGATTTAAATTTATCTTCATAAATTAATGAACCCTAGTCTGAACAGTAATTCCTCCTTTTACTTCTTGCGACCTAATTATTCTCCCATCCGCTTCCCGCTGACTTAACCAATCTCTAAGTCTTGAGGGATATTGTAAATCCGGTTCTAGAATAAAATATGCCAAATTTGCTTGAACTTGGGGAGAATAGTGATAAACTTTGGGGCCGTACCAACTAAATAGGTATTGATAGGTATAATCGTAGACCGGGGGGGTATAGACAACATATTTAAAAGGTTTTCCCGCAGCCTGTTTATAAACGTAGTCTATAACTGCGACTTGATTACGATAAACTGACGCGTCGCCCTCCCATAATGGCCTATTTAAGTTTTGAAACAAAGAATATGGATTTAAGTTTATCAGAAAAATTAATAAAATTATCAAACCTGCTAATTTTGCAGAAAAGTTTTTGGCGAACAAATAAGCGCCGATTGCAAAAAGTAAAAGATAAAAAACCGGCAGTCCAACCAAATAGTGGGGCCAAATGTCATGACTAAAAAAAGTTATCCCTACCAGAAAAGTTAATATTACTGTTAATGAAATCTTAATAAAATTCTTTATTATTACATCGGACTTTTTATAGAAAACCGCTATTGAGAGGATTACGAACACAATCTCCAGTCCCGCCAGAAGTTTATTATCATTGGCAAGAGTTGACGCAAATTGGTTAAATAGAATATTGATTCTATCGATAAAATTATAAAATATTGTAAAAACACTATGTGAAGAATTACCCGACATCAGAAAAGCGATTAAAGCTTTTGTCATTAAAAATTGGTGCCTAAGCTCAAATATAATTCTTGGAGCAATAATAATTAGACCTCCGAACCCAAAAAGAAGAAGAGATTTCAAATTAAGTTTCCGTTGAATTAATAACAAAGAAAGAATTATTCCGGCTGATAATAAAAGCCCATAAATAATTTCAACATCAATACTTAAGACAAGCAAAATGCCCAAAGGAAAATAAAAAAATGCTTTACTTTTCTTATTTTTTTCAAAAATCTTATCTAATATCAAGAGAATAAGAATTACAAAAAATGGTGCTATGTTTGGATTCCAAATCTGTGATGATAAAGCTATCATAATCCCCGACACGCTAATCAAAGAAGCAAAAATTAAGCCTAAAGAATTTCCTCCAACCTTTCTACCGACAAAAAAGCTTAATAAAAGCGTTAAAATTCCAATCAAAGACATCGTCAGGGCAATTCCACGGGGGTCTCCGGAAAAAATAATAAAAAATGGCGTCAATATGTAATACCACCAGGGACCGTAGAATATCCCCGGCAGTCCGGTAGTAGCTCCAATCAACGGAATTTTATGTAGGTGCACTATGTTTGAAAGTGCCAACATATCTCTTCCAACGTCATAGGTAAAAGCGAAAGAATTAGTAGACACTGCTTGGAGCCTCAGATATGAACCCACAAGAATTACTAATACTAGAGCTAGATAATCAAACTTAAGAAATCTTTTCATGTTCCAACTATTTTTATCGCCGGGTTACCATTTAGATCATATATCGTTTTTATGACTCCGACACCGCTGGGAATTTCTGAAGGGTTGCCAATGATCAGAGTGTTTTTCAAATGAGAATCTTTATTCCAATCAATTGTTCGAAATATATATTTTCCGAAAGAGTGATGAGAAGTAAAACCACCAGAACTATTTTTACCTACTATCTGATATTCTTGCGGCGGATATTGAAGATAGAACAAAAAAAACATATATGATTTGTCCAGCGGTGCCGTATCGGAAACAAGAATTTGGTGATAACTTCCTCCGATTGCTTTTACTTCCGCTACCGCCTGTTGATAACCGTATTGCCAATCCTGAGAATTATAATAATTTTGCTGGACAAAATACTGGTCCAGATAATAGGCGAAATTAAAGACGAAAACAACTATAAAAATCAAATAGAAAATATATTTTGTTTTTTTATATTTGTTAAAGAAGATAAAAGCAAACAAAATCCCGATCGCCGAAAGAATCTGCCAGGTCGGTAGAAAATTCAAAGTTCTTACTGCATGAGGAACGCCGGTGGTAATAGACGCCGGAACAGGAGCCAGTAGCAACCAGCCAAAAACAACCAGCTTTGTTTTTTTATCAAACTCACCGAATAAAAGCGTATAAATGCCAAATAAGATAAACGGCACTTCAAAAAGATAGATTAATCCCATGTTTGGCGCATGATGTCTTGAGATATCCCCCGTTACAAAAAGCCAGTTTGGATCAAAATGAATAATATAACCGGAAATTATTGTTGACGCAAAAATAAATCTTCGGTTGTCTAAAATTAAACCGAGCTGATCATGATTTACCGTGTCCTGTTGTAATTTCTGAATATCGTTTTGCAAAAGCTGGGTTTGATAAGAAAAGATACTTGTCCCCGTGACTCTTAGTAACGCCGCTCGATTAGTGACTATGTAGGAAAGCATTGGTGTAACTACGATTAATCCGAAGACTACAACAATAAATAAATATTTTTTAGAAATTGCAAACAGCTTTCTCCAATAAATAATTGCCAATAAAAGTATAAATAACGGCGTAAAAACTTTTTCGCTTTGATAAACGTAAATGCTTAATCCTGCAAAAAAAGCCGAAATAAATAGAAACCACCGCTTACTATTTACGCCTTTAACGAAAAACAGAGCGGCCAAAAGATTTAAAGTGTCCCCGACATTTGCTTCAAAACCGACTCTGGAAAATTGCAGCGACCATGGAGAAATTGCTAAAAGAAATGCCGCCAGTAGCGCTAGGTGATCTTTATATTTATTTTCCTTAAACAATTCCTGAACAAGACAAAAAACCGCGAAAACGGAAATGATGCCAAAAATAGCTGATGGGAGCCTAACCGCGAAAACATCTAATCCAAATATTAATACTGTCGGAATGGAAAGATATGCATATAGAGCCGGCTTGTAATCGTCAAATGAACGAAGAACAACGGGCAAAAACTGTGCGAATTCATCACGCCCCGTGTGAATAATTGAATAGGCATCGTAGCCTAGGGCAACTTCGTCCCAATCGGGCGATGGTGGAACGTTGCCGAGCTGCCACAATCTTAATCCCGCAGCCAGCATTATTATTCCAATTAAAATAATCCAAATCCATTTTTTATTCATAAAATTAAATTGTGTAAGCAACCAAAATAGGCTCTCCGTTTAATAAATCAAATGTTTTAAGAATTTTCGCTCCCCTGGGAGTACTGCCGGCTGAGCCAATATAAAGCACTTTTTCTTTTTTACTTAACGTGTAATCAAAACTGGCCGGAAAAGAATATTTCCCAAAGCTTTCTACTGTAACAAAACCAAATGCGTCCCTTTGTATTTTCGCAGTCTGTCTAAAAGAAGCGGGATTAACTTTTGTATAAAAAAGATAATAAATATACGGTCTGCCTAAGGCTGTTGTAACTTGGATACTAGCGTAATTATTTTCTACCGAGCTGACATAAGCAATCGATTGCTTGTATCCATACTGCCATTCTCCCGAGAACTCAGCGGGATAATGAGCAAAATAATCATGACAAAAATAAGCGAGATTTATCACCAGCAGTCCAATTAAAACAGCCGCTATTATATTTCTAAAACGTTTAATTGTTGATAAAAATATAACAAAACCGTAAGCGCTGATTACTTGAAACATAGGAAGTGATGCCTCAATTCTTAAAGCGTGCGGAGTCTGCTCAGCGGTTGCGGCGGGAATGATACCAATTAAAAGCCACAATGGCACTAGCCACCAATTTCCTTCTTTCTTCCTAAGTAAAAATAAGATTCCGATTACGACAAACGGGATATCCCAAAGATACATTTGTCCAACGCTTTGAATTGAAAATTTAGGATTTCCGTCACCCGTAATAAATAGAAAGTTTGGTGATAAATTATCAAAATAATGCTTGACGTAATCAATAGAATATAAAAACCTTCGGTTATGGATTATTTTTGACCAAAAAGCATTTCCATCGTTAGCAATTTCCTGATTTGCGGTTTTAACAACTGTTATATCGCTAAAAATATTTACTTCCTGAAATCTTAAATCCGCCTGAGGGGTTAATAGAAACCGGAAAGTCGGCAGAAAAACAGCCAGACCGATAATAAACGCTATCAACACTTCTTTTTTTATCTGGAAAAGTTTTTTTCTGAATGCAAACGCCAGTAGGATTACTAAGAGTGGCGCAACGACTCTAGCCGTATTAAAGGTGTACATCGAAAAAGCAAATGATATCGCAGAGATTAAAAGATACCATTTTTTGTCTTGGGTAGCCGCCAAGAATCCCCAAACTCCTAGGACAAGAAAAAAGGTCGCTACATTGGCTTCGAAAGCCGCCCGCGACAACATGATATGCCAAGGAGAAATCGCCAAGATGAAGGCTGTGGCAAGCGCATATTTTTTCTTATTACTTGAGTTCCAAAATATTCTTTGTACTAAAAAGTAAGTTAATAAAACCGTTAAGACTCCAAAGAAGGCGGAAGGAACACGGGTCGAAAATTCATTTAAGCCCAACAACTTGACAGGAATAACATCTAAATAAGCGTACATCGGCGGTTTGAAATCACCGAAGGATTCAAGATAATCGTGTGGCAAAAACCGGCCAAATTCATCTTTGCCGTCAATCCCAATTGAATAAGCATTATATCCCCAAGCAGCCTCATCCCAAGTCAAAGAAGGCGGATTTGTCCCAAGTTGATAAAATCGCAAAAATCCACCTATGAGTATTATTAAAAGTAGTAGAAACTTATAATTAATTAGCTTGACCATTTTCTTTAAGAATTAATTCTTTATGCTCCAGATTATATCTTATCAAATCGGAAAGATTTATGGCTTTAAATAGAATATTCCCTAATTTATCTTTGATGGTAAAAACGGGTTTTACTGATTTCGGAAAATCAACCGGGTTAGAAATTATGAGAATTTTTTCTTTAGCAAGAGTTGAATCATCCGGAATTACAGGAGGATTCTGAACAAAATATATATTTTCTATTTTATTTATTGATATCCAACCGTCGGAAGACTGGCTGTAGGAAACGTCAATTTTATTCTGGAATTTTCGAGGGTCATATTGACTATAAAAAAGATAGTAGACATATTGCTTTGTATCGTTAAGATGTCTTGAAATATAAATTCTGTCGTAATTATTGCGATAGGAATAAACTTGCTTCATCAAATTCTCATAGCCATATTGGGAATAAATGGAATAGTAGTTTTTAAAATAAGTCGTGTAGTTAATCCAGAAAGCAAATACAGCCGAAAACATTACTAAACCTAATAAAAGATAAAAAGCTTTTCTAACATAAGAGAGACTTATTCTCGAAACAATTTCCGACAAACTAAATAAGCCTAAACCTTCGATAAGTAGTATGAACGGAAGTATCAATGAAGCCCTTCCGTAATGACCATCTCCCGTTAAAGAATCCGGTATGGGCGACAGCAACAATAATAAAATGAGTAAATATCCTTTTCTGTCTTTATATCTTACTATTCTAACTAATCCAAGAATGAAAAAGGCGAGTTCAAAAACGTATTCCAATCCTCTTTCCGGGAGAATTGAAAATTGGGTTGAAGTTCCGTTATTGTAAAGAAAATTGATATTAAAATGGGCTGTATAATTTTTTACAAAAGACGAAGTAAATAAAACAATTTTATTATCAACAATTTTACAAATAATTTGATTATAAGATGTTTGACAAGCACCCCTTTGGTCATTTAGAGTATTTATTAATCCGATACTATTTATATTCGTAGTTATACCAACTTGAGAGAATCGAACCGATGCCGTTGTGTTTTTCGTTAAAAAATTAGGAATTAAAATTACGACAAATAGTAAAGCGGCGATTATATAAACTTTAGGATTTTCCCGCACGTGCTTGTGGTTCCAAATTAAAAGGGCCAAAGCAACTAGGGGAAGAAAAAGAACGTAAGCTGAATACGTATATAAAACTAACGCAAAAATCAAAGCGCTTAGGTAGAGGAATTTAATTTTCTTAAGCGCTGCAAAGTAAAGTAATAAGCCCAATATAAACAGGCACATCGCTACATTTGGCTCGATTGTTACTCTGCTTAGTCCTATCGCCCAAGGAGAAATAGCCAATAAAAGCGCACTTAGAATTCCCACTTTCTCATTAAAAACATTACTCCCACAGCAAATAATCCAAATAAGGCGGAAGGGAATCTGGTCGCAAAAGCGTTTAGTCCGAAAATAAAAATCGATGGAACCGTTATATATCTAAGTAGGGGAGCCGGATAGTCACCAAAAGCCATAAAGTGCAAAGGCAAGAATTGATTCCACTGGTCTTTACCAGTGTGAAGGATTGAATACGCATCCCAACCTACGCCGGCCTCATCGTTTGTCAGTCCAGAAGGAATATTTCCTAGCTGCCACAATCGAAGAACCGCAGCTAAAATAATAATTGCCAGTAATGCTACTTTCCAATTAAAAAACTTCTTCATCTATTCTTTATACCACTGCTCAGATGTTTTATAAATTTCACTTGGATTGACAAAAATCCATTTATCCTTAAGAAGCGTCGCGCTCGACGAAGAACTTAAATCATAAATTTGAAATCCCAATTTATCATTTATTATTATCGGTAAATCTTTTCGCATTTTGTCGTTACTATTAAAATTTGCTAGTCCTATTTTCATTCCACTATCATCAATCTTATTATCCTTGTTCATATACATTACAAATGGATAAGACCTGTTAACCTGAGAAAATTTGTAATCGTATACGGAAAATTTTTCGCTTGGAAACTTTTTAATCAATTGATTCCTTAAGATTGTAGCTTCTTTCGCTGTATTATTGGTCGCGACCGATATTTCTCTGATGTTTGCCTGCATTGTTAAGACAAAGACAATAACAATTAACAGTAGAGCGGCGAACTTATTGAATTTGAAAATTTTATAGGCTACCCAAGCGGAAAAAACCAATACAAATGGATGAAGAAAGACTATGTATCCGTCAAAAATTACCCCTTTATAATACCGGAGCATTATAAAAATCAATGAAAACGCTGCAATAAGGCCTAACATATTCTTGTCCAGCTTCCTCTTTACGATTCCCCAAAGAGTAAACACGAAGAATATTATTGCAAAGAAATATCCAAGTATTATTTGCCCGCCAATTATTCCAGACCAAGCTTTTGGCCAAAAAACACCGGCATAGGTTAACCATCTATTTGGGGTGTATAATCTATTTTGACCATAAAGATAGTAATCCAATATATTTCTGCTTTCAAAAAACTTATTTTGTAGATCAAAAATGACCAGTGGTATAAATGGGATAAATGCTCCAATCCCTAGAAATAATAAACTTTTAAATTTTCTTTTGCTAATTAAAAATCCTACTGGAAGCAAAAATATTAAACCAATCGCTTGAAAATGTATATTAATAGTATTAGAAACTAAAAAGCCCAGCAAGAAAGCATCAAGATTTTTTGAATATTTTATATACCTTATAAAAAAATAGACTGCAATAATTGAAAAAATGCCTGCCATAGAAGGGGATATAAGATTTGTAGATTGTCCAAGTTGGGCTGTAGAAATAGCAGTAAAAAAGGCTGTTAGCAAACCGAAATTCCTCCCAAAAATCTCTTTACCTATTAGAAACATTACTAGCACCATTAAGACATACAGTAATGTCTGGATTATCCAAGGCGTCATGATTGCGCCAGGAAATACGGCAACAAAAGCAGAAACTATCCAAACCCACTGAGGACCATACACGAATTGACCCGCCGAAGAGAAAGGTCCTGTTAATGGGATTAAATGATGACTTAAGGCATAAGTGGAAACAATAACGTCACGCGCCTGATCATAAGCTAATCCCCATCTGTTAGAATAGTTCACAAACCTTAAAATCACAGCGAGTAGAATAACTAAGCTTAATGAAATCTCAAATCTTTTGCCAAAAATTTTTCTAATCATTTTTTTGCCGTAAACCACATATTCATACCTAGCTCAAAAAACCCACTTCTAATATTGTTCTTATTAAATCCTCCACTCGCTATTATATCTTCTATTCGTTCTCTTCGATGATTATGTTTGTGTTCATGTATTTCTTCCGCGCTTATTAACCCTGTCCTTGCCATAAAATGAAGCAGTTTATCCGACCAAGACGCCGGTGTTGTAATAATAAAGATTCCATTTTTTTTCAGAATTCTATAAGCCTCTTTTAGTATCGGCTCAAGATCATTATTTTCTATATGTTCGAAAACCGCCAGCATCGTCACAACATTAAAAAAATTATCTTCAAAGGGTAACTTCTTGTTTCCGATCGCAACTTTGCTTAGCTTAAGGCTTTTCTCTCCAACTGCTTTCAGATTAAGAACCGGATCAATTCCATATTTTTCTTTAAACTTAGTCGTTTCCAAAAAGTATGGATAAGTACCACAACCTATATCCAGTATTCTGCCGCTTCTATAACCTTCTGTTATGAACTTGTTTGCCAATTTTGCTCTTTTTTTTGCTAAGAATGCCTCAAGGAGTCCATATCCTCTTGTTACGTTCATATTCATTAATCTGTAAACCTGTATTTAATTAAATACCACAGGGCTTTTGTACCATCTCTGACTGTATTTAATTTTTTACCTTCATCGTATCCCCTAGGAGTAGCAACAATGGAAACTTCTTTTATCTTATATCCCCGCTTTAACAATTTAGAAGTTATTTCCGGTTCAAATTCAAAACCTTTGGCATTAAGCTTAATGGAATTAAGCGCGATTTTGGGAAACAATTTATAGCAGGTTTCCATATCGGTTAGCCATTGTCCGTAGAGAAAACTGGTTACCAAACTTAAAAATCTATTGCCAAAATAATGAATAATAAAAAAGTGCTTCGCTTCTTCTTTTCTAAGATGAGGCGTTCTATTTAGTCTTGTTCCATAAACGACTTTTGCAGTTTTGGCTAGAATTGGTTTTAATAAGTCTTTTATTTGATTGGGATTGTATTCCAAATCCGCATCCTGAATTAAAATATAATCCCCTTTTGCATTTTTTATACCCGTCTTTACCGCAGCGCCTTTCCCTTGATTTTTTTTGTGTAGGATAACTTTAGCACCTTTGATATTTTTTAATTTTGTTCTCGTCGTGTCAGTCGACCCATCGTCAACGACAATAATTTCGTACTGCACTGGAATACCAGCATTATCCAATTTTTCTAAGATTTGAAGAATGGTTTTCTCTTCGTTAAATACAGGTACTATTATAGATAACTTCATTATGTGTAGTCTTTAAGAATTTCTTTGTCTTTTTTAGCAAAGAGCTTCTCATAACTAAGTCTAGATTTTATTATTTTTGGCAGAAGAATAAAAGCCTCAAAAAAACCTAGATAAAGAGCCCAGTCGGAATTTATAATCGCTTTTGCAAAATGATAAGGCAACCAAATAATGTGAGTAATCCGCAAGGGAAAATCCGTCACATTCTCCCAAACAAAAATAAATTGATTCCGATAAGCAATTGTTTTTATTTTGAACTCTGAATACTTACTTTTAATTGCGCCCTTTTCGTGCTCGTGTACAACTACGCTTTTCGGCTCAAATAAAATTTTGTATCCTGACTTTAAAGCCCGATAGGATAAATCAATATCTTCCCAATAAAACGGCGCATAAAGATTATTGAATCCTCCCAATTTTTCCCAAATCGTTTTCCGAAATGCTCCGCTTCCGCCGCTAACCCACAGAGTATTTTGCTTATCGACTTCTCCCCTTCTATGCACCAAAAATCCCCTTTTCCATTCGCCTAAGCCCCGGCCGCGCAAAACAACTCTACCGCTTTCAATACTTCTGTCTAAACAGCCGACGGCAAATATTTCTGCATCGGAAAAGTGTTTAAGTAAAGGTTCCAAAAAGCCTTCTTCCGGATAGACATCCGTGTTTAAAAGAATAATTATTTCGCCAATCGAAGCCTCCACGCCTCGGTTAACGGTTGACGCAAAACCAAGATTCTTACTATTAACTAAAACTTTGCAATTTTGGTGAGTTTTTGAAAATTCATTTAAAAAAGCGACGCTTTGGTCCGAAGACCCGTCATCAACCACTAATATTTCTGTCTTCCCGGATTTGTAAGAACTAAGTTCTTTGCAAACTTTTTCCAAGTTCTTTTTTAATAGCTGTTCACCGTTGTAATTTGGAATGATAATGCTAATATCCATATTAAAATAGTGTATCGTAAAAATCGATTGTATGTTTTCCCTTGGGAGTAATTATACCTCTAAAATTGTAGTCCGTCAGATAAATTTGGGTCTCGTGCCCGTCGATTGTCGCATGCCAATTTGGATAGAAGCTATCGGTTAGAACCAAAAAACCTTCTCCAGGATTATTTGTTTTAATGATAACGTTATTGTCCTTATAACTTGTGATTTGCGCGTCTCCTAAATCCCAATTTGATTTAAACAGTTTTGTGTTTTGGACATTCTCCACAACTGCCCTTTTATTAAGCGGGAAATTTAAATCAAACAGGGCGTTAATTGCTTGTTGTTTTGAATCGGCGAGAAAAGTAGTATTGACAAAAAACGCTCTAGGCATTGCCATTTCGTTTTCGTAAACTTTGACAATCCCATCGGTAAAAACCTCTTTGAGCTTGGAGTTTCTAATATCTTCCAAACTTAAAACGTATTTAACTCCCGACAAATCCGTTGTTCTGGACAAGGGATCCTGCGGTGTGATAATTCGGTTGAAACCAAATGGCGGATTAATATTTGGTTCTCCCCTGGCTGATGCCGCCATTAACTCTCCGAACCGCTGTAGATATAATGGGTCGTAACCGTCGAGCGTCTGCAGTTTATACATAATGGAAAAGTTTGGCGGTAAAATCTCCGAGTCGGTCGCCATCACCCGGAATATTCCCGGCTGGTTTTGCAAAAATGACGTTATTGCAGTTGACGAAAAAAGATATTGCTCGCTCGTGAAAGGCTCAAACTTCCAACCAAACCGAAAAAGGTCAACAACCGTAATTAAAATTAGTAAACCCACTAATGTTAGCATTAGTTTTTTACGTGAACTTAAAATTACAATGAATAAGATAAGTGAGGCTACTATAAATAGTATTGTCGGAAAAATTAAATTTTGCTTAGCTACGGCCAAATCTTTTGCCAACAAAAGCTGACCATGGAAAATTAAGACAAAAGACCAAAGTCCAACAAAGATTATGCCGAAAAGTCCCAGAATAATAATGATGGGCTTTTTATTTTGGGCATTGATAAAACGGTCTAATCCGAAAGCGGCTAAAACGCTTAAGGAAAAATCCGTAATGAATAATAGTCGTGTTGGTTGGGCGGTTGAAAGAAATGGTAAATCAAATTTAAAGGGAATTTTGGCGAAAATTGTCGGCAGAGCAAAAATTAACGACAGGAAAAATGCTGTTCCAAAAAGAAAAGTTTTTTTATCCCGTCTGAAAAAAAGCGCAAACAACGCCATAATCAGGGGCACAATGCCGATGTAGCCGATAAATTCACCATAATTCCAGATGCCATAATAATTAAGCGTTGCCGGGTTACCAAAGAAATCCGGAGCGATAAATTGAATTAAATTCTGCCAAGGAATGAACCAACCGGCTTGTTTCCAACCGACAAGATCGACGTTTCTGGCCGAAAGAGCGATAAATTGCAAAGTCGGCAAAAGCTGGGGCAAAATCAAAATAAAGAATAGGCAAAAACAAACAAAAAAGCTACCAAGCATTTTTATTTTTCTTCCACATTGGAACCAACGAACAAGAAAATATAAAGCAGCAAAAACCGACAAATAGAAGAATGTTTGCAGATGCCCGGCGAAAAAAGCAGAAATAAACGCAAAGACTAAAATAAAATACCAAGCTAATTTTGACTTCTGAATTTTGACTTCTGAATTTTGAACGATTTTATCTATCGCCAATAAAATTAAAGGTAGCCAGAGCGCTGTGTTTAAAATTGTTCCCCATTCCAGCCAGGCAATCGAAAATCCGCAAAAAGAAAAAGTAAGCGCTCCCAAAAAACTGGCGGCTTTATTAAGTTTTAGATTTAATAAATAAAAGAATAAAAAAATACCGGCTAAAAGTGGCTGCAAAAAGATAAGTAAGCTCCAGGCAAAAGAAAAAGGCAAAATAGCAAAAAGTAAATTAAGCGGATAAAAGGCACCGGACTGAAAGTTAGCCAGTAGTGGCGTGCCGGCAAAATTGTAAGGATTCCAAAGCGGCAAATTGAATTGTTTTTCTAGACCTGTTGCTAAACTTTTCCAAGGATATTGTTGCCGGACCGGGTCGGTAATCAAAAAATTTTTGTAAGCAATACCGTTCGGATTTGTTTTGAAATATAAATCCCGAAAAGGGTAATAAAGTCCGACAATTGTGTCTGCGGGAATTGGCAGCCTACCTTGCAAAAATGACGCTTTGAAAAAAAATAAAGGCAATAGGAAAAGACAAACTATCAATAATATTTTTACTTTATTCATTTGCTAAAAATTGCTTCCAGCTTTTCGCAAAATCTATCCGTTGAGAATTCTTCCGCTTTTTCTCTAGCACTTTTCGCCATTTTTGAGCATAAAGAATCATCTTTAATTAATTTTATCGTTTTGGCAATTAACTCCTTCTCATTTTCGAACAAAAACCCATCTTGCGAGTCTTGAACAATTTCTTTTTGCCCGCCAGCGTTGATAACAACCGGCACAATTCCATTCATCATCGCTTCGATCGTTGTAATGCCAAAATGCTCCGCTCTTTCGGGATGAGTCTTTAAGTCTTCTCCAAAACCGGAAGCGTGCCAATAAATTTTACTTGCGGCATAAACCTGATTCAACTGCGCAAAACTGATATTGGCTAGAATTTTAATCGGGTAACCTTTAATTTGTTTCTTTAAATTTTCCAGAACTTCTTTATCTCTCTCCAGATAACTGACTACTAGAATTAACTCCCAATTTTTAACGCCGCTGTCAACGATTTCTTTAAAAGCTTTAATCAAAAAATCCTGTTTTTTAAATAACCCGCCGTCGGGAAAAACAGAAAGTCTTCCGACGTTAAGAATTTGATTTTTTTTCTGCTTCAACTCCACTTTTGGAAAATCTTTTTTAAAATAGGTCGGCGGATATAAAATTTCGCTGTCTACATTAAATTTTTTATCGATAAAAGACTTTGTGAAATATGAGTTACAAATTATTTTTTTAATACGCTTTTTTTTAAAGTTGCTTAAAAGACTACTTGGATTAACCCATTCAATCGGAAATTGAAAATGTACGTATAATTTAGTACCAATGATTGGCAAACTACCGTCGCTTAAAAAAAGGATTGCATCATACTTTTTGCTGGCAAGATATTTTTTATAAAAAGGTGTTTTTGCGGAAAAAATGTTACAGGTCATTTTTATTTTAGATAAATCAAGGTTGAATTTTTCGGCGCCCTTTTCCAATATATCTTTTTGATCCCAAAAAACAGACACTTCGTGTTTTTGGGATAAATACCAGGCCGCGGTCAGCATGTATTTTTCTCCACCGACGAGTGAATCTAGATAAGGATCAAATATCCCGATTCTCATACTTCTATTCTAGCAAGTTTTCAAACCAGTTGCATTTATGGACTATAGCAAGCTATAATTTAAGCAATGAATCTTTTTAGCGCCATCGGCCAAAACCAAATGTGGTTATTTTTCATTCTTTATCTTTGGTCTTTGCTTTGGAAAGGACTTGCTCTTTGGAGAGCCGCTCAGCTTAAACAAAGGAATTGGTTTGTCGGAATTCTGATCTTAAATACCGTGGGAATTTTGGAAATTGTTTATCTTTTCTTTTTTGCTACGAAAAAAATGAAATTGGAAGAACTCAAATTTTGGGAGAAAAAATAGGGCTTCTTTTAAGAATAACCGTAAAAACTGCCATCAGTATTAACCCAAAAACCGTCGCTAGAACACTCAAATTGAAACTCAACGGATTATAAATAAACTCGACTTGATGTATGCCTGACGGAACATAAATAGCCCGGAAAGCAAAATCGGCCCGGTAAATTGATGTTGGGCGTCCATCGACATAAGCTTGCCAACCGGGATAATCAGTATCCGAAAGGAATAAAAGATTATTTCCACTGGAATTTGTTTCAATTGAAATTTTTCCGGAAGCATAGCTACTAATATGTGCTGTCCCTTGTCCGCTCAGTTTGAGCTTTGGATTTTGTTCCAAAACAACTGCTTGTCTTAAATCAAAATGTAAACCAAACATTGTGTCTAAAATTTTCTGCGGATTACTGACAACAGCATATTGATTGACCAGGAACGCTCTGGGGAAAACATCTTTATTCTCAAAAACTTGATAGATGCCGTCATTATAAATAGTTAAAAACGTGCCGGCCGGATAGGTCCAAAAAGGAAAATTCCAAACCGAATGCCCATCAGCGACTTTATTAACGATATATTTTACTCCCAATAAATTAATCGCTTGTTTTGTATATAAACCGTTTTTGGGAAAACTGACTACCGACCTTGCCGATTCCGCAAGCTTTCCGTTACTCAAGGAGGCAATAAACTCTCCATATCTTTTTATGTAAACCGCGTCATATCCTTCAAGTGACGGTAAACGGTAATAAAGCGTGCCTTCTCCGCCGATATTACTCATCACTCTATCAAAACCCGAAATTTTATTTAGCTCTTGAGCAATCGGAATATTAGGATACATTAAACTTCTTGGGTCAAACGGCATCCATTTGCCAGAAAACCTTAACAAATCGAAAGCCACAACCAAGATTAACGCCAGCGGTAAAATTTTAAGGAAAAATCCTTTTTTTAGATGAACCACCAACAATGAAGACGTGACCAGTACCCAAAAAATGAAGAACAAGACCGTCGGAAGAATCAGATTTTGTTTAGCGATTACTATTCTATCTAAAGGTATAATTAGTTTCAGAAGAATTACTCCCCAAAAAACCGCAAATATCATAACGAAGAAAGTAAGTAGTAAATAAATAGGTCTGATGTTTTTTTGTCTAATGTCAAAAAGTAATTGTTCAAATCCATACCCGGCCAAAACAGCTACAGAAAAGCTAAACAATACAATTATCCGACTAAGAGCACTGGTTGACAAAACCGGGATCTTAAGAACTACCAGTAAATCTAAAAGCGGGGTTTGAAAAGAGAAAAGAATTGCCAGTAGTGCCATTAGCCCGAAAAACAAAATTTCCTTTTTTCTGACCCTAAAAAGCGCGAAGCATCCCAAAATGAGAGGAATCACGCCAACGTAAGCATTCCATTCCGCGTAGTGCCCGAACCAATCATTTCTGGTGACAGGATTTCCTAAAAAGTCGGGCGCCAGAAAAGTCAACAGATAGCCCCAAGGAATGACTTCCGCCTTTTCAAAGATACCACTTCTTAAAGATTGTGTGTATGCCTCTACTGAAGGGAGTAGCTGAGGAAGCGATAATAGAATACCAACGAATGTATAGAAAAGAAGAACAAGAGCATTTTTAAGGTTTTTTACCTGCCAGAATTTAAAAAGTTGATAGGCGATTACGAATAGAAAAAAATAAATACTGATTTGAAAATGTCCGCTGAAAAAAGACAGTGGCAAAGAAAAAGCAAGCAGCACCAAAAACCGGTTCTTTTGTGTTTGGTAAAATTTTTCGATTGCAAATAAAGCCAAAGGTAAAAATAAAATGGCGTAGCCAAGCGTTGCATAAGCCATCCAAGTTGTAAGGAAACCGCAAAACATAAAACCCAAAGAACTAATCACGGCGCCCTCCTTACTTATTCTTAACGTCCGTAAGAAAAAATAAGTAAAAATCCCAGCCAGTAAGGGTTGCAACAATACTAATAAACTCCAAGCGTCAATAAACGGCAGGATAAAAAACAATAAGTTAAACGGCGACAAAACCGCTGATTGATAATTTGCCAGTAGTGGTGTTCCCGAAAAACCGTAAGGATTCCACAGGGGAATTTGTAAATGCTTAAGCGCTTCTATTGTTAAAGTTTTCCAAGGATAGATTTGTGATATTACATCCGGCATGGCGTTGTTTTTGACTGGTGACGCAAATCCCTGATAAGCATTCCACGGAGAAAAAAAATTTACCAGATAAGTTGACGAGAAAGGGACTTTGTGCTGAATGAAATATGGCGACGCAAAGATAAACCAAACTGCGATAATTAGGACAACGGGCCAAAAGCGTTGTATTAATCTCATCATAGCTTTTTTATTCCTAATTTTTTACTTTCAATTTTACTTTGCAATTCCCAAAGTTTGGCATAAGTGACAAACATACTAAACGCTTGATACATACTTTCCACAACGCCAGTAACTCCCGCTTTATATCCACCCTGCTTAATGTAAGAATCCAAGAAAGCCGTCAGCATTACCCGGGGAAACCTCCACCAGGTCATTTTAGGATGCCCGCTGTTATATCTTAGAAGTGCTTCCTTAGCCGACCATTCATTGGTTTTGCTTAGCATACTTTCTAAGTCGCGATGAGTAAAATGCAAAATTAGTCCTTTGTCAATCCTGCCTATTTCGCCGTCAACAACCGGACTTTCGTGCAAGGTTCCCTTCCACTGTTTTAACTTTTCTTTTCTGAATAGCCTCTCCAATCTTTCTATCTTTGGCCATTCGTGTTTGCCAAAATAAAAATTTTTCCTTTTTAAGAAAAATGCCGCATATCGGGTATCTGTCGAAATAGTATCTTTGATTGAATTTCTGAGTTCGTCGTCAATTCTTTCATCTGCATCCAGATATAAAATCCAGTTATTTTCTGCTTTACTCAAACCGAAATTTCGCAGTTCTGAAAAGTCGTTCGTTCTTATCTCATAAATTTTAGCACCTTTTTTCTCGACAATTTCTTTCGTTTTATCTACTGAACCATTATCCACAACGATAATTTCGTCGCAAAAAGCTAGACTGTCTAAAGCCTCTTCAATCATTTTCTCTTCGTTTCTGGCAATGATGATGGCCGAAATTTTATTCATGATAACTTCCTTTCCCAAATTTTCTTAAATAAAAATCTAATGCTCCTTTTTTTTGCCAGGGTCTTCCGGATAAAATATCTCTGAAACTTTCTTTACTAAGCGCCAGTTTTGTTCTTAACGAAGAGTATTTGAATCCGAACAACAATCTATTTCTGGTGATGTAATAATCGTGAAGCGTTGACCCGGAGCCGCCGGTGGAACCGGCATTCAAGTGCCACATAATCGCTTTTGGCTGATAGAGAATTTTGAAGTTGTAAGCTTTCGCCCGCTGACTTAGATCATTGTCTTCATAGTATAAAAAATATCTTTCGTCAAAAAGCCCAATCTTTTCAAGCACTTTCCGCTTGATCATCTCGCAGCAGCCGCTGGCAAAATCCGTTTCTGCCACTTTTTCATATTGCCCTTTATCAACTTCATCAACGCCACGATGTGATGCAATTACATTTTGCCAATCAATTTTTCCGCCAGCATACCAAATGACTTTACCAAGTTCATTTTGTTGATATCTATCTTTATGAAACTCGTAACCTTTGGCAAAATAGATTTTTGGGGAAACCATTCCACAATCTTTATTTGTTTCAAAAGTTTTTAAAAGTTCAACGATTAAATCTTTATCCAAAATAACGTCGTCATTCAAAACAACAACATAATCCGCGCCATTATCTAGAGCAAACTTTATTCCTAAATTTTGTCCGCCCGCAAACCCTAAATTCTTTTCGCTTCTGATTATTTTTAAATTTAGTTTTTGATATTTTTTATCTTTCGTGAACTTTTCCGTTGAAGCATTATCAATCACAACCACACTTAGAACAAAATCCGCAGTATTTATTTCTTCCAAAGAGTGAAGACAATCAGAAGTAGCTTGATTACTATTGTAATTGATAAGTGTGACAAAAACTTTCGTCATAATTACATTCCGTGGAGTTTGTCTGAAACTCTTTGCAGATGACGTTGAATTGGATTCTTGATATTCTCCAACTTTTCTTTGGAAATCCAATATAAAATTTCCTGGCCTGATTTTTTGAATTCATTCTCTGTATCTTTTAAGAAATCCTCTTTGTCATAGTCTTTGAATCCTTGCTTCTCCCAGATGAACGCGAAAACTAGGAAATGATAAAAAGCTTGCATAAGAGCGAGCACTAATCCATAGAAACCGTCTTTATATCCTTTCCTGGCAAAAAACCAAGCCATAAAATCATTTAGCGGAAAACGGATTACGTCAAAATATGAGAATTTATAGTCGCCACGTAAATATTCTTCTGCTTCATTCGGAGCATAAATGAGAATTTTTTTAACGTATTGTTCTATTGAATCGTAATTATGGTGAATTATATGTTCTTTAAGTTTTTCCGTCTCCCCCTCTATTGATAAATCTTTGTGAACAGCTTTGTTTTTGTATTTTCCCTTGCCTTTCCGAAAAAACCTTAGTTGATAATCCGGATACCAACCAGTATTTTCTTTTATCCACTTCCCAAACATATAATTTTTTCTCGGAATCAAGAATCCGTTTATATTCGCAATGCTTGATGGTTTTGTTTTTAGAATATTCTTTATTTCTTCCGCCAGTGCCGGAGAAACTTCCTCGTCGGCATCGATGCTTAATATCCACTCATTGGTGGCTTTTTCAAACCCAAAATTCTTTTGCAGGTCAATTTCTGCCGGATTATTTTTTTGCGTAAAGACTTTAGAGGTATATTTTTGGGCAATCTCGGCAGTTTTGTCAGAAGAGCTGTTATCCACAACTATGATTTCATCCGCAAAGGACAAAGATTTAAGACATCTCTCAATGTTTTTTTCTTCGTTGAAGGCCGAAATTACGGCCGAAATTTTACTCATTCTATCTTCTTAAATGTTTTAAGACAATCCTGGCATCCGCAAGCACTTCATTGCGCGCAAAAAGGAAAATGCATAGAAAGTATAGCATAGCGCCTAGGCAAATCATAAAAGCAAGTGAGATTAAACCTTTTACTAGAATCGGACTGAGGAAATAAATTGCAACACCCATTATTGCGGCGGCTAAAAAAGGATACATTGTGGCCGCAAAAACATTAAACTTAACATATTTTTTCGTTAGATAGATTACCAAAACTACCGAGCAGGCAATTAAAGCGGAAGCCGCTGCAACGCCATTAAAACCAAACAAAACTATGAAAATAGGAGTCAAAACCCAAGTGGCGATGGTCCAACCGACCATTAAATACAATGAGACTTTTATTTTTCCGATGGCGTTAAGCGCGTTGGTTAAAGGAGTGGAAATGGAAGATAAGGCGGCATTAATCGAAAAAAGCGCTAAAGATAAAATGGCGGGTTCCCATTTAAGGTATTTGGGAATTAAATGAATAAAATAAGGAGAGAGCGAAACTAAGCCGACCAACGCCGGGAAGATTAAAAAACAGGCTGCAAAAATTGATTTTTCGATTGCCCTCTCCAAAACTTCCTTTTCATGCTGTAATCTTGAGAAAGACGGAAAAGTAACTCTGATAACGTTATCCATAATTAACCTTAGCGGCGCATAAGCCCACTTTTGCGCAAAGCCAATAAAACCGACTTGCGCTATCGGCAAGGCTCTACCTAAGTAAGCGACAAATAAGTCATCTTTTATTAAAGCCAAGAAACTATTTAGCTGGAAGGGAATTCCAAAAGACAATAGCTTTCGCGCGGAATCTTTGGAAAATCCAAGACCCGGCTTCCAAGGGTTGATGATGTAAATTGCAATCACTCCGGCAATCCCTCTGGCTAAAACAGCGTAGGTAAAACTGGAGATGCCAAAACCTTTCATCGCCAAAACAACGGCGACAACGCTAAAAAAGAAAGTTTCAACGATTTGCGGAATGACCAATTTTTCAAAATGTAAATCCCGCTCTAGGATTATGGAAGGGATTGTTTTTAAAGAAGAGAGGAAAAAAGCCACCGCTAGAGCTTGGAATAGGAAAACTCCATCCTGACCTAAATGATAAAAGTTACCGACAAAATTGGACAACAGAAGCGCAATTGCAACAACCGAAATTACTAATATTTGCTGTAAGGTAAAAGTGGTTATTAAATCATCCCTGGTAATCGCTTCTTTCTTTTGGATTAGTGCGGCCGCCAAACCGATATCCGAAAAATAAGAAAGAAAAGCGATGGCGGCCGAAACAACAAAATAAACGCCGAAGATGGCGGGTGTCAAAAAAATAGTCAGCAAAAAATTAGCCAGGAAACTAACTATTTGTATGACAAAAGTTCGCGAGGTCAAAGCAAAAATGCCGTGAATCGAACGCTTGGTAATTACCGCAATGTCAATTTCTTCCATAATTAAAATTTAAATCTCTCCAAAGAGATAAACTTTCCTTAACCGCTCTTACTATCACTCTTAAATTCCCACCGCTTTGATTGCCATAGATTCTTGGATAATGATTTACCTCAACCTGCACAATTTTGAGATGTGCTCTTTTGGCTTTTGCTAGAATTTCCGTGGTGATCATCGCGCCCTCCGACTGAAAAGGCAAGATTTTACTTAAGGCTTCTTTTTTGAAAAGCTTAAAACCACAATCGATATCTTTAAAGTGAAATCCGAATAAAACTAAATCCCAAACTTTTAGCATATTCATCAAGACGTGTCTTAAGGGACTGTCCAATCTTTTTTTTCGGTAGCCGATTACCAGATCCGCATTCTCAATTCTGTCTAAAAATTTCGTTATTTCCGCTAAGTCAAACTGTCCGTCACCGTCATTAAAAACTACCAAGTCATATCTGGCTTTTGCGAAACCGGTTTTAAGCGCCGCCCCATAACCCCGATTTTTTTCATGAGAAACAACAATTAGCCTTGGTTCTTGTTTGGCCAGCTGTTTTGCAATTTCTAAAGTTTTATCCGAGGAGCCATCATCAATTATGATTATTTCCCACTTGTCGGTAACTTTTTGCGCCACCAGAATGGCTTTTTGAATAACCGCTTCAATGTTTTCCTGCTCGTTCCAAAACGGAAAGAAAATGGATAATTCCGAGACCTTATGCATATTTTTTCTTTAATTGAATTATACCAGCAAAAAGCGCTAAAACACCAACCAGGGAAATCAGGTCGGCAAGTAATTCTACCCGAGTTTGCTGAAAAATTAATTTGAGCTGATGCTGGCCTTGAGGGATATTTACTGCTATTTTCCCCTGATTATCTTTGACTAGAATTTGTTTATTGTCTATGTATCCCTGCCACGACGGAAAATAAGCCGAAGGAAGCGTGACGTTTTCTTTTTCCGAGGCGTTTGTTTTAAGCGTTATCTCCTGTGTTTTATCATTAACAAGTTGGACCGTAAGCTTTTTGGAATTTAGTTTTGCGAAACTGGCGACTTGATTTGAATTTGCCGGCCGCTGAAAATTTTTTGGCAGATATTCATCGGAAATCTTTGAGGTTCTCCATTCTAAAGCTAATTGATTAGTATAATAATCCGAATTTACCTGTAAATATTTTTGCGGGACAAAAAACTTTATACTTACCAGAACGAGAAAGCAGGAAAGAAATATTAGAATCACTGTGATGACTAACTTTTTCTTGACTAATTTCTCCATCAGCCAAAATAATGCACCGGACATAAATGAAGCGAAGAAAACTATCATTAATAAAAATCTCCATGGGTATTGAAGATATGCCATCGGGCGGACCAATTCCCAAATGGGTTGGGAGATTTGCAAAGTAAAGAAAATGGAAATTAAAAAACCGCAGAATGCCAGAATTAAAATTACCAATTTTTCCCGGGAGAAGTCGCTGAAATATTTTTTAAAGATTAAAGCTGTCAGCGCAAAAACAAATAATAGTCCTGCAAAGAAAATATGATATTTACCAATCATAAAGGACAAACCGTCAACGCAGCCTTTAACCGAACCACCATAGCCCCAGGGACTAGTCCAGAGCTGGTTAAGGCAAACAAAATTATCCCGGAAATTTGACCCTCCTCCAAGAAGCGAGCTAATATTGGCATAAGACATCTCCAGAACCGCCGGCAACCAATAAAAAGCAGCTAATGCAACTCCAATCAGAAGTGTTAACAGAAAGTAAAGGCCGACTTGCTTACTTTTTGCCTTGAACAATAAGTATCCACCAAACAATACGAGGAAGGGCGAAATTATCATCACGGTCAGATTATGCGAAACGATTACCAGTGAAAACGAAACCGATGTTAAAACCACATAACGCCATTTTTCTTCTTTATAAATCTGCCAAAGCCCAAGAAATACCAGTGGCACAAAAGCGTAAGCCCAAAATTCGGCCACGTCTCCCCTAACGTAAATGTCGACTGCGTGATAAGGCGCATACATATAGAAAAACGCGGAGAGAACTCCTCCGGACTTACCCCAAAATTCTTTGGCCAAAAAATACATCGAAACTCCCGCCAGCATCGCCCCCACCGCCATCATTATTTTTGTCGCCAGCAATGCGTCTAATCCGACCATCTCAATCACTGCGCCGACATAGTAAGGTAGTGGGTCATAGAAATTAAAAATCGGGTAGCCAAATCCATAACCTAAATCAGCACTCCATCTAACCGGAAACATTCCATCACTTAAGCCCTTGGCCATTTCAAAAACCCTGGCCACTTGCGTATCGTCATGAATCGGGAAAAAACCGGACCGCAAGAAAGGCAAAATTGTAAAGACGGAAAAAATTAAAACAACAATAATCGGCAATAAATTTTTTAGAATTTTCATAGCTTAATTTTTTTTCTAAATAGAACAAATGCCAATAAGCTGCCAACGCTAATTATAGAAATTAAATCTGAGAACAATCTGACCGGTGTTTCTTTAAAAACTACTTGAACATTGTTTATTCCCTTATTTAGCTGTAAATTTATTAACCCCATTGGATTATTATATAAAATTTCCGTTGGTTTTCCGTTAACAAAGGCGTACCAACCCGGGAAATAAAGCGTGTTCACCTGAATTACCCTCTGCGCTACTAGAAAAACTGTGAACGCGGTTTTGTTTGGAGTTGCTTGTAAAAGATTAACAGTTTCTTTGCCGTTGAGATTTTGCACTTTTGCCGGCGCCAACGTTTGGGGAATTTCCGCAGCCCATTTTGGCATGTATTCATTTTTTACCGTGGTAGTATCTTGATTAGTCGAGTAAAAACTGTCGGGAAAATTTTGATAACTTTTGGGTAGTAAATAAAACACTGCCGAAATTGATATTAAAACTACAATTATTAAACCTAATGCGACTTTTATTTTTTTTGAAAAAACTGAAATAGTGCAAGCGGCCAAAAAGGAAATGCTTGGGATGGTTAGGGACAAAAAGCGGAACGGAAATTGCACAAAAGAGCTTAGTAAAAATTTCCACAAGAAGGCACTTGGGGAACTGGCAAGATAAATCGAGACAATGGAGATAATCAACATAATGATAGTTAACCTGTGTTTTTTAATTTCAATTCGCTTGAACAAAATCAGAAGAACCGTCAGCAAAATTACAAAAACCGCTGCTATCCCTATTAATCCAAAACCGGCAAAATAATTAGCGACGTTTGAAATTTGCGTTTTGGCAAAAATCGTATACTGCAAATCAAATAGTGCCGGCAGCCAAAAAAAGGAGGATAAACCAAATCCTACTAATAAAGTAATTAAGTAAAAACGGAAAGACTTTCTTTTATTTTTTGAAATGCAGATATCCAACAGCATATACGGCAGAATTAACAACATCAATAAAACTGCCAAAGTATTATGCGCAAGAATTAAAAAAGCTAGTCCGGCAGAAACCCAGAATAAACTTTTTCTTTCTATCTGCCACAGCACAAATGGTAAGATTGATAACGACAAAACTTCGCCAACCGAACCTCTTTGGTAAATATCAAACAGGTGGTAAGGGAAAAAGGTATAAAAAACTGCCCCAACCAACGATGATAAATTATCAAATAATTTTCTTAGCCAAAGAAAAGTAAATAATGAAGAAGCAAAAACGCAAAGAATTAATAAGGTTTTAATGGTATTGACAAAATTAATGCCAACAAGATGAATCGGAACGGAAAAATACATAAACAGTGGATATAAAAAATCGGAAACCGGATAACCGTAACCGTTATTTAAGCGCATTAGGAATCTAACGGGAAATTCGCCGCTTCTTAAAGTTTGGAAAAACGCCGAGAACCGGATGACCATCCAACCGCCGTCATCGGTAACCGGAAATCCTGGATGAATAAGTCCAATTAAAGCCGGCATTGTTAATATTAAAGCGAGTATTAAAAATATAATTTTCGATTTTGCTTTTATAGATTGCAGCATAGGAAGTTTAAACTACTCATAAACTATTCTAAAAGCTTTAGTGCCATCTAGATGCAATATATACGTATGCTTAAGCACAGTTAAAGCCTTATAATCTCTGCATTTACCATCATCTATGTACATAATTTTATTAACCTTGGGAACATTGGGATCTTTATCCTCCGACGGACAAGCAGTATTAACAAAGAAAAATTTACCAAAACCCGTATCATTCTTATCCTTAGTATGCCCTTCTTGAAGATACAGACTCGGATCATACTGCATGTAGAATAGGACTAAAGGATAGTTGCCGCCAGATGATTTACTCACGACAATCTTGTCATAATTTTGATAATTCTTTTTTACCAAGGCCATCACTTTATCAAAACCTTCATCCCTGTACCAATTTTGGTGGATTGGCGAATGAATAAAATATTCATGGAAGAAATAAAGTGAGTTTAAAGAAAAAAGTATAATAAATACAAACACAATAAGCCATCTTAATTTATTCTTAACTTTTTCAAAGGCAGCAATTACTCCATAAGCAGCAAACATTTCAATCGCAGGAACCATTACAAGAGACCGTCTAATATTGGGCGTGTCATCAACCGTGAAAGAAGCTACAACGGGTGATAATAATAACCAGAGAAACAATATAAAGCCCCATTTTCTTTTTTCTCGAAATACATTATATAAACCAAAAATTATAAAAGGCAATTCAACCAAATAGATAAGTCCCATTTCCGGCACATTAAACCAAATCGGTAAACCCCCTTTAATAAACAAAAATTCTCCTGTAAAATAGCTTAAATAATTACTGGTGTACGTTAAGCTATAATCAAGAATTTTATTATGAAAAACTCTTGTAGATAATAAAGACACGTGCTGCACTCCATCTTCACGAATTTGCTCTTCCATGACCAGGCGCGTTTCCGGAAAACTAAAAATGCTTATCTGATTAGCTCTGCTTACTCCTCCTTTAACTACCACGACAAGTAAAAATGCCGTAATTCCAATAAATAAGAAGCAACCGATAAATATTTTTGTAAATATGGTTTTTCTTTTTTCATACCAATACTTTATGGGAATAAAGAAAGCCAGAAAAAGTAAAGGAACAAAAAGCCGTGGAGTAAAATACATAAAGTAACTTATAAATAGTGACGTTGTTGCTAACAAGAGATAGCGTATTTTTTGCTTTTTTATGCTCCAGATAAGACAAGCAAATCCCAGAACGATAAATACCAGCGATGCGGCTGTTTCCTCGGTAGATCGGGAAAGAACAATATCCCAAGGCGAGAGAGCAATAAAAAGACTCGTTAATAAACTTAAATTAATTCTTTCAAAAATAGAGTAAGCAAGAAAGAAAACTGCCAAAACAGCAAAAACGCCCAAGATAGCTCCAACCGAACGCGCCGCAGTAATAGTTAATCCCAAAAAGCGTATTGGTAAAATTGCCAAATAAGCATATCCTGTTGGGTTATAATCTCCAAAAACTTCTGTTTGCAAGGGTAGGAAATTATTATCAGTATCACGACCCGTATGCATAATCGAATATGCATTATCCGCAATAATTGCTTCATCAATATGAAAACCATTTGGGACACTACTCAATTGATAGGTTCTGGCAAAAAGTGCAATTAGTAAAATTCCGCAAAGGAGAAAAAACGTTAATAATTTTTGTTTAGTTATCTTCATTCTTTTTCAGAACTACGCTAATAATAGCATAGGCTACGACTATCAATAAAGTGCCCAAGCTTATTACTAAACCGAATTTAAATATTTTCGGATCATAAAAAAATTCCACTTGATGCTCTCCTTTGGGAACTGCGACTGCTCTAAACGAATAATCAGCAAGTAAGACTTCCGTTGGTTTACCGTCAATTGTCGCTTTCCAATCGGGGTAATAATTGTCGGAAAAGAACAATAGCTGGTTACCTGAAGCGTTGGTCTTAAAACTAACTTTATTTCCCGAATAAGACAACAAGCTGACTTTTCCATTTGAACTTTTATTGAGCTGAAGATTGGGTAATCTTTCTAAGATTACTGTCTTTTTTAAATCAGTGCTTCGTTCGTAAATCAAATCCAAAGCCTGAGTCTTATTTTTCGCTAAAATATAATCGTCTGCTAGAAAAAATCTTGGCAGCGCATTTTTATTCTCGTAAACCTGCCAAGGGAATATTTTATTTACCAAAAGGTATTGCTCCTGCGGAAAAGTATTAAAATCGGTCTGATACCAAACATCAGCTACGTCTTGATACTGCAGAACATATTTAACACCCAACAAATCAAGCACTCTTTTCCGAAAATAATTTGTTTTTAAATCGTTTATCCCATATCCAGGCGCTACGTTTGCATCCGGACGAGGAAGCATCTGGGGCAACTGACCATCTTTTGATGAAGCAAGTAACTCTCCATATCTTGAGATATGTAGAGGATCGTTTCCTTCGGGCGAAAAAGTTTGGTCAACACTTTGATAATTTGCCTGAATATAAGCCGAACCATAACCCCAATATCGGTTAATCCCCGCGTTTTCTTGCAAATAAGAAATGATTGGCGTTTGCGGATATGCCAAAACGCCGGGCGAAAAAGGCGTAATTTTATTAAAGAAATAGAAAAGATCAAACACAACCAATAATATAAGCAGGATCAAACTAATCTTGAGGTTAATTTTTTTTATGAAAACCGCTAAAATTGTTAATAGAATGAGTACGCTTGGCAGTATTAAATTGTGTTCGGTGATTTTTAAATTTTGAGAAAGTGCCGGATAGAATTTAATTAGAAAAAGAACAACTCCCCACACAAAACCAAAGAAAACTAAATAATTGAATGCAAATATTTTTTGAAAATATTTTTCATTAATAAAATATTCTAAACCAATTGCTCCCAAAACTATCAAACTAAAAATAAAAATGCTCAGTTCTCTTGTCGGAATTGTAGTTGAGATAACAGGTATTGGAATAAGGTAAAAATATTTAATTAAAGGCAGATTAGTTGTAATAATTAAAGAAATTATTGAGACTATCAAGAAAAACTTTTTCTCGACAAAATTAATTTTATTAAAAACTGCGTAGATTGCAAAGAAAAGAATTACAATTCCGGGGGACATTACCCGTTCAATATAAGTTCCGTCTATCCAATAATTTCTGGTCGCCGGGTTACCAAAGAAATCCGGAAAAACTATGGTTATCCAATATTGAAGCGGCGCCAAATCTTTTGCAATTTGAGCAAGAGAATATGCTCCCCTCGTAGATTGGGAAAAAAGCTGTAGGGTCGGCAAAATTTGAAACGAGGTCAATAAAAACGGTAACCCCAACGAAAGCAGAAACAAAATATGATTTTTATAACTTTTAAAGTTTTTTTGAACGAGGACTAAATATAAATAGTAAAGGAAACAAAGGACGTAAATATAAAAAACTCCTTGAATATAGCCGGCCAAAATGGAAATAAAAAGGGTCGCGACCAACGCCAGAAAACTTTTCAGATTTATTTTTTGGGAAAGATATTTTGTTAATAAAAGTGCCAGCGGAAGCCATAAGAAAGTGCTACCGATATTTCCATACTCCATCCAAACCGTCATATATGAAGAAAAACCAAACGAAATGCCGCCGATCAGGGAAGGAAAATCCTTAAGCCCAACCCCTTTTTTGAGAAACAGATACATGAAAAATGCGGCTAGCAAGGGTTGAAGCATAATTAAAAGCGTCCAGGAAATATTAAAGGGCAATAAGAAATACAGAAAGTTAAGCGGATAGAAAATTGCTGTCTGAAAATCGGCCATTTGCGGATTACCCGAAAAATTATAGGGATTCCAAAAAGGAATATTGCCCTGCTTTAATTGATTAACGGAAAAATATCGCCAAGGGTAAATTTCGGCTATTACATCTTGCCCTTGCGCCTTGTTGGGATATCCATTCGGAGCAAAGCCTAAAAAAGACTGCGACCTGTAAGGATTAGTATTGACTAAAAGATCGCCGGGGAAAGGAATGTTGCCCTTAAAAATCGGATAAAAAAACGCTAAGACTACAACGGCTATTAAAATAAAAGGCCAAAATTTAGATATAATTTTCATACCTTTTCTTCCCGATGGTCGTTGCCATTCGGGATTCCGCACGAATGAAATTCGTCGGGACATTATCTGTTGGGCGGGATTATTTGATAAACTCTGTAATAATTATTAGTATCTCCTTGTTGAACCTCAAGAACTAATTTAAGCGGAAAATCAATCGGAAGCACCACGTGCTGTGGTTGATAAAAAACAAAGTAGGAAGGCATTTTTTCGGCATAACTTAAAGTGCTTTTGGGAAAAATATCCACCGGCCAATATCCTTTAATGGTGACGTTTTTATTATTGACCATATACATTTCCAATGATTCGGGCAACAAACCAAATGTCCCCTCGGTGGCGATAAATATTTTTTGGTTCTGGGCTTGTTTTTCAAAAAAAGCAACACTTTCTTTGACTCCCCAACCGGCCGCCCAACTATCTGTGTATTGTCCATGGTCCGCGTCGGCAATCGGCGCTTTTAAAGGATTAACCGCAAAAAGAGTGGAAACATAAAACGGATAGGCAATCACTACTAACAATAGTATTATTTGTGCGATTCTTGAATAGATAATTTGCTTGGAAAAAAGCTTTTCCGCTTCTGCAAAGAGGAAATTGAGTGACCAGGCCGCCAGCGGCAAAAGCATTACACTCATTAGAAACACGTGTCTTGGATAAATTAACTTACCAAAAAGCGCCAGCGCCACAAAAGGCAAAGCAAAATACAACAGCAAAACAATTTTTTCTTTGAAAAATTTATTAATGAACAAAATCGCGAGCAAAACCAGAATGATATAAGTCGGCGTTAAATATTGTAATAACCAACTGGTCAGTCCGTTAAGATTACTTAGGAAATAGAGAAACGGATGTTGTAGCCACTGCGAAAACGGGTAGACAAAGGTCGCGTTTTTGGTGGCAATCATGTCATACAACGGAGAAAGTCTTAAGATGTTATACAAGCCATAACTAATAGCGGCGGCAAAAGCGGCAAACAGTATAAAATCAGCTAGTTTCTTCTTGACGAATTTCTGTTTGAAATCAAAAAGAAGCAAAAGAAACGGCAATAAATAAATGCTGAAAAAATTAGAGCTTTTTGTCAGCACTCCACCACCGATAATAAAACCAAGCGTATAGGCAATATCCAAGCGGACTTTTCTAACCAGTAATATTGAAAAATATAGCGCCCAAACATAAAACGTTGCTACCATGCTATCGTATAAAGCCATCCTGTCCAAGACTTGGGCAAAAGGATAAACAATATATAAAGCGGCAACCAGAAAGGCAGTCCTTTTATTTTTAAACAGTTCTAAGGTTAAGGCAAATAACCCAAGCATGGTTAGAAAACCGGTCGCGACCGAAACTAACCTTCCGGCAATCAGTGGATCGTGAATAAACTTCATTACTACCATTGCGACCCAGACAAACATTGGCTGCTTGCCATCGGTTAAGGAAATAAACCGCCAGGAGGCATCGTTTAGGGCAATTTGGGCCCAGCGGACATAAATTGCTTCATCGGTAAAGATTGGTAGACGGTTTAAGAAAATTAAACGGAGAACAAAATAAGCTGCGGCTAACAATATTGAGACTAATATTTCCCACTTAAACTTAAGAATGAGCTTCATATAAAGATTATAGTAGAACTATCTATTCTAATCAACGCCTGGAGAGAAATGTTTGCTTTAGAACAAGTAGAACAGTTAATAATAAAACTATAATGAGTCCAATTATTTCGACACTTTGGATGATTTGCGGATAACCTTTGGCGTAATCGGTCAGCAAAATATAGGGAACATAAATGGAAACAGCAAAAATTGACGCCACCAACGACGGGATGAAAACATATTTTTTTTGAGCTATAAACGCCGCCATTGATAGCGGAAAAATCAAATACCAGGGTTGAAACGTTGTTCGAAGACCGGCAATAAGAACGGTGAGAAGTGACAACGCGACTGATGCAACAAAAAATTTTTCCCAGTTTATTTTCCGGCCAGTTCTCTCAAAAAATTCTAGGAGAATGAACAATGGTAAAAGCACACCGGTGGAGAATTTAACTCCGATTGAGAAAATATTGCTAATCCAAGACAACACTTTTTTCTTCTGCAAGAAAAGATAAATTGCCAAGAGCAAAAAGAAAATCATCGGAATATCGTTATGCGCCGAAACCAAACATTCAATTAAAACCAGCGGATTAAAAGCGAAAAAGGCAACATTGAATAATTTATTTTCGGGGAAAATCCTTTCTGAAATTTTGTAGATTAGATAACAACTACCCAGAAATGACAGAACCATTAAAATTTTAAACAGAAAGAAGGTCGACAAAAAATAATTCATGCCGATAAAAGTCAAAGGAACGGTTAAAATCAGCCAACTTGGACCGTAGGGATAAGTTCGCTGCGTCCAACGCATAAAATTAAGCATTGGATCACTGGCAAAATCCGTTGCTTTATAAAAATACGGATTAAGATGATAGACAGAAACAATTCTGGCATCGAAAATATAGTTGAACAAGTCGTAAGAAAAAGCGTTGTAGGAAAACACCAGGATAACGGCGGTTAAAATAGTAAGAATTGTCAAAGTTTTGAGCTTGAGCTGGCCCTTCTTTACTAAATACAGGAAGGAACAATAGAAAAGAAATAAAAGACCGGCAATAATAATAAAAATTAAAGTTGAAAGAGGACGTTGGTAAAATCCAAGATATTGCAGAACTTTTTCAACGGTTTGATAGATGGATAGTTTTGATAAAGTTAAACTCAAATCCACTTGCGTAAAAGAGTAAACAAAAAATCCGACGAGCAAAATGAAATACGAGAGGAAAAGAAGCCTTAATTTATTCATACAGTTTTGTATTTCCCCAAAATATCGTTTAGTTTAATTCTGATCAAATCATCAACCGCCTCTAAAGAATCTTTTACGGGGCTAACTCTTCTGGTTTCCACATACAGCCATTCGACCGGTACTTCTTTTATTTTATAACCCATTTTTCGCGCTAGCAATAATAGCTCGACATCAAATCCCGCCTTTACGGACGAACCGGAAATTTTTTTATATCCGTGATGCAAGTCGCTAAGTCTTGGAAATAATTGTTTTGTCACTTGGCCTTTAAATAATTTGAAGCCGCATTGCGTATCGGTTATTCCTCTTAATCCGACAATCAGGGTTCTTAAAAAAATCATCCCTTTCCCCATCAAGGCTCTGGTCCATGGCGCGCCTTTTCTTTGTGAATTCCGACTACCAATAACGATGTCAAATTGATCTTTGAAAGGCAATAACTTGTTTATTTCTTCAATTGGAGTGGCTTGGTCCATATCCGTAAATAAGACATATTCACCTTCCGCTTTAAGCATTCCGGCACTGACCGCACCCGCTTTGCCCGTATGCGGATTTCTGCACAACTTGAACTGCGGATTTTCCTGAATAAACTTTTCGACAAACTCAACGCTGCCATCGGAAGAACCGTCGTCAACGATAATTGCTTCATACTGATACTTTTGTCTTTCCAAAAAATGCGCGACTTTATCCAAAACGCCTTTTTGGAGATTGGTCATTTCGTTATAGGAAGGAATTACCACCGAAAGATAAATTTTACTCACACCAAGATTATACAAGAAACAAAATCCACAAACAAATTACATCATTCCTTCAGTCGGCGTTTCCACTTTTCCGCCCATTTCCCTGGTAGTTTCTCTTAAAAAAAGCGCGGAGACAGCTCCAACCGCGGTGATTGCCGCCGAGCAAAGGAAGACGACATTAAAAGAGACGATATTGGCCTTAATCGCCATCAAATACGCCGCCTGTTGTAAGACGTTCGGGTTCAAAGTATTAATCACGCTGAATTTTTGCACGCTGATGATGCCTGCGGTTGCACTGTTAGTAAGAATGGTGGCGAAGATTGCTACTCCGAAAGCTCCGGAAATATTTCTAACCAGCGCCAAAATTGAAGAAGCCACTCCAACTTCGTGGAGAGGAACGGTGGAGATGGCCGCATTGGTGATTGGAGCAAAGGTTAAACCAAGACCAAGAGCAAAGAGACCTAATAATGTTGCTAAATGAGCAAACGACCAAGTTAAATCAATCCCCGAAAAAAGGTATAAGATAAAAGCCGACCAAGCCAGTCCGGCGCAGACTACGTATTTAGGGGAAAACTTTGCTGATAAACGTGCGCCGCTTTGCGCGCCGATCATCATCCCTGCCGCCATCGGTAAAAAAAGATAGCCGGTCTTGGTAACGGTGTAACCAAGATATCCTTGCACGAAAATCGGCAGTAAAAAAAGTCCGCCGATCATTCCCATAAAAGTGATAAACGACACTATTAGAGATATCGAAAACTCAGGAATTCGGAAAAACTTCAAGTCTACAACCGGCTCTTTCTGTCTTTGTTCAACCAGAATAAATGCAACAAACGAGACGGCGGTAACCACATATGAAACTAGGCTATTCGTGCTTAGCCAACCCCAGCTTTGTCCCTGATCCAAAACTAACACTAATGATCCCAGGGCAACCCCCAAGAGAAGTGATCCCCAAATGTCAAAATTCTTAATCCCTCGAATCTTTTTGACCGGCTCTTGAATATATCTCCAAGCCATTAAAGCACCAATAATGCCAATTGGAACGTTGATGTAAAAAACCGAACGCCAAGAAAAATGATCAATCAATGGCCCGCCCAAAAGCGGACCAAATACTGCCGCCACGCCAAAAACGGCCGACCACAGACCCATTGCCTGAGCCCGTTTCTGCTTATCTTCAAAAGTAAAAGCAATAATTGAAAGCGCTAAAGGGTAATCGATGGAAACGGTGATCGCTTGCAAAATCCGGAAGACAATCATTTGCGAAAGGTTTTGGGAGAGCCCGGCAAACATAGAAGAAATAACAAAACCGATGATGCCAAAAAGATACAAGGGTTTCCGGCCGATTAAATCGCCGAGTTTGCCAAAAATAGGGACAAAAATCGCGTTGGCAATAATGTAGGAAGTGGCAATCCAGCTGGCTTCAGAAACCGTAATGCCAAAATCGGAAATCATTTTGGGAAGGGCCAAGTTGACAACTGTTCCGTCAAGCCTCCCTAAAAAGCTGGCGATCATGACTGTCAGAAGAATGATCCATTCGTGTGATTGGAATCCCCGCTTTACCTTAACGCTAGCTGCTTTGGTTTTCTTTTCCATAGAGCTTAAGGAGTGTTGGTATAGACTGTCATTTTGGCAGACATACCGTTTTTAATTTGCGGATAGTTATAAGCGTTAAATCTGGCATAAACGATAAACTGTTGGGTTGGTCTCTCACTGGAAACCGAGAATTGCAGCTCTGTTTGTTTGGCGGTTGGACTGATTTCATCGACATATGCCCAGAAAGTTTGCCCGGGCAAAGCATCCACCGTAAAGGAAACCACCTGACCAATTTGCACTTCATCCAAACCTTTATTTTCGTCGATTGTCCCCGCAATGCGCATGTCGGCAAAATTAATCATCTCAACCACCGGAGTTTGCGAGCTGGCAAGACTACCGATGGCATTATCGGTTGCAACCACCAAGCCATCCTGATATGCATTTAGACTGCTTGTGCCGACAATTGCCAATTCGTCTCCTTTTTTAACTCTCTCTCCTTCATAAACTTTGATATCCGTTATCGCTCCCGGCACTTCAGGGGAAATCATCACAATCGGAGCTTGCACCAAGGAATCCTCAATACTGACCCTATCTCTTAAGAGTTGGTAAAATACATACCCACCGATTAGTAAAACAGCCACGACAATTACCAACATTATTCTTAGGACTTTAGGATTTTTAATTTTGGCAATTAAGTTTTTCATATAATTGAATAACGCTTAGAAATAATAGACTGTGGATTGGTAATCACTTTGTCCGTATCTTTTAATCCGCTCAAAACTTCGGTTTGTCCGTTAACCGTATCTCCGGTTGTCACTTTTCTAAGAACGGGCGTTTGATTATCCAACACCCAAATATATGAGTCTGAAAGAACGGTCCACGAAGGAACCAAAATTACTGGTTGGTTAAAATTACTTTTGATGAGCACTGTGCCGCTTTGTCCTAATTTGACCGTAGCCGGCAGATTATTAATTTTTATATCCACTCTATACACCTGGTCGCCATCGGCAAGCGTTGTCTTTTGCGGATAAATTCGATCGACTACTCCCTGCAGAGTCTTGCCATTTAAAGCATCTAGCGTTACGGTGACGGGATTGCCTACGCTGATAAAATCAATCTCTTGTTGCCTGACATTAGCGCTAAATACCATTGAGGTCGGGTCGGCAACCACAAAAGTGGTGACCGGAGTAATGTTGACACCGGTTGTATTGACATCTTCATGCAAGACAATACCATTGATGGGAGAAGTTAAGGTCGCCAGTTGCAAGGAGTAATTAGCCAAGTCAACACTCAACTGGGCCGAATTCTGCGCCAAATTGGCGTTGTCAACTAATCTTTTCACCGTATCGTAAATAACATCCACTTCCGGCACAGCCGAGTAAGCGGTCTTATTAGTCGTATCCAAGGTTGTTCTTTGTTGACCTTCCAAAACGCCGGCATTTTGGTTTTCTTGAGTTTGGTTAGCGGTATTTTCTGTAGTTTGATAAGCGTTGGCCGCAATCTGTAATTGTTTTTGCAAAGCGTAGGAATCCAGTTGGGCAATTGTCTGCCCCTGGTAAATTGTGTCTCCTTCCTTAAACGGTAAATAGATTAATTTTCCGCCGATTTGGAAATTTAAAACCGCTTGTGTTTGGGCGACGATACTGCCGGTGGCCAAAATTTGCTCTGAGATAGCGTTCACAGCTACTGTCTCAGTTTTTGGGGACGAAGCGGCGTGAGCTAAAAAAGTGACGGCAAAAATGCCGATAATTACCACAAAAATTGTCACGATAAGATACTTCAAAGTTTGTTTGTTGAATATTTTTTTCATAGATTTTCCGATTGTTGGGCTAAAATTTCTAAAATCCTTAGTAATTCCAGCTTGTCTTGTTTGGGAAGATAGGACAAGAGTTTTTTCATTTTATTTGCGCTTTGTTTTCTGACCTCGACCAGCAACTTTTCTCCTTGTTTTGTCAAACTGATTCTGATAATTCTTCTGTCTTTAAGGTCATTCTCCCGTTTGACCAGTTTTGCCGTAATCAATTTATCGACCAGCGCTGTGGCGGTTGGCATGGTAGTGGCAAAATGACTGGCAATATCTCCCATATGCGTTCCAACGTGTTTTTTAATACATTCTAATGCCTGACATTGCAGTATGGTTAAATGGGAATGCTCAAAACTTCCGGAGATACTACCTTTTAAGTCTCTCGTTAATTTGAACATTGCTTCCAAGATTTGGTCGTTTATTTCGTCTTCCATATTGTTTTAATAACCTAATTGTTAGATAGTATAACTAATTTTGACAGAAATGTCAAATGTTAGTTTTTAGATAGTCCTGATGCTATAATATAATTATGGCGCTATCGTCTAACGGCTAGGACGCTAGGTTCTCATCCTAGAAATTCCGGGTCCGAATCCCGGTAGCGTCACAAAGATCGTTCCCGATGGCAACGACCATCGGAGCTGGAAATCGCGGGTTCAACTCCTGCTGGCGGTACTCGGGAAATATAGCCTCAAAAATAGACCACCCATCCGGGAGGCTCGAACCTTTAGCTTTAAATTATTAGTGATTTGAATAAAAAATACTTAAGCTATGATGTAGAATTTGAGACCGTTCGAATCCAATCTCCCTGAGCATAACGGTCTAGACCCATTATATCATTATAGCGGTGTCTCGCTTTTGAGGCTAAATGAGACAAATGAGACAGTATAAAAAGGGTGTCTTAAGTGATGATATAGTTTGATATATTTGCGAGACAAGAAGTATTGGAGAGGGTTATACTATTTACCCGCTTTTATAGCGCCTGCAGTTCTTACTTCAGGAGTACTTAGGGATTCCGCTCTTGCAATCCATGAGCCTATTACTGTTTGTAAAGCTCCAACCATATTTACTTGTTGTTCAGGATCTGACCAATTAACAACGGATGCGTCCGTAGAATACTCTAAATCGTGAGATCTATATTCTACTAATTTGTGGTTAGGAATTCCCCTAAATTCAGCTGCCGCAAAATGAGTTCTTTCATTAACCCTAGGCAGCAACATGATAGTTCCTAAATCTGTTCCGTCCGGCCTTTGAATGCCCCATTCTAGTCCAAAAACATAATAAGCTGTAAGTGAATTATCTCCATGAGAACCCCAAGATTCATCCTTAGTTCTGGTAAGTGCATATTTAGTTTCATACTTCTTGCCATTTCTTGGAGAGTCGTCTCTAGAATTCCAATCGTAAAGATATTCCGGACCGGTAGGTTTAACTACATATCCCGCTCCTTGTAAATCTTGAGCTATTGCCTCAATAGGGGCTTTGAAAGGCTCAAGGAATGTTGCTATTTGTTCGGGTGCGACTGGATTTTCTCCACTGAAATGAGCTTGATCTAATTGCTTTTGATGTAAGGCGGCTAATTTTCTCTGCGCTTCACCCATCCCTCTAAATTCTGATTCTCTAATCCATGTCATGCCTTGCTTTATATCACTATGATTTATTATTGTCAATCCCATAACTATTTATGGGTTAGAATCGCATATCTTGAGTTGTGCGGCACCGCCATACTTACTCATCTTTCTCAAAGCCCCGATATACTTCCATGAGTTTATTAAAATGGGCTAACAGCGGTTCAAAATAAGAATCGCTGGCGGTACTCAAAATACTAATCGATTGGTTCGGGAGGATTGGGATGAATAACCTGATGCCTTACTTCCGTCTGCGGAGATACTTGTTTGGTTAAGGCAACTTCTAAGGCTTCATCCATGTGGGAAACGAAAATAAACTTTAAATCTTTTAATACTTCTTTTGGTACGTCTTCCAAATCTTTCTTGTTGTCTTTGGGCAAAATGACAGTTTTTAGTCCGGCGCGGTGCGCCGCGATGACTTTTTCTTTGACGCCACCAATTTCCAGCACCCTGCCTCTTAAAGTGATTTCGCCGGTCATTGATACCATCCTGTTTACCGGAATCTTGGTGAGCGCCGAGACCAACGCAGTCGTAATTGCCACTCCGGCCGACGGTCCGTCTTTTGGCACCGCGCCTTCCGGAACATGGACATGCACGTCAATTTTTTGATAAAACTTTTCGTTTAGACCAAGCTCTCTGGCCCTGGCCCTGATGTAGCTCATCGCCGCCTGGCAGGATTCTTTCATCACGTCGCCTAACTGTCCGGTTAGAATTAGCTGTCCTTTACCGGGCATTAAAGCGACTTCTATAAATAGTATGTCTCCCCCGGCTTCGGTCCAGGCCATGCCGGTTGACATGCCAATCTCATCCTTTTTTTCGATTAAAGTTGAATTAATTTTGATTGGCCCCAAGAATTTAGTCACGTTCTTCTCGGTGACGACGACTTTGGTTTTTTTACCCTCCGCCACTTGCTTGGCTACCTTGCGAAGGATGGCGGCCAGTTCTCTTTCCAAAGTTCTGACTCCGGCTTCTCTGGTGTAGTGCTCGATGACAAATTTAATCGCATTATCCGATATCTCAACTCTTAAAGAGTTTAGTCCATGCATCTCTATTTGTTTTTTTAAGAGGAAATCCTTGGCGATCCGAAATTTTTCCAGTTGGGTATAGCCGGCAAAGTGAATCACTTCCAGTCTATCTCGTAAAGCCGGCGGAATGGTATCCAAAACGTTGGCGGTGGTAATAAACATGACGTCAGACAAATCAAACGCAACTTCCAAGTAATGGTCGGAGAAAGCATTATTTTGTTCAGGGTCCAAAGCTTCCAACAGCGCCGAGGATGGATCGCCACGAAAGTCGGTTCCGACTTTGTCAATTTCATCCAGCATAAAGACCGGATTCCTCGTGCCGGCGTCTTTAATCCCCTGAATGATTCTACCGGGCAGTGCGCCGACGTAAGTGCGCCGGTGACCTCTAATTTCGGCTTCATCGCGAATGCCGCCTAAAGAAACTTTAACGAATTTTCGGCCCAAAGAGCGGGCGATTGACTTACCGATGGAAGTTTTACCAACGCCGGGCGGACCGACAAAACAAAGTATCGGACCTTTCATTTTACCGGCTAATTTATGCACCGCCAAATATTCGGTGATTCTCTCTTTAGCTTTTTCCAGACCGAAATGGTCTTCGTCCAAAATCTTCTCCGCCTGTTTGATATCGATAGTACTTTTACTTTCAATACTCCAAGGAAGGTCCAATAGCCAATCCAAATAATTCCTGATGTAGCCGGCTTCCGGATTAAACTGGTTCATTTGCGATAGTTTGGTAATTTCTTTTTTGGCTTTTTCTTCAATCTCTGGGGGCATTTTCGCTTTTCGCAGTTTATCCATTAGCTCTTTGGTTTCGCTGTCTTCATCAGTTTCCCCGAGTTCTTTTTCAATCGTCTTGAGTCTTTCCCTAAGCATTACTTCCCGGGCGCCTTTTTCAAACCGCTCCTGCGTTTTGGAAGCAATTTTCTTTTCCAGCTCCAATATTTTGATTTCGCGGCTTAGAAGTTCGATGACTTTTTCCAGGCGCTTTCTAACATCCAATTCTTCCAACAGCGCTTGCCTTTCACCGGGTTTTAATTCCAATACCGAAGCCACCAAATCCGCCAACTGTGAAGGAGAATTTTCCGACATTACGTTCATAAACACCAAAAAGTCGACAAACTTACCTAAATTTATCGCCCGTTTGAACTCGCCGACTAAGTGGTTGGTTAAAGCTTTTATTTCCGGCGTATCCGCTACTTTTTCTTCCAATTCTTTGACTTTAGCCATTAAATACGGCGATCCGTAGACATATTCGATGATTCTAACTCTGGATAATCCTTTAATTTGCGCGTTAATCTCGCCATCACTTTTAATCATTCTTTCGATATGCGATAAGGTGCCAATGGTATAGAGATCAGTTGGAGACGGCTCGTTAAGTTTTCCATTCTTCTGCAGAACAAAACCAACAATTCTTTCCTGACTAAAAGACGACTCCAAAGCGGCCAAACTTTTTGGCCGGCCGAAGGTTAAAACCGAGTCGGTGTTGGGGAAAATTATCCCGTCTCTGATTGGTATGATTGGAACTATTTTTTCCATAGCTAATTTGAGTGTATTAGCACTCTATCACACCAGTTGCTAGCTGTCAAGAGGACAGATTACAAATCCGATTACGCAATTAAACTTGCTTATATTTACGGAGAAAATCTTCTATAACTTTATTAACTTCTTCAATAAGCTCAGGATGTAGTCGGTAATCGTGGTCTGACTTTAATTCGTAAAGCTCTTTTGGCTTTGAAAACTTCTCATAAGTTTCTCTGACAATTTGTGGCGTCGCCATATCATCTTCAGTACCATATATAAACAGCTTTGGCTTTGTCGAACTAGTCAAATCATCTGTTAAATTATATTGCATTTGATCTTCGAAAAAACTGTATGGGAGATTAAACTCTTTTTCTTTCGGACCACCGCCAGGCGGTAAATCCCTCGTTGAAGTCCAAAAACCACTCTCTTTCCATTGGGAATCAACTTTTTCATTAAACCCTCCTTTTCTGAAGGTAGACATTATGGCAGCAAAGGCTGTGGCGTATGGATTTCTGACGCCGGAAATAGTTGCCATAGTCGCACCCCTACTATGCCCCATTACGAAAGTTTGCTTATTGCCATAATATTCAATTAATTCGTCTATCGCTTTTGCGTAATTGGTCATGTTATAAAGCGAAATGTCGCCCGGGCTTTCCCAGGTTCCCGACGGATCAAATGATACAGCGAAATAGCCAAGTTTTGAGAGGTAATCAACATGACTTATCATATGAGCATAATCTTTGGTGTCTAACTTACCGGGAAGTACTAGGGCTAATTTTGCGGAGTTTGGATCGCCTTTCGAATTAATAGCGAGCGTAAAACTTTTGGTCTTAATTAACATGAATTGATTATAGCAAAAATTAACCAACTTAAAGTATAATAGCTGGCGCGCTTCGTCCGGTTTATCCGTTTTGAACAGCATTTTGCGGGGTTGACACTTTTGACAAAACGAAACTACAATTACAATATCAATGATTTATCTAAGTCAATTATTAAACAAAAAAGTTTATTATGAACATAAACTATTCGGCGAGATGGTGGATTTTGCCGTTTTGGAAAGCACGCCCAATCCTTCTGTTTTCAAAGTCGTTTTGAAAAAAGACGGCACCAAACTGACCATTTCCCCATCCTTTCTCTCCATTAAGCGAAACGGCGCGATGTTAACCGACGCCAAAGCTCCACTACTCCCTTTCGATGAAAGGGATTTTTATTTAAATGAAGACTTGTTGGATAAACAAGTAATTGATATTGACGACAAAAGATTGGTCCGGGTCAATGACATTGTTTTGGAAAGTAACGGCGAGCTAAAAGTGGTTGGAATTGATATTGGCGCTGCCGGAATTTTAAGACGGTTGGGACTATCCCGGATTTTCCGCGTTGAACCAAAAATTATCCCTTGGCAAATGATTGAGGCTTTTGACTACCAAACCGGCAACGTCAAAATAAGCCTAACGCAAAATAGATTAGACGCGATGCATCCGAGCGAGTTGGCCGATATTTTGGAAGATTTAGGCTCAAAAGAAAGGCGTGGCGTGGTGGAGAGCTTGGAGGCAAGAAAAGCGGCCATGGCCATTGAAGAAGTCGATTTTCACACCAGAGACGCCATTTTGGAAGAATTATCCAGTTCGGTGTTGGGAAAAATCGTCAATAAAATGCATATTACCAAAATTGCCAATCTTTTTTATGGGTTAAATCCTTTAAGAATCAGGGAAATTTTAAACCTGGTTGGGACAGAGAGTGCGCAAAAAGTCGAACGACTACTTGATTTTAGCGAAGACCAAGCGGGCGGCGTAATGCGTACCACTTTTGTCGGTCTTGACGGCGGGATGACGATTAAAGAGGTGTTTGGCGTTTTGTATAAAGCACCGACAAAACCGGAAGGCATTGTGGTTACTAACGGCGACCAAAAACTGGTCGGTGTTGTCTATACCAAAGACATTATTGATTGCGATTCGTTGGCGCTTTTAAAAGACTTGGTGACGGAGCGAAAATTTGTCTATCCGGAGGTTGATTTTAATCAGGTCATTAGTTTGTTTGGCAGATATAACTTACGGCTTTTGCCGGTGGTTGATAAAAATAAAGTACCGATCGGCGTTATTTCCACCGGTGTCGTATTGGCAAAAATAGAGGAAAAAACCAAAACCGATGAAATTATTTAAACCGCTAAGAAGAAGGCTTTTATTTTTAATTCCGATCCTGGCGATTATCGGACCGGGGATTATTGCGGGCAACGCCGACAACGACGCCGGTGGCATCACTACTTATTCCGTGGCGGGAGCAAATTTTGGACATTCGCTGTTATGGGTTTTACTTTTAACCACCTTCGCCTTAGCCATCACTCAAGAAATCGGCGCCAGAATGGGACTAGTGACCGGCAAAGGCCTGGCCTCATTAATTAGGGAAAAGTTTGGTATCCGCTGGACCACTTTTGTCATGATTTGTCTTTTTATCTCAAACATCGGCACTATTTCGGCGGAGTTTGCCGGAGTGGCGGCAGCTTTAAGTATTTTTCATATTTCAAAATTCATTGCCGTTCCGGCAGCCATTACTTTCGTCTTCTTATTCGTCACCAAAGGCAACTTTAAAAAACTTGAACGGCTATTTCTTTTAATGTCTGTTTTCTACCTTTGCTATATCATCTCGGCGATACTGGCTCACCCGGATTTTGGTTCGGCTCTGAAAAGTTTGGTCATTCCTTCCGGAATTAACTTAAGCGGGGCTTACGTTTTAATGCTGATGGCAGTGATCGGCACCACCATTACTCCTTGGGGACAATTCTTTATCCAAGACTATATTGTGGATAAAAAGCTGTCTAAAGAGGACTTAAAAATCGAAAGAGGCGACGTTTTTGTTGGCAGCTTTTTCACCAATTTTATTTCCTTTTTTATCATCGTTGCTTGCGCCGCCACGCTGTTTACTAAAGGTATTAGGATTACCGACGCGGCTCAGGCCGCCCTGGCTTTAAAACCTTTAGCCGGAGAATTTGCGGCCGGTCTTTTTGCTTTTGGTTTTTTAAACGCTTCGCTTTTTGGCGCGGCCATTGTTCCGGTGACTACAGCCTATGTTATGACCGAAGCGTTTGGCATGGAGTCGGGATTAAACTTTAAATACAAAGAAGCTCCCCAATTCTATGGTATATTTTTATTACTTTTGATTCTCGGCGGAACCATTGTTATGTTACCTTTCTTACCGTTAATAACCATCTTGGTCGTTACTCAGGCAATTAACGCGGTGCTGCTTATCCCGGTCTTTATTTTCCTGTTTATTCTTTCCAATGACAAAAAACTGCTGGGAGAATACGCTAATAACAAATTGGTTAATATCGTCGTGATCATTACTTTGGTGGCAATTGCGGCCGCGTCAACTTTCTATATGCTCTCACTTTTCTTTCCCAACATCTTCAATTTCCTCTAGTATTCAAGGTCCGAAATGAGCTTGCCGCTGCTATTATTATATAGAAGAATCCGTTGTTTAATATCATTATGCTATAGGACATTGCATTTTAAAATATACAGTGTTATTATCGCTGAAGATTCACTGAATAAAAGATGAAATGGGCATTAGGTAAGAAAATCCTGACAGCAATTGCTCTTGTTGCGATAATCGCTCAATCGTTTTCTCCTTACTTAGTTATTTTACCCCAAAAAGCTTATGCCCAAGAAGATAATCTTCTATCTTGAGAGCTCATAAAGTCTTTAATTTCTTTAATATCACAACGAATATCTGTTAAAGATTGTGACGTTTCCCCTTCAAATTTATCTATCTTTGCCATAATATGCTATAATGTATGTATGAAAACTTTATTGAATATTCTTGCTGTATTTTTCTTTATTTGTGCCATAGTTTTTATTTCTTATCCCCCAGTCGGTACATTACTTGGTTTGTTTTCTATAATTCTTATGATAGTCTCTCTATCTCTACGCCCCGAAAAACCTGCGCTAACGTAAGACTCCTATCTTTTTCAATAATAAATCTCCCCCTATTACATTAGCTGCTGCTGAAGGAAAACCAGTCATACTTGCTGGATATTTTAAGTTAAGTCCTCCTAGATTTATTCCTTTAAAGAAAGGATTATAATATAGACTATTAACTTTATCCAAATTCTTAGTTTCAGGAACTAAACTATGTAAGGTTGCACTAACTTGTCCCCTCACATATTGATTAGCTTTAATCCCTAAATCCCTCACATTTGGATTCCCCCAAGCGTTTTGTGGGATTGAATTGTCTAAACTCATTCTAAAAGTATGTAAATCTTGAGGAGTAAGTTCTGCTCCCTGTAATTGGGGAGTTTCGACAGTTTCACCAGCGCTTGCTTGTCCAGAATAAGGAGTTTCTACCATAGTTGCAGCCGGAGTTCGGGAATTTAATACTCCTTTGACTTCTTTTACGAATCGAGGATCATATTTATAGTTCTTTTCTAAATCATTCAAAATAGGTTTCTGAATATCGCTTTCCCAATTAGCTGTTTTACCTGCACTGGCAGCATCTTGCATTACTTGGGAATATTTATTATTAATTGTACTTTGGGTTAGAAAAGGTAAAACCTTAGAAACTGCACCTAACGCCCCACCCGTCACAGCTCCTCCGGCTGCCATCGGTAAAGCTCCTACGGGAGATTGTCCAGAAGACATACCTCCCAATTCGCCAGCCACTCCACCCGTAGCTGCACCACCTAATACTGGTCCTAAAGCTCCTACAGCTGCTGGCCCTATCGCTGGTGCCGCAGCAAGAGCTCCAGCGTATTCATCTACTTGAGGATTACCTAAAGTATTTTTAAATAAATCCCCAGTGGCACTAGCTGCGTTTGATACAGCTTGAGGTAGATTGCCTTGTGCATTTGGTAACTGTGAGACTTGAGTTTGTTGATTCTTAATCGCATTCATTACAGGACCTGCCACAGCATTTAGAATGCTACTTAAAAACCCTCCACCACTGGAGGATTGTCCTGTCGGGTTGCTTGAATTCCCATATAATTCTTGATCCCAATTAGTACTATTTGCCATATAAAGTTTTTAAACCAATTCCCATATTGGTTTCCATATAAGTATTTAATTTATCCATTTTTTGATTTGCTAGATCACTACTGTCTTCCGCTGAAGGAAGCATAGAGGTGATGTTGTCCAAGACAGCCATATTTCTAAAACCCTGGGAAGCTCCCTGTTGAACTAATGATTTAATTTTTAACGCCTGCCCGCTTAAAAAAGCATCATGTGCGGATTGAGCCGCTAGGAGTTTGCTATTCGCTATATATTTCCCTACAACTGGTATGTTTTCTAGATCTTGTACTATTGGACCTGTTATACTTAAATTATGATATGAGTCGAGGACATTTTTTACAATAGGCAAAGCTCCTCGGATTGTTTTATTTCCTGGAGTATCATATAAGACATTATCGGGATTCACATAGTTATCTTGGAATGCAGTATCAAAATTAGCAGCATTCCCCTCAGCAGCCACATAATCTGCTTTTTGAGAGTTATATAATTGAGGACTTACATAACCATTTGTCCCCACATTTTTCTGGAAGAGGTTTTTTGAATCATTAATTATCTGAGCTTGAGCATCGGGACCAGTTTTCAAAAGAGTTCCACCTGAATTTAGAAAATTTAAAGCTCCTTGAGGGTTAGTACTAGCCTGATTAGGTGTAATAGCTCCTCCCTGATTTTGTCCTTGTACGGCAGTAATAGTATTTTGATTTTGTTGCTGATATTGTTGTTGTTGAAATTGGATATATTGGTCCAATCTTTCAGGACTAATCCCACCAGTCTGCATAGCAGCGGCTCTAAATTTAGCCACAATATCTGGATTACCCCAGTTAGGGCTTATCGTTTGAGTTGACGTTGAAGTAGTTGTAGGTTGCATTATTGATTACCTCCTAGATTTTGTTGAAATTCTGGTGTTGCCTCGACATTCTGAACATAAGTCGGAGATGTCGCATATCCAGCGGCTTCAATAGTCTTTAGAACCATATCAGGATTTCCCGAAGCGACTGCTACCCCAACGCCATCCGTAACCGAAACTCCAACTCCTGATCAAACTGTAACACCAACACCAACCGACACTATAACACCAACTCCAACCGATATCCCCTCACCGGAAGTAACGAGTGAACCAACCCCAACACCAGCAGTTGATGACACGGCAACTGCAACACCAACGTCAACCGACAATTTATCTCCCCCGGTAAATAATTCGCCAACTGTAACTCCAACTCCCACTACCTCTCCGACGCCAACCGGCGCAACTGCGTCTGCCACCCCAATCGACATCACAACCGGCAACGAACAACTTAGCATGACAATTCTAAAAAACGTTTCGGCACCGACAATTGATTTGGGAGATGTAGTTTCGGAAGGGAGCGCAAGTCTTACAACCGATAAGCCTGATTATGCACCAACTGACACGGCTTTAATAACAGGTTCCAATCTTTTACCTAATACTGCTTATACATTAACTATTTCTTCAACCGACAATCCCCCAACCAGTAAGAATATTAGCGTAGCATCTGACGCAAACGGAGTTTTTGCTTTTGCCTATCAATTAGACGGCAATTACCGCCCAAATTACCAAGCGGAATTAAAAGACTCTGATGGAAATATCGTCGCCACAACCAATTTTACTGACAGTGTTACAACAACAATTCTCGTAAGCAACTTACAACCTGATTGGACAACAGGCGTCTGGGCTGCATATTATGCGCCCGATTCAGAGACCAACCCCGCTGGCGAATCTCCAGGATCAACGGCAGTCTATGATAAACGTGAGGCTGGTATCATTAAAGCTGGTATCACCCCCGAAGCGGATGGACATTTTAGAGACGAAGGACTTTTAGCCTTTCAGGTTCCAAATGTAGATATCTCTTCATTTGCTTTGCAGGCACTCACTTATGACGTCGAGAATCAAACGGGACCAAATCCAGTATGGGTCAGGATTAGATTAGTTGGCGGTGTTCAATACCAGTTCGTGCCAATGTCAAATCCGGCCGGATGGCACACGGTTGATGCGGCTGCCGGACAATGGCGGCTAATGGACGATAACGGTGATGGCACTGGCCCAATGATGACACTTGCGGAGGTCGCTACAGCTAATCCCGGGGCATCTGTTGACCGCGTTTACTTGACGTTAGGCATGGGTGACTCATACAACGTAAGCCCTGGAGTTGGCACGGTTGCTTGGGTAGATACAGTCACAATTGGATCAACAACATATGATTTTGTACTTGCTCCAACCCCTAATCCCACCACAAACCCTGCAACGAATGTAAATACAACTAATGCAACAGTAAATGGCACTGTTAGCACATTCAATGCAGACGACACTTCTTTCTGGTTGGGAACAACCTCTGCTGGTCCATTTACATCTTCAACTAATCCTGTTGCTGAACTTCCAAGCGGATGGAATGGTATTGACTCCCTTACTCAACCAGCTAACGCTGCGTTTAGCCATACTTATTCAAGTCTTACGCCAAATACGAAATATTATTACGTAGCTTGGGCTCTAGTTGGTAGTACATGGTATCCCGGGGAGATTATGAACTTTACTACTTCACCAATAATACTACCGAGCGTGCCAACGAATGGACAACCAAACAATTCCTATAAAACCACAAATGATTTTTATTTTACTTGGGATGCTTCCACTGGCACCTATCCAATAACTTACGAGTTTCAATCTTCAGGCAGTAGTAATGTTGACAGCAATGGATCACTAATAAATGCTTGGGATTCAATTACAAACGGCAATAGCGAACAGAATCATCTTACTAGTCCCCAGATTCACTCAACCGGTGCACAGGACGGCACTTATTATTGGCAGGTCAGAGCCATTGATACCGCGGGAAATAAAAGCGTCTGGAGCAGCATTTGGAAAATGACTATTGATACGACAGCCCCACCGGTTCCAACACCTCTAAGTCCAGCTGATAATTCGTTTAGAACAACAGCGACACAAACTTTAATTGACTGGTCTGATGTTACCGACCCAAGCACTCCAGTAACTTATCAGTATGAATCATCCAACAGTAATTCATTAAATCCAGATGGATCTTTTACGTCGCCTGTCTATGTATCAGGAGCGCTACCAACTTCCCAAATTCCAACTCCAGGAACTCCTGAAGGAATATATTATTGGCAGGTTAGGGCAATTGATGCAGCAGGAAATAAAAGCGCTTGGAGCACACCATGGAAAGTAACTGTCGATAATACCGCACCTACCGTTGCTTTAGTTTTCCCAACTCCGGGACCAAGCGCAATAAATTTTCAAGCAGTATTTAGTGAAAATGTAAATTCAACTGAAGCGACTAATCCGGCAAATTACTTTTTGAACAATTGGCCGGGAGCAGGTGGAAGTGGAAATTTAGTTGGACATGCCACAATCTCGTATAATTCAACTTCATATACTGCAACTATAACTTTTACAACTCCTGGGTGGTATATTTCACCCGAACAACAATGGGGAGTTCAAAATATTCATGACTTAGCCGGCAACGTACAACAAACCAATCCTTATACAGAATATTCAACTCCGATGGTTGCCCCTGTCACTACCGATTCCGGTACTGATTCAAATTGGCACACGAGCGCGACAATAACTTTAACTTGCGTAGATAATCCCGGCGGAAGTGGTTGCAAAAATACATATTACACAACTGACGGCAGTACTCCTACAACATCCTCGCTTTCCGGAAATTCAATCGTATTAAATACTGATGGAGTTTATACAATTAAATATTTCTCCGTAGATAACGCAGGAAACGAAGAAAATGTCAAAACTGCAGCTAATCAGGTAAAAATTGACGAAACTGCTCCGACAATAGGTGCTATACCACCTGCTGGAGATTATAACGTTACGAGTATGCTTGTAACTCTAATAAGTACTGAAAGCGGTAGCGGCTTGGCCGGAATTTATTACACCACTGATGGGACAACAACTCCGGATAAAACCAGCAGCACGCTTTATACCGGACCAATCACTGTTGACCATGATATGACGATTAAGGCCATTGCTTATGACAATGTCGGAAATGTAAGTAACGTTCTATCTGCAATTTATGGTGTACTACCAATTATTTCCAGCGAACAGATAACTCTCGCTGGAGATAATTCCTTAACAATTACCTGGACCACCAATTTCCCAACGACTAGTAAAGTTGTCTATGACACTTTTTCTCATCCAGACCCGCTGGATTTAACAACCGGACCAAATTACGGCTATACCTATTCAACAGGGACGCTTGACACATCACCTGAAGTCATCAATCATAGCGTCACCATTACCGGCGTAACTGTAAACCAAACCTATTATTATCGAGCAATCTCCAACGGCTCGCCGGAAGCAATCAGCGATGAAACTCCGTTTGCAACTTATTATACCTTCGGGCTTCCGGGAGACGGCTTGTCCGACGGAGCATCAACCGGAAACGGCGGAGGCGCGCCTTCGCCTTCTTTAACTGCTGGCGTGCTTGGTGCTGCTACTTCTTTAGCATACACAGGAGGAACAGGAGGAGAGGTTTTGGGAGCCGGAACACAACCGGAAGTTTTAGGAACGGCAACTAAAAGTGCCGAACCAACTCCTTCAGTTAGCCCAACCGGAACCAAACAAACTTTAGTTTCAAATTCTATGAATTGGACTCTTGGCTATGTATCGCTTGCCCTAATAATTCTTGTCATACTTGCCTATTTAATTTATCGCAAGAAAAGAAAAAATACTAAAGCTTAAAATACCAGTTGACAAAAAGCCAATCGCATCGCACAATCTACGATTTAGGACCTGAATTCGAAGTTAACTCTTCTATTGTAGATTTCTCAAATTATAATGTCGTCTATCCCACGGAGCCCAACCTCTTAACTTTGTAACTTATATTACAAAATGAAAGTAATTTTTATTACTGAACCGGTAATTATTTGCGTCATATAGTGTAATCATAAAACAAATACGCTAGATAAATAAACTGAATAATTTATGACGGCTCATACAAACGGCAAAGGCAATATTCATTCCACCAAAGTAGTTTCCGACCATTTAATGCAGGAGCTGATTAATGCGATGAAAGACGTAGACGCTTTCGGCAGTGTCGAAATTATGATTCAGGACTATGCGGTTACACAAATCACCCACCGTTGTATTCGCAAAACCAACGGGTTCCATGAAGAAGAAACAATTAAGAAAATGAGTTATAAAATGCACGCGGAAGAATAATCTTAAGAAAGGAAAAAGGATATGCCGACCGCAAACGGAGGCACCCGAAGAGGGTGCCTTTTTATTTAAATCGCACATATAACTTGAAATTTTCTAAAGGAAGGAGGTGAATAAAATGATCAAAAAATTAATAGTGACAGGAGCAGCCGCAGGACTTTTATTAGTTTCTGCAACCGCAGCTTTTGCACATACCCAGAACGGAACATCTAACAACGCGTTTGTTGTTAATAATGTTAGCTCAAACGCTTCATCCGGAAGCAACACCACCGGCGCATCGGGATTCTTTAGTAGCAACACTGTAAAAACAGGCAGTGCTACTGCCAATGCGAGTACATTAAATGTTGTTAACACCAACGTTAACAATTTTGGAAAAACATCCAATAATGCAGGTGTTGTAAACAATGTTAGCTCAAGTGCTTCGTCAGGAAGCAATGGTACGAGCGCAACCTTTGGCGGATCCAATAAGGTCACCACGGGAAGTGCGAGCTCTGGAGCAGGCGTAATTAACGTTGTTAATACCAACGTTAGCCTCTTCTAAGCTGAAATTCTTTTTAGTCCCAGGGGAGAGGAATGCCTTAGGCACTCTCCCCCGGGACGGAAGAATTATTAATAGTAACTAATATTCTGTATCCAGTATAAGCATGAAAGGAAAACTGAAAAAACAATTGTCAATTTTATTAACAGTTTTATTACTGTTTTTATACGTTATCTATCCGCCGCTATCTTTTGCTCAAGAGGTTACGCCGACCGATACGCCAACGCCCACGCCGGTTATTACTGATGATAGTACTGTAGCTCCAACGCCGACCGACACGCCAACGCCGACACCAACCGTTGACATTTCTAACAATGCTACTGTTAGTTCTAATCTACAATCAGACGCCAATACCGGAGACAATACGATAACCGCAACCGACAGCGCGCAGACCGAGAATGCTACTTCTTCTGGAAGCGATAATTCCCTTACTAATTCAACCGGTGATTCATCGGGATCAGATTCTGATAATACTTCCCCATCTTCTCCCAGTTCTACAATCGACACCGGAGACGCCACTTCGTCAATCGCTATTATCAACGACGTCAACACTAATTCTGTTAATTCAGCGGTCGTCAATCAGACAATTAACATTTTTGTTTCTCAGGACGGTAGTATTGATTTGTCCGATCCGTTTACAATTGCCGCCAACGCCATTTCTACCCACCCCGAAGATTCCGTTATCAATGTTTCCGTAACTAACGTGAATAACTATGCTTATATCACCAACGACGTTGCCTCCGCCGCTTTAACCGGAGATAATTTAATTGATTCGTCCGGTCAAAGTGCTACCATTACTACCGGCAATGCTTATAGCGCGGTGTCACTTCTAAACCAGGTGAATTTTACGGTGGTAAATTCGCAAATTCATTTGGTGACCATTAATATCTTCGGCAACTTAAACGGCAATATCATTTTGCCAGACCTAAATGCTTCGACCAATTGCGCTGGTTGCGGCGTAGACGTCAATGCTAGTAATACCGCCGCTGTCACCAACAATCTTAGCTCAACGGCGGACACGGGTAATAATTCGATTGTTGCCACCGGCAGTACCGCCATTTCTACCGGAGATGCTCAAAGTGCTGTCAATAGCTTAAACGTTGTTAATACCAACGTTTTAGGCACCAACGCCGAAGTTTTGTATATTAACGACTTAGGCACTTGGAATGGCAATTTTATCGGCTGGGGGAATTTTGACCCAACCGAAGGCGGCGCCAGTCTGGCGCTTTACGATTTTAGTCCCAACGGAAGCACTGCCAGCGACTCTTCGCAAACAACTATTAATAATACCGTTGTGGTTGACAATAATGTTTCATCGCTTGCCTCAAGCGGCGGCAATTCCATTAGCGGCGGCGATTCGTCTATTTCCACCGGCAATTCCTTTAGCGTCATTTCGCTGATGAATTTTATCAATACTAATTTTATCGATTCGTTTGGCTTTTTCGGTTTTATCAATATTTTCGGCAACTGGACCGGCGACATCGGCGGACAAAGTGAATTTGCGGCGTTGAGTATTCAAAATACTGATGTCTCACCAACTATTTCTAGTGATAATACGGGAAGCTCTGATTCAAATACTCCTCAGGAGCAAGGCGGACAGTTGAACGTGGAAAATACTAATAATGTTGGCGCTTTTGTTTACCCGGGCGACACCGTTACTTTCTTTCTTAAAGTTAAAAATACCGGAACGGGCACAGTTTACGGCGCCAATCTTGCCCTTGAGCTAATTTCCAACGGCCAAACTATTGGAACAGCCAATTTTAATCTGGGAGATATCCAACCGCAAAAAGGCGTTAAAGTCACCACTGGCATTGTACTACCTAAAAATGTGGCAGGTGGATTATATATTGCCAGAGCTATTGCTTCCGGCAATGTCGGACCCGATAATAGCGGCGTTTCGGCTACAGCCGATAGCAATTTTAATGTTTTAAGTAGTAATGCCACTTTTGCCTATAGTAGCTTTCAACCACCGCACGTTACGGTTTTGGGCGCGCATAATAAAGCCGGGACAAATCTGGTTACTGCCAAAAACGCTCAGGAGACTCCTTATCTTTTCAGTTTGCTTATGATTTTACTTGCTTACGTTTTTGTCCGGGGAATTAAAAAAAGAAAATATCTTCAGGAGCTTCTTTCCAGCACGGATCTTAAAGATAAACTTTCTTCTCTTCGGATGTTTCTATTTTAACGGCGATAGGAAAGGTAAGGCACGATTCCTAACAGATTCACTATGCTAGACAGAATAAAAAGAAAGGGGAAGCCGTAGAAACTGGCGATAAAACCCCCCAAAGCCGTGGCCAAAGCGATTCCGATTAGAGTAATTGCGTCATATAAACTCCACTCTGTTGACGATTTTTCTTTATCGATATGGGTTGTAAAAAGAGAATATTTAGCCGGAGACGCCACTCCAAAACCAATACCAATTAGCACATAAAATAGAAATAGTAACGGTATCGTATGCGAAAAGGCAAAACCTATGTAGGCAACGCTCATTATCGCCATCCCTAAGGTAGTTAAATGCAACCTATTTTTATCAGTTTTATTATTAAGATACCGACCGGTGATTATTTCAAAGATGACTCTGGAAATTAGACAGACACTAAAAGCCGACGCCGCAATCTGAATATTTCCTCCTTTAATATCGTTAACGACAAAAATGGCAAAAATCGGAGTGACAAAATTCCAGGCGGACCATAAAAAAGTTTCCGAAATTATAAATGCTTCAACAACTTTATTTAGCGTAAAATGAGACGGATTTCTCCCAAGGAATTGTTCTCTAAGCATAGTTTATTGTAGACACACTTGCTTTAAGAACGCAACTTGAAGTTGGCGCCAACGGCTTGGGAGATATTTTTGAAGCCGTCCTGTTTTAAAAGCTCCGGCAGTTCCAAATTAATTTGCGCAGGCAGTTGCGGTCCTTCAAAAATTAAGCCCGTAATTAATTGAATCAGACTGGCTCCTAATCTAATTTTTTTGTAGGCGTCTTGAGCATTAAACACTCCACCGCAACCAATTATTACAAGTCTTTTCCCATATTTTTTATAGGCCATTGCAATTAGTTCGTTGGAGCGTTGCTCGGTCGGTTTTCCGCTAAAATTCCCCACCGGAAATTTTTTGACTTCGTCCTGATTTAACATTTTGTCTTTTCTGTTACTTTGAACGTTACCAAAAATTACTCCTGCAACTTTAAATTGAATTATGACATCGAGCATTTTTTTGATTTCGTAATCCGTTTTAACAATCGGCATTTTAATAAACATCGGCTTTTTTAATTTGAGCGCGGTAACCGCTTGCAGTAATTGTTTTAAATTTTCCGGTGGATAAAAACTGACTTTTCCGAACAAATTCGGACAACTGATGTTTAATTCGTAATAACTAAAAGGGACTCTTGAACCATCAGCGATTTTAAAAGCGCTGACAATATCGGTAATCGCCTCCGCTTGCGTCATGTCTTTAGTAATTGAGTTTGTTTTACCGATACTAAGTCCCACCGGCGTCTTAAACCGGCCGCCTTGCAATCTTTTCACAATCTCTTTGATTCCCGGATTTTTAAAACCTTTATTAACCATCAAGGATTTTGATTTGGGCAATCTGCCCAAACGCGGCTTGGGATTTCCGGCATACGCTTGATTAGTGATAGTGCCAATTGTCTGAAAGCCAAAGGAAAGTGCAGGCAAAATCTGCATCAGCTTACCCTCATAATCAAATCCCGCGGCCAGACCAATTGGACTTACAAACTTGATCCCGGCAATTTCCTGATTGAGACTTTTATGTTGCACTAAGAAAAATTTTCCGGCTAAAAATCTGATGAAACTAATATTGCCCATTTTCCCTCCGTAACCAATAATGAATTCATGCACAAATTCCGGATCCAGCAGAAAAAATACCCTTTTGAGAACATTTCTATAGAAAAGCGCATACAACCGCAGTGTAATTTTTTGCATTATCAAATTATACAACAAATATCCTGAAGAATTCCTGTCACTTTCGGGGTTTTCTGGAGCTTTTTATTTCCCCAAGCGCCAACTCCGTTAGCTTCACTGCTTTACCAATATACGTTTCCGGCGTTAAAACTTCTAACTGTTTCTTGATTGAGGCTTTAGTATCAAGACCGTCAATCCAAGTTTGCCATTCGTCTTTTCCGATATGTTGTCCCCTGGAGAGAGACGCGATTAAAGAGTATGGATCTTTTACTCCAGTTCTTCTTAAAACCGTTTGCACACCTTCTGTAAGAATTACCCAATTCTCATTTAAAACTTTTTTTAACAATTCAACATTTGGATTAACTCGGGAAAGTCCGGTCAATAAACTTTTATATCCCAAAAGACTGTAGGCAAGCGCAACTCCGATATTCCGAACCGTCGTGCTGTCCGACAAATCCCGTTGCAATCTTGATACTGCTAGCTTCCTTACCATCCCTTCAATAAAACTATTTGCAAGTTGAACATTGCCCTCACTGTTTTCAAAATCAATCGGATTAACTTTCTGCGGCATGGTTGAGGAACCGACTTCTCCTTTTTTGACTTCTTGAATAAACCAATTATCGCTAATGTATCTCCACATGTCTTGGTCTATATCTAAGACTATGCCATTGATCCGCTGGATTACTTGAAACATTTCGATTTCATCTTCGTAGGGATTAATTTGGGTTGTGGCAAGGTTTGGTTCAAGTCCTAAACTCGCAACAAACTTTCTTGAGAATTCAATCCAATCAACTTCCGGCGCTGCTAACTCCAGAGCGTTATAATTTCCGACTGCTCCGTTTAGTTTTCCCGTCAAGCGAAGCGCTTCCAATTTTCTTACTTGCCTGTTTAAACGTAGGGCAATATTTATCATCTCTTTACCAAGCGTGGTCGGAACTGCCGGTTGTCCGTGAGTTCTAGCCAACATCGGCGTTTCCTTATATGCACTGGCAATTTTTGCCAACTCATCAACTATCTGATTCAGAACAGAAAGCACAGCTCGTTCTACGGCTTGATTGAACATTAACCGGCGGGCAATGTTATTAACATCTTCCGAAGTTAAACCAAAATGAATCCATTCCAGCAAATCTTTTAGACTTGTTTTAGAAAATATTTTCCTTAAGAATTTTTCAACCGCTTTTACGTCATGGCGGGTTATTTCTTCAAATTCCTTAACTTTTAAAACCTGTTCGTCGGTCATTTTCTGACCAAGCTCCAATAAGAATTTCTTTTCCGAAACTTTAAGTTTTCTAATTAAACCAACTTCAGAGAGAGAAATTAAATATCTTGCTTCGATTTCAACACGAAGTTTAATCAACGCCATTTCCGAAACAAAAGGGGAAAGCTCTTCGACTTTTTGTCTATAGCGCCCATCCAAAGGCGAAATTGCGTTAAGCTCAGATAGCAAATCTCTTTTACTCACAAGTGTGATGATACCATATCTTCCCCGTAAATCAATCTCGGGATTCGCTTGTGCTATAATCTGCCTGTGGAAAATGGTAGACGTCCCGACGTTATCGATATCAACGGAGTCCTAATAACTAAGGAAGCTCATTCAACAACCGTTAGTAACATCCCCGGTGATGACGAAAGCGGAAATACTTTAGCGTTTAGTTTCTTAGGCATAAGCGATTTCGCAATAGAGCTAACGGGAAGAAACGATATAATTCCAGGAATGCGATTTAATACTCGCCCTGGCGGAGGAAGCTTTGCGATGATTCCAGAAGAATTCAGTGGAGTAGCTCAAATATTTGAAGACCACCATGGACAAATTCCCACAGATTATCGATCGCCAACAAAAGAACAAGAAGCTCTCATCAGTCATCTTCCCATAAAAGTTATAACGGGCGATAAAACTGCTGCGTTTAGACATATGGTCGTCAACATTACGGACATTGAGCAGGAAGGACGAGATCAAGAAGAGGATCGTTATGGATTTACCCGGTTTATGAGCATCGTGGTTTTAAAAAGCGGCGATGTAATAGTTGCAATAAAAGATGCCGATAATTGTCCGCAGGGTCTAGCAGCTATTTTTAAAACAGCTCAAAACGGCGGACGATTCCCAATTATGGCAGAAGTATTTACCAGAATCGCCCAAAGATTTGCAGAGGCAGCCGAGAAACGGACAGCAGTTGTTCATAATTGGAGGAGAACTGGAAAACGGCCTGCCACTATTTACTAAAAGGGTGTGTTATTTTAAATAAATTCTTGTTAGAATCTGCTTGTGAACGAAAAAAAGAAAAAACTCTATAATCCGGTCGTCGACATCTTAAGAATTATTTCCATTTTGGCGGTTATTATTATTCACACGACCACCAGAACTCTGGAAACATCCTCCTACGCTTTAACTAAAATTCCCTGGACGCTATTTCTAAATCAAGTGGCTCGCTTTGCCGTTCCGCTCTTTTTTATGATTTCCGGTTTTGTGTTGGAATTAAATTACCATTTACACGAAAGCTATTTAGCTTATCTTCAAAAAAGATTTAGCCGGATTATTATTCCTTACATTTTTTGGAGTGCCATTTATTATTTTTTCGTCTATTATAAAGGCCGTGACCCAAATTTGTTCAACGCGCTTTTGCAAGGCAATGCGTCTTATCAACTTTATTTTATTCCGGCCTTGTTAATTTTTTATTTGCTTTTCCCGTTGATTCATAATTTTTGCGAATTTCTGATTAACAAATGGGCTTTGCTTATTTTTGGATTACTGCAACTGTTAATACTTTATTATCAATACGATATTAGGCCACTACCAATTTATTATCCGGTCGGAATTGCGCTGATGAATTTTTACGTTTTTATTTTGGGAATTGTCCTGGCCAGAAATCAACAGAGATTTAAAAATTTTATTAAGAAATGGAAGTTGCTTTTGCTTTTTGGGACAATAGTTTTTGCGGCCCTTATTTTTTTCGAAGGCCTGAACGGCTACTTAAAAACTCACAACTATCTTACGTTTTATTCTTCCTGGCGACCCAGTATCTTAATATATACGATTTTGTTAAGCGGATTTTTGTATTGGATTTTTGACCGGAAATTGAAATTTATTGAGTTGATAAAAAAACTTTCGCATCTTTCTTTCTTTGTCTTTTTTATTCATGTCATAATTTTGGAAGCGATTTGGTATTCGGTTGGATTAAAACTTTTGCAAATAACCAATGGGAAAATTATTTATCAGATTTGGTTTGACCCGTTATATTTTTTAACAGTGACAATTATTTCTTTTGCAATTGCATTTGTGGTCCACAAAGTTCCATATCTAAGTAAACTAACCGGTTAATAAACCGCAGTCGAATTACACTTTTAGAGGCTTAGAATATCTTTCTTGGGAAACGCGGATTACTTTTTCGCGGTTTTGGTTTTTACTCATCGGCAAAGGCAGAGTTTGCGCCAAAAATGGCGGGCAGGTAATGCTGTCTATCGAAAGTTTGGTTAAAATTTGATAATTCCCCAACGCCAAGAAATCTTCTTCTTTAAACCTTTCTCCTAATTCTTTGGCCAAATAAAAGGCGTCTTGCGCGCCGACGATAAATGAAATTAAACTGCCAACATTACCAAAAATTGCCGCTCTAACTTCTTCGGGGACTTGGGCCATATACTGGTTAGCCATAATTAAATCCAGATGGTATTTTCTGGCTTCGGACAAAATTTTGATAAAAGAATTGGTGGCAAAATTCTGAAACTCATCGACATAAAGATAAAAATCTTTTCTTTGTTCTTCAGGCGAATCAACCCTGTTCATCGCTGCCAGTTGCAATTTAGTAATAATCATTGCACCCAAAAGCGAAGAATTATCTTCTCCCAATTTCCCCTGGGAAAGATTCAATAGCATAATTTTCCCTTCATTCATAATTTTCTCCAAATCAATTGTCGATTTAGGCGAACCGATAATATTTCTAACAATGTTTGAAGAAATAAACTGGCCGACTTTATTAAGAATTGGCGAAATAGATTCACTCATTAGCCTTGGTGTCATCGTTTCAAACTCATTAATCCAATAATTTTTTAAGACCGGATCATTTAACTTTGCCACAACTTTATCCCGGTAGCTTTTATCCGTTAATAAACCGGGGACTTCCAGAAAAGTCGAGTCGGGAACTTCCAAAAGAGTCAAAATAGTATTTCTTAAAATATATTCCAGTCTTGGTCCCCAGGAATTTCCGTAAAGTTTTTTAAAGATGGAAACAATGCCTGAAGCGATTAATTCTTTCTGTGTCCCGCCGACTTCCAAGGGATTAAGATGAAAACTATTTGAGGAGGAATTCGACGGGTCTAAATAAATTACGTCATTAATGCGGTTGGCCGGAATGTAATCCAGAATTATTTCCGTCAAATCTCCGTGCGGATCAATCACTGCTACCCCTTCGCCGTTTTTAATATCGTTAATCGCCATATTGGCAATTAAAGTCGATTTTCCGGCGCCGGTTTTTCCGATGATATAAGTATGTTTTCGCCTGTCTTTTTTCTTGATGCCAAAATTGGTGACTTTATTTTTAAATTCGGTGTTGGCAAAAAAATTAATTTCCTGCTTGTCCTCGTCTTCTAGCCCTTGAGCGATTGGCAAATTTTCCGGCGGCTCGGAAAAGATGGCTTTCGTCCAAGAAAGATTATGAATTTTTGCCAGTTGTTCTGTCGGTAGATGATAAAGGCTGGCGATTTCCGAAACATTTAAGACTTGATTGGTCGGAATAAAAGATCTGCTCCGGTTGATGAGCGCTTTTTCAAACCGAGCTTTTTGCCAAAGATGCGGACGTCTTAAATAAAAGCTGTTGCCAACCGGGTTATTAAAAACCGAAAAGCCGTTGACGATATTGAAAAACAAACCGGGATTATCGCTTTTGACTAAAATTCTGATTCCGACCCGGAAACCGTTTTGGCTGATTTTATCGGTGATAATTTTTTTATATTGAGTAAGCGGATTCTCCTTGTCGGGGTCATCGCTTCGAAGAATCGCCCCTTGTCCTTTTGACTGCCAACCCGTTCCGATTGGCACCAGTAAGTATTGAATTACCGCTTTGTCGTCTTTATCCAGCTTTGCCAAAATTCCCAAGATTGAACTGATTGGATCAACGTCTTTAAAATCTTTATAGGTTTTTATTGGAAATAAAGAGCCGTGTTTTACCTTAAGTCTTCCCTCATAGAGTTTGCCCGAAGCATTAAAAATATCCGGCAGATAATCTTTACTGCGGATAATCAGCGCTTTTGGATACTGGGCCGTTAATTGTCCTTCGATAAAAGTTTGGAATTTTTGCGGCACGACAATAAAAAAATGGGTCGTTTGCGCAAAAGTGGCAATTTCCAAACTAATGGGAATACCGCGTCGGTAAAAATAGACGATTTGGCGTTTTAGATTAACCAAGCTGGAGAGAAATTGGGTCATTGCTTCCGAAGTTTCTTCAGTATTCCTGGGAGTCTTAATTTCCAAAACTACCTTGCCGTTATCATTCATAAATAAATGCTTAAACCACTACTACCCTAATGATAGCAAAAATGTTTTATTAAAGACAGTCAACTTGCTTTTTATCCTCTTTTGCGTGGACAAAGAAGGCTAAACTGTGCTATAATGTAATGAATGCATAAGGATTTTTATGCAAGCGGATTTCTTTATCACCCCAAGACTCAGCAAATTCTCTTGCAACAATCAAGCACTGCCGATTCGGGAACCGAATGGTCCTTATTTGAAGGTGAGTGTTTAGGTAAGGAGACAACCGCGGAAGCATTTAAGCGGGTAGTCTTTTCCTATCTTCGTTTAGAGCTTAAGCCGAAAAATATTTTCTCGATTTACAGCTATTTCCACGAAGATAAGAAAAAAAATAATTTTCTTCATTATGCCGTCGTTAGAAAGCTAGAAACTTTCCCTAACACTAAAAAAGCCTCATTTTCGTGGTTTACTTTTAAACAAATCCAAAAATTGCACATCCCGAACCAAATAAAACAGGATATTATTGTCGGGCAAAGAGTGATTGACTCCGCCATGCGAAAATCCCTCGGCCAGCAAACCATTGAGTAGCTATTTAACCAGCTCTAGCCTTCAAAAAAGAGACGGGCAAAAAGATAAGAAATGGTAGATTCGGCGCCCTGGTTAAGGTTAATAAATTTTTCTCCAATTCCATCATAGCATCCTCCGGTGGTGCGATCGTAGACAACTTGCCCAAGCACATTATCACCTAAAAACCAATTGAAGGCGGTGTTTGCCAGCTCTTTGTAATGCTTTTTGTTTGTTACCTCAAACATGGCGCTGAGAGCTTCTATGATGGCAGCAGTATCTTCAGGCTGTTGGTCAAAATACTGTCTCATCCCTTTCTTGGGAAACCAGCCGCTTTGACCAACGGGAATATAAATACCGTCCTTAAAGGTATGTTTAATTAAAAAATCGAAGGTTATTTTAGCTACTTCACGGTATCTTTTCTCTCCGGTTATTTTATACCCGAGGATGAGCGCTTCCGGTAAAAGAGCATTTGAATAGGTCAGAATATGCTCAAACCACTCCCAGTCCGGCGAATGATTTTTCTCATACAAAGCGACGAGTTGCTCGCAGTAATATCTTAATACCGCGAGAGTTTCGGACTCGTTTCGTTCGGAAAGTAAACAACTAAGAGCCTTAATATAAAAAGCCATAGCGCGAGGCGCTAAGAAAGTAATACTTTTCCGGAAACTTTGCTTAAACAGCAAATGAGCTTGTTCTTTGAGGTGTTCGGGGAGTCGTTTGGTAGTTGAAACTAAAGCAAGTGCATATAGCGCTCTGGCATTGGAATCTTCTAAATTTTCCTGAATATTTCTTGGTTTATCAATAGTATGGTTTGCATTGACATAATTATCAAAATAGCCATCGGGCTTAGCTACGAAGTGAAGGAAGTTAAGATAGATAGGAATCAGTTTTAACGAAGCAGGAGTTCTAAATTTATTATAATGTAAAGCGGCCACGATTAAGGCTCGGGAGTTATCATCCAAGGTATATCCTGAGGAGAGATCCGGTTCGGTCAGTTTGGCAAACTGAATAATCCCAAAATTATCAGTCAATTTAAGCAAATGTTCCAGTTTTATGGAGGGCAACTTTTTTTGTCCCGAGCTTAACTGCGGCGAAACTTCCGAGAAACATTTCATATAGGAATGGGCAACATTCTCCCAAGTCATATGCCTGGTGCGGAAATAGGCATTTTTACCCATTTGTAAACGTAATTTATTGTGACCGATTAATTTGATAATAGCAGCAGTAAAAGCCTGTGGTTTTTTGAAATCAACCAAAATACCGACTTCACCCGTGATGTCTTGTTTAGCTTGGGCAAAAGCGGTAGAGATAACCGGACGGCCGCTACCAAGAGCATAAGACAAAGTACCGGAAACAGTTTGCTGAGGGTTTAAGGACGGAGAAAGATAGATATCGGTAGCCTCTAAAAATTGCAGAAGCTTATTGATGTCAAAATAAGTATTATAAAAAGACACATATTTACTTAAACCGAGTTGACTCACTTTTTTGGTAAGGAAATTACGGTAGATTTCCCCGGTATTTCCTAAAACAACCGGGTGAGTGACGCCGGCGACAAGGAAGCGGATATTAGGAAACTTTTTAACTACCGGCGGAAGAGCTTCAATGACATATTCTATTCCTTTGCTGGGACCAAGCAGCCCAAAAGTAGACAGAATTATTTCTCCGGAGAATCCGAAGCTAGACTTAGCCTTTTCGCTGGTAGTATGGGGAACATGATGGATTCCGTGAGGGATAATCTTAATCCGCTTGGAATCTAACCCATAATCTCTGACTAGAATTTCCTTTGAGGAACGGGTCATGACGATTATTATTTTTGAATATTTCATTATCTCCCGAACTACGTTAAGCATTTTTTCATCAGGATTCGGAAGCACGGTATGTAAAGTAGTGACGACCGGTTTATGCAGTTCTTTTAAAAAATAAAGCAGATATGAACCGTTCTCTCCTCCGAAAATACCGAATTCATGTTGGATGTTGACAAGCTTTACTTTTTTAAGACGGTTCAGCTTATGGGCAGCGTTAAAATAGTCCTCTTGACGAGGCTGGCTTATTTGAAGAATTACTTTGTCGGAATAAGGCAAATCACTGATATTCGTTATGTTCATCGCGACAATCTTTGATTTAACCGATGGTCCGAACATTTGGTCAATAGCGTTAGTAAGATCAGCCGTAAAGGTAGCGATGCCGCACTGCCGTGGCGGAAAAGTGGAAAGACAAACTATCCAAGATTTACTCTGTCGGTTGGTAATCATAGTTTTAAGCGGTTTTTTTAAGCTCTGTCAGTAGTTCGTTAAGGTCAATAGATTTTGCGGCGATTAACTTGTCCGCAGCTCCATAATAGATATGCAGTCTTCCAGCTTTGACTATTGCTCCGGTAGGGAAAACAACGTTATTGGTAATACCGTTTTTTTCCCAAGGAGTTACCGGGGAAAATAGAGGTTTATTTAACCGCCCCAAGATTTTGAGGGGATTTTTGAGGTCAAGCAGAGCAGCTCCGGCATGATAAACTTTTCCAAGAGATGTATTTTGCGCCGCGTGATAGATAATAAGCCATCCGTCTTTGGTTTCGATAGGCGGACAACCGCCACCGATATATCGATTCTCGAACTGGAATTTCGGTTTAAGCATGATGTATTTTTTTAAGTTTTCCAAATAAGCCCTCCAGTAATTTTCCGTTAGGTCTTTGAAGTTTTTGAAATAGATAATCTGAATGTCCGGACGAATGCGGTGCATCAGAGCAAATTGTTGATTGATCTTTTTCGGAAATAATATAGCGTCTTTCTCCCATAAAAAATTAAGCCCCTTAAACTCTGTTTCCAAATGCAATTTCGAGATAAAATACTCTTCCTTTAACTGCTTCTGGCGGAAGATTTGACTGGCTTTATCATAAGTAATATCCGGGGAAACAAGCCCTTGTTTGACAAAATTGTTTAAATCATTGCTAGTCGCATAAGCGATACGGGCATTCGCCCCATCGAAAGCGGTGTAGAAAAGATAATATGTTCCTTCTAAAAAGGTTATTCTGGGATCTTCGACGCCGTTTCTTTCGTAATCATGCTCGGGGAAAAGCACCGGTTTTTTCAGTCTTTTTACAACCTGATTATTTTTTAACTGACAATAGCCGATTGAGGAAATATTATTACGATCGATTGCCCGATAGAACATGTGAGTAACTTTACCCACTTGGATACAGGCTGGGTTACAAACTGCTTTATTTTCAAATTCCAAATCTGAAGTTTTAAGAATTATTCCCTCGTCTTTAATTTTTAGCATAAGCGCGCTGCCTTACTACGTAATGATTTTTGTTAATCGGTACTCTTTTAGCTAATCCTGGATTACCAACACGTATTGTAGCTGAAAAGAGAAATTATTGCTATTGAAAGGTGACAAAAAGAATTTTGAGTAATTATTTATTTTACTCCACGAAGGTTAGAGCCACACCGGGTTTTCCGGCGCGGCCGGTTCTACCAATCCTGTGCACGTAATCATCATAAGTTGCCGGCATATCATAATTGATAACATGACTAACGTCCGGAATATCCAAACCTCTCGAAGCTACGTCGGTAGCGATTAAAACCGAAATTTGATTAGTCTTGAATTGTTCCAACGCTTTTTGTCTTTGTCCCTGACTTTTGTTGCCATGAATTACCGCCACTCTGACACCCCGTCTGATTAGTTCATTGGCTAATTTTTGCATGCCCCATTTTGTCCGTCCGAAAACCAGCACTTTTTCAAATCCTTCTTGCGAGAGTAAATCATGCAGTTTGTCGATTTTTTCGTTTTTATTAGTAACCTTGATAACGTCCTGCTCGACATTTTCCGCCGTGGCTTGTTTTTCCACCGAAATTGTCACCGGATTGACAACGAAAGCGTTTAAGATTTCTTTGACTTTACCGGAAATTGTTGCGGAAAAAAATAATGACTGCCTATTTTGCGGAAGTAAGGAAATAAAATATTTGATGTCGTTAATAAAACCGATGTCAACCATTCTATCCGCTTCATCGAGAACCACACTGTGAAAGGTTGATAACAATAAGCTCCGTTCGCCAATTAGCTCTTTGATTCTTCCCGGCGTGCCGATGACAAAATTATTATTTTGTCTTAACTCATTTTTTTGCCTCCATAAACTCATTCCACCAATGCATAAAACGCTTCTAATGCCCAAGCCCTTGGAAAAATCCTTGAGCTCTTCTTGAATCTGTAAAGCCAGTTCCCTGGTTGGCGCGATGATCAGCACTTTTTCCATTTTATTTAAGCAGACTTTGTTGACTAAAGGGATTAAAAACGCTGCTGTCTTGCCCGTTCCGGTATTGGCAATGCCAATTACGTCACGATTGTTGAGCATTTGATCAATCGCCTGATCTTGAATCGGTGTTGGCACTAAATAATTTTTGGCGGCAATATTATTTTTAAGTTGCTGCACAATTTGAAAATCGGCAAAACCGTTTTTGGGAACGAAAACTTCTTCAGGAACGTTTAATTTCTGATTATTAACTATTTTAACGGCCTGGATCGCCGCCATTAATTCGTGGTTTGGTAAAGCTTTGGGCGCAAAACGTTTTTTTTGTTGTTGATGCCTTGGGTAAAATCTTTTGTGATACATAATTTTGGATTGAAAGAATAAAGCTGCTTAATAAAATGCGATTCGGGGAAAGATACTGATTTCTAAAAAATTTCTGTGGTTATTATCTTTAACTAATCGAAAATATTGAAAGCAGATTTATTACTTCAATCTGCCTTTACTTTGTCTATTATACCAGGTTACGAAGAGTAAGTCAATGGCACTATAGGATTTACCAATGAGTTATGCTTTGTGATGAATTTAGCGGTTTCGTTGGAAAGAAACAGTTTATCGGCTTCCTTAAGGGTAAAAAAATCAAGCAGTTGATGTTCTTTCCGTTGTATTTTATTGACATTATCGTCGGTTAACTCCGCACGGTAACAAAACTCGGACACAAACTCAACATTTCCGATTTTGATGCCCGCTTCTTTTTGTACCCTGCGGCTTAGAGCCTCTTGGAAAGATTCTTTTTTCTCCCTAATGCCACCGATTAAACACCACGGGTGCAATTCTGCGTCAATGACGCTTTTTTGCTTATGCATCAAAAGCACTTTACCCTTGTATGTTAAGAGGATTAAGCCTGCGGAGACACTATTCACACATCTAGTATACTCTTAAATAAAGACTATATGTTGGGCAGAATAAATTATAATTGCTAAATTTTATTTCTTTGAGATTAAATCTTCCTTTTGAATTTTTGAGAGTTGCTTTAACTCATATTCGCGTTTGAGAGCTTGTGAACGGGTTTTGAAAGTTTCGGAGTAGACGCGTTTGAAAGACGGGAAACTACGAACATATTTTGAAGATTTAATAGTTTTTGACTGATGCTCTTTAATTCTTTTCTTTAAATTATTTGTCTGCCCAACGTATAAAGTATTGGCGGAAGTGCGGAGAATATAAACATAAAACATACCACACAATTATATCAAACGGCAAACCTACCCTTAAATTTGGTATAATTTAAATACATTGCCGGATCATCTAATGGTAGGATAGCGGACTCTGAATCCGTTCATCTTAGTTCGAATCTAAGTCCGGCAGCTTCGTTTATCCTTATAAATAAAACAGGTTCTAACGTCGTCTATCTCTCGGAGTTCAACAATTCAGCTTTAAAGGCAAAAGCGGAAGAATTATCTTCTTTTAGCTTCAGGGGTTTGCCGAGCAACAAAGGATGCTAATCCCTCATTAAACTTTGCTGCAAGAGCGACTGTTAGCCGTTGACCACGTGAAAGATCTGTATTCCATGCTTTGACCACTTCACGTTCTCTGCCTGAGGTTTCTGGCGCACCTTCACCAATCAGAAATCTCATTGTAGGCGTAGTCTCACCGCTCCATTGCGAGCTCATAATCTGCATGTCATCATAGTAACTAGAATCAGCCAGACTGCAACCTAGGCGCTTGTTTCCAAATCTAAACTTTATACAGTAAGAGCTGTCATTATCAAATTCATTATTCAGTTCTCTAGACCATCTATCTAGATTATATGTGGTAAAAGGCGGATAATACGAGCGTCCGATAAATCCCGCAAATAAAATAGTGTCAGCGTTCGCAAGAGTAATACCATCTACAGGACTATAGTTATCTTCAATGTGTTCAGGAACTGAGTATCTATCATCATCGTTTGTGAGTGCCGCGTGATAATAATAAGGGACAAACACTTGATAATGTGCAACTTCATTTATGTGAGCTGTTTGCCAGGGAGTAGAAGAATCTTCAGTCAGAATATCACTCAAAGCATCCATAGACGGTCTTATAATTCTAGTTAAAACAAGATCCCTAAACTCCATGCGCAAGTCATGAATAATAGTTGATTCTGGGATTCGTGCTCGTTCTTCGGCTTCTCTGGCTGCTTTTTCAGCTTGAGCAGTTGCCTCATCACTACGTCTCTTGGCTTCTTGTTCACGCGCGAGCAAGATTTGTTGTCTCAATTGTTCTTTTGCATCTGGCATGAGGCGATGATACTACAGGATTAAATATTTGTCAATTTAACTTATCTCACAGAGAATTATTCTATTTTAAATAATCATGTAATAGGTTCTAACGTCGTCCATCACGGAGAGCCAATTATTCAATTAAACATCTGTAAATATTTCTGTGTCTTTTGATAAATCATCTCTGGATACTCCCACTGAAAAGTTCGGAAATCATCAACTAGAGCCAGCAAGCATGTACACCCAATTCGCCATAATCTCAGTCAATCTTTAAGCAGAATGTGAGATTGGCAAATATACCCGCGAAGCTGAAATTAAATTAGGATAATCCTCATTTATTGTAAAACCTAATTGCGTTGCGTTTGTTCTCATCCACGCAATCATTTTAGGATCTTGGGTAGAAAATTTTTGAACGACATCTCTACCTGTGGCATTTGAAACTTCTTGCATGACACCTGAGACCTGTCTATATAAACCTGTTGTGTCACCTGGTTTCTTAGGCAAGTCAACAATTCGGAATTTTTCTTTAAATTTGGGGATGTGTTTATCTACATTCATTATAACTATTCCCATTGTTATTCTTGACTGACTTAAGTCATAAATCTCAATCCGTGCAAGTTTTCCTCCGAATTGCAAAAGAGTAGCTGTTTTGCTTTCATAGTACCGACTTGGTTTATTTCTATCTGGATTTAAAAATGTCAATATTTCCCCCAAGGCATGATTTGAATTAAGAGGAATATCTGAGTCTATCTCTGTTGTGGTGATCCGCGGTCTAACATTAGGCTCTTGATTATCCACGGCTTCATCCATACCTATATAATACTAAATTGTGAGAAATAGTCAATTTAAAAGAATAAACTATAACGACAAAACGGGTCCAGACCGGTATGCTCAGCAAGCACGGACTATAACCCTAAAGCTAGTATCCAGTTATGTAATCTTCCAAAATTTTATTATTAGAGCTATAATAACTTAAATGATAATTACTAAATCAGAACCTTTTACAAAAGAAGAAATTGGGAAATTAAGAGAATTATTTGATGTTTATATTAAAACAGTTATTGATGTTGAAAGAAAAATTTGCTCAGCAGGCGCAGATAGGCATTTTGAGTCAGAAAAGATTTTATTAGATGAAGGTTCAAAGCAATCCAATCTTTGGGGAGGAGGAATTGATATCGAAACAAAATCAATAGACTGTAACTCTTTTATTAATGTCAGACCAGTAGACAAAAATACAAGTAATGAAATCCAAGACCCAGAGTTAAGAAAAAGGTTTGAAGATTTAACTAAGTTTTTTTTCAAAAATATTCTATGAGGAACAAACAAATTTTAGGAGCATTAGCAATGGATTTGAAACGTGTTGCGATTGGGTATTTTAGAGGATCTAATATAATGGCAGAGAAATTTTACATAGAAGCTTTAAAAAGAAGAAGTGAGTTGGATAATAGAAATTTAGAACCATATCTAACTATTTTTCTAAATAAGCTTGACCACCTTAACAAAGAAGAAAAGAAAAAAGCTGCAGAAGACGCACTTTTATATAGTACAATTTTTCAAAACGCCGCTGTCTTTTAGTTATAGCGACTAAACGGTTCTAGACCAGTACGTTCAGCAGGGCACAATTCGATATCTGCTATAATCCCCCATAGATGAAAAGATCATTGACGGTAATTTTTTTATCTCTTCTGGCAATTATTTTAATCAGTGGCGCCATATTATTAAATAATCGGCAGGTTAATAAGTATGCTCGCGTTTTGCCTAACGTTAGTGTTATTTCCAAAAAATCTTGTCCAACAGGTTTTATTCTGGTCCCCGGTAATAAACTCTATAAAACAGAAGATTTTTGCGTTATGAAATATGATGCAAAATGCGCGTATAGTGCAAACCCCAGTGTCGGACTCAGTCCACAGCCCGGAGATGTATGTTCTGGTTTAAGCGTTACGGGTGGATATGCCGGAGTATATAAAAATAATGGCGAAAACTGTGCTTGCACTGGACAAAACAACAAGGAAATCGTTTCCACGAAAACAGGTTTTCCGATTACCTATATCGCAATGTCTGATAATACCCAAAACAACGCAGAAGCTTATTGTCAAAGTAAGGGCTGGTATTTAATCGCCAATAACGAGTGGATGACAATCGCCAGAAATGTTGAACAAGTTCCCGATAATTGGTGCGACAGAAATGGAACTAACTGTGGTTTTTCTCCTGGGACAAAAGGTAAAATTTTAGCCAACGGCCATAACGACGCCCTCAACGAAGCAAGTGCCAGCGCTGGTGGAATAGGCGCTCTTGTTGCTGGAAATGATAACCAGGCTTGTTTTGGGACGACCACCGATGGCTCAAATGCTTGCGGAGGGAAAAATTCACAGAAAAGGACATTGGCTTTGACTAATGGCAATATCCTTTGGGACTTTGCCGGTAATGTTTGGCAATGGGTTGACCAACAGGTTGAAAGAAAGGATGAACCTATGTCAAGTTCTAACGGCGTCTTGAATCTAGGATGGACAAGAAGCGATTTTGCACCAGGCTCTTTACCAAGCGTTATCACCGATAATGGCACTGGATCTTTTTTGGGATACGATGCGATACGGCCTTCAAATCCGGCCTGGAATGCCAATAATGGTGTCGGGAGAATTTATCATTATAGTGCTCTAAACGACACAAGCACAACGCTTTATGCATTTATTCGTGGGGGAAATTGGAGGCATTTCGATGATGACGGGGCATTTACAATCCATATGAGTCCCTCTGCAAATACGGAAAATATAGATGACGTTGGCTTCCGCTGTGTTTCTCCCCTATAAATTAGGCGAATGGAGAATTGCCACAAGCACTGCTACTAAAATTCCTAAAGCTGTTCCTGTAACGACTTCATTCAGCGTGTGTCTTTTGGTTGTGAGTCTTGCCCAAGCTAAAACCGGAAGCAAAAAAAATCCTAATAAATAAATTGGTCCGCCCATAAAAACAAAAAGTGTCAGCGCTCCAGATAGCACTGCCATATGCACACTGGCTTTAATAAATTTATTCACTACTATTAAAATAATGACGATTGCAAAAACGGCGACATTTCCGATAAAGAGTGCTCTTGGTGCATGAAGTAGATAAAGGGTTGGTAAGTAAATCAGCGCAAAAATAAAATCTAATAAAAACAGCAGCGGTCTTTGTTTTTGAGTCGAAACGTCTAAGTCGGAAAATTTGCCTATCCTGACAAAATAATAAACGATTCCTAGTAGCCCAAGGATAAACGCCAAGGATACCAAAGTCCACTCTAAAGACAACCATAAATTCTTTGTTCCTAAATAGGATAAAACAAAAGTTGCTTCAACGATAACCGCCAGCGCGGATAAAATATTAGAAATTGCTTTGGCAATTAAAATTCGCATTTTAGGATTTTAGGTTTTTGATGAAAAATTCTCTACCATAAATTTGATTTAATTCTAAAAGGCCGATGCTTTGTTCTTTACCTGTTAAGAGAAAATAAATTAGCTTGAAAGGCACGTTTTCGGTTTTAGAAAAATTTTTGAGGGCAGCCAAAAATTTTTCATTCTCCCAATTCTCCTCTCCTAATTCTTGCATTAAAAAGTCGTGAATTTTTACCGCAATTTCTTTTTCCTCTTTTGTCATTTTTCTTTGTCTTACAATACTAATAATGTTTTGAAAATCAACTAGAGTCTTCATTCTTGACGCCGCCGCAGTAATGAGAATCTCTGCGCCTTTATCATTTAATTTCGCCTGAATTTTTTCATCATCCTTATAAAAATCTGCTAGTCGTTCTTTGAGTTCATTCTTTTCCGCCAAGGTTCTAATCCAAACGCCGTTCATCCACTCCAGCTTTTTAATGTCGAAAATCGGGCTGGCGGCATTAACATCTTCCAATTTAAAGTTCTTAACCATAAAGTTCAGATCCATTTTTTCTTGGTCGCCGCCCGGATTCCACCCCAAAAGCGCCATAAAATTTAAGAGTGCTTCTTTGACAAAACCCTCATTTCGATAATCCAGCACCGATTTTGCCCCATGCCGCTTGGAAAGTTTGGTTTTATCCGGACCCAAAATCACCGGCATGTGCGCAAAATTTGGCACTGGCCAACTAAAACTTTCGTAAAGATATAAATGTTTTGGCGTTGAGGAGATCCACTCTTCGCCCCGGATAACATCGGTTATTCCCATCAAATGGTCGTCGACAACGTTGGCTAAATGATAAGTCGGAAAACCATCGGATTTTAAAATTACAAACTCGTCGACATCTTTTCCCAAAAATTTAATGGTTTTATTGCCGATTTTATCGATCCACTCAAAAGTTTTATCTTCGGGGATTTTAATCCAAATTGCTCCTTCCTTTTTGTGAGCAATTTTTTTATCCACCAGCTCTTGAACATATTTTTTGTATATTTCCAGGCGTTCCGATTGATGAATTGGTTTCCCATCATAATGCAATCCCAACCATTCTAGGATTTCCAGAATCGCTTTTTCCGCGCCGGCAACCACTCTTTTTCGGTCAGTATCTTCAATCCGTAAAATAAACTCTCCGCCGTTGGCTCTGGCAAACAAAAAATTGTATAAAGCGGCTTTGGTGTTGCCGACGTGCGGAATGCCGGTTGGGCTGGGAGCGAATCTAACTTTGACCATATGGCATATTCCTTTCTTCAGACGCACCATTCGGTGCGTATCTGCATGAAGCATAACGATGCTTCACTTGCATTGTAGCGTAATTTTTTCCTATACTCAATATATGTTCACCTTAAGTCAAGCCAGTTACGACACCAAAGAAATCTTAAAATGGGGTGGGTTGTTTATTGCCGGTTTGGTGATTGTGGTAGTTTTTATCCAAATGTTTTTAATACTTAAAAATACGTTTTTCCCTACCCCACCGCCTAAGCCAACCGTCGCTTTTGGCAAACTGGAACCACAGCTTTTTCCGGCAAGCGTTACCGACAAAAAACTAACCTACTCCATCAATACCCTCACCGGAGCTCTTCCGACTTTTGATAACCAAGTTAAAGTTTTTAAAATACAAGCTTTTACGCCCGACCTTTTAAGCCTGCAAAATGCTAAAGATAAAGTTGACGCGGCCGGTTTTAAGTCTGACCCAACCCAAATTTCCGGCACCAACTACGAATGGACTAATACCGATGCTGCCGGATTGTCACAAAAAATAAACATGAATATCGTTGACAATAATTTTGTTTTAACTTCCGATTTTCTCACTAATCAAGCGACACTTTCCGGTGACTTACCTAGCCAAAATGACAGCATTAAAACCGCGACTAATTATTTAAACCAAATCAATACTCTTCCATCAGACATTGATACCAACAAAACCCAAACCAGTTTTTTTGCCATCCAGAATGGCACGTTAGTTCCTACCACCAGTTTTGCCAACGCCAATGTGGTCAGAGTTGATTTCTTCCAAAAAGATGTGAATGGGCTACCTGTTGTCTATGCACAGCCGGATTTATCAAACATTAATGTTTTAGTTGGACCCAACGGAGAAATTTTTCAAGTGCAATATTTTTATCAAACGCCAACGAATGAGTCGGCAACTTATCCGGTTAAAACTTCCACCCAGGCTTACCAAGATTTACAAAACGGCATTGCTTATATCGCCTCTTATAACGGGACTTCTACAACAGTTTCTATTACCGACGCTTTCCCCGCTTATTACATCAAAAGTCAAGCTCAAGATTATCTGCTGCCGGTGATAGTTTTTGAAGGAAGCGATAATTTTACCGCTTACGTTCCTGCGGTTACGGATGAATGGATAAATAAGTAAGATTATTGGAAACCAAATCCAGTAATATTTGTGTGTCCGTAAACCGGTCGTCACTGCCCATCACCACAATGATAATCGTTTTCCCTTGGTCTTCCTTGGAAGTCACCAGCACCTGACCGGCTTCTTCAGTATAACCCGTTTTGACGCCGTTAACTCCGTCCTGACCTAAAAGGATATTGAGGTTTTGTAAATCATAAACATGGGAATCACTGACATCGCTAATCGTTATCTCTTTAGTCCCAACTATTTTTCTGAACTCTGCGTTTTGCATTGCAAAAGAAGCCAGTCTGGCCAAATCAAACGGTGTCGTATAATCTCCTTCGTCCGCCAAACCGGCCGGGTCCGCATATTGAGTGTTATAAAGTTCTAAAGTTTCCGCTTTATCATTCATTGCCTTGACGAATGCCGATTGACCGCCGGGATAATTTTGTGCGATGGTTAAAGCGGCATCGTTGGCAGAAGGCAAAAGCATGGCGTATAAAAGATTTTCAAAAGTCATTTTTTCGTCTTGAACAAGTCCTAAAACCGATCCGTCGTCTGACGGATTATCAACGGTTAAGACATCCGAGAGTCGAAAGTGGTCCAACGCTACCAAGGCAGTCATTATTTTAATCGTTGACGCCGTTGAGAATCTTAAATCGGGATTTTTGGAGTAAAGAACCATTTTTGAATCGGCATCCATAATCAGCGCGCCCGTTGCGGAAATTTCCGGCACAAAATCCGTTTTGATAAGCGGCATTTTGGCTTCCTGGGAAATTTTAAAAGGGGCAGGCAGAATCTTGTTCTGTGCTATCCATAGTTTAGTAATTACGAAGCTGAGCACTAAACAAACTAAAACTAAAGCCAAAAAAAGAGGAGCTAATAACCAAAAAGTCGGCTTTGGTGTTTTATTTGGAATCTGAAAACCTTTCATCTACCCTTTCCATGTCCCGCGGAAAAAGCGAAGCTTCCCGCACGTTACTAAGTTCAAGAATTTTCATCGTTAATCTTTCCAGGCCAAACGAAAAACCTCCCTCCGGCGGAATTCCATATTTAAACGCCTGTAAATACATTTCGAAGCTCTGCGGATTTAGTTTCCTGTCTTTCATTATTCCGATGAGTTGATTGTAATCGTTGACCCTTTGGCTGCCGCTGGCAAGCTCCAAACCTTTATACAATAAATCGTAGGAAAGGCTGACTTCGGGATTACTCGGGTCAGGCAGCGAATAGAAGGCTCTCTTTTTGGTCGGAAAATGTGTGACTGTGACAAAATCGGATTGCTTTTCCTTTCTTGCCCATTCACAAATAAACTTTTCGTCGGTCGCGTTTAAGTCTTGTTCGCCTCTTGGGTCGCGTTCCCCTTGACTGAATTTGAAGATGATGTCTTGGGCTTCTTTTAAAGTTAGCCTTGGAATTTGGGGTGGAATTAGCGGCACTTCCACTCCCTGGGCAGCTAATAATTTTGCAAACTTCTGGGAAACTTCGCTAACCATTGTGGTTCCGACTAATTCCAGCACGTCTAATAATTCTGTAAAAGAATCGATAAAACCGATTTCAACATCCAGTTGAACTACCTCTGCTAGGTGTCTGGCAGTTACCGACGGTTCGGCGCGGTAAGCGTGCGAAAAAGTGTAAACTCTTTCAAATACCCCAACCATAATTTGTTTATACAACTGCGGACTTTGTGTCAGATAGGCATTGTGGCCATAATAATCCAGTTTGAAAACTTCTGCGCCGCCTTCGGTCGCCGACGCCGAAATGGTCGGCACAAAAATTTCCACACAACCTAATTTTTCCGCAGCGCTGCGAAAAGACCCAGCGACTGCTTCCTGCACTTTAAAAATCTCGGCGATACTCGGATGTCTTAAGGTTAATGAGCGGTGGTCTAAAAGCGTGGGTAATTCCAAATTCAACTTGGCTTCTCCCGTATCGAACGGTAAGGTTTCGGCTCTGGCTAGAATTTTGATTTCGGTAGCTTCGATTTCAATTGTTCCACTAGCGATATCCTTATTGATCGCATTTTCCGGACGTTTATTGACGTTACCGGTAATTTCTACCGCAAACTCCGGCCGGAGTTCCTGTGCCACTTTATATGCTTCCTCCGAAACTCTGGGATTGACAACGACCTGAATAATTCCGTTTTTATCTCTAATATCGAGGAAAATTAATTTGCCGTGATCCCTTCGGATTCTCACCCAACCTTTAATCGTTACTGCTTCTCCGGCAAATTCTGCTGCCTTGGAAGATAAAACTCTTTTTGATTTACCCATCGCTTTTACATAATACATTAGATTCGCTTGCTTGACAAGAAGCCTCACCAATGTTAAAATAATCATCTTATAGTATAACTTGTCCTACGAAATCATATGGAAACTATTCGTCGCACATTAGCTGATATCAAACCCTTACCGCAACCCAACCCAAAAGCGCTGGATAAAGTAGTTCGGCGTGGATTAGCACAAGGAGTGGTAGACCACGGGATATCCTCCATTGAAAACAAACAACAAAAAAATATCGAGAGGTATATTAGGGAAATGGGAACTTTTGCCGCAACTGTAATTACATTAGGAGGAAATCCTGAATTAGTTGGCGAAGATACCAAAACAGCAATTAACATGTTTCTAATTTCCGGTAGCGCTCTTCAACGACAATTGCATCATGATGTAATTAGTAGTATTGATGTGCAGTTGTCAAAACTTTTTGAGTCAAATCTGACACTACATAAAGAACTGTCCCTAGAAGCAGGAACAGCTCCTGATCTGCTTCAGAGAAAAATGGAGCTCTGGAATAGAAAGTTTAAAAACGCAACGAGAAGAGAACGTGTCGACATCGGTGCACGCCTAAAAGAGATTAATGGCGAAATACTCTTAGGTCAATTTCCCGTCTATGCCCAAGAATGGGAAAGGATACTAAGGGAAAGAATGGGATTTTCCAGTGAAGAAGCGGAGGCACAAAGGATAAAACTTGAGGAAAGTTTCTCTAATGCTTCAGGTTTGGGGAAAATAGGCATTTCAAAAACCTTAAGAGAAAAAATGTTGGAAGCTTCAAGCGTAAGTTTTCATCATGGAATAGATACTCTTAAAAGACTGAGGGCCGTAGAGGGAATTACGGTAGATTCCGAAAGATTTCCGGATCCATCAAGTTTAAAAGCACTGTATCAATCCAGTACTCTTGAGGGAAGAAACTATGTCATTAGTTTAATAGCAGAAGCGTGCAATAGACTTATTGCTAATGTTAAGAAACCGAAACGTCCTTAATTTTTAGTTCGATGTTTTGCTGGTTCCCCCAACTGTTATCCGAAAGCGTGTAAACAACATCCACTTTATCACCGATTGTTAATTTTGAATCCTCGCCCATTCCAAAAGCAATTCCGTTAAGCATCACTCCCGAATTTTGATTTCTAAATCTTAACTTGAGATGTTTTCCGTCTTTGCCGACAATTCTGATATCTTGAACTATTAAATTTTTGGTTAAAAAGGTCGGTTCGGGATTTGCCATGCCAAACGGCGCCAGTTGTTGAATTAAGGCGTAGGTTTCGTAATTGATAAGGGTTGAATCTAGTTTACAATCAATCCGTAAAATTCTTTCCAGATGTTCTTTGGTTAATAATTTTTGTGCACTTTTGTAAAGTCTTTTCTCTAGAACTTCTAACTTTGAATTCTCAACGGTAAAACCGGCTGCCATTGGATGTCCACCAATGTCCACCAGTAAATCCGAAGCACTTCTTAGAAATTCGATAATGTTAAAACCTTTAACTGATCTTGCTGACGCGCGGCTGTATTTTTCTCCTTTGGAAATTATGATTGAAGGACGGTAATATTCCTCCACCATTCTTCCGGCCACTAATCCGACAATTCCCTGTTGATAACTTTCATCGGCGATAAAAATTAGATTTTTGAGACCTTCTTTGGTAACTTTGTTTTTGGCATGTACTAGAGCTTCTTGGGTTATTTGCTGTCTTTCCAAATTAGTTTGATTAAGAAGTTCCGAAAATTTTTCCGCTTTCTTTTTATCCGCAGTACAAATTAATCTTAATGAGTCCATAGCACTGGCCAGTCTTCCCATCGCATTTAATCTTGGTGCGAGCAGGTGTCCAATTTCGTAAGTGCCGATTTCATCTTTTTTAATTCCCGCTTTATTGATTAATGCTAATAAACCTACTCTTTTTGTTGCCCGTAATTTTTGCAAACCATAATAAACTAAAATTCTATTTGCTCCGGTTAAAGGCACTAAATCCGCAATCGTCGCCAAGACAACTAATTCGAGATGGTTCCTCGTAGAGGTGGTGCCGATGGAAGGGTCCCCGACAGCGCGCAGACCAGTGAGTCGTGAGTGAGCACTGGCGGGAGGGAAATCGGCGACAGGACCCCATAGTTTTTGAGCTAACAACCATGCGACGCCGGTTCCACATAGAAGAGTCGTGTGGACAATTGCCAAAGACTTAGGTAATTTTTTAGTTGGAACGTGATGGTCAGTTATGATAACATCCATGCCATTTTTGTTGGCAAAATCCACTGCCTCGTTGGCCACGATTCCGTTATCAACGGTGATTATTAATGAACAATCACTATATTTTTCTTTTAAGTTATTGATTCCAATTTCCGACAGTCCATATCCTTCTTCAAAACGGCTGGGAATATAGGGAAGAACATTGGCACCCAAGGCATTTAGCGTCTCCCATAGAATGGCCGTTCCGCAAATTCCGTCAACGTCATAATCACCAAAAATAATTATTCTCTCTTTATTCTTGATGGCTTTCTGAATTCTTCGTAAGGCTTTTTTTAATTCTTTCTCACTTATTTTGACCACTTGAGTGGTGACTTCCGCAAGTTTGGGATGCAAAAACCTTTCTCTTTCTACTTTTGTTTTGATATTCCGGTTTTGCAGAAGAAGTGAAATGAGATCCTTAGTTTTGGACTTATTTTGAACCTGCCATTTTTTCATAAAGATTATATTCTGCTATACTATAACAAATATGGCAAACGTTATTCCAGACCAAGTTTTAAAAGTCTATAAAACTCTGGAAGAAAACAATTTCGAAGCCTATTTTGTCGGCGGAAGTGTTCGGGATTTACTCTTAAAACGGAGAATTAAGGATTGGGACTTAACCACCAACGCTATCCCAGAACAAATCCTCAAAATATTTCCTAACGGTTTTTACAATAATGAGTTTGGCACGGTTGGTATACCGGTGAAAATTGGTAAAGAAGGCCACGTCGCCGAAGTCACCACCTACCGGACCGAAACCGCTTATAAAGACAACCGGCATCCCGAAAAAGTCTCTTGGGGGAAAACGCTGGGAGAAGATTTAGGAAGAAGAGATTTTACCGTTAACGCTATCGCGCTTCGCATTAATGACAAGAATGTTTTTGAAATAGTTGATCCTTACGATGGTGAGAAGGATTTAAAGAAAAAAATTATCAGGGCAGTTGGCGACCCGAATCTACGCTTTAAAGAAGACGCCTTAAGACTTTTACGGGCTGTCCGAATTGCCACCGAACTTACATTTACAATCGAGAAAAAAACTTGGGAAAAGATTGTCGAAGATTGCGCTTTAATTAAAAATATATCAGCCGAAAGAATCAAAATTGAGCTGTTGCGGATTTTGGGAAGCGAACATCCATATGAGGGCGTAATGCTTTTAAAGGATTCCGGACTGTTAGGCTTTATTTTGCCCGAACTTTTGGAAGGCATCGGCGTTTCACAAGTTAGACCGGGACGCCATCATACCACCGATGTTTTTACGCATAATCTTTTGTCACTGAAATTTTGTCCATCAAAAGATCCTCTTGTTCGCTTTGCCACACTTTTGCATGACGCCGGAAAACCTAAGGTTGCCGGAGAAGACAAGGAAGGATATGTTATTTTCCATAATCATGAAGTTGCCGGAGCAAAAATTGTGGCAGAAATCTGCGACCGTTTAAGATTTTCCAAAAAAGAAAAGGAGAAAGTTGTAATGCTAATTAGACAACATATGTTTTCGGTTAATGAAAATCAGACCGACGCGGCCATCAGAAGATTTATTCGGAAAATCGGCGTTGATAATGTTAAAGATATGATGGATTTAAGAGTTGCCGACCGGCTGGGCGGCGGCACACAAACAGCCGAGAGCTGGCGGTTAAAATTATTCAAAGAAAAAATCGAAGAGCAATTGAAACCGGCGCCGTTTTCCATCAACGATATGGCGGTAGATGGCAATGACGTGATGCGGATATTAAACATTAAACCGGGACCTGTTATTGGAAAAATTTTGAACGAACTGTTTGCGGAGGTCGACGAAGATTTATCGAAGAACAATAAAGATTATCTGGAAAAAAGAATTCAAGAACTGGGAAAGAAAATCTGATAGAATAAGTTCATGACTAAGCAACAGCTACAAGAGGAACTAAAACAATCAATGCTTGCCAGAAACGAATTGAAAACTTCGGTTTTAAGAATGCTGTTGTCGGCTATTAATTATTACGAAATTGAAAAAGGCGGCGCTGGATATCAAGCCACTGAAGAAGATATTTTAACCGTCACGCAAAACCAAGCCAAGCAAAGAAGAGATTCAATTGAACAATTTAAAACCGCGGGCAGACAAGAATTGGTTGATAAAGAAACTAAAGAATTAGAATTCTTGAGTGTTTACTTACCTCAGCAAATGTCGGAAGAAGAAATTACAAAATTGGTTAAAGAGGCAATTACGCAAACCGGTGCGACCTCAATGGCCGATATGGGGAAATTAATGGGGGCTTTAATGCCAAAAGTAAAAGGAAAAGCCGACGGCAATTTAGTCAGCTCAATCGTTAAACAAAACCTCTCTTGACAATTTCAATATTATAAGATAAACTTCCCTTCATGGATTTAGAAAGACCTTCACATTCTGCTTCTGAAGGAGCTGTTGACGGCTCCGTTATTACTGTTAAAGACGGACGCAGAAGCTATCGCGAAACTACTGATATGGGGTATTACGAAAGACTGGACGTTAATAGGAGAAATCTTTTTGCTAGACTAGCTGAAGGTGGTTGCTCAAGAGCAAAACAAGATAGAAGAAGATTCGCTTTAGGCTGCGTTGAAGCAAAAATGGAAGGTCATTACGACTTTTAATTTGCTATTTTCTTCTTCTTTGAATTAAGTCCTGCCAGACTACCAACAGCGGTGAGGCATTGAAAATTGAAGAATAAGTTCCCGACGTTATTCCGATTAGAAGCGCCACCACAAACCACCTGATTGTCTCTCCGCCAAAAATCAAAAGCGCGATTAGAACTAGAATAACCGTTAATGAAGTGTTGAGTGAGCGGTCAAGTGTTTGCAGAATTGAGTCATTAACCACTTCGGCAAAATTTTCCCCACCGACTCTTCTTAAGTTCTCCCTGATTCTGTCAAAAACAACAATCGTGTCATGAACCGAAAACCCGATTACCGTTAGTACCGCTGTCACAAATAAACTATCCACTTCAACGCCAAAGAAATGGCCAAAAATTGAAAATAGTCCGATTAAAACTAAAACATCATGAATTAAAGCAATAATTGCGCATACTCCAAACCGGAAACTGCTAGTCGGTTTTGGCACACTGCGAAATGACCATGTAATATAAATGACAATTAAGATTGAAGCCACGATTAAAGCGTAAATGGCGTTTTGCAAAGTCTCCGCGCCGATGGTCGGACCAATTGTTTCGTATGATTGTTGGTCAAAATTTCCTAAACTGGTTTTTATCTCCTGTGTAATTAATATATCCTGATTTTGATCGACCGGTTGCGATTTAATAAGAACTTGATTGCCGGAAGTAGTTATATTTTGGATTTTAATTTTATTTTGCGTAAAGATATTAGAAATTTGCGTCAACTCCCTACTGGAAACTTTACTGGGGAAAGCGAGCGTTAAATTAGAACCGCCCGTAAATTCAACCGAAAGATTAAGTCCGAAAAGGATTAAGGAAATAACCCCCGGCACAATCACAATTAGTGATAGTAAAAAGTACCAATATTTTTTACCGATAATATTTATTTTCATCTTATTTATAAATTAACCTTAAAAATGTTCTGGTAACCACAATGGCCGAAAACATCGAGACTAGAACTCCGATTGCCAGCACCAGCGCAAAGCCTTTAACCATTCCCGTGCCGAATTCGTATAAAACAAAACTGGTGATTAAAGTCGAGATATTTGAATCCCGAATTGATGTCCAAGCCCTGGAAAAGCCTAATTCAATCGCCGTTTCGTGCGATTTCCCCTGCCGCAGTTCCTCTTTCATTCTTTCGAAAATTAAAATGTTGGCGTCAACGGCCATGCCGATAGAAAGAATAAAGCCGGCAATTCCGGAAAGAGTTAAAGTTATTCCGTATGGAGTGATTGAACTTAATTTAAAAATGGCTAGAACAAACAGTGTATACAAAGTTAAAGCCAAACTGGCGATTAACCCCAATTTTTTATATAAGGTCGTCATAAAGACAACGATGATAATAAAGCCTAGTACTCCGGCAAAAAGACTTTTAGCTAAAGACACGCTACCAAGTGTCGGCTCAACAATACTGCTAGATAGAATACTCAAGGAAACCGGTAAGGCTCCAGCATTTAGCTCTGTGCTTAATTGATTCGCCGAGTCGGTGGTAAAATTACCGTTAATTACTCCGTTACCGTCCGGTATCACAGACTGTACTGTTGGTGTTTCGATAAATTGATTGTCTAAAGCGATTGCCAATGTTTTCCCAACTAGTCTTTGGGTTAAATCGGCAAATTTTTTTGTTCCTGCCGCAGTGAAAACAAGTTGTACTTCAGGAAGTCCTTTCTGATCAAATCCGACGCTTGTCTGTTTTAAATCGGATCCGGTTAGGTTAGTTTTTTTAAGATATAACTGTCCCTGGGGAGTATTCAGGATAACATAGTCTGGGGACCCAAGTTTGGCCGCGGAACTGGCAATTTGTTCCCAGAAAGTCAGCTGTGCTGTAGTACCAATTAAGGTTCTGACTTGATTGACATCTGTCACTCCCGGGATTTCCACATTGATCCGGTAATCATTATTATTGGTAATTTCTGTTTGCACTAATGGTTCTGAAACTCCAAATAAATTTACCCTATTCTCGATGACGGTTTTAGCAGAATCTAAAGCGGCGCTTCTTTCGTCGGAAGCGATATTTTTCATATTTGCCCTCAGCACCAAACTGGTTCCGCCTTTTAAATCCAAGCCTTCCCTAAAATTAAGTGTTTGATTAATTTTTAAAGTGGTGAAGATTGAGTTGGGGTCAAAATTAAAAGTTTTGCCGGCAATATGCACATTGGAAAATTTCGGTAAGTTAATAAAAACAGCCGCAATAGTCAAACCGATGATTAACCACAAAAGGTAACGTGGATTTTTTCTCATGAGAGCATGGATTCTTCGTCGCCAATTAGCACCACTCTGGAACCGGCCAGAATAGAAATTATAAATGGATCTCTTTTCTTTCTTCTAAAACTAAATTCTTCCTCGGTCATCACCGTGTAATTTATTTCCGTGTTTAGTCTTTTTTCTTCTTCCCTAACCAAAAGCGCCAGCTCGGGTAAAACGACGTTACCGACAATTAGAAGGTCTACTTCGTCCTGCTGTTCTTTCATTTTTCTTAAAAACCTTCCCGAGAACATCGCGTATTTTATTCTTCCGAGCTTAACTTTATTTTTAAGAATTTCCGCACCCAAACCAACGCTTTTTGAACCAATTCGCAGTAAATCATAATAGAATGGATAGTTTTTGTTGAGGAAATAATAAACTCGGTTGGCGCGCGGTTCGCGGGTTAGAATGCCTTTTTTCTCCAGGAATGCCAGCTCTCTTCTGACCGCATTAATTTCATCATTAGTCCTTCTGACAAGTTCCCGGACGTGAATCATGTCGTTAGGAGAACTTAAAAAAACGTTCAACAATTTTATTCTTGATTTTGATGTTATTAAATCTGCAAACATAAATTGTTCTATTTACTCTTGATGATTAATATACATCAACAATTATCTAATTTACAAGTGGCACAAACTATTACTTTACAGTTAATACACCATCCGTGGGCAGAATTTCGAACCAAATCAGTCCCCTGTCAAATTGAATTTGTTTTCCGCTTGCGTCGGTGATAATCGTTCGGGAAGTCCTGGTATCTTTTTCCCAAGTGCCGTTGATTCGTTTGCCATCTTTAAAGACAACTGCTGTGCCGGTTCCCTTATCTTCGAATAAAAGATGATCGTTATCAACGTATCCGTCATTGGCATTATCTTCTACCATCTCCAGAACAACTACGTTTTTGGCAGCTAATTGTTTACCGGTATTTTTATCGATATGCGGTTTTCCGCCGTTGGCTCTTGCATAGAGATTCGTCTTTGGATTATATGTCCAGTCAACAAAGTAATCGCTCCCGGCCGATTGCCAAAATTCCAAATGGATCGACTGGCTGGTCGGTCTTTGCGAAGCCGGAGCATCGTCGGTAAAGGTGTAAGGAACAAAATCTTTGTCCCATGAAACTCCCTGTTTATCAACGTTTGTCAGTCCCCGGCTGGTTTTTGCATAATCCAACAATTTATCGACCGAAGAATACATAGTATGCTCGGTGGCAACGTTTGGCAAACGGCCGTAATCTCTCCAAAATGTCGGAAAACCGATAGAGAACTGGTTTAAGTCATTATAAGCAGTCCAGCCGTAATCTGTGAGCTGCGTAAGGGCATCTGCGGGCCCCGGTTGATTTGCACCGCCGACATGAGCATAGAGAGGTGAATCCCCATACTCCGACATGAAATCAACGTAATAGGTTCTGGCCGACCTAACCGGACCAAGCTCGCCCGCATCCTGACAATAATAGATAGCTAAGAACCGGGTGATGCCACCTTCAGCGACCGCTTCATAAATAGTGTCTGCTCCAGAAAGCCCCGATTGCGGTCTGGCATCAACGCTATTTTCAATCATTACTCCCAAGGGTCGATGTTGTTGCCACCATTGTTCTTGCTGTTTGGAATATAAAACTCCATTAATTGGGCAGGCTTCGGTTTTAGGAAGATTATTATTAAAAACCAAGGCTCCATTTACGCCGGCGGTTGGAGCAGGCAAAGGAGAACTGACGATTTGCGGCGACACTTTTATAAAAAGGAAATAAGACACCGAAGTGGCCAATAAATACAGAACGACTGCGGTTATGATTATTACGATTGTATTTTTTTTCATAAATTAGCGCTTGTTTCTTTTAGTGATTTCTTTTCTTCTTCGGATAACTCGTAATCGACACCTTTCCCGCTTACGACTCTTTTGGCATACCATCTGGTTCCGGACCTTGAATAGAGACCGGAAATAACTACGCCTGTGTCTTTTCCGTCAACTAGGGATAAAATAAAACTTTGGTCTCCACCAGTATCTTTAAAAGGATTGAATCTGATTAAGCCTACCTTTTGGATATGTAAAAGTCCGTCCTTTTCTATTCTAGCAGAATACTCCTTTAGATAGTCAATATCCTTTTTATTAACATCCATATCTTTAAGCAGATCTTCCAAAACCGTTCGCAAACTTTTTTCGCTGACTCCCTTGGTCAACTTATTGTAATGCTGTAAAATTCTCCAGAAGAAAACAGAAAGGGAAGCTAGCCAAACAAGAATTATTGCAAGAATTAGAAACAGGAGATTGGTTGGCATAATATCTTTTTATATTAGCCTCTTGACAGGCTCCCTGTCAATAGTGTAATCTAGGCTCACTTATGGCTAAGAAGAGAAAAACCCGGGAACAGAAAATTTTAGCCGATGCACGCCACAATTTTAGCCACACTTTTACTGGTCAAACACCTCTTACGGTCAAAACTCAGCCACTGATTATTTCCCCAATGTTGACACAAAATGCACCAAAAATAGTGGCTTTAAATCAATATCCATATCTTGTCAAAGACCTTCGTAAAACCGCGCTTTTAACTTTAGGCATTTTTATTTTTCAAATAATTCTTTTTACCCTACTTAGAAATCACGTTTTAATAATACCCGGAATTAGTTACTAATTTAGTCGCAGAAGCGGCTTGAGAGGAGGTGAATTATAAAATGGCAACAATGTATTGTGTTAAATGTCGACAAAAGAGAGAAGACGCAAACGCGGAAAAGGTTACCATGAAAAATGGTAAACCAGCTCTCAAGGGCAAATGTCCAGTCTGTGGTACAGGAATGTACAAGATCGGAGCTGCCTAGTCTTGAAGATCCTTCGAAGGAACAATTATCCTTCAAGAGATAATAAAAAACCCCCACCTTTTTGGAAGGGGTTTTTTATTGGAACATGAATGCTATCTGAAGAATTTCTATTTTCCTTTGTAGTGAATAAGCTTGTAGACTTCGACGACGGAGACGTTCCAATGGTTGGCAATATCTGCCCGACCAAACCCCGCTATCTCCCATAATGAATTGCCTAAGGGCTCGCAAGGCAGCGGGCTTTCGCAAACGACGAAAAGTTGGTTCGTGACGGTTTTTCGCAGCGGGTCATGCGCCGGATCTTCAATTGTTACCGGCGGATGATTCCAAAGCGTAAAGAAATATCTGTAAGCGTAATCTGAATTTCCGGCTGCCACTAAAGCAAAGTTAAATGGCTTTGCGTTAGTTTGCGTCATCACAAATGCCGCAATGGAGCGCATCTGATTTAATTGTCGGTTGGGCGGATATTGGAATGGAATTCCATCAAGGTTTAAAGCAACTATTATAACCAATAAAATTAGCGAAAGAACAATTCCCACTTTCAGAAATTTTATTTTTTTTAGAAAATCCAAACTTTGCGCGACCAGTAAAAATGGCAAGGGAAACATGAAAGCAAAATAATAATCATAAATGTCCTTTTTATAAAATCCGAAAAGCAGGATGCCAACGACTAACCAAACTATCAGCAATAAATATTTACTGAAGTCTTGGCTTTTCTCTTTATACGCTTTAATAAGTTTGAAGAAGATAGTACCACAGGCAAAAATTGCAAATAGCAGAACAAAAACTTCCCAGGGCAAAAGCCAGGGCTTGTAAAGATATTGCAGGTCAGGCGTTGGGAAATAAAAGACTAACCTGCCAAAAACACGGAAAAACACATCGTAAACAATTGCAAAGTAATTGGAGTTTGCTCCGGTCTTGCCAGAAAATAGCACAAAATTAAAAATGTTTTTGAAATCTAAAAACCCGTGCCGGACTTCAAAAGCCAAAAACGGTGACCAGCCAATGACAAATCCTAAGAAAATTGAGAGGTATTCTTTCAGTAATTTTGTCCAGACCTTGAAGTTTTTCTCTTTATAAAGAAATGCCAGAAAAGTGTAGATGATTATTACCATCCCTAAAAAAATTGAGAGGTAATGTAATTGCATGGCAATCCCAAACAAAATACCGGCAACAAAAAACAGCTTCAAACTATTCTTTTTTAGAGCTTGATAGATACAATATAGAGTTAAAAGAGAAAAAAACGGCATCGGATTTGGATTCCAGGAAGACCTTGAATAGACAATTACCAATGGAGAAATAGCATAAATAAGAGCAGCCATTAATCCAACTTTGACATTGAAAAAATCTTTACCGACGATGTAAACAAGCCAAACGGTGGCGATGCCAAAAAGCGCCACCATTACCGCCGGCCCAACCGGACTGTAATTGAACAGCCACAAAAATGGCGCCATAAAATAATAATAAATTGGACCTAAGAAAAATCCCCCAACCGAAGAGGTTGGACCTAGAAGCGTCAAGTGTCCGTGTAAAATATTATAGACAACCAAAACGTCTCGGCCTTCATCGCCCAAGAAAGTCATATAATCTTGAATTTTATAAAGCCTCATGAATGCAGCGATCGCCAAAATAATGACCATGGCAAAAAATTGAAAATTAAAAAATGAGAATAGAAATTTTTTCTTCATTGAGAGGGTTTCTTGCGCCAAATTATTAATCTATAAACTGTAAAATTATAAATCAGCAAAAATCCTGTCCCGATTATAAAATAAAGGAAGTAAAACTTTTTCCCGAACAATGTATCTCCTAAAAAAATTATTCCTGTCTGAATAATAATTACGCCAATTGCGGAAGTGGCATAAAAGTTTAGCAGCTTCCATAAATACTGACCAAAACCGCTAATTTTTTCGGTTTTAAATGTCCAATGGTTATTTAGATTATAATTTGAGAATATCGCAACTACTGCTCCTGTAAGATTAGAAATTGTAGGATCAATATTAAAAATTCCAACCATAATCCTTAGGATTATCGCTTGTATTACAAAACCTGTTCCTCCAACGACCAAGAATTTTCCAAATGGACCAAAGACTAATTCTTTGATTCTGGCTGTGATAACAAAATATAAAGTCTGAATAATCGTTTTTATTCCGGGAATTTTGGACTTTCCCATTGTTCTGTCTGTCGCATGAAAAGGCACTTCGGCCACTTTAAATCCGTCATGCACGGCATTTAGCAAAGAACCAACTTGAAATGTGTAACCGGAAAAAGCTGTTAACTTTTCTTTTTCTTTAAGAAAAACTTCTTTTTTAATGGCTCTATATCCGCCGGTCCAATCGTGAATATCAAACCGCATTAATATCGTCCTGATTAACAAATTTCCCCAGACCGACATTATTTTCCGATGTAATCCCCAATTTGCAGGAATTGAACCGCCCGCGCTATATCTTGTCCCGATAACAAAATCGTTCCCCTCATCAATTTTCTGCAAAAAATCCGGAATCTTTTTTGGGTCGTGGAAAAAGTCCGCGTCCATTTCAAACATCACATCTGCGTGCAACTCATTAACTGCGTAAGTCATACCACGCAGATATGCTGCTCCCAAACCGTTTTTTTGACCTTCCAACAGGTGTAAATTATCATATTGCTTCATCAAACCTTTGACTATCTCGCCAGTGCCATCAGGAGAACCATCATCGACAATTAAAATTCCGGTTTCGTAGTTCTTGACTTCTTTAAAGACCTCTTCAACCGCCGGAATAATACGTTCGATATTCCCTTTTTCGTTATAGGTTGGAATTATAACTATTGCTTTCATACTATCTCTTTAAAATATTGTATCGTTTTAGTCAGCCCTTCTTCAATATTCACTTTTGGTTCCCAGTCTAAAAGTTTTTTTGCCTTGGAAATATCCGGTTTTCTTATTTTTGGGTCATCTTCCGGCAACGGCTCGAAAGAAACTTGCGAGGATGACTTCGCAATCCTTTTAATAATTTCTGCCAACTCTAAAATTGTTTTTTCGTTAGGATTGCCTAGATTAATTACTTCTCCCTTGGTATTTTGTGTAAACAGCGCTTGTTCAATACCCAAAACCATATCATCAACAAAACAAATACTTCTGGTTTGTTTTCCGTCTCCGTAAACGGTTAGAGGCTGATTTGCTAGCGCCTGAACCGCAAAATTTGAGATTACTCTTCCGTCATCTTTTTGCATCGAGGGACCATAAGTGTTAAAAATTCGGATAATCCTGGCATCAAGATTGGCGCTTCTGACATAACTCATGGTGATTGCTTCACCAAACCGTTTGGATTCATCATAAACTGAACGCACTCCGTTTGGGTTGACATTGCCGAAATAATCTTCTGTCTGGGGAGAAACTTTTGGATCACCGTAAACTTCGGAGGTTGACGCATACAGAAATTTTGCCCCTACTTTTTTTGCCAACTCTAAAAGATAATATGTTCCCAAAGAATTTGCCAGTAAAGTTTCCAGTGGTAGATTAATGTAACTTTTGGGAGATTTTTTATTCGGTGAGGCCGGACTGGCTAAGTGGAAAATAAAATCCGCTTGAACATTTTCTAAAGGTTTGGTGATGTCTTTTTCTAAAAAACTGAAGTTTTCGTTATTTAAAAGTGGCGCAATGTTACTTTTATCCCCGGTGACCAAATTATCAATACAAATAACTTTGTAGTTTTTGGCAAGTAGACTTTTGCATAAATGCGAGCCTATAAAACCTGCTCCGCCGGCGACTAATACGGTCTGCATATTATTTTTTTTCTCTCTCGAGGTCGGCTTCAACCATTAGCTTAACCAATTCTTTAAAACTCGTTTTCGGTTTCCAACCAAGCACCTTTTGCGCTTTGCTTGCATCGCCAATGAGGTAATCAACTTCTGCCGGACGCATATATTCAAACTCGTTGGCAACGACATATTTTTGCCAATCCGGAATGTCTGCTACTTTAAACGCTTCTTCAACAAACTCTTTGACACTGTGGTTTTCTCCGGTGGCGATAACATAATCATCGGGTTTTTCTTGTTGTAGCATCAGCCACATCGCCTCGACATAATCGCCCGAGTATCCCCAGTCTCTTTTCGGCTCAAGACTACCAAGCTCCAATTTAGCTTGCTTGCCTAATTTTATTCTGGCAACCCCATTAGTAATTTTTCTGGTTACAAATTCTATGCCTCTCCTTGGAGACTCGTGGTTAAAAAGAATTCCCGAGCAGGCAAACATATCGTAACTTTCTCTGTAATTAACCGTGATGTAATGACCGTAAACTTTAGCAACGCCATAGGGGCTACGTGGATGAAACCTGGTAGTTTCTTTTTGCGGAGTTTCGGTCACTTTGCCAAACATTTCCGAACTGGAAGCTTGATAAAATTTAATTTTAGAATTAACCGTGCGGATTGCTTCCAAAACTCTGGTTACGCCGAGCGCCGTAAACTCTCCGGTTAGCACCGGCTGATCCCAAGAAGCTTTTACAAAGGATTGCGCAGCCAGATTGTAGATTTCGTCAGGCTCTGATTTCCTGATAGCATCAGTTAAGGAACTTTGGTCAAGCAAATCCGCTGAGAAAAGCTCAAGCTTATCGGCAATATCTTTAATATTTTCCATGTTTGGAGTGGAAAGCCGACGCACGGTTCCGGCCACTTTATAACCTTTGGAAAGCAGAAATTCTGCCAAATATGGTCCGTCTTGTCCGGTAATGCCGGTGATTAAAGCTGTTTTCATTTACTAACTCATTTTAAAGAATATTTCGCCAATAGTCCAGTGTGTCTTCTAAAGTCTTCGCCAGCGGAATTTCCGGTTCCCAACCCGTCAGCTTTTTCAATTTCGTCGGGTCACAAACTAAATCTGGGTCATCGATTGGCCTAAACAATGACTTATCAACCTCTACCGTAATTTTAACTTTGGTTAAGGAAAGTAATTGATCCAGAATTTCCGCTATTTTGTGCGAAACGCCCGAACCAATATTGTAAACCTCTCCAATTTCACCCTTTTCCATCAATAGGCCATAAGCTCTAATTACATCTCTGACGTCGGTAAAATCCCGTTTTGCTTCTAAATTACCAACCGACAAAATTGGTTCCCTTTTCCCTTTTTCTATTTCCGCAATTTTTTTGGCAAAAGCCGAAACAACAAAATTCGGTGACTGACGTGGGCCAACGTGATTAAAGGGTCTTACACGAATAGTTTTTAAGCCATAAGACAAAAAATACTGCCTGCCTAAAAAATCTTGCGCAAGTTTTGAAACCGCATAAGGATTAGTCGGATTTAAAGAAGTTGCTTCATCAATCGGAAGATCTTCTTTCATAACGCTCCCGTAAACTTCACCTGAAGAAACAACTAGTGTTTCCGTTTCAGTGAGATTACTTTTTCGCATGGCTTCGAGAATGTTTATCTGACAAGCAATGTTATTTAGAATAGTTTCTTTTGGAGAAGAAAAGCTATCGGCTGCCGAGGTAAACGCCGCCAAATGATAAATAACATTCGGTTTTATTTCTTCAATGAGTGAAAAAACTGCTTCGTCTTTGCTTAAATCAACTTCTAACAGCTCTAGTTTGTCTTTGCTCTTGTCTAAATTTCTGGAGTCGCCTTTGGAAAAAGTTGTTCCAAAAAGATGGTTATTTGGCTCTAAAGAGAGATAATCGGCGAGGTGACTGCCGACAAAACCGGAAGCGCCTGTAATTAATATTTTCTTTGCCATAATTATCTACCAACACCCTGATAAACAAAACCTAATCTTTTAACTTCCGGCGGGTTATAAATATTTCTTCCGTCCAGAATAACCGGAGTTCTCATTAAGGTTTTAATCTTGCTTAAATTAAGCTGCTTGAACTCATTCCATTCGGTTAGAATAATTAAAAGTTCTGTATCTTTGGCTGCTTCGTAAGCGTCTTCGCAAAATTCAATTCCCGTAATTTTTTGCTTGGCTTTTTCAATGGCAATTGGGTCAAACGCTTTTATTTTAGCTCCCGCTTCTTTAAGCGCATTGATAATCGTTATCGAAGGCGCATCTCGCATATCATCGGTATCCGGCTTAAACGAAAGACCTAAAACGCAAATTGTTTTACCGTCAATTTTTCCGTCAAGCAGCTTCTTGGCTTTGGTAACTATTGCCTGCATGGCTTGCCGATTAACTTCTTCTACCGCTTCCAAGATCGTAAATTGATAGCCGTTTTGTTTGGAAATGTGGATTAAAGCTCTGACGTCTTTGGGGAAACAACTGCCTCCATAACCTGCTCCCGGAGAAAGGAATTGATTACCGATTCTTTTGTCATAACCGATTCCTTCCAAAACTTTCAACCCGTTTGCGCCGGTCGCTTCGCTTAAAAAAGCAATCGCGTTGGCAAAGGAAATTTTTACAGACAGGAAAGCGTTGGCGGCATATTTTATCATTTCCGCAGTTTCGATATTAGTTAAAACGTAGTTGCCGTCAATTGACTCATGCAGCTCAACAAGAATGTCTTCGGCTTTCTTCGAATCTGTGCCGATAACTATTCTGTCCGGATGCAGGGTATCGGAAATCGCCTGCCCTTCTCTTAAAAATTCGGGAACGGAAGCCAAATCAAAAGTGGCTTTTTCCGGTTTTACTTTTTCAATTAGCTCTCTTACTTTTTTGTTTGTGCCAACCGGGACAGTGCTTTTTGTCGCTACAGCCGTATATCCATCGAGATGTTTGCCTATTTTTTCCGCCACTTCGTAAATGACCGACAAATCGGCATCACCATTAGCTTTTGAAGGAGTCCCAACGGCAATAAAAACCACACTTGAAGATTGAATTGCTTCATCGTAATCTAAAGTGAACAATAATCTTTTCGCTTTAACGTTTCTTTGCACGATTTCGGAGAGCCCCGGTTCGTAAATTGGAATTATGCCTTTCTGGAGATTATTTATTTTTTCTTCGGTATGTCCAATCACCCAAACAGTATTGCCAAGATCGGCAAAAACCGCTGCCGAAACCAAACCCACGTATCCGTGTCCTACAAAAGTAATTGTCATATCTGAATTCTTTCTCTTTGATTTTTAACTTCAATAATCCCTTTGTCAAAAGTCGACATTTCTATCCCTAATTTACCAATTTTAGCATTTTTCAGATGAAGACAAAAGGGCCGTGCTGCTTTACCGGCAAAGTATTCTCTTCTGGTTGTTTTAGAGATTAAAGACTCATCGAAATCAAACGTTTGAGCGATTTCTATTGCCGCTTCATAAGGAGTGATTGCTTGACTGCCCACCACATGAAAGATGCCTTTTTGCTCAAGTCTGATGAGAATATCCAAGGCATTAGCGATATCGTCAATAAAAGTTGGAGTCATAATATGATCGGTCACCATACTTAGTTTTTCGCTTTTTTGTAATTTTTCTATTAAGGCTCTCACGAAATCGTTTCTGGCGAAATACGCCCGATAAGGATAAGCAATTCTGGCGATTATATAATCTAAACCTGAGGCTTGGATGAGTTTTTCTCCTTCATATTTGGTTTTTGCATACCAATTGACGGGAGCAGGCTCATCTTCTTCCGAATAAGTTCTTTTCTTCCCGTCAAAAACAGAGTCGGTAGACAGATAAATTATTTTCTTATTGGTTTTTTGACAAGCTTCTACGATATTTTGCGTGCCAAAAACGTTTACTGCCCAAGCGGTTTTCTCTTCCATCCAAATTTTTTCTCGGTCTTGAAGATTACTGAACTTAAGAATTTCTTTATCCCTATTTTTATCTAGCTCACACCCGTCAACGTGCGTTTTGGCAGCCATATGTAGAACTATTTGGGCATCTGAGGATGAAATTATATTTAGAACAGCATTCTTAGCAAGAATATCTACTCCAAGCGGCTGAAATTCATAAGCATCATTTAAAAGCTCCGGAAATCTCGAACCGACCAAACCCGTTAGCCCTGTGACTAAAATTTTTGTTTTCATAAATCTACCCCACTTACTAATGGCAAGGGAAATGGTTTCTTTAAATATTCAAAATAGTGTAAAATTATCGCCCGGTGGTCAAAAGCGAAATCTTCTTCTTTAGGCAAACTATTCATTGTAAACCAATGAATATCGGAAACTTCATTATTTAACGTCATCCCTCCACTGATTATTTTAGCAATGAAAATAAAGTCTACATTCTGGCGGTCCTCTTTTGGTCTATTTGGACTATCATTAATCCAAAAAAGCGTCTCTATTTTCCCCTTGTAGCCTGTTTCTTCTTTTAATTCCCTTAAGACTCCTTGCTCCAAGTTTTCATCTCTATCTAGAAATCCTCCGGGAATAGTATATTTACCTCCGTTATGAATATTTTCCGCCCGTTTAACCAGAAGCACCTCCTGTTTTTCGTTGACAACTATTGCTCCGACTGTAACGTGTCTAAAGGATGTTTCGTGTCCGTTCTCCAAGATGCATTTAATCATTTGCCGTATTGTTTCTTGTAGTATTGCTTGTATTCGCCATTTTTAACATTTTTCCACCACTCTCTGTTTTCTTGATACCACTGGACAGTTTTTTCAAGCCATTCATCAAAACCATGCAGAGGCTGCCAACCTAATTCATTTTTTATTTTCGACCAATCCAAGGCATAACGTCTATCGTGTCCCGGCCTGTCTTTGACATACTCCAAAGAATCTTCGGTTTTTCCAAGCAGTCTGATTATCTTCCGCAAAATTGAGAGATTGCTTAAGTCATCCGTTAATCCACCGACACAATATGTTTCTCCAACTTTACCTTTTTCCAAAATTAAATCGATTGCCCGGCAATGATCTTCCACATACAACCAATCCCTAACATAAAGTCCATCTCCGTAAACCGGAACTTTTTTGCCTTCCAAAAGGTTAGTAATTGCCAGAGCAATTAATTTTTCCGGAAACTGATAAGGACCAAAATTATTGGAACAGTTGGAAATCGTAATGGGTAAATTATATGTATAATAATAGGCTTTAACCAAATGGTCCGAACCGGCTTTGCTGGCTGAATATGGACTTCTGGGATTATAAGCTGTTCGTTCATTAAATATGCTCTTATCTTCTAGATTAAGGCTTCCATATACTTCATCCGTTGAGATATGGTGGAATTTTTTGACTTTATTTTTTAGGGACGCTTCCAAAAGCACTTGCGTTCCCAAAACATTGGTCTTGACAAAATTAGCTGGCTCCGCAATGCTTCTGTCGACATGGCTTTCCGCCGCAAAATGCACAACGGCATCAACTCCCGATATTGCGCTTTCGACAATTTTTGCATCACAGATATCGCCCTGGATGAATTGATAATTGGGGTTATCCTGAACGCTGGTTAGATTTTCTAAATTTCCAGCATAAGTCAGTTTATCTAAATTGACAATTGAATCCTGTGGATGATTTTTCAACCAATAAAGAATAAAATTTGAACCGATAAACCCCGCTCCGCCGGTAACTAAAATCTTCATTTATATTACGCCCCCTTGCTTTACTCTTTCCGCAATCAGATTGTTAACGCGAAGAAGGCTGTCGAAAGTGCCGGCGTCTTCCCACATTCCCTCAATAATATCGACTTTCAATTCTCCGTTTTTAAGATATTTATTGTGTAGGTCAACAATTTCCAATTCATTTCTTGCGGATGGTCTTAAACTTTTGGCATATTCGATTACCCTGTTATCATAAATATAAAATCCGACAACCGCATAATTACTTTTTGGATGTTCCGGTTTTTCTACAATTGAGATAACTTTATGGTCTTGGTCAAATTCTACCACTCCGGACCTTTCAGGGTCAGGAACTTGTTTAGCAAATATCCTTGCCCCCGATTTAAAGGAAGTAACGCTTTCCGCAAAATTATGGTCAAAAATATTATCTCCTAAAATCATCGCCACGTTATCTTTTTCAATAAAGTTTTCGCCGACAATGAAAGCATCGGGAAGCCCTCGAGGCTCCTCTTGAACTTCGTAAGACAGATTTGCCCCCAACTCATTGCCTGAACCAAGCAGATTCAGAAATTGACCAGAATATTCAGGTGCAACAATTATTAAAATGTCTGAAATCCCAGCTTTTACAAGAGTCTGAATGGGATAATAAATCATTGGCTTGTTATAAATAGGTAATAACTGTTTTGAAGTAATCTTTGTTAACGGGCGAAGCCTAGTGGCTCTACCGCCTGCTAAAATTATGCCTTTCATATTAATCCTCCCACTGTCATAAAGAATAGAATCGAAAGCCCCAACGCTCCGATGAGAACATATTCTATCACAATCCTTAGGCTTAGTTCATGATTTATAAGATGGTGCAAAACTCCCCAAAGAATATAGAAAAATACGGTTGCGGAAATAATTAAACTTTGCGATTTAAGGTTTGGACTGGTTAATAAAATTAGCGCTAGTCCCAACAATAGAATTGCCAAAAGAGAAAGATAATATCCCAAGTGTTTCTGCAGCTTTTTGAACATTTAAATAATTGCTCCTTTCAAAAGAATTATTACAATTGCAAACATCGCTCCCAAGAACAATACATGGTCCAAATTGTGACCAACAAAGCGGACAATCTTTTTCCGTTCAATTATTACCATGTCTAGAATTAGAACAAAAATGAATAAAGAGAGAATTACTCCGGCCGACAAAGAGACAAATGTGTGACTATTGATCAGAGGCTTTATAACTGAAGAAACTCCCAATAAGTTGGAACTATTAATTTGAGCAATGGGTGTTTGCGCCGGAGCAGCAGGCGCTTTAGTATTATTGACCGCCGGAGACCCTGGGGCAACAGCAACGACCGGAGGATTATTGTTGCCCGAAGCAACGGGAGCACCCAAACTGGTACTGCCAAGCATTTCTACCACTAGAATTGTATCCTCACCGCTTAAGTTTCCCGTGGCTACCGCAAAGCCAACATTTTGATAGTTGGATGACAAAATATTTTGTCTGTGTTCAGGACTATTCATCCAGGCGTTTACTACGTCCGAAGCGCTATTAAATCCCCGCGCCAGATTTTCGCCGGCATAAACATAATTGTATCCCGCCGCTTTGATAAACGTCCACGGAGTGGTGCCGTCCGGCGCATCATGTGCCCAATAATTTTTACTAAGCATATCCGCCGCTTTATTGGCAGCCGCCTGGTCGAGCTCGGAATTATCGGTCAGAGCGGGCAGATTATTATCTTGTCTTTGTTGATTGGTTAAAATTAAAAGTTGCTGTGTTGGAATATTCGCCGATAGGCCTAAAACCGCAGGGAAATTGGTTCTGACAACAGATGTCAAAATTCCCGCAGAAACGAAGAATAAGATTAGGCTGAATAAGATTTTGTGGTGCAGAAGTCCCGGCCTGTAATTGTTTGTTTCCCTCGGTAGAAAAAGATGGCGCAGAAAATTAATCATACCTACTATTTATTATATACTGGTTCTTCCAATTCGCCAACTTTTTTATGATTAACGGGGATTTTTAATAAAAACGCTAACGCATTAGCAATCGCCACTCCAACTCTTAACCCCGTAAATGAGCCTGGCCCTTTGCTCACTTTAATCTGATCAACTTCTTTAATAGCTAGATTATTTTGCTTGAGTAGCTTATCAATCGCCGGCAAAGTCGCTTCGGATCTTAGAAATGTTGAGTCTTCAACCAATTTTTCTTTTTTTCCGTTAAATTCAAGTTCAATCGTTATTTTCTGATTATCGGAGGTGTCAATCTTTAAAACTTTGCCCATACCTATATCTTAACTTGTATCGCGCCCTGACGCAAAATTTCCCACCTACGTTTTGTGCAGTCGATCACCGTTGAAGCCTCTTGAATTGAACATTCTCCCTCTAAAACATAGTCAACCAGCGAAACTAATTTCATATCTAAATCTTTGAATTTAAAAGGCGTCTTTTCTCCATGAAAATTGGCCGATGGTCCCAAAACAGGCACTCCAACTTTATTGATGACATTAAGAATGAACGGATGATTTGGCATTCTTATTCCAACTGTCTCGCCACCGCCTCTGACTAATAAAGGGACTTTCTGCTTATTTGCTTTTAAAACTATTGTCAAAGCGCCCGGCCAAAATGGTTTGATTAAATTCTGAATAACTGCTTCGGGAACTTCGGCTGCATACTCTTTAGCCATTTCTAAACTGTTAACTAGAATTGGGGCAGCTTGAGAAGCTGGTCTGTTCCTGATTTTGAATAACTTTTGAACCACTTTTTCATTATCCACCCGGCAGCCAATTCCAAAAGCTGTATCGGTTGGGAAAATCACTATGCCACCTTGGTCTAGAACTTTAACCGCTTCGTCAATCTGTCTATTCATATTTTTTAATGATAATTTTGCGTTTATTATCTTCCAGATACTCCATGTGAATATCAATTCTTTGTTTTGGCAATAGCTCCCCCAACTTTTCTGCCCACTCCAAAGCGACAATACTATTTGCGTCTTGAATGATTTGCTCAAGTCCTATCCCTAAGAGATCGTGTTTACTTTCGGTTCTGTAAAGGTCAACGTGATAAAAATCTCCTTTATCCATTTTGTAATGCCGCAGAATTATGAAGGTTGGCGAAATAATTCTTCTTTGTATTCCTAAACCTTTTGCCAAACCTTGAATAAAAGTGGTTTTGCCGCTGCCTAAATCTCCATAAAATGCCAAAAAAGCGCCGCCTTTGAGCGTTTTGGCAAAGTCTTGGGCAAAAGTTTGTGTTTCTTCTTTGCTGTTAGTGATAAAAAAATCCTGATTATTCATCATTATTTTTCTTTCTAAAATTTTTAAGGTATGGGTAAGAAACTACTATAGCACAAGCTATCAGAAAAACAATGCCGATAAGGATTAGAATTTCTGGTAATAAATTACTGCCGGTATCCGAAGCTATTTTTATTTCTTTTGGTTTTGGAGTTGGCGTTTGAACTTCTGTGCTTCCGCTGCTGTCCCCCAAAACACCCGCATCTGTCGCAATAAGATCTTCCGTAATTGTGGGTGAAGGTTTTTGGGTTGGTTTGGAAGTGGGCGCCGCAATAGGCTTAGGCGTTGGAGTTTGAGTGGGCATTGGCGTTGGAGTATCTGTCGGAGCAGGCGTGGGGGTTGGGGTTGGAATAGAAATATTTACGCTTAAACTATTTTGATCATCAAAATTGCTACTTCCTCCTACAGTATATCTTTGAACTTTAAAATAATAATTACCGCTATTTTGACAATTACCATCAGATGGATCAATTTTTGCTTTTAACTGCCCTGACCAGCTACTTTGATTGACTGTGACCGCAAGCAATTGCTGCCACCCGTTATTTACGGAATAAGGACCATTATACCAATTATTTCCATTCCAAGTGTAGCCACAATAGCTACCGGCAGTTTGATAGAAAACTCCGCGCAAGTAATAAACGGTGCCATTTGCAGCGCTGATTGAGAATTGCACATTTATATCGAATTCCTCATTGGAATTGATGGATGTTTGGTCTGACGCTAAAGTGAAACCGGCCGCAGAGGTCTTTCCCGGGCAAAGCAGGCTTAAAAACCAAAAAAGACAAACAGTAAGGGCAATTCTTTTTATCTTATTTTAATTATAAATCCTGGCTTCGACAATTGCCAGCCCAGCATAATTATCGTTGAGCGGCACATTCATTGCTCCTTGATATAAAGGATCATTAATCATAAAAGTGCCATCGGCATTGACAGATCTAAGCACTACCCAATGGTCGGCGATTGGACCACCGTCATAAGATAATCCTGCAATGACCGAATCCCCGGCGTTGAGATCATTTTTTAGATCGTCAAGTGACGGCATAGAAACGTCAGTAGCCGAATGCCCATTAGCAGAAGGACCAGGTAAATTAAAATATGCACTTCCCCCTGCAAAATTTCCTACATTTGCCGCCACATCCGCAGGTGTTACAGATCCACCATAATGCGTTACCACCATCGCGTAAGAGGTTAATAAACAACCGACATCCCATATCTGCATATTCGATAAACCAATATAATTATTACCCCAGTTTGCATCACGCTGGTTATAATATTTGCCCCAGCTATCAGACAAATCCTGATGCGGAATGCTTTGCCCACCAGGACCAACTCGAGAACGGGCAAAGTTTTGCAAAGCTGATAATTCCGTTTGATACTGAGCAAGTTGCGCTTCTGTGGTTTCTAAAAGTTGTTGTTGAACTTGTTTTTCCTGATTCAGTTGGTCGGTTTGCGTTTGCAACTGTTGTTGTAAATCTGCTAATTGTTTTTTTTTGTCTTCAAAAATATTTTTTTGATTTGCATAATCGGTTTTCGCTTGTTGGGTATCGTAAACCAATTGTTTATCGTGCGCTTGTGCCAGCTTTAAATAGTTAAGTCTGGTAAAAAAATCCGAAGCGGTATTGGATGTTAACAAGATTTGGATTGGCTGAATTGTTCCAACTTCATAAGTTGCCACAATTCTATTTAAAAGCACTGTTATTGTTGTATCTAATGTTCCTTGCAAACTGGATATTTTTTTAGTGGCAGTATCGATATCCAAAGTGACACTGGTTATTTGTGCTTGCGTCGCCTCAATTTGATATTCTGTTAATTGTATCTGATTGCCGATTAATGCAATTTGCGAGGAATATGTTTGTGTCTCAGCTCTTGCGGCGTTTATTTTATTACACAAATCTTGTTCTTGCGGGGTATCGCAACCTGATGTATCAGCCCGAGAACGAACAATTCCGGCGCTAAACCATAGAAGAACCGTTACGAAAAGCAAAAGGACTATTTTCTTTATTCCAAACTTCATAAATCATACATTTCTAAAAATTGATAAAAGCTAGTTTGAATATCGCAAAACCGCCAAGAAACTTGACACTGCCCCCAGGAAAACGGCAAATCCTATTTCCAATCCCAAGAGAATTAATAAATCGCTGTATGATGCCGGCAAAACCGGAATCCCTTTTAGAAATGACTCTAAAAACGGAGTCGTGTATAAAAGTCCCGCCGTAGCGATAGCCCATCCGACCACCGCGCCGATAATTCCATACACAATTCCTTCGGTTAAAAACGGCCAGCGAATATACCAATTGGTCGCACCAATTAGCTTCATTATTTCGATATCTTCTTTTTTCTGGGAAATTTTAATACCCACAATTGTCGCCATAATAAAAATTGAAACCAAAGACAATAGCACCACCAGCACGATGCCTATTTTTTTGATCGCGCTCGTCCAGGTGGTTAAAGTCGAAACAACATCTTTTTGGTAAATGACATCCGAAACAATTGGGGATTTATCAAGCATATTGGAAATTGTTCCCATATCTTCGATTTGCACGGTGGAGATTTCAAATGAAGAAGGTAGAACATCGGCAGTGACCAAATCCAACAGTAGGGGGTCGTTTGCATTTTGTTGTCTGTATATCTTGAGTGCTTCGTTTTGGGAAACAAATTTTATCGAAGCAATTTTGCCCGTTGCCCGCAGTTGGTTTTCCAATTTATTGATATCGCTTTGGCTGGCGTCATTTCGGAAAAAAGCGGTGACTTGCGGTTTTGATTCAAAATAGTTAATGACTTTTGAGGAACCAACTAAAAGAAAAGTAAAAAACGAAATCGCCAGAAAGGTTAAAGTCATGATTAGAATTGCCGCCAAAGCTTGATAAGGTGACCTTCTGATATTTTTCCAAGTAGTTTTTGTAAAACTCATTCTTTTTCTTGCCCTTCCGAAGTCTTGACGGAGGAGGGTTCCTCCTTCTCCACTTCTTGATGATCTTTCTTATCTTTATGCTTACCTGAACTTTTCCCCTCTTCAACTATTTTTCCTTTTTCGATACGAATCACTCTTTTTCCTAAGCTTTTAATTACATCTAAATTGTGCGTTGCCATTACCACCGTTGTCCCTCTTTTGTTAATGTCCGACAACAGTTTGACGATTTCCCAAGACGTTGCGGCGTCCAAATTACCGGTTGGCTCATCCGCCAACAATATTTCCGGCGATAAAACCAACGCCCTGGCAAGCGCTACCTTTTGCAATTCTCCGCCCGAAAGTTGAATCGGAAATTTATCTTTATGTTCGGTCAGTCCGACTAGTCCCAAAACCGATTCAACTATTTTTGTCGCTTCCTCGTCACTGGCTCCGGCCACTTCCAATGGCAACATAATATTCTCAAAAGTTGTTCTATCCAAAAGTAATTTTAAATCTTGGAAAACGACACCAACATTTTTTCGAAGTGTTGGAAGTTTATTTTTTGGCAGGTGGACAACATCCCATCCGTTAACTAAAATGCTTCCTTCCGTTGGCAAAGTGTCACGGATTAACAATCTGAAGATGGTCGTTTTTCCGGCGCCCGTCGAGCCAACCAAAAAAACAAATTCCCCTTTTTCAATGTTCAAAGACACATCCGACAATCCAAAAACTCCGGTGCCAAATTTTTTAGAGACTTTGTCAAGCTTTATCATTGCAGAATCTGAATTCTTCCCACATCCATTAGCCAACCCGCATGCTGGGCTGCTTGAGTTTGACCCCAAACTTTAATATTTCTACCCACAAATTGCGATAAGTCCACCGATGAGGATGTAAGATAAACGTTTTGACTGTCTCCGCCCGGTCGCACCAGATGGTAAGCTCCCTCGCCGTCAATGCCTCCTTCCTTAAGCGTGCCTTGAGCCGTATCTTTAAAAGTTGTAGTATCGTTTGAACCGATAATTGTTCCTACGGCAACCGATGAGCCACTGGTAACTGTGCCGTTTTTGATATTTTTGGTTGAAAGCGTGCCGACTTGAGAAAGTAGAAAACCGCTGATAACTCCCACTACTACGACGCCAAGCAAAATAGCGAGAACTTTAGGCGTGAAGGCGCTTTTAAGACTGTCTGCGTTAAAATTGCGGATTAATGGTTGTGCTTGAACTGGATTTGGTTTTGGTTTTTGAACCTGGTCGATGTTTTTATCCATTATTTACATTCACCTCCTCTATTAAGTAAACCATATTTTACACCTTTTGGCAACCCTCGGAGCTATAATTTTCTTAACTCTTCGTCGATAAATTCATCTAAATCGCCATTAAGAACTGCTTCGGCGTTGGCAGTTTCGAAGTTTGTGCGAAGGTCCTTGACCATTTTGTAAGGATGCAAAACGTAAGAACGGATTTGGTTGCCCCAACCCGGAGTTTTATATCCGCCTTTTAATTTTGCTTCATCCTTTTTTCGCTCTTCTTCTTGCAAAAACCACAACTTGGCACGTAAAATTTTAAGCGCGTATTCGCGGTTTTGGTTTTGATAACGCTGACTTTGCGCCGTAACCACAATTCCGGTGGGAATATGCTTTAAACGAACTGCCGTTGAAACTTTGTTGACATTTTGCCCGCCGTGTCCGCCGCTTCGGTAAAAATCCCAATCCAAATCTTCATCTTTAATCTCAATTTCCGCGCTTTCCTCAATTTCGGGCAGCACTTCGACCAGGGCAAATGAAGTTTGTCTTAAATTATCGGCATTAAACGGTGACTGACGGACCAACCGGTGCACACCCGCTTCGCCTTTTAAAAATCCATACGCATATTCACCGCTGACTTGGATGGTTACACTTTTTAGACCCGCTTCTTCGCCCGGAGTTTCGTCAATCACTTCGTGCGCCCAACCTTTTTTGTCAAAAAACCTGGTATACATACGGTAAAGCATGTTGGTCCAATCCATCGCTTCCACTCCACCTTGTCCGGCGTGTAATTCCATAATTGCCGACCCACTGTCATAAGCGCCGGTAAAATACAGTAGAACTTCCAATTCATCTAACAACTTTTCCGCTTCGTCAAACTGACCCGCTGCCGAAAGCTCAGACAGTTTTTCTATTTTTGCGACTTGATTCTGAAGCATCGACAACTCTTTCATTTTTAAAGTCGCGTTTTGGTGGTCTTTCCAAAAATCCGGATGCAAACTCTGTGCTTCAATTTCCCGGATTTGCTTTCTTTTTTCGTCAAGATTGAATTTTTCTAGAACTTTGGCAATTCTTTGTCTAACGTCTTCCATATTAATTACTTAATATTCTCTTATCACAATCAATGTTGCTCCAGCACCCATAGATATTTTCTCTTAATTTAGATATTAACATAATTTTGCTAAAAATAGCTATGGATTTTTCAGTATTTGGAGCGCATAATAAGTATGCAATGGTTAGTGAGCATATTCCAGACCCTTGGATTGAAGAAAGAAAAAAACAAGGCCCTCACCTGACAAAACATGAGCACCTCGGGTTTAATGGCCGCCTGGCTGTATTTGTAACCAGTAAGTTTGGCTCCATGGAAGCATTCTACCTTCTGGTTATATGGATGTTTGGTTGGATGGTTCTTGCCACCGTAGGGTTTAGCATATTTAAGAAAGACCCTTATCCGTTTACCTTCTTACTATTTTTAAGTAATTTGGTTCAGTTATTTGCTCTGCCGATATTAGCGGTGGGCCAACAGGTTTTAAGTCGGGCTTCGGATAAACAAGCAGAGCAGACATTTAAAGACGCTGAAACACTTCTGAAGCTTCAGGATGAAGTCCACAAGCTGATTAAGATTAATAATGAACTAACTGAAGATATTCACAATATTGTTGTTAAAAAAGAAGCAAAGGTAAGCTAGAATGTGAACCTCTTTTACAAACCGTTACAAATCTGTTCGCAGGTCGCCTTAAGTTGGTTTTTGGGATAGTCCTGTACCGCTTTTAAATCGTTAATGACTTTCTGGACTTGCGGCGAAGAAGAGGCAATTTGCACCAAATCCACATTTTGCGCTTCTGTTTTTAAATTATCCAATTGATCTTGGACACTATTTTTGATATTTGAACTCACTTGAGTTGCGGCTCCCTTGACATCGGGTTTTGGTATAGAGACTGAAGGACTGATATTTGTTCCTAAAATTACATCTTTGGCTTCAAAGCCGATTCCAATTAAAAGCACCGCGGCGATTAAAAAGAGGAGAATTTTTTTCTTGTCCCATTGCAATTCTTCCTTTGGTGGTTCTTTCATGCAATAATTGTAGATTACTTGACCGGTATTTTGCAATCTCTTCTCTGTGTTATAATAATTTAAGTTTATGAACATTCTGCAGGCATTAATTCTTTCTATTGTTGAAGGCATTTCGGAATTTCTACCAATTTCCTCCACCGGGCACCTGATTTTGGCCGCCGACATTTTAAAAGTCGCCCAAACTAGTTTTGTCAAAGATTTTGAAATTATTATTCAGCTTGGTGCGATACTGGCCATCGTGGTTTTATATTGGAATACTCTGTTTAAAAGCGTTGCGGTCTGGAAAAGAATTATCGTCGCCTTTATTCCGACCGGAATTATCGGATTGATACTTTTTAAATTTATTAAAACTTATTTACTCGGCAATTTATACATTACTTTAATTTCACTTTTGGTCGGCGGTGTTGCTTTGATAGCGCTTGAGCTGATTTATAAAGAAAAGGAATACCATATCGATAATATCGCGAAGATGAGTTTGCCCAAGGCTTTTGTCATCGGACTTTTCCAATCGATTGCGGTAATTCCCGGAGTTTCCCGCTCGGCCGCAACCATTATCGGTGCTCTATTTTTGGGGACCAAGCGTAAAGCGGCCGCCGAATTTTCCTTCATCTTAGCCGTTCCGACGATGCTGGCGGCAACCTCTCTGGATTTAATTAGAACCAATTTTTCTTATTCGCCCAGCGAGTGGATGATACTTGCAGTTGGCTTTTTCGGCGCGTTTGTAGTGGCATTAGTTTCCGTTAAACTCTTCTTGCGCTATGTCCAACACAACAATTTTATAATTTTTGGAGTTTATCGGGTGATTGCGGCAATTCTCTTCTTTTTGATTGTGATCAGATAGCTAGCTTTTATTTGCTTCTTCAATATCTTTAAGTAATTCCGTTTTTAATTCTTTTAGAGACTGACTTATCTTTGCTTCGATGTCTTGCGCTTTTGCGAGTAGATGTTTCCAAGTCTCTTCATGATTATTGGCCACTAAATTTTTGAGGAATATTTTTTTTTCTGCTTCGGACAGCTCCGGTAAAACCGTATTGATCACCGTAGCGTGAATATTTGCTTCGGCTAAAGACAACAAATGATTACGTTCGTCATCGGATAAGTTCATCTCGCTAATACTTAAATAGATTTCGTGAATTTCGATTAAGTGACTGTAAAAATGTTTGCCTTTCATAATTTAGTAAGAAACCGGGCCCAAAGGAATTGTATCATTTGGATCATCGATAAAAAAATATAAGACCGGACCTCTTTGCTCTCCGTCAAATCTCTCCAGATAACTCATCACTTCCGGCGAACCGCCTAATTGCTTTCCGGTCCACGGAGACGGTCCGGCGTCGGCAATATCGGCGACCACCGCTTTGCCGTTTTGCGGATTAACCACCAACATTTTTCGGTATTTGAAAAAATCGGTATATTCTTTGGGATTTGTATCGAAACCCGGCGCTAGAAAAGTTTGCACGGCAATGTAATATTTTTCCCGGTCGATATCTGTTTGCGTTAAAGTTGCCGCCGAATCGGTAAAATAGCCCCAGGCGCCAAGCCCCGGCGTCATCCCGTAAGACCAATATTTTCCGGCATCATCTTGAGTCTCAAAGTGATTGAAAATATTATCGCCGGGATAACGCGGTAGATGCTGCTCCTGACCAATTATTCCATAGGTTGTATTGAGTCTTTTCCCGTCTAACTCCGCCGAAACAGGAATGCCAAAATCGCGGGTTAAAACTTCACTGACGTTTTTTTCTTCGTCGGGGGTTAACGGCCTAACGTCGTTTGGCAAAACATTTCTTAAATCGTAAACCAGAAAAACTTTGCGGTCGATTGTTTGACTAACTTGCGCACTGGTAGTTGATAAAAGGTTGGGAATTTTTGCCGCGGCCGGCGATGCCAGCAAAAATACGCTGGCAAGCGAACCAACAGCTAATTGTTTTGAATTATCCACCAACCATTTAAACGCATCTTTGTGTTTTTCAAAAATTTCAGATTGAAGATTTTGATGGCGGCTGGACCATTTTTCGGCCAGAAGTTTATATTGCGGATTTCCTATTTTGTCGGGCATAGCTAAATCATAGCAAATCGAGGTCAATAAACAAAACTAACTCAAGCCTTGCCTGATAAATTTAGCGCTTTCGCATAATCCTTCGAGGTCTGTTTTGATTTCCATTGTAATAAACCCGTCATATTTATTGTCTTTCAGAACTCTTAAGAACTCGTCCATTGGCAAAGTTCCTTTTCCCGGTTGTAAATGTAAACAAGGCTTCGGCCATTTAGTTTTATAATCGCTAAGCTGAATATTTACAATGTTGTTTTTATTTTGATTATAAAATTCAATCATATCTCCACCGGCATCGGCAAGATGAGTTGTATCTAATGTAATTGTAAATCCGGCACTTTTAACGACATCTGAAAATGTTTTACTGTCCCAATATCTTTTCTGATTAAATACCTGCGCAAATTTTTGGGTATTTTCAAAACTTATTTTAATTCCATAATCTGCTTGTAATTTATGCAAAGCGTCTAAATAACTCTTACTAGATATTTGACCTTTGGCATTATATAAATGGAGAACAATTAGTTTAGCCTTGAATTTTTTGGCAACCGAAAATAACATTTCAATTTCCTTAACATCTGTTTTTGTTATCAACCGCAAGGGCTGGTGGATACTATTTACGATAACGTTATTCTCATCGAGAATCTTTTTGATGCGTTGGAAATCCTCATCGGAAAAATTTGCGGGAATAAGAAGCTCAATTCCGTCAACGTCTGAAGCCTTTAATTTGGCAAAAACCTCTTTAGTGCTTGTCTTATCAAAAAGATTACCTTTATTAGTCAATCTCTCCGTAAAAGTTTTTTTATTAGGTAAAAGATCAGTTGCAAAAACCCAGGCTGAAATTTTCATCTTAATTTGGGTAGTGACATTTTTTATATTTTTTTCCGCTGCCGCACCAGCAGGGATCATTTCGCCCTAACTTTTTCTTGATATCTGTCTGTGAGCCAGAACTATTCGGTCTCTGAAGATTTGATGAAACTTCCGCACCGGAATTTCCGCCGGCGGGTTGGGCGGTGATATGCTGATGCTCCTGCGGCATGTCCGGAGGAGCTTGAACTTGAATCTTGAAGATTCTATGGACCACTTCGTCATCAATGGCGTTAATTAATTGTTCAAACATCTTATACGCTTCATTTTTATACTCAACCAGCGGATCTTTCTGTCCATAACCTCTAAGTCCTATCCCCTGTCTTAAGTTTTCAATCGCATCCAAATGATCCATCCAGAAATTATCGATAACAGAAAGCAACACAAATTTTTCTACCTGTCGCATTAGTTCTTCGCCCATTTGTTTTTCTTTTGTTTGATAAATATCATCGGCCAGTTTATTGAGAAAGCTAATTTTTTCTTCCATCGAACTAATTTGTTCAAGTTGAGTCGAAATTTGCTTGAGTGAAAGTTCATCAAAAGGAATAATGGTTGCAAATTTTCCCACGATTTGCTCAATCGGTGAACTTTCTGCGGGGTTAGACGAATACATCGTGACAATGGCGGCTATTGAGGAATGAATTTTTTCTAAAATTTCTTTTTTGAGTTCATCTGACTGATTGTCTGTTTCCAAGGCTTTTCTTCTACGACTATAAATTATTTCTCTTTGTTTATTTAAAACATCATCGTATTCCACCAAATGTTTTCGGATGTCAAAATTGTAACCTTCAACTTTTATCTGTGCTTGCTCGATGGCGCGGGAAACCAACGGATGTTGCAGCGGTACATTTTCCGGCATATTAAAACGGGTCATTAAACCGGAAATGGTATCACCGCCGAAAAGCCGCATAATATCATCATCCAACCCGACAAAAAATTGTGATAAGCCCGGATCGCCCTGTCGTCCGGAACGTCCCCTTAACTGGTTATCAATTCTTCGCGATTCGTGCCGTTCGGTGCCGATAACGTACAATCCGCCGGCATCCAGCACTTCCTGGTGTTTTTTATCCCAGTCTTTTAATTCTTGTGCACTTGTTGGCGGTTCGCCGCCCAGAATAATATCAACACCTCGGCCTGCCATATTGGTGGCAACCGTAACCGCGCCTTTTTCACCGGCCTTGGCGATAATTTCTGCTTCTCTTTCGTGGTTTTTAGCGTTTAAGACTTCGTGTTTAATCCCTTTTCGTTTTAAAAGCTCCGAAACAATTTCATTTTTTTCAATTGAAGTCGTACCGACTAAGACCGGCTGTCCTTTGGCGTGTGCTTTTTCAATTTCCAAAGCCACCGCCGTATATTTTGCCGGCGCGGTTTTATAAATCGCGTCCGGCAAATCTTTTCTAATCATCGGTCGGTGAGTTGGAATAACGACGACGTCCAGTTTGTAAATTTTGTGGAATTCTTCGGCTTCGGTAACCGCGGTTCCCGTCATTCCCGCCAAATGCTCATACATTCTAAAATAATTTTGCAGTGACACGGTTGCCAAAGTTTTTGATTCCCGTTGAATCGGCACATTTTCTTTGGCCTCAATTGCCTGGTGTAAACCTTCCGACAATCTTCTACCAACCATTAACCGTCCCGTGAACTCGTCGACCAAAATTACTTCGTTATCTTTGACGATATAATCTTTCTCTTTATGGAAAAGCGTGCGGGCTTTTAGCGCGGCTTCCAAGTGATAAACGGTGTCAAAATCTTTTTCGTAAATGTTGGCAATGCCATAAATTTTTTCTATTTTTCCGATACCATGATCGGTTAGATGGGCTGTTCTTAATTTTTCGTCAATTTTGTAATCGATGTCCGGATTTAATTTGTCAATTAATTTAGCGTATTCATAGTATTTTTGCGCCGGCGCTTCATCGGGAGCAGAAATAATATGCGGAGTTCTCGCTTCATCGATTAAAACCGAATCGACTTCATCAACCACCGCGTAATAGAATCCACGTTGAACCAATGATGCAGCGTCTTGCGCCATATTGTCCCGCAAATAATCAAAACCAAACTCGGAATTGATGCCGTAAACAACGTCCGCTTCGTAAGCTTCTTTGCGGGAAACTGGTTTTAAATGAGAGAGTCTTTCATCGTGCACTTCTTTATTGCTAAATTTTGGGTCATAAATAAATGATTCTTCACTAATGATTGAAGCGGTTGAAAGTCCAAGGAAATGGAAAATCGGACCCATCCAACCGGCGTCACGTCTAGCCAAATAATCGTTAACGGTAACCAAGTGGACACCTTTACCGGTTAGAGCATGTAAATAAAGTGCCGGGGTGGCCGATAAAGTTTTTCCTTCTCCGGTTTTTTGTTCGGCAATTTTTCCCTCCGATAGAACAATTGCTGCCATTAGCTGTGCGTCGAAATGTCGTTGCCCGATTGTCCGCTGGGCCGCTTCGCGGACCAGCGCAAAGGCTTCCGGTAAAATATTTTCCAGCGGTTCTCCATCTTCAATTCTTTCTTTGAACTCTTTGGTTTTTTTGGGGAAGGCATCGTCCTTTAATTTCTTGGTTTTTTCTTCCCAAGAATTTATTTGAGCGACAAGCGGAGCGAGTTTATTGATTTCTTTTTCGTTTGAATCGAAAAATTTTGTGATGATACTTAACATAGGTTAATTTTAGCACAATTCGGACACGAAAACCCCGCCAGAAGGCGGGGTTTTACCAATTGATCAATTGGTAATGCTCCAAATAGCTTACCAACTACTTCTTCTTTCTCTTCTTTTTCTTTGCCATGGACAGTATCACCTCCTTAAATAATTTCGCTCACTTTAAAAAAATCAAGGTGAACGGCAATTACTATTATCTTGAGATATTTTTTTATTATTGTCAAGCATTTTTCTTTGCTTCAAAAGTTATCGTTTAGGTCGTAATGGCGGCAAAAATCACAGAGGCTATTTTTTACTATTTTATTACTTTTTTATTTAAATATTTTTGCAAAACTTCCGGAACTAAAACACTACCATCAACTTGCTGATAATTTTCCAAAATCGCGATGATTGGTCTGGTGGAAAAAGCAGTGCCGTTTAAAATGTTTACATACTTTGTTCCGTTTTGTTCTTTATACTTGATATTTAATCTTCTGGCCTGAAAATCGGTGGTGGTTGATACCGAAGTCATTTCCCGGTATTTATTTTCCGAAGGAATCCACGCTTCAATGTCATATTTTCGGGCGGCCGGAAAACCTAAATCGCCGGTGCACATTTTTACGACTTGATAAGGAATTTTTAAAAGCCCTAACAATTTTTCTTCCAATGATAATAGATACTCATGCTCTTTATTATCTTCTCCCTGTTTGACAAACGAAACCATTTCCACTTTATCAAACTGGTGTGCCCTTAAAATTCCCCTGGTATCTTTTCCGTAACTGCCCGCTTCTCTTCGAAAACAAGTTGAAAAGCCAACATATCTTTTCGGCAAATCTTTAGCATCAAAAACGTCATCCTGATGCATTGCCACAATCGATTGCTCCGAAGTGCCAACCAAAACCAGCCCGTCCTTTTCAAAAATATACATATCTTCGTCCCCACCATTTTCCATGTAGCCCAAACCCTTCATCACTTCGGTTTTAATCATTACTGGCGGAAGAACCGGAATAAATCCTTCCTTAAGTAATAATTCGAATGCTAATTCTCTTAACGCAAATTCCAATAACGCCCCGTCATTTTTTAAGAAATAAAATCTGGCCCCGGAGATTTTAGAAGCCCTGACAACATCAATAATGTCTAATTTTTCTCCCAATTCCAAATGATCTTTTGGTTTAAAACTGAATTTTGTCGGCTCGCCAACTTTCTTAATTACTTCATTCTGAGTATCATTTTCTCCAAACTTAACATCGTCTTTCGCTAAGTTTGGAATTGTCAATAATGCTTTTTGATATTCTTCCGTAATTGCCGCTAAAGCGTGCTCTTCTTTTTCTAATCTTTCTTTAATTGCTTTACCTTTTGTAATCGCGTCTGCTTTGTTAGCAGCATTTGATGCTTCTTTGGCAATTCTGTTTCTGTCTTCCCGCAGTTTTTGAACCATTAAATCCAAGGCTCTATAACGATTATCCAACTCAAGGATATGTTCGATGTTAACACTTATTCCCTTTTCTTTTGCTTTCTTTTGAACCAGCTCCGGATTTTCGCGAATGAATTTTATGTCAAGCATATTTTTTAATTATCGGCAGTAATTTCCGCACGGCTTTATATCTATGATTATATAATCTTTCGTCCGCTTTTGAAAGCTCGCCCTCGTGATAAAATTTATTTATCTTGGGCAAAAAGAAAAAAGAGCGGTAAGGATATCCTTCTAAAAGTTTTAAATAAGGCTTGTCGGAGATTATTCCTTCTACTTGCCCATTAACACTCCAAATTTTTCCGTTGGGAAGCGCAAAGGTGACGACAGTTTTAAAAAAGGCGCCTCGATTAGCTTTTGGCAAAGATTTAGAAATCTTAAGCATATGCTTAACGATTTCTTCATCGGTTGCTTCGTAGCCTAACCATCTTCTGGATTTTATTCCCGGTTGGTTATTCAATGCCACTATTTCTATTCCACCGTCATCGGCAATGGTTGGAAGATTGGAAAGTTTGGCAAAAAACAGCGCTTTTTTCTGCGAGTTTTCCCTGTAAGTTTTTCCGTCCTCCTCAATATCTTCGGTGATATTTAAATCTTTGAGAGAAACTACTGCAAAAGGTAAGTCTTTTAAGAATTCTTTAAACTCTCCAACTTTCCCTTGGTTTTTAGTGGCAATTAACAGCTTTTTCACAAAAAGAGTATAGCACATCAAAAACTTGCAAAAACAGAATAATATGCTACAATACATACTATGAGACCAAATGCTAGCGAAGTATTAGATTTTAAATGTGAGGCTGCAAAAACTGCTGTTGCCGATAAGGCAAGACGAACGCAACTTCCAATTGGTGGCAGAAATCCAATTACTAAACCGGAAGACGACGGGAATGATAAGGCTACCGGAGAGCTCTTGGCAAGAGAGTTACAAGAATATCGTGCACCAATAGAAACAAGAAGGGCAGAAGTTTTAGATATAATGGCTAATCTTCAAACCGAAGTTAAACCTCGCTAAATCTATTCTTTACAAACTCTTTATCCAAAGACAAAATTAGCCAAGCCGCTTTTGGTCCATGATCTTTTCCGATTAACGAAATATAGATTGCCGCAAACGCCTCTTTTCCGTTTAATCCTATTTCTTTGCCAATGGCATAAATTCTAGTCTGAAATTCTTCGCCGCTTCCTGCTTTATTCAGCTCTTCCGCCACTTTTTTTAGGAATACCTTTTGCTCATTGGTGAGATTTTTGATAGCTGACGGAACGGTTTTTTGCACTGTGAACTTATCTTTTTCCGGAGCGAATTTTTCTACCCAAACCCTGGCGTATTTTGCCCAATTCTCCAAACCTTCTTTTTTAATTTCTTCTTCCATGTTGGGCATTTGTACCCACTGAGCCAACACCGAAAAACGGATAGAAGGCGGTTTTTGCGCTTCACCAATTTGCGACAATTCAAAAGCTCTGGCTAAATCGCTAGCGCCTTTGTTGAAATAGGCATCAGCGGCTTTTTGGTAATCGTCAAACAGCATAGGAATGGCATTTGTTTCGACCGGATCAAAATTACTTTGCGCTTTTATCCCTGACCTGGCAAACAAAAAACGGCCCACTTCAGGCGGCAATATCTTAACCAAATCATGCGCTTTTAAACCTATCCCTTTAGAGGAAGACATTTTTTTACCGCCGATTAAAATAAATTCATAAGGAAATCTAAATGGCTGATCGTATTTAAATATCTCCTCGCAAAGCGTCATGGCAATATCATACGAACCGCCTTTGGAAGCGTGATCTTTGCCTGCGCCTTCGATTGTGATACCAATTACTTTCCAGTGTGCCGCCCAATCCACTTTCCAGGGGAGCTTTCCCGTTCCGCCAAACGGAGAAATTTTTCCCTCATAGTCGCAGCCCACCGCCCATTTGACAAGATTGGGTTCGCATTTGTAAGAAACTTTTTCGCCGTCCCAAGCGAAAACCTTGGTCGTTCCGAGTTTTCCACACCGCTCACAAATAACCTGGAAGGGAAGCCAACCGGCTTCTTTTTTCTGACTGCCGCTAACCTTTTGGTAAATATCTTGAATCTTCTCGGCATTATCTAAAGCGTCTTTAATGACGCCATCAAATTTTCCTTGATGGTAAAGCTCCCACGAAGAAAGAATTTCCGCCTCTACCCCTAAACTTTTTATTGACTCGACAAAATCACTGCTAAACAAATCAGCCATACTTTTAAATTTAGGGCTGGGAGAAGGTGCCAGTTTTAGAGGCATGCCAAGATATTTTTCATATTCACCTCGAATTTCCGGCAATAAATCATCCGCGGGATCAAAATCATTAATTACAAAAGTGAACGTCGCTTTTTGACCGGCGTCTTTTAAGGCCCGGAAAATCATGCTATGGATTACCGGACCCATCAAAGAACCGACATGAGAAAAACCCGAAGGGGTTTTCATATCGTCAACCCAGTAAGGTTTGTGTTTGCCCGAAGCTATGATGTCTTCTGCGACTTTATCGGCCCAAAACATAACACTATTCTACAAGATAAAATCAAATTATGAAAGCTTAAGCTTGACCTCCAGAATTTTTCTCTGTTGGAACTTGGGTTCTCAAGATAACATTTCCCTCCAGTGGTCCAAAAGCCGCTTTGAGTGCTTCTATTGGTGTTCCGTCGCAGGGGATATCTGCTCCAAAACTATCGCCCTCTACAAACCACCTTCCTCCAACCCGAGAAAGAATAGCTTGTCCTTTACTTGTTGATATTGCGAATGATTGACCATCTTCCTGTGTTGCCATAATATTTCACCTCCATCCCACTAAAAAACCCCTTTATTAGGGGTTGTCTAAAATACGCCAAAAACAACCCCTACGAGGAGTTCTTCTTGGACTTTTTCACAAATTGAGCTCTTGTCATCTTAAAAAGCATTTTCTCATATGCTTTAGCTTTTGTCAAAGCTCTGAATGAGCTGGTAGGCTTTTTCTTTATTTTCTTCTGTAACCAGAATTTGAACCAATCCTTCATTTGGCTGGCCATAGAAAATGCTAAATCCGAGCGGCGCGACTAATAAAGCCGGCAAAACCGCCAAATCATCTTCTCCGTCAATTAGAATTACCGTTTGCGTTTTAGTTTTAAAAGCCGACTGCACTGCTTGGAAAAGTTCCGGCGTTATTGCTCCATGGTGATTGGTTATATGTTGAATATTTTCCCCATCAAAACCTAATTCTGACAGTTGGTGAAATTTAATTTCTCTTTTGATTAAAAAATCAACAATTGATAAAAACTGTCCGACCTTTTTTCCGTTGAATTTTTGTGCCGTGGCGTCTCCAACCACAATTGTTTTAGAGCCGTCAATGCCTTGAGGTATTTCATTGAGGACTTCTCCCCAGGGTTTTTGTAGAATCGGACGCAAACTTTCGGGGAGAATTAGATTTTTATTTTGCCACTTGGGATTTAAATACAATCTGCCGTCACGGTTTATTTCGCCATTTCTGATTCTGGTTGAAGAAATCAGTCCTCCACCCTCGGCTTTTTTCATTGGTGAGATAACTATTTCGAGTAGAGAAACACCATTTTGCTGACGTTTTGCATTTATTGCAATCGCTACTTTTTCTGTTTGCTCGGTTACCACAATCGCCCGATAATCCGTTGCGGTTTCCAAATATGGTTCGTAAGCGCTATTGATTTCGACAATTTGAACTCTGTCGCTAGCGTCAATTGATTTTAGATATTGTTGAACCGCTTGTTTTCGAATTTGAAAATCCTCAATGCCTAAATTATTTTTGAGGCTTTGAACATACACATTACTTGTAATGCCTACCAGAACTTTCTCCGCCTGATTAAGCACATCGTTAATAAAAGCTTTGTGGCCGGCGTGAAACAAATCAAACGTCCCACCGCAAACTACCAGATTAAATTTACCCATAAGAGGATTTTATAGCACTTTTAACTCTTTTGCTACTTTTGCAAAGGCGCGGATACCTAAATCCAAGTCCGCTTTTGAGTGAGCTGCCGAAGGAATAACACGCACTCTGGCTGTCCCTTTAGGTACCATCGGAAAAACGATTGGACTGGCAAAAACATTCTCATCAAATAATTTAGCGCTAAACTGTTTCGCCAAATTTTCATCACCGAGCATTACCGGCGTAATCGGACTTTCCGGATGGCCGGTGTCAAAACCTAATTTTTTAAACTTTGACCTAAGATAATTGGTATTATCCCAAAGTTTTTTTACCAGCGCATCGGACTCCAGTAAAATATTGACTGCTTCCAAAGATGCCGCAGTATCCGGAATAGTTAAAGCGATTGAGAAAAGTCTTTGCCTGGCCTTTAAATTATAGTAATCAATTAAAGTTTTTTTACCGGCAATAAATCCGCCAATCACCGAAAACGCTTTGGAAAGACTGCCAATTTCTATATCGATTTGCCCAACCAAACCAAAATGGTCAACTATACCTCTTCCACCCTTTCCCATCACGCCTTCGCCGTGCGCGTCATCAACCATCGTTAAGGCGCCGTATTTTTTTGCCAATTTGACAATTTGGGGAAGCGGCGCCAAATCTCCATCCATCGAAAAAACTCCGTCGGTAACAATTAAGACCACTGGCAATTGTCCGTCGGACTTGGGAGTTTTGCTAAGTTTTTGCGCTTCTTTTAAATTTTCTTCCAAATCTTTGGTGTCGCCGTGTTTATAAATGAATTTATTTTTTACACCCGACAGTCTGACCGCGTCAATAATTGATGCATGATTTAATTCATCCGAAATTACAATATCTTCTTTGCCGATAATCGTTTGTATCGCTGCTGCATTTGCCATATAGGCACTGGAAAAAACCACCGCGCTTTCGGTTCCTTTAAACTTTGCTATTGCTTCTTCAAGCTGTAAATGTAAAGTGTGCGTTCCTGCTAGCGTTCGGTAACCCGTTCCTAATCCGTATTTTTCGATCGCGTTTTGGGCCGCTTTTTTAAGCCGCGGATGTTCTGCCAATCCTAAATAATGACTCGAACAAAAATTTAATTTCTTTACTCCGCCGATGGTTAAATATGCACCCTGTCCCGACTCAATAATCCGCGGAGAACTGCCCGTTTTGGTAATTTCTTCAAGCTGTTTATAAAAATCGTTAACTATCATGGAATCAAAAGCACTTTTCCACATTCACCGGATTTCATCACTGCCATTGCTTTTTCAAAATCCCCAAGCGGAAAGCGGTGTGTGATTATTTTTGTCAAATCAACTTTACCGCTTACTAATAATTCCGACACCTGATGCCAGGTCTCCCAAATTTGTCTGCCAAAAACTCCCTTAACCGTTACCTCTTTGTCAATAAAATACTTGCCGAAATTTAGAGTGATGTCTTTTTTAGGAATACCAAAAATTATTACCGTCCCGGCAATTCGGACCGCATCAAAAGCGGTTTGAATGGCGATGTCATTTCCCGACATTTCCAAAACTACGTCGATTTGGTTGAGGTATTTCTTCGGCAGACTATCATAAACTTCATCAGCGCCCATTTTCTTAGCCAGTTTTCTGCGATAGTCACCTCTGTTAATGGCGATTACTTTTTTCGCTTTGTAAGCTTTGGCTACCGCCACGGCGCACAATCCGACCGGCCCCATTCCCATCACCAGCACCACTTTCCCTTCAACGCCGGCTTTCGTCACCGCATGCACTGCATTGCCAAGCGGCTCCTGCGAACTCATCGCTTCTAAAGGAATCGCCCGATCGTTTTTCCAGGAAGTCCGGTTGGGAATAGTGGCGTACTGGGCAAACCCGCCATTTCTGCCGATGCCAAAAAGCTGCACATTTTCGCAAATATGCCGGTTGCCGATTTTGCATTGATAACATTTCCCGCAGAAAATATGCGTTTCCGAAGACACCCAATCTCCAACCTTAATTTTGTTGGGATTGTCACCATTAATCTTTAGCACTTCGCCTACAACTTCGTGCCCGATCACAATTGGCGGCTTGATATGACTTTGGGCCCAACTGTTCCAATCGTAAATATTGATATCGGTTCCGCAGATTGATGCCAATTTGACTTTAATCAGTAACTCTCCCGCTTGAGGCTTGGGGATGGGAATTTGCTTGATGACTACTCCCGACTCCGCTCTTTCTTTAACTACGGCCAGCATTGTATCTTTCGCCATAAAAGTTATTTTAGTTGATAACAGGACTTATGTAAAGTTTTTATAAACTTCCATCATGCAAAAATTAGAAACAACTAACAGACCATGTTCGCGGGCAAACTTTTCCGCTTGAGGACTGCCAACTCCTTCTTGTAACCAGACTTTTTCGATATTTCCTCTTTTGAGAATTTCTTCCAGGTGAGGAATTACTTCTTCGGGGCGGCGGAAAATATCCACGACGTCAATTTTAATTTCTGTTGGAACCTCCAGAATATTTGGATAGGCTTTTTCGCCCAACACTTCTTTAATGTTTGGGTTGACCGGAATTATCCGGAAGTTTTTTGACTGAAGATAAGCAGCGACTTTGTAGCTATGTTTACTTGAATCGTTTGATAAGCCGATGATGGCGATGGTTTTAACTCCCGCAAAAAAATTCTTATCCATATTTTAGTAATCTTCCAACGTTGAAGTGTCACCTTCGGGAAGACCAAGCTCTCTGGCCTTTAAAAGTCTTCGCATGATTTTACCCGAACGGGTTTTGGGCAAATTGTGAGTAAACTCTATCTCCCGAGGATATGAACTGCCGGCCAAATGTTCTTTGACAAAACGCATTAGTTTTTCTTTAAGCTCATCGCTTTGAGCAATACCTGGTTTTAAAACCACAAAAGCTTTAATTATTTCGCCACGCAAAGCATCCGGTTTTCCAATAACACCCGCTTCAATCACGTCGGGGTGCTCGACTAAAGCGCTTTCCACTTCAAACGGTCCGACTCTTTCTCCCGAAGTGTTAATGACGTCATCGGCTCTACCGACAAACCAAAAATATCCGTCTTTATCGACTATTGCCCGGTCGCCGGTAATATACCAACCACTACGAAAATACGAATCATATTTTTCTTTGTTTCCCCAAATCCCAGTCATTAAAGACGAAACGCTTTGTGGCTTTAGCGCCAAATCGCCTTCTTTTCCCGCCGGTAATTCTTTTCCGGATCCATCGATAATTGCGGCCTTGATACCGAGGAATGGTTTTCCCATTGAGCCGGGTTTAATATCCATACTTGGGTAGTTGGTGATGGAAATTCCACCCAGTTCCGTCTGCCACCAACTGTCGTGGAAGGGCAATCCAAACTTTTCCAGCGCCCACCAAATTGCCTCCGGGTTAAGCGGCTCACCAACACTGGCTATGTGACGAAGGCTCGAAAGGTTAAAAGCTTTTGGATCAATCTCCGAACCCATTAACATTCTGATTGCCGTTGGCGCCGTATACCAAACGCTTATTTTGTATTCTTCGATGGTTTGATACCAATTGGTCGGAGAAAAACGTTCTTCACAAATCACCGAGGTTCCACCCAACGCCCAAATTCCCAAAATGCCATAGACCACTCCCGTTACCCAACCTAAATCCGCAGTGCACCAATAAACATCGTCGGAGTGAACATCTAAAACGTCTTTGGTCGTTAACATCGCCTGCAAAGTATCTCCATGCCCGTGCACCACGCCTTTTGGCTTACCGGTTGTGCCGGAAGTATAAAGCATATAAGACGGGTCAGATTTATCTAGATGAATTGTTGAGAATTCATCGCTGGCCTTAACCATTTCTTTTTCGTAGGAAATAATATTTTGCCCTTGGGGGAATTTTTTTTCTTCTCTTTCAACGATGATAACTTTTTCCAAAAAGGGTAAATCTTTCCAGATTTTTTCCAGTCTGGGAAACAAAGCGCTGTTGGTAACTACCACTTTTGCCCGGCTGTCGGACAGTCTGTCCAGAAGTGCCAACTCCTGAAACGCGGGGAACATCGGGCTGGCGATTGCTCCCATTTTGAGAATTCCGATAAAACTAATATAACGCTCGGGGATTGTCGGCAGAAAAATAAAAACGCGGTCGCCTTTTTTAACGTTATTTTGCAAAAGGACATTAGCAAACTGATTTGTTTTTTTGGCAAGCTCGTGAAAGGTATATTGTTCCCTCTCGCCGTTTTTACCTTTATAAAGCAGGGCTACTTTACTTGCTTTATCACCGTTTGAGTGCCTATCGATAATATTATGGGCAATATTTATTTTCCCGTCGCTAAAATAAGCTATTTCTTTATCTGCTTCTTCCCAGGAAAAATCCCGGAATACTTTCTCATAATCAACCAAGTTTGGTTTTGTGCGGAAACTTTTGAGGTCTTTATGGATGACGTTTGCTTTGCTGTCCATATTAAGACTGGCGAGTAAGCTTTAAGTTAATTTACGGAAATAATTGTGTAGCCAAGCTTTCCTGCGGGAGCTTCAACTTCAACTCTTTCGCCTACCCTTTTACCGATTAAAGCTTTGCCAAGAGGTGATTCATGGGAAATTTTCTTTTCTTTTGGATCGGCTTCCCACTCGCCGACAACGGTGAAAATTTCTTTTTTCCCTTTCACATTAACCGTAACTGTTGAACCAAGCTTTACGATATGGTTTCCTTTGGCGTGAGATTCCTGAATTAGAACCGCTTGCTTTATTAGTTCTTCCAACTCGTCAATTCTGCCATCGATAAAGGAAAGTTCTTCGCGGGCCGCGACATACTCCGCGTTTTCCGATAAGTCTCCCATGCTTCTGGCTTGAGAAACGCGCGCCAAAACATCCGGTCTTTTCACTTTAGACAGCTCCACGTATTCCTTTTTTAGCTCATCCAAGCCGTCTTTAGTTAGATATATTTTTTTCGTATCTTTATCCATTTTAAAATAAAATCCCTCACAGTTTGACTAGAGGGAATGATTAAATAAGTTCAATTAATAAACCTTAAGAATGATATCTTATGCCTAACTTTTTGTCAATGACCTCTAGTAGAATCTTAGAGGCCTAAATTACTGAAGCCCAAACTTAGCGATTGTTTGGTTGTAATCTTTTAGGATACGATCTTTATAATCAAACGGATGCAAGCCGATAAAGCCGTCTTCTAATTTTTCCCTCGTAATATCTTTCCGCATATAAAAAAGTTGTAGCACTTTTAGTATTTTCTCCAGAAAGATAATTTTTAAAATAACAATCATTAATTTATCTAAATAACTTTGTCGTCTGCTGAAAATTGGTTTTTGATTTACTTGCCAATTCGGTAGAATTTCTTTGATCCAACTATTGGCGCTGATGAATTTTTGGTAGGCTTTATCTTTCCCAAAAACCGGTAAAAGCTGCACTATTTCATGGGCTGTAAAAAGATCTTGATTCTCAAAAAATATTCTGTCTTCATCAAGAATTAAATTCAAACAAATTTTATCTTTGTATCGTTTGCTATTTTTATTCCGATAAACACCAAGGATAATTAACATGATTACTGCTAGAAACCGCGTTGTCCAGGCAAGACCGTTTTCTGCAACGACAAAAATATCGATATCATCATTTTCTGCACAATTTTTTACGGCTAAGGTTCCGCTAATGCCAATTAATTTTATCGTTGGGATTAAACTTAACTTTTTAATGATTAGTTCTGCTTTTCTGAGTTTTTCCAAGCTAATCAGTTCTCTTTGCTGTCTTTTTTTGACTAATTTTTGCTTGCCTTGCAAAAAATAAAATCCATCACTTGAATCAATCGGAAGGCTTGTGTTGTCTAAGGCTTTGGTGAACTCGTTTTTGCTTAATTTCTTGCCGATGAGAAAATTGTAAAGTTCTTCTTTTTTGAGCGGATAATCAAAAAAATTTGAGTAGAGCAGTGTTTTTAAAATTGCTCCTTCTCTACTGTCCATATTTTTGCAGAACCTGGGTGGCGCCTTGCGAAAGAGTATTTACCGCTGTTTGCGGAGAATCACCATTGAGAACTGAATTTACGGCATTTCCAAGATAAGTATCCAGCTCCTGATTTAATCCGTTGTCATAAGTGCTGTCGACAAACGGCGAGGAAAAGGCCGAAGGAGCTTCCGCGATAAACGGTGCCAACAGAGGATTAGTTTTTAGAGTGCTGCCTAAATCAACTCTGGCGTAAGGCTCACCAAAAGTTCTCGTTTTGGCCTGTTCGGCATACAAACTTTCTTCGGTGTTTTTTTGCGCCAAATATTGCATAAATAACAGCGCTTCCTTTTGATGTTTACTTTTGACCGATACGCCCTCCGCCCAATAGCTAGCCATATTCACATTCTGATTTGGTAATTGCGGCACCGGCACAATCTGAAAATTAAGATTGGGATTATTTTGCTTAATCGTAAAGTAATCCCAGGAATAACCAAAATACATCGCCAAATTCCCTTTGGAAAAAGCCAGAATCGAAGGGTCAAGCGTATCGTCCCACACATTGTTTTGGTCAGTGACAAATTCGGTATAAAAACTAAGCGCATTCGTCGCCCGGTCGGAAGAAGCTTGAATGTTTAACGGATCAACCCCGTTTTGCAGGAAAAGCAAAGACAGAATATCCGGGGCGTGAGTGACATTATCAAAAGAGCCTAATGCCGCCCCGGCGGTTTTTATTTTTCCAGCGCTGTCTTTAACCGTTAAAGTCCTGGCATCATTAATGAAATCGTTCCAGTTGGTCGGTGGTTTTAAACCGGCGGCCTGAAAAAGCTGGGTATTCATATACAACGAGAGCGTATCGATTTCCAGAGGAATACCGTAGATGGCCCCGTTTTTAACTAAATCTTTTTGCGCGACGGGATAAAATGTTTTTTTAAAATCTGCGGGCGAAATTGTATCCGTTGGTAAAGGCAATAAAACGCTGGCATACATCGGATACCAACTGTTATGAAAGCGGAAAATATCCGGACCGTTTCCGTCGGCAATCCGGGTCAAAAGTCTTTCCCGGTATTGCTGAATATCTTGCTCGGAATATTGAATCGTAATGTTTGGGTTTTGTCTTTCAAAGCCGTCAATTAAACTTTGCATTGTCTTGCTGTCTTCCCATAAGCCCCAGTAAGTCAGTGTGACTTTGCCGCTAGAACTGCCCGAAAGTTTTGGCAGAACAACAGTAAAAAGTAACACTAAAACCACTAAAACTACTACCAGTCCGATACCAACTTTAAAAATTTTCTGGATAAACGGCAGAGAATTACCGTTAGTTGGTCTTGAAGGAATTTGTGGAGGCGGTTCTTCAACTACTGGCTCTTGGGCCGCAACTTCCGCGGGAGGTTCTTGGACAAAAGACTCCGACGGTACTGCTTGCGGTGCGGGCGCAGTAGGTTGAACAGGCATAGCGGGAGGTTCGGGTGACGGCACTAAATTAGGTTCCGGCACGCTGGAATTTATCTGTGAACTTGGGCTTTGAAAAACTGTCTGGTCGTTATCCATGGCTATTTTATAGTATAATACCAAATAGAAAGCATAATCAATGAAGATAAATTTTCCCAAAATAAAACTGCAGTTTAAATTAAAATATAAAAAGCGAATCTTACACTTTTTAAAGGTGGGTTTTTGGTTTACGACCGGCGCACTCCTGGCGCTTATTTTTGTCTCCAGTTTCGGACTTTTTCTCTATCAAAAAATGTATGAGAATAAAGTTTATCCCGGCGTTTACGTTGGTAATTTTGACCTGAGCGGTAAAAGTAAACAAGACGCCCAAAATTTCTTTGATTATCGGAATTCTTTGGTTAAAGATTCAGAGTTTTCTCTAACCAGTGACTACGGCATTGCCACAGTTTCGGCCGGAGAAATAAATTTTGGCTACAATAGCCCGCTTTTGGCTAACCAAGCTTACCTTATTGGCCGTTCCGGCAATTTTATTTCCGATTTAAGTTTGGTTATCCAATCATATCTTGGCGGCGTTTACCTTTCTCCATCTTACTCTTTCGACCAAGTTAAGCTTTTGAATCTGCTTGAACCGATTGCGCAAAAAATAGACAAGCAACCGGTTAACGCCATATTTACAATCGTTAATAATAAGGTTACCGCTTTTAAGCTTTCTGAAAATGGGCAAGCGCTAGACAGTCAGACTTTGAACGATAAAATTTTATCCTATTCTGTCAGTATTTTGAATTCCCGCTTGCCGCAAACTGTTTCTTTCCCAATCCCAATTGCCGTTATCGAACCCAACATTACCACCGACAAAGTTAATAAATTGGGAATTAAAGAATTAATCGGCAGTGGTAATTCTTTATTTTATGATTCTATTCCCGGCCGGGTTTTCAACATTAATCTTGCCGCCAGCAGATTAAACGGCATTTTAGTTTCGCCGGGAGAAACATTTTCTTTCGATCAGGCGCTGGGCGATGTCTCCGCCTTTTCCGGTTATCAACAGGCTTACATTATCCAAAATGGACATACCGTTCTAGGTGATGGCGGAGGCGTTTGCCAAGTATCCACTACGCTTTTTAGGGCAATTCTTAATGCCGGACTACCGGTCGTTGAAAGACATGCTCACGCATATAGGGTCGGTTATTACGAGCAAGATTCTCCTCCCGGTTTTGACGCGACGGTTTATTCTCCCACTGTTGATTTAAAATTTAAAAATGACACCGGCAATTATATTTTAATTCAAAGTCAGGTCGATTTAGATAATTATGCTTTGAATTTTAGTCTTTACGGCACCGAAGACGGACGAGAAGTTTCTATAACTACACCGGTTGTCAGTAACCAAACTCCGCCGCCGCCCGCTCTTTATCAAGACGATCCGACGCTACCGGTTGGCACACTCCAGCAAACCGATTTTGCCGCTTCGGGCGCCGATGTTTATTTCACCAGAACTGTCACCAAAAACGGCAAGACCATTATTTTTGATAAATTTGTTTCCGATTACCAACCGTGGCAGGCAGTTTATTTAAGAGGAACTAAACAATGAACAGAATAATTGACATTGAAAAAGCAGTTAAATTAAGCCAACGTTTTAAAAAGGAAGGCAAGATTGTAATTCTTGCCGGCGGCTGTTTTGACGTTATTCATTTGGGACATATTAAATTCTTGCAAGCAGCCAAAAAAACCGGCGATATTTTATTGGTAATGTTAGAAAGTGATGAAAGTGTCCACAAAATAAAAGGTGACAAACGACCAATCCATAATCAGAACGAAAGAGCCGAAGTTTTGGTAGGAATCCGCTTTGTTGATTACGTCATCAAAATTCCGTTTTTACAACGAAACGACGAATACGATAAGCTTGTTATGAAATTGAACCCTTCCGTTATTGCCGTTACTAAAGGCAGCAACGCGTTAGAGCATAGTAAAAGACAAGCCAAGCAAATTGGTGCACAACTTTTAGAAGTCATCGGATATATCCCGGAAAAATCGACCACTCGGATTGCCCAAATAATTTTGGCGGAAAATAAATTATGAAGTTCCTCACGTTAATTTTAGGAATTTTGCTTATTTTGATCATTGCTTTTTTAGCGTTAAACTATTTGCTACCCAAAACTCCCCGGATAGCAATTAACGGACACACTTTTAATCTTTACCTGGCAGAAACTTCCCAAGAGCAGGAAATCGGACTGGCAAAATATAAATCAATCGGACTAAATCAAGGAATGATTTTTCTTTTTGACAGAGCTGACTATTATTCTTTTTGGATGAAAGATATGAAATTTCCTATCGATATTATTTTTATTCAGAATAATAAAGTTGTCGATGTTTTTCAAAAAGTTCCCGTTTCGCCAAGTGAGGATCTTCCTGTTTATACGACTAGAACTAAAGCCAATAAAGTTTTAGAGATAAATGCGGGCTTAGCAAAAAAAGATAATATTGAAATCGGAGATTTAGTCAAATTGAGTTTATGATAATTTTAGGCATCGAGACCAGCTGTGATGAAACCGCGGCGGCAATTGTCAGAACAGACAAAAATAATAAAGTTGAACTGTTGTCTAATATTATTGCTACTTCCCTATCTTTACACGCCAAAACCGGCGGTATCATTCCCGAAGTTGCAGCCAGAGAACAAGTTAAATTTATCATTCCGGTGATTGAGGAAGCGACTAAAGTTTTACAAAATCCTAAAGCAGAAATTGACGTCATTGCCGTTACTGTCGGACCGGGGCTAATTGGTTCACTTTTAGTCGGCGTTGAAACCGCCAGAACTTTTGCTTATGTTTGGCATAAACCGATTATTCCGGTCAACCATTTATTCGGTCACATTTACGCCAACTTTATCGGTGAAAATAAAATTGAATTTCCCGCGATTGCTTTGGTTGTTTCCGGCGGTCACACGGATTTAGTACTAATGAAAAACCACCAAGATATTAAGTGGCTGGGCGGAACTCGAGATGATGCCGCCGGCGAAGCGTTTGATAAAACCGGACGTCTTTTGCATCTTTCTTACCCGGCCGGACCGCAAATTGAAAAGTTAGCAGCAAGTGTTAAAAAAGATATCTATCATTTTCCCCGCCCCTTGATTGATTCCGACGATTATGATTTTAGTTTTAGCGGTTTAAAAACTGCTGTTCTTCGGGAAGTGCAAAAATATGAAAAGCTAGATAGCAAAACTATTTCGAATATTTGTTATTCCCTGCAGGAAGCGATATTTGATGTCTTGATCAAAAAGACTTTTCGGGCTGTTAATGAATTTGGAGCCAAGTCAATTTTGTTGGGCGGTGGGGTCGCTTCAAACCAAACCCTGCGAGATAAGTTTGCATTAGAAATTAGAAATTTGAAATTAGAAATTCCATTTTTTGTCCCTGACAAAAAACTCTGCACCGATAATGCCGCTATGATTGCCGCCGCGGCCTTTTTTAACCACGAAGCAACCGAATGGCAAAAGGTTTCCGCCAACCCCGAACTTTATTTCGATTAAGTGCTAAAATAGGAATATGCAAAATGAACTATTTATTGTCCTTGGCATCATCATCCTCGGATTCGTGGTTTTGATCTATTTTCTGAATAAAAAACTTTCTGAGAGAAAACCGGATGAAGCATTATTGGAATGGCTTAAGACCATGCAATCTACTATCAGTAACTCTTCCTCGCAAACAGTTAGAACTTTACAAGAGAATACTAAGCAATTGAATGAAAGATTAGATACGGCTGCTCGGGTGATTCGGGATGTGGAAAAAGAAGTCGGACAAATGAGCGAGATTGGCAGAAATATGCGTGAGCTCCAGGATTTCTTAAAAAGTCCGAAATTAAGAGGCAATATTGGCGAGCAGGTTTTAAAAGATTTAATTGCCCAGATGTTTCCGAAGAGCAGTTTCCATTTGCAGTATGAATTTAAGTCCGGCGAAAAAGTTGACGCCGCAATTCAAACCGATGCCGGCATTTTACCAATCGATTCTAAGTTTCCGATGGAAAATTATCAAAAAATGGTCAAGGCAACCGAAAAGTCGGAAAGAGAAATGTTTGAAAAAGAATTTGTCAAAGATGTTAAAAAACACATTGATGCGATTTCCAAAAAATATATCCTGCCTTCGGAGGGAACAATGGATTTTGCCTTAATGTATATCCCCAGCGAATCGGTTTACTACGAAATTGTTAACCAAATCGATGTTCTGGATTATGCCAGACGCTCACGGGTTTATATGGTTTCCCCATCCACTCTTTATGCCCATTTGCAAACCATTCTTCTCTCTTTTGAGGGCAAAAAAATTGAAAGCAAATCCAGAGAATTATTTACACTCCTAAGGAGTATCCAGATTGATTACGAAAAAATTGACGAAAATATGTCAACGCTTGGTAAGCATATTAACAATGCTTATGCGCAGTTTGGAAATGTCTTATCGGGCTTTTCCAGTCTTGGTCAAAAGCTGCACGCAACCAAAACTTTGGAAGACAAACAAAAAGCAATACCGCAAAAAGAAAAAATGATACAATAGCCGCATGAAGGCAGGGATTAAACTGGATTTACATCAAAAACAAGCGGTTAGATATGGCAGAGGACCGCTTTTGATTATCGCCGGCGCCGGAACCGGCAAAACCACTGTTATCACCGAAAGAATTAAATATCTGGTCTTGCAAAAAAAAGTTGAACCTTCGCAAATCCTAGCGCTGACTTTTACCGAAAAAGCCGCCAAGGAGATGGAAGAAAGAGTTGATCAAACCATGCCTTACGGTTATACGCAAATGTGGATTTCCACTTTTCATTCTTTTTGCGACCGCATTTTAAGAAATGAGAGTATTCATATCGGGCTAAGTTCGGCTTATAAATTAATGACCGAGGCGGAGAGTATTTTATTTTTAAGACAGCATCTTTTCCAACTAGATTTAAATTATTTCCGTCCGCTTGGCAATCCCAATAAATTTTTAGAGGCGTTAATTCAGCATTTTTCCAGGTTAAAAGACGAGGACGTCTCACCAAGCGAGTATTTGCAATTTGTCCAAAGTGACAAAGAGCTGAAAAAAAATAAGGATGAGTATAAAAAATATCTTGAGCTAGCCAACGCTTATAAAACTTATGAACAGTTAAAAGCTAAAGAGGATGTTATGGACTTCTCCGATTTAATTTCTAATACGCTTAAACTTTTCCGAACCAGAAAAAATGTTCTCAAGAATTATCAACAGCAATTTGAATATATTTTAGTCGACGAATTCCAAGACACCAACTTTGCCCAAAACGAATTGGCTATCTTGCTTTCCGGAGAAAAGAAGAACATTACTGTTGTCGGAGACGACGACCAATCAATTTACCGATTCCGCGGCAGCTCCATCTCCAACATTATTCAATTCAGAAAAAGATTTCCAAAAGTCAAAATTGTGACCTTAATTAATAATTATCGATCGACCAAAGAAATTCTAGATAGCTCGTATCAGTTAATTCAGCACAATAATCCGGACCGCTTGGAGGTTAAAGAGAAATTGAATAAGAAACTTATTTCCGTCAGAAAAATTAAAGGCGAAAAACTGTCTTTCCTTTATAAACCGCGGGTTGAAGACGAAGCGGAAGCCGTCGTAGAGCAAATAGAACTTTTGCAGGGGAGTAAGAAATATGCCTATCGGGATTTTGCCATTTTAGTCAGAGCCAACGACCACGCGGAGAGTTTTGGTAGAGCACTCGAAAGAGCCAGAATCCCTTACCAGTTTTTGGGCCCGGGAAGATTATTTCATCAGGAAGAAATTAAAGACTTAATCGCTTACTTAAAAGTGCTTTACAATTTTGAAGACTCCGCCAGTTTGTACAGGGTTTTAAATATGTCGATTTTTGGACTCGATAGTATCGAGATTGCCACCTTATTAAATTTAGCTAAAAGGAAAAATTATTCTCTTTTCGAGACTTTGGGGAAAAATGATGAGATTTTATTTAATGGAAAAGCCAAAGAAAGAATTACCAATATCTACAAGATGCTAAAAAGGCATTTGGGATTAATCCATAAGGAAACTGCCGGTCAAATTCTGTATTATTTTCTGCAAGACTGTGGGTTGATTCAGAAAATTATTGATTATAAAACCGTAACGGATGAAAAAATTGCCAAGAATATCGCTAAATTTTTTGATAAATTAAAAACTTATGAAACCGACCATCAAACCGCTTCGGTTTTTGACGTAGTCGATTGGATTGACCTCTCAATGCAAATGGGAGAAAGCCCTTTGGCGGCGGATTTCGACTGGTCGGAAAATAATGCCGTAAATATCTTAACTATTCACTCCAGTAAAGGACTGGAATTCCCGGTCGTCTTTTTAGTTAATCTGGTGGCGCAAAGATTTCCGACACGCGAAAGACATGAAAAAATTCCCATTCCGCAAAAGTTAATTAAAGAAATCTTACCCAGCGGAGATTTTCATCTGGAAGAAGAACGCCGTCTTTTTTATGTCGGAATGACCCGAGCCAGAGACAGATTATGCTTAACGGCCGCGAATTTTTACGGCGAGGGCAAAAGGGAAAGAAAAATTTCGCCCTTTGTTTATGAGACCCTAAAAGAGAAAGAGGTTGAAAAAGTCTTGCAAAAAAGCGAACCGGAAGACGTACAGTTATCGCTACTCGAGTGGACTAATAAAGGAAGCAAAAAAGTCAAAGAAGCGCCAAGCGCTACCACCGCAGTCAATTATCTTTCTTACTCACAACTACAAACTTTTGAGATCTGCCCGCTGCATTACAAATTAAAATATATTCTTAAAATCCCCACTATTCAAACATCCGCGCAAAGTTTCGGCACCAGCGTCCACGCGGCGCTTAGGAATTTTTACCAGGCTTGGCAAAGCGGCAATAAAGTAAAAATCGCCGAGGTTTCGAAAATCATTAATGAGGTTTGGCTAAACGACGGTTACTCCAGCAAAACTCACGCGAAAAAAGCTTTAGATAAAGCCACCAAAATTATCAGCGATTATTTAACTAAAAACTTTAATAAAAATAACTTGCCTGTCGCATTGGAATACCCGTTTAATTTTTATTTAGACAAAGTTAAAATTGCCGGAAGAATCGACCGGATTGATAAGCTAGGTGAAAATAAAATTGAAATTATCGATTACAAAACCGGCGATAATATTCCAACGCAAAAAGAATTAGAAACAAATTTACAGCTTACTTTTTATGCTTTAGCTGCCAATGAGGTAAAAGATCAGATTTTAGACAAAGCACCTGAAGATATTTTATTGTCTTTATATTATCTGGAAAAAGATTTAAAACTAACAACCGCCAGAAGCAAAGAACAGCTTAAAGAAGCCAAAGAGTTGATTTTGGAAAAAGTAAAGGAAATTGAAAAGAGTGATTTTAGCTGCAGCGGTTCACTTTTTTGCAAAAACTGCGAGTATAAAATGCTATGCCACGCCTAAAAAGTGACTTTTGACCCCTTTTTTGCTAGAATATCACCGTCTGCGGATGCAGAATTGCTACTCGCCGATGGGGCGAGAGGAAAGTCCAGACAGGTATAAAGCCGGGGGTGGAACATAAGTTCCGACTAGTAATAGCTAGTTTCGAAGATCTCACCCACGTTAAGGTCTTCGAACAGATTCTGAATTAACAGAATCTGAGAGCAACAGAGACGAGTGGGAGTGAAACGGGCAATCCTACCCGCTGCAACCTTTGACTGATGCGTTACAACTTTGCTTTAAAGGAGCATCGAAAAAAGGGCAGTCCGAGCATATCGGACCAAAACGACCAAATATCGTATTGAGATAGATGGCAATCTAAACAGAATCTGGCTTACTACATCCGCGGACTTTTTAGCGGGATTCTTGATTAATTTTATCCAAAGAGTATTCAAAAATAATCTTTATCACGCCTACAATTGGCACCGCCAAAATTAAACCAACGATTCCACCGATATGTTCTCCGGCAATAACCGCAAACAAAATTACTAACGGATGGAGCTTGGTAATTTTTCCCATTACGTATGGATTGACCAGATAGTCTTGAATTTGACGGATGAGTGCGTAAACAACAACGACCGCTAACGCTCCCTGCAACGGCGCTAAACCAAAACTTGCACCACCACTAAGATACGTCGCCAGTGCTGCGACCGACGCCGCCACAATCGGACCGATGATGGGGACAATTTCGGCAAAGCCGGAAAAAACCGCCAGAATTAAAGCAAACTTTACTCCCAAAATGGTTAAAACAATAAATAAAGCCAGCGCGACAAAAAAGACTAAAAAGATTTGGCCTCTTAAATAACTACTTAAAACAGAATTGATTTTCCGGATGAGAATATCCACTTCCACTTTGTAATCATTAGGAACAAAATTCAAGAGCTTATCAAACATACTCCGGCCTTCCTTAAGAAAATAAAAAGCGGCAAATAAGAAAACGATAAAACTTAAAATTCGCGAAAAGGCTTTTGGTACGAAAGATACCACCGAAGGAAGAGAAATAACAGCCCCTTTTTCAAAACTGACCAGAGTATCGTTAACCGTCGGCCTTAGCCAATCCGGTAAAGTGTTCACTTGGTGCTCAGCGGTTTTTGTAATCGTGGTTACTTCCTGTCTTAACTCCATCGATTCTTCCATAATGCGGCCGGAAAAAGCTAGCCCTGCCATGGCGACAATAAAGACAATGGCTAAATAAATAATGAGAACGGAAAGAGCTCTAGGTAGTTTTAAATGACGGGAAAAGAAATTAACAACTGGATTAAAAATATAAGCAAAAATGGCGGCTAAAACAAACGGGGTTAAAATCGCGCGTTCCACATAAAGAAACCACGCAAGCATTAGTCCGACAACGATTAGAAAAACCGATCTTAGTCTTAAAGTCATACCTGCATTATAGCAAATTTAAACTTGGACAGACTTATCTTACTAATTTCTTTAATGTTTTACCTGGCGTAAATCCTGGTGCTTTTCTGGCCGAAATGGTGATTTTTTCTCCGGTCTTTGGATTTCTTCCTGGTCTGGCAGCTCTTTTTCTAATCGAGAACGTACCAAACCCAGTAATTACCACTTTTTCTCCTCTTTTGAGTGAATCCCGAATGCCGTTTAAAAGAGCAGCGACGGCTTCTTTGGAAGCTTTGCGTGTGAGATTTCCTTTTTTGGCGACGAGTTCAACGAGATCTTTTTTTGTCAATTTAATTCACCTCCTTAATTTTAGAATACATTAACAATACAAGCTAAACAAAGCGTTGTCAAGTCCTTTTTTGAAGAATTTTAGGAAGCGAATTCGGTAGCAACGGCGCGGAATTCCCGAATGGCGGTAACTTTTATTTCTCCCGCCACTGCCTGCGATTTACTGACTTCATCTCTGATTTTATTGGCAACCACTGTCGTTTGTGCATCATCCAGTTTGCCAGGATTGATAATCACTCTTAATTCTCTGCCGGCTTCAAAAGCGTATGCGTCTTCGACGCCTTCATATTTTTTGGCAATTTCTTCCATTTCCGTCAACCGCTTGCCATAATTTTCCACGTCTTCATAGCGTGCTCCCGGTCTGGCTCCCGAAATCTGGTCGGCAATATGCACAATTACCGATTCCATTGACGAGAACGGTTTGTCTTCATGATGTTCGGCAACACAATTAACAATTAAATCAGGAATACCGTGCTTTTTTAAGAATTCTACTCCTAAAGTGACGTGGCTGCCTTCGCCTTCCAGCACTTTTCCGATGTCGTGGAACAGACAACCAAGCCGAACGATGTTAACATTGGCTCCGACTTCTTCGGCAATGTGCACGCCGATTTTTACATCTTCCAAAGTGTGGATAATCAGGTTTTGTCCGTAGGAAGTTCTAAATTTAAATCGACCCAAAACTTCGATAATTTCTTTAGAGAGATTAAAAACTCCGGCTTCGTGAGTTAACTTTTCTCCCTCTTCAAACATGATTTTTTCGACTTCTTTTTTGGTTTCCGCGACCAATTCTTCAATCCGGAAGGGCTGCACCCTGGTGTCTTTGATTAATTTTTCCAAAGCACGTCTGGCAACTTCTCTTCGCACCTGGTCAAAAGACGAAAGTCGAATTACTCCTTCTTCGTCTAAATCAACATCCACACCGGTCGCCTGTTCAAAAGCGCGGATATTTCTACCTTCTTTACCAATAATTCGGCCTTTAATATCTTCGTCGGGGATTTTGACAATTGAAACTGTGTATTCGGCAATATAATTGACCGCGCCAAAACGCATGCTGTCCATTAAAATTTCCTGCGCCTTTTTATCGGCGGTGGCTTTGGCTTCGTCTTCCCGCTCTTTGATGATTTTGGCCACAGCTTTAGCTTCGTTTAGCTCAACTTGGTCAAACATTTCTTTTTTGGCCTGTTCGGGGGTTAAAGCGGAAACTTTTTCCAGCTTTTCCTGATATTTATCTTTTAATTCCGCAAGCTTTTGTCTTTCCTGCTCTAATTTTTCTTCTCTTTCTAAGAGTTTCTTTTCGAGTTGTATTAAGTCTTGATCTGCCATAAATTTGCGGACAAAAGGGAACGCTCAACTCTGTGAGTTATGCGGTTAAATATGGTGTGAACAAAAATTTCTCCATATAATGTCCTTTTGTCTTTTCTATTATACTATTTTGCCAAAATTTGGTCAATGACTGCTTTTACAGTATCCCAATCAAAACCTTTGCTGGCTAAATAGCGGCCAAGCTTTTCTTGAACTTTCCGTCTTTCCGACCGATCATGAATCGTTCTTAATTTCTTCTCCGCCAACTTTAAAGCATTCGTGAAGTCTGAATTTGAATCTTCATTCTCTTCGAAAAAACTGTCAAGCAACTCTTTATTGATACCTTTTTGTTTTAATTCAAACTTGATTACTCTCATTGCTTTCGGTTTTAAAATTGTCCGCTGTTCCACCCACCAGCGGATGAATTCTTCGTCATTGAGAAACTTATCTCTTTTGAGTGATTCAAGAATCTGTTTTGAAGTTAAATCGTCGCACTTTTTCTTGGTGAGATAATCTCTTAATTCTTTTTCACTGCGGGGCCTAAACGACAAAAAACGAACCGTGGCTTTGTAGAATTTTGCAAAATCGTCCATTAACTATTCTTTGGTCTCGATGCCTACTTCAACGGGAGCGCTGGTGGTTTTGCTTTTGGCATTAATATCATCGACAATTTTTTTGGCCACCTCCGGTTTTTCTTTTAAGAAAATCATCGACGCCTGTTTGCCTTGCCCAAGCATTAATTCACCGTAGCGGAAAAACGCTCCGGACTTTTGCACAATACCCATTTCCACTCCGACATCCATAATGCCGCCTTCCCTAGAAATTCCGGTGTCGCCCATCACATCAAACTCGGCAATCCTAAATGGGGAAGACACTTTATTTTTGACGACTTTAACTCTGTGCCTTGAACCAATTACCCGGTCGCCTTCCTTAAGGCTTTCGATTTTGCGGATATCCATCCTAACCGACGAATAAAATTTAAGCGCGAGTCCCCCGGTCGTTGTTTCGGGATTGCCAAACATGACTCCGATTTTTTGGCGTAATTGATTGGTGAAGATGACGACTGTTTTTGATTTGGAGATTACCGCCGTTAGCTTTCTTAACGCTTGTGACATTAGCCTAGCTTGTAAGCCCATCATTGAATCTCCCATTTCGCCTTCGATTTCTGCCCTTGGCACTAACGCGGCGACTGAATCGATGACCAAAACGTCAATGCCACCAGAACGGATTAAACTTTCGGCAATTTCCAAAGCCTGTTCGCCGGTATCCGGCTGGGAAATTAACAGCTCATCTAATTTAACGCCGATGCGTTCCGCCCATAGCGGATCAAGCGCGTGTTCGGCGTCAATAAAAGCGGCGATGCCGTTATGTTTTTGCGCTTGCGCAATAATTGACAGGCAAACGGTGGTTTTTCCCGAAGCCTCCGGACCGTAAATTTCGATGACTCTCCCTCTTGGCACTCCACCTACTCCGAGTGCTAAATCGAGGGGAAGACAGCCTGTGGAGATAACGGAAATATCAAATTTCTGGCCAGTGTCGCCAAAGCGCATAATGCTGCCGCGACCATATTGTTTTTCGATTTGCTCCATCGCCAACTTGACTGCTTCCATTTTCTGCGTGCCTTCCGAGGGACCGTTTGCAGTTTTATGTTTATCCGAATCTGCTTTCGCCATAAAGCCATTTTAGTAATTTATTCGAACGATTTCAAGATATCAATATAGGTCAATATTGTCTTGTCGGGGTGCTGAGAATTGAACTCAGTCCACACGCACCCCATGCGCGCATTCTACCGGTAAACTACACCCCGAATTATCTACCTATTATATATCATTCCACTCAGGATTTTAATTGATATTTTCTAATTAATAAATTAATTAAATTTAATATTCTCTTTTCGTCTCTCTCCAAACATATTTATAACCAGGCGGGGGTGGCGGGCGTGATTGGTCTGTGATTAAATAATTTCTAAATTTTCGGATGGGGAAATCCAGATTTGAACAGTTCTTTTTCGGATAGGGTTTTTGCCTTTACCGTCTCTTCCGTCAAATTCAAACAGCGCCACTTGCTGATATTTTCCTAATTCTAATTTTCCGTCTCGTATCGGCACAGTAACGCTTGCATGGGAAAAGGATAAAGCGCGGATGTGTGAAGCGGCATTGTAATCTTCGTCTACTTCGTTGCAAAACGGATTGTCCTGACAGCGGTGTTTATAATCACCCGTTGGGTATTGATAATGCTTAGTCACTCGCGTTGACCTTTTATCCTCATTGACACTTTCTAAAGAGTGGTTAATAACATCACTAATTAGGTTTGGTTCTGCAATTTCATTGACAATGATACCCAAAGTCGTGTTCCTGCTTGACACAACCGCAAAACCCTGCTTGGTTTTTGTTTTCTTAATTACATCATTTATTACTTGAGTAATATCTTTGATGTAGGTATGCTTGGTTGAATCAAATTTTATTTCGTGCAAATACATAATAACCACCCCAAAAAGGGTATATCTATTAGTCGCAAAAATTGCTCTAATCATTCGATAATGCTATACTCTAGCCATGAAGCCACTTGTAGAACGTATCATTTCCGGCGATTCGCAAGCAGTAACTGAGTTTTACAAAAACTACTCTCCTCGGATCTTTGGCTACCTTGTTAAGCGTTTACCACGAGAAGAAGACGCTCAGGAAGTGCTTAATGATGTCTTTCTTGATGCCATCGATTCTATATCGATGCTTAAAAAAAGTGAAAATCTGCAAGCATGGGTTTTTAAAATAGCCCATCATAAAGCAGTTGATTATTACCGAAAAAGGAAGATTAAAGCGCTACTTTTATCGCAAGTTCCTTATCTTGAAATTGTGGCAAGCGAAATGCACCAGCCTGAATTCCAATTCGAAAAAAATAAAATTAGAGACAAGATTGAATTCGCCTTTAAGAGTCTTCCGGATTTATACAAAAAAGTGCTTCAGCTTCACTATGAAGACCGGATTCCGATTAAGGAAATTGCGCTAATGTTTAAGCTTTCTTTCAAAGCCACCGAATCTCTGCTTTTTCGGGCGCGCCAAAGCTTTAAACTGGCATATGAACGAGCGTGAATTTATTCGGAAACTGCAAGAACGGGCAAAAGAGCAGGAAAAACTTATTAAAAGCATGCCAATGCCTCGGGTTTTTTCGTCGGTTAGCATTTGGCTTGGCAACCATCCGTGGAGAATTCTAGTCCCCCTCGCCATTATTCTTACTCTTGTTTTTCATTTAGCTTTTGGTAAACCTTATGACGAATTTATCTTAAAGGTTTTTGGAAAATTATGAAGAAAAACATTTTCCTAATTTTTGTGGCTTATGTTTGGACGAAAACTTTGCTCGGGCTTACTTTCCATCCTTTTTCTACGGTTCGTGAGGTGACGAGACGCCCCGTCTTATTACCGGTAATCTTTTCGCCGATCATCGGCCTTTTCACGCTTTTTGTTTTAGGCCGAATTGCTGCGCTTTTAATAACTGTATATGGCTTAAGCCGTGAACTGATTGCTTTAGCTCTAAGCACCGCTCTTATTGGCATTGTTTTATGGCAATTACTTTTAATTTATCTTCTAGTTAGTTTTTTTGTCGCTTTTTGGAGAAGATAATCTTCCAATCTATACTCCTTAGAATTAAATTATTAACAATTAGCTAAGGGGGAAACCTAAATTAGACGGAGGTGGCGAGATTATTTATGATTTCTGTGGCTTATTTCTTTTGATTGAGGAATTTCTTCTCGCGAAAAATACAGATGTCGCTTTCCGTCGGCAAAAACTCTGCCATCAGGATGAAAACTGTAGATAACACCTGGCAGCGGAACTGTGATTTGATGTGCGACTTCACGATTTATCATAGAGGTTTAGCGCTTTGGAGATTGTCTCTTGCGTCTGGCTTTTCCGCCCATTCCCACTTTTCTGCGCTCTCTGACTCTGGAATCCCTGGTTAAGAAACCTTTTTTCTTTAAAATGTGTTTGCTTTTTTCATCCAAAGAAGACAGAGCTTTGGAAACGGCGTGAATAAAAGCTTCCAGTTGTGACTTTGTTCCGCCGCCGACAATTTTAACCGACAGCGTATACTTTCCCAAAGTGTTGGTGATTTTAAACGGTTCTTCGTAAGTGGCTTTTGCCACAATTCCGCCAAAATAAACTTCCGCTTTTTTGCCGTTAACGATAATGTCACCTTTTTTAATCTCCATCCCGGCCACCGTTGGCAAACCATGCGCGTAAAGCCTGAGTCTGGCGACTGCTTCTTTTCTTTTTCCGGTGAATGATTGATAAGTTTTTTCTGCCATATTATTTCGCTACTTCTTCACTTTTGACATTTGCATTTTGAGTTTTGAATTTATCTCTATAAGTATGCGTCTCTGTCGGGAAAACGTAAAGCCTTTTTAGCATTGACGCTTTTAAGCGGTTTTGTGGCACCATTCCCGCGACTGCGTGTCTGATAACCTCGGTCGGCTTTCTGATTCTTAATTTTTCTAAAGTTTCTCGTCTAAATCCGCCCGGATAACCGGAATGCCGGTAATATTCTTTCTGCTTTTCCTTGTTACCGGTGGTTTTAACGTCTTTGGCGTTGATGACCACGACGTAATCTCCACAGTCCAGGTTTCTGACAAAATTAGCTTTGCTTTTACCCATTAAAAGCTGGGCGATTCTGGACGCCACCCTTCCCAGAGTTTCGTCTTTAATGTCGATTAAGTGCCACTCTCTTTTAATTTCGCTTACTTTGGTTGCTTTAGTTAGTTTTAACATATTATTTAGCTTTTTTGACTACTACTTTCTTTGTTGTCTTTTTGACTGGCGCTTTTTTAACCGGTTTTACGGCTTTGACTTTCTTGGCTGTTTGAACCGGAACAATGGCTGACGCCACTTCCGTCCACTCCATTACGACAACCGGCGCGTCATCACCGAATCTTTTCCCCGCTTTGATGAGCCGCACATATCCACCTTGTTTTTGAGTGAACCGTGGCGCGATGTTATTGAGCATTTTTTCAAAAGCGTCTTTAGATAAGCTCTGTTGTAAAACTAATTTGGCGGCGTTACTGCCCTGTTTGGCTTTAGTCACCAATTTTTCCACATCTGCCCGAATCGCTTTGGCTTTAGCTTCGGTAGTAATAATTCTTTCCTTCATTACCAACGCCGACATTAAACTTGTAAAAAGCGCTTTCCGTTCATTTTTGTCCCTGCTTAATTTTCGGCCGTATACATTTTTTTTCATACAAATAAAAAAATCTTAAATCCCAAAAATTTTTAGCTTCTTACTTTGAGATCTAAGATTTGAGATTTAGACTTGTAGGCTAATGCCTTTTTCTTTTAACTTTTCTTCAATTACTCCGATTGATTTTCCGCCCATGTTACGCATACCGATTAATTCTTTTCGCGGGGTATCCAAAAGCTGTCCGATGGTTTCAACTCCGCCGTTTCTTAAACTGTTATAAATTCTGGTCGGCAAATCTAATTCATCAACGGTCATTCTTAAAACGCCTTCCGAAACTCCGGCGTGAGCAACAACTGCCTCCGCAGCCAGTGAAGCTTTTGGTTCGTAAACTTGCTGGAAATAGGTGGAAAGAATTCTGGCCGACTCATCTAAAGCTTCTCTTGGCTTGACGACTCCGTTGGTCCAGATTTGTAATGTCAGTTTGTCCAAATTGGTTTGTCTTCCGACTCTAGTCGCCGAGACCAGGTAGTTAACTCTTCTAATCGGAGTGAAAATAGCATCGGTAGGAATTATGCCCAATGCCGAAGTGCGTCTATCTTCCGATAAAGAATAACCCATGCCTTTTTCGACGGTGAATTCAGCCTCCAATTTGCCTTTTTTGTCGCTTAAAAATCCCAAATAATGGTCTTTATTGACCACTTCAACGTCTTCCGGCAGTTCTAAATCTTTGGCGGTGATTTCTTTTTCGCCTTTGACCGAAAGCCGGACTGTCGCTTCATTCCTGGTATCCAAAAGTCTTAAATTAAGACCTTTAACGTTTAACAGGAAATCAACCAGGTTTTCTTTCAGTCCCGGAACAGTGGAAAATTTGTGTTTGGCTCCGGAAATTTTTACGGAAGTGATGGCTGCTCCCGGAATAGAGGTGAGCAAAATTCTGCGTAAGGCATTTCCCAAAGTATGACCGTAACCCGGCTCTAACGGCTCGATGACGAACTCGCCGTATTCTTCGCTGACTTTTTCCTCTTTGACTTTGAATGTTGGCTCAACCATAGTTTACTATTCTACCATTACCTTGAATAATATTCAATAATCAATTGTAGATCGAAAGGAACTTGCAAATCTTCCGTTTTGGGCATCCTGACAAGCTTTCCGGAAAGGCCTTTTTTGTCAAGAAACGGTAAAACTTCTGGTTTTTCTTCGTTAGTTTCCAAAACTATTTTATTGCCTTGCATTTTCGGCGAAAGCGAAATGACATCGTCAACTTTAACCGCGTAAGAGGGAATATTTAATTTCTTGCCGTTAACTAAAACGTGGCCGTGGGAAACAATTTGCCTGGCCATAAATCTGGTCTTGGCAAAACCCAAGCGGTAAACGACGTTATCGAGCCTGGTCTCCAAAAGCGAAACGATTAATTCTTTGGTATCGCCTTTTTTAAGTTGCACCGCTTGGACTAAATTTTTGAATTGCTTTTCCATTAAACCGTAGGTGGTTTTGGCTTTTTGTTTTTCCCGAAGCTGTAAGCCGAATTCGGACAACCTTCTCTTGCGTTTTTTGCCGTGCATGCCCGGCGGAACGGATAATCTGCGAAGCAGTGTTTGTGAAGATTTATCTAAGAGATTAACTCCTTCTTTTCTAGCCAGTCGATGTTTTGGTCCGGTATATCTTGCCATAGTTTAGATTCTCCTCTTTTTCTCGGCCCGCGGGCCGTTATGCGGGATTGGCGTGATGTCGGCGATTAGCGAGATGGAAAGTCCGGCCGATTTGATTGCCCGCAGTGCCGCATCTCTACCGGCTCCCGGGCCTTTGACGTAAACCTCAACGCTTCTAATCCCTCTTGTCAGTGCTTTTTTGGCAGCGTTTTCCATCGCGGTCGTGGCGGCAAACGGAGTTGATTTCCGCGCTCCCTTAAAACCGGACGCGCCGGCGCTACTCCAGGAAACCGTTTCACCTTTTTCATTGGTAATGGTCACCAAAGTGTTGTTGAAAGTGGCCATAATAAAGACTTTTCCGCTCTCGGTCACCTTAAGCGTTGATTTTTTCGCTTTTACTTTAACTGCTTTGGTTTTTTTAACTTCTTCTGCCATATTATGTTTTTTCCTCCGTAGCTATTCCCATTTTGACTGCCATTTCTTTCTTAATTGCACCAATGGTTACCCGCTTACCTCTTTTGGTTCTGGCGTTTGATTTGGTGCGCTGACCTCTGACCGGAAGATTTTTACTGTGTCTGACTCCCCGATAAGAGCCGATTTCTTTTAAGCGTTTGATGTTACCCTGAATTTCCACTCTTAAATCGCCTTCGGTTTTATATTCTTCCAGTACTTTTTGGAGTCTTTTTTGCTCTTCATCGGTCAGCGTTTTTAATCTTTTGGCTCCATCGATTCCCGCTTTTTTTAAAATTCCGACGACATTTCTGCGACCAACACCAAACAGATAGGATAATCCGATATCGGTTCTTTTTTCGTCCGGTAAATTAATACCTGAAATTCTCATATAATTAGTTCTTAGTTCCTAGCCCTGTCTTTGCTTGTGCCTTGGATTCTCACAGACAACCCTTAAGACTCCCCGTCTTTTGATGATTTTACATTTTGCGCATCTTGGCCTGATACTGGCTTGCACTTTCATATTATTTTAATCTGAACGTTATTCGTCCTTTGGTCTTATCGTAGGGGGTCATTTCGACTCGCACTCTGTCTCCCGGTAAAATCTTGATAAAATTCATGCGCATTTTACCTGCCAAATGGCAAAGCACGATGTTGCCGTTTCCCAAATCAACTCTAAACAAAGTGTTGGGCAACGACTCCCTGACCACCCCTTCCATTTCCATTGACCCTTGATGAACCATAAAATATAAATCCTAAATCCTTAATCTTGAAGGATTTAGAATTTCTTTCCACAATTATAGCAAACAATCCCCCAAAGAGCAACCAAAAAGCCTATTCCGTTATAATCAGAGGACCATTCTTGGTAATGGCGAGTGTTCTTTCGAAAAGGCCAGCCAAACTATTGTCTTTTGTTTTTAAAGTCCAACCGTCATTATTGGCAAAAGCCAAATCGGGACCACCCATGTTATAAATAACTTCAATGGCGATGACCATTCCTTCTTTAAGATAAGGTGTTCTTTCGATTTTACCCTGTAAATAACCCGGAATTTCCGGATCTTCGTGCAATTCCCTACCAACTCCGTGTCCGACGAGGCTTCTGACCACTGAATAGCCGTTCCTAAGCTCTACGATGTCCTGAATAGCCTTGGAAATGTCTCCGACGTGATTTCCTAGCTTGGCCTGCCGAATGCCCGCTTCCAAGGCTTGCTTACCCACCTTGAGAAACTTATCAATTGCGTCCGGTTTTTGACTACCAACGCGAACCGTCTCCGACATATCGGTATGAAAACCTTTGTAAAACACGCCGCAATCAATGCCGATAATATCGCCTTCTTTTAAAACATATGGCGAGGGAATGCCGTGGACAACGACTGCGTTAGTCGAAATGCAGGTGGCGTGGTGATAACCTTCGACTTTTTTAAATCCCGGCTCCCCGCCTTTTTCCTGAATCAGTTTGTTAGCCAACGCATCTAACTCAATTTCGGAAATTCCGGGGCGGACATTCGCACAGACATCCCTTAAAGTTTCAGCGAGCATTTGCCCGCCTCTTTGCATTATTTTTATTTCTTGCGGGGTTTTAATTTTGATCATTTAAGGCTTCTCTGATTTTTGTTTGAATATCTGCAATTGCCCCCTCACCGTTAATTTCTACCAGTAATCCTTTTTCTCTAAAGTATTGAAGAACCGGCAGCCTGTCTTTATCTTGGACGTCTCGTCTAGTTGAAACAATCTCCAACTTGTCATCTTCTCGGCCTCTTTCGGTAATTCTTGCTTTCATTTCTTCAACCGAAATATTGATGTAGAAAACTTTGTCCACCTGCAAAGAATTTTCCGCTAGATAGTTTCGTAAAGTATCCAAATCTTCCTGCATTGCCGGATAGTTATCCAGAATAAAACCGTTTTTATTCTGGTCAAGTTTTTCTTTTAGAAGCTCGAATTTGAGAGCGTTTGGCACATGCAATCCTTTTATGGTGTAATTTTGATAGCCTTCCACCGCTTTTGGATTTCCTAATCTATTTCCCTCGCGGATTAACTCCCCCATTGAAAAAACAGGCAGATTTAACTCTTTCCCCAATATCGTTGCTTGCGTGCCTTTTCCGGAGTATGGCGGTCCTAAAAATATTAGTATCATTGAAGTTATTATTTTCCTAGAGCTTTTAAAATTTCTGCCGTAATCGTTTCGATTGGCTGTTCACCATCGATGTCCACCAAAATTCCCTTTTCCCGATAATGCTCAACGACCGGTTCCGTAAATCGGTGGAATAAATCAATTCTTTTTCTGATGGCCATTAAAGTTTCGTCCTCCCGTACTTCTCCCCGCCCGGCAATTCTCCACAGCGCTTCTTTATCGCTGATTTTGATATAAAAAACCTTATCAATACCGTTTTTGAAGTTTTCGACCTGATTTATGGTTCTCGGAAAACCGTCAATAATATATCCATTTTGATATTCCGGCCGATTAAGATAATCGCTAACTATTTTGACTGTTTTTTTGTCGGAGATTAACAGTCCGGCATTCATAACCAATTTTATCTGCCTACCTAAGGAAGTTTTCTCTTTGGCAATCTCCCGGAAAATATGTCCGGTAGAAAGATAGGGAATACCAAGCTCTTTGGAAAGTGCTGTCCCTTGCGTTGATTTTCCGGAGCCTTGAATACCAATCAAAATTATTTTCATAATAAATATTATCGACCTATTTTGCGAATCCCTCGTAATTACGCATCACCAACTGTGCTTCAATTGCCTTTATCGTCTCTAATATTACCGAAACTACAATCAAAATACCAGTCCCTCCTATTAAAAGGTTCTGGACGTTGGTAAAAAATCTGGCGATGGTTGGAAAAATCGCGATTAGACCCAAAAATAAAGCTCCGGCCAAAGTGATACGGGTTAAAATATAATTTAAGTAATTGGCGGTTGACGCGCCGGGACGAATGCCCGGAATAAAACCACCGTATTTTTGAATTTCTTCGGCAATTTTCTTGGGGTTGAAAACAACCGCAGTGTAAAAGTAAGTGAAGCCGACGACTAACACAAAATAGAAAGCGTTATAGAAAAATCCAGTCGGACTAAACCACAGTGCCACCGACGCACCAATATTATGCAACAAAGCTACTTTGGAAACCGAAAGGTAGTTGGCAATTAGCGAGGGCATTAAAACCAGCGAAACGGCAAAAATAATTGGGATTACTCCCGCCTGATTTAATCTTAAAGGCAAATGAGTTGACTGTCCGCCGTACATTTTGTTGCCGCGGACCTGTTTGGCGTAAAAAACCGTAATTTGCCGGGTGGCTTCGTTGACGATGACAATTGAGGCTACCACCGCCACTGCCATCACCGCAAAAACGATTAAGTTGAAAAAGTTTTGGGCGTTAATAGTCGTTGCCGTCTGCCCCAAAGCTACGGGAAGTCTGGAAACTATGCCGGCAAAAATCAAAAGCGAAATGCCGTTACCGATACCTCTTTCGGTAATCAACTCTCCGAGCCAAACCATTAACATTGTTCCGGCGGCCATCGTAATGACTAACGAAATTAAACTTAAGAAATTTAAATTGGCAATAATTCCCTGATTTCTCAAAAGTGCATACATGCCAACCGCCTGCAGCATTGATAAAGGAACAGTAATCATTCTGGCGTATTGGTTGATTTTCTGTCGGCCGCTTTCTCCCTCTTTTTGCAGCTCCTCAAGTTTGGGGAAAACCATGGTCAAAAGCTGCAAAATAATGGTCGCGTTAATGTAAGGGTTTAAACCTAAAGCCATCACCGAAAAGTTGGCTAAAGTTCCTCCGGAAAAAACATCCAGCAAAGCCAGGAATTGGTTTTGGGAAAAAAGCGATTGCAGCTGAGCGAGGTTAACTCCGGGGACGGGGATGTGGGCGAAAATTCTGGCAACTATAAAAATACAACCCGTAAAGATAATCTTCTTTCGAACATCAGGCGACTTGAGACTATTTCTAAAAATAGCTAAGATTCTCTCCATTTAATTTATTTTGTTACTGAACCAGCTTTTTCTGCTTTTGCGCTAGGTTCAACGTGACCGCCAGCTTTGACAATTTTTTTCTCGGCTTGCTTTGAGATTGGCAATTTAATGGTGAACGCGCTGGCTATTTCGCCGTCTCCCAAGATTTTTACTCCGTATTGCTCTATTTCTTGACCGTCTACTATATGATTACTGATTAAGGCTTTTAAATCAACTATTGAACCGGCCTTTAAAAGATTTAAAGCTTTAATGTTCACAATCACCGGTTTGTTTTTGAAAAGTTTATTTCTGCCTTTACCTCTTCTAAACGGCAATCTTTTAATTAAAGGCAAAGCTCCACCTTCAAAGGACAGAGCTCTTTTGCTTCTGGCGTTTTGTCCTTTGGTGCCTCGTCCCGCAGTCTTAACTCGTCCCGAGCCGTGTCCTTGCCCCAGTCTTCTTTTTGCTTTCGTTTTGATAGTTTCTAAATTATTTAACTGCATTTTTTTATTTACCCTCCGTAGCCTTTGGCGAAGGATGGGCTCCTCTCTTTTTATTTTCCCTTGTATATCTTATTGCCAATCTTTTTAAGGCTTCCATGGTAGCGTAGACATTGCTGGCTTTATTATTAGTTCCCAACACTTTGGAAGAGATATTTTGAATTCCCGCCAGCGACACAACGCTTCGCACAGCTCCGCCGGCAATAACTCCAGACCCTTTTGGCGCCGGTTTTAACAAAACTTTAGCGGCTCCGAGTTTTATTCTGAATTCAAACGGGATTGTTTGGTTAACAATTGGGACATCAATAACATGTTTTTTGGCCAGCACCACACCTTTTCTAATTGACGAAGAAACATCGGCGGCTTTACCAAGTCCTACTCCAACTTTGCCGTTTTTGTTTCCAACCACCATTAAGACCGAAAAGCCCATTTTGTTTCCACCTTTGGTTTTCTTGGTAACCCGGTTGACCTGGACTATTTGTTCTTCAAATCCGTCCTGACTTCCCTGTCTGTCCGAATATCTTGAATTTTTGTTGTCCATATTAGAACTTCAGTCCTCCTTCTCTGGCGCCTTCGGCGACTGCTTTAACTCTGCCGTGATATTTGTATGCGCCTTTATCGAAAACTACCGCCGTGACTTTTTTGGCTGCGGCTTTTTTGGCAATCAAAAGTCCTATTTCTTTAGCCCTACCGCTTTTATTAGAATTTTGGGCTAATTTTAATTCCGTTTCCGATGCTCCGGTTAAAGTTTGCTTTTTGACGTCATCAATCAACTGTGCATAGACATGCTTGTTCGACCGAAAAATCGACAATCTTGGTCTTGCCGCAGTTCCCTTAACTTTAGCTCTGGTTCTTGTTTTTCTTCTGTCAGCTCTAGTTTTCATAGTTATTTTACGACTGCTCCTACAGCTTTGGCTGCTTTTCCGACTTTTCTTCTGACGTGTTCACCGACATATTTTATTCCTTTGCCTTTATACGGTTCCGGCGGCCTGATGGCTCTGACTTTTGCGGCCGTATCGCCGACCAAAGCCTTGTCAATTCCCGAAATGGTGATAATGTTTTCGTTAACGGCAAAAGTTATTCCTTGTTCCACTTTAACGACTACCGGATGGGAAAAACCCAAAGCCAAAGTTAGAGTATTTCCCTCCGCCTGCGCTCTGTAACCGACTCCGGATAATTCCAATTTTTTCTCAAAACCCTCCGTTACTCCCTGCACTAAATTGTTAAGCATTGAACGGGTTAATCCGAACAAGGCATTAGTTTCGGCATCGTTTTTCTTTTCCTGACTGACAATAATTTGTCCGTTGGCAACTGCTATTTTGATACCAGCGGGTATGACAAATGACAATTCGCCTTTTGGACCGCTAACTTTCGCCTTACTTCCTTCCAAAACGACGCTGACTCCTGCTTTTAAAACAACCGGTTTTCTAGCAATTTTTGACATATTATTTTACCAAATAGCGAAGAGTATTTCTCCGCCCAATCCTTTCTTGCTGGCTTGTAGTGCTGTCATTACTCCTTGACTAGTTGACACAACTACTTTTCGTCTGCCTCTTCTACCAATTTCCAAAATTCTTTTGGCCGGATAATAAACTCTTAAAGACGGCTTGGAAATTACTTCAACGTCGGTCATAACCGGCATCCGGTCGTCATAATTAACCACCGCTTTTAATTCTTTTTTACCTTCTTTCCCTTCCTCTTTGATGCTCTCCAAAAATCCTTCCTTGACCAAAACTTTTCCAATCTCTTTGTTGATGTTTGAAAAAGGCAAAACGACTTCCTTTCTTTTGGAAAGAGCGCTATTTTTAATTCTGATAATAAAATCCGCGATTAAATAATTCATACTGAATTTAAACTACCAGGACGACTTGACCACTCCCGGCAATTCTCCTTTCAAAGCCAGTTCTCGAAAACAAATCCGGCAAACACCAAACCGGCGCATATACGCGCTGGACCGGCCGCAAATGCTGCAGATATTTTTCTCTCTGGTCGAGAATTTTTGTTTCTTATTAAATTTAACAACGTTTGATTTTTTTGCCATATTTATTTTTGGAAAGGCATTCCTAGCGCTTTTAATAAAGCCAATCCTTGTTCATTATTTTTGGCTGTCGTTGTAATCGAAATTTCCAACCCCTGCGCTTTCTCTATTTTGCTTGGATCAATTTCCGGGAAAACCGTGCTTTCGGCAAACCCAAAAGTGTAATTTCCGTGTCCGTCAAAACTTTCGGTTCTGACACCATGAAAGTCTCGAAGCCTTGGAAAAACAATTGTAACTAATTTTTGGTAAAAATCATACATCCTTTTTCCTCTAAGTGTTACGACTAAACCGATTTCCTCTCCTTCTCTTAATTTAAAAGCGGAAATTGATTTCTTGGCTTTGGTCACTTTCGGTTTTTGACCGGTAATCAAAGACAATACTTCTGCCGCTTTCTCCAAATTCTTTTTATCGGCCACCGCATCTTTAACTCCCATGTTTATGACAATTTTGGAAAGCATTGGTGTGGCGTGAACGTTTTTAATTCCCAACTCCGTTTCCAACTTCTTGGCAATTTCACTTTTATATTTATCTTGTAACGTATTCATATTAAATTTCCGCCTCGCATTTCTTGCAAACTCTTGATTTGACGTTCTTTTCAATTCTGTATCCGACTCTGGTTTCTTTATGACATTTCGGACAAATTAAGATGACATTTTCTTCCGGTAACGGTTTTGTCAATGTCACAATTTCCGACGGCTTGTTTTGCGACCTAGCCTTTAAATGTCTTTTATAAAGATTGACGCCGCTTACCAAAACTTTGTCCATCTTGGGAAAAACCTGGTCAATTTTACCGGTCTTGCCTTTATCTTTTCCTTTAACGACTTTAACGTTATCGCCTTTTTTTAATTTCATCTTAAACAACCTCCACCGCCATACTGGCAATTTTTGCAAAACCTTTATCCTTAATTTCTCTGGCAATTGGTCCGAAAATTCTGGTGCCTCTTGGATTTTTATCCTTAGCATTATCGATGACGACACCGGCATTATCGGAAAAACGGATATATGAACCGTCCGCTCTTTTATGCTCTTTTCTGGCTCTGACCAAAACCACTTTAACAATTTCGCTCTCTTTGACTTGTCCCGTCGGAACCGCTTGTTTAACGACACAGTTTAGAACATCGCCGATAAACCCAAATTTTCTTTTTGAACCGCCAAAAATATGGATAACCTGCAAAACTCTGGCTCCCGAATTATCCGCCGCTTTTAACATTGTTCGATGTTGAATCATTTTACTTTATAACCTCCAATATTTTAAAGAATTTCCCTTTACTCATCGGTTTGGTTTCGGCAATTTTTACTGTTTGACCCAAAACCAATTCCAAACCGGCCGTATCGGCCTTGTATCTTTTACTTCTTCGCAACAGTTTTTTATACAAAGGGTGTGGAGTTTTTCTGACAATTTCCACCACCGCTGTTTTATTCATCTTTAAAGAAACTATTTTACCTTTAAATACTTTCATTATTGACTAAGCTCCTTTTCTTTTAAAGCTGTTTTTATTAACGCGATTTCTTTTCTTTTCCAAAAAATCAACCTGGTGTTTTTTAGTTTATTTTGTTTTAGCTCCAATATTAAATCCACTAACGCCTCTTTTGCTTCTTTGAGCGCTTTCCTTAGTTCCTTTTCGCTTTTGCTAAAGATTTCTTTTTTTTCTTTAGTTTTCATAAATTAACTTTCCTTAGAGACCATACTCGTTTTGACACCCAATTTTTGCGCTGCCAACCTTAGTGCAGCTTTGGCAATATCACTTGTTACTCCACCCATTTCAAACAAAATTCTGCCCGGCCTAACCGGCGCGACGAATTCATAAACGTCGCCTTTCCCGCTACCCATTCTGGTTTCCGCCGGTTTATGGGTAATTGGCTTATCCGGAAAAATCCGAATCCAAACTCTTCCACCTCTTTGGGTGTAATGCGTAATGGCTCTTCTGGCCGCTTCGATTTGCCGACTGGTCACCCAAGCGGTTCCTTCACTCATCAACCCAAATTCGCCAAAAGCAATCGTTGTGCCACTGGTAGCATTACCCTTCATGGTGCCTCTTTGTTGTTTTCTATATTTGGCTCTTCTTGGAACTAACATCTTAACTTACCTCCGGTCTATTAATCCACACTTTTACTCCGATATAACCTTTTTTAGTTAACGCCGGCGTGCTGGCGTAACCAATGTTGGCCCGAATGGTTGACAAAGGCACCGTTCCCTGCTGCAATTTTTCCCGTCTGCCGATTTCCGCTCCGCCGATTCTTCCCGACAGTACAATGCGGACGCCTTTGGCGCCGCTACCCATCACTTTTTCCGCGGTTGAATTTAATATTCTTTTGGCAGGCAACCTGCGCATTAATTGGTCAGCGATATTTTTACCGACCAAATACGCGTCGAGATTTGGATCCTTAATTTGCTCAACCCGGATGTCTAATTTGTATTGATTTTTAACATTTGACTTTTTCACCAAATTTTTCTGAATATAAGTTTTTAATTCTTCCAGTCCCGTACCGCCTCTGCCGATAACCATACCGGGTTTGGAAACATAAGCGGTAATTTTAAGATTATTAATTGACCTTTCAATTTCAATCTCGGAAATTCCGGCCGGCCTCAATCTTTCCAGTAAGGATTTCCGGATTTTGAAATCTTCTAACAGCGTATCTTTGTATGTTTTGCCCTCAAACCAGCGGCTACTCCAGTTAAAAACCGGTCCGAGTCTTAAGATTTTGGGATTAACTTTTTGTCCCATTATTTAGTTTCTCCTTTCGCTTCAATTGTTTCCAAGACTATTCTGATATGACTGCCTTTTCTTTTGTAAGGATGCGCCCTGCCCCGGGTTGACGCATGAAATCGTTTATAAGCCGGCGCTTCCAAGACGTCAATCATTTTTATCCTTAACTCTTCCTGTTTTATGTTTTTGTTAGCCAAAGCATTGGCAAGTGCGCTTTTTAAAGTTTTTTCCAACGGCTCCCCGCCTCTGTTTTTTAAAACCGACAAAGCCGTTAGCGCGTCTGCCACCGAAAGTTTTCGGATCGCATCCGCGACTAATCTGACTTTTCTTGGCGCCACTCTGGCTGATTTTGCTTTTGCAATTATTTCCATATTTTAGGTCTTACTGATTTCTCTTGCGACTACTCTTCCGTGTGTTCTAAAGGTTCTGGTTGGCGAAAATTCTCCCAAACGGTGTCCAACCATTGTTTCCAAAATAAAAACGTTAATAAAGACTTTTCCGTTATGAATGGCAAAAGTATGACCGACAAATTCCGGCGGGATTTGGCAAGCTCTTGACCAAGTTTTAATCGCCGTTTTTTCACCGGTTTGTTTTTGTTTTAAAACCTTTTTTAAGATTCTTTGGTCAATATATGGTCCCTTTTTTGCACTTCTGCTCATATTCTTTCGGGTTAGCTATGCTTTCCCGGTTTTCTCCTTTGCAAAATCATTTTGTTTGAATACTTTTTCCTATTCCTGGTTTTCCCAACCGCCGGTCCACCCGCATAAGTTTTTGGTGTAGTCATTCCGATTCCCGACCTTCCTTCTCCGCCTCCGTGAGGATGGCTTCTTGGATTTTGTGCCACGCCCCGCACTGTTGGCCGTATCCCCATACGAATTTTTGTTCCGGCTTTACCAAAAACCCTATTTTTCCACTCGACATTTCCTAAAGAACCAACCGTGGCTATTCCTTTAGCTAAAACTTTTCGCACTTCGCCCGAAGGAAGTCTTAGATGAACATAATCTGCTTCTTTGGCGGCCACCGTTGCGCTTGTCCCCGCGCCTCTGGCGATTTGCGCGCCTTTGCCTGGAACCAACTCGACATTATGCACTACCGTACCAATTGGCATCGCCGAAAGAGGCAGAGCATTGCCAATTTTTATATCGGCATTCTCGCCGGCAATTATAACATCACCGAGTTTTAAATCCAGCGGAGCTAAAATATAGCGTTTTTCTCCGTCTTTGTATTGTAACAGAGCAATGTCGGAAGTTCTATTTGGATCATATTCTAAAGAAACGACCTTCGCTTCAATATTTCTTTTGTCTCTTTTAAAATCAATCACCCTGATAAATCTTCGTTGTTCATTCCCCTGATGCCGGACGGAAACTTGTCCTGAGACATCTCTTCCCGATTGTTTCTTTTTAATAAATTTTAAGTTTTTCATATTATTTGTTTTCCACTCCGCTCGTATCAAAAATCGCAATCTTTTGCCCTGCCCTTACCGTCACAATCGCTTTTTTAAACGGACTCCTGGTAATTTCGGTTCTTTTTGCTCCGGCTTTAACGCTTCTGCCTTTAATCGTAATCGTTGCAATTCTGACAGCGTTAACTTTATATTTTTCTTCCACCGCTTTTTGGATATCCTTTTTTCCGGCCTTGACTGAAACTTTGAAAGTGTATTTTCCATGCGATGCATCATTCATTGATTTTTCGCTAATGATTGGTCCTAAAATTACATTTAATGCGTCCATATTATTTTAAAAACGTCTCCTTTAGACTATTGATAGCGTCTTTCATAAACAGAACTCTTTTGTTAGATAAAATTGCATAAGTGTTAATCAGGTTTGCCGGCATAGCCGTGACGCCTTTGATATTTCTACCTGCTTTGACAATATTCGTAAACTCATTGCCTGACGGCATAATGAGTAATACTTGTGCATTTTTACCATTGAGTTCCAAATGTTGAATGACATCTACCATTTTTTTAGTCTTTGGCTCAATTTTTTCCAAACCGGTAATAATTTTTATTTCTCCGTCTTTAAGTTTCGACGTCAGGGCTGAAAAAAGCGCTACTCGCTTCATACTTTGATTTAATTTAAGCGAAAAATCTCTTGGTTTTGGTCCAAAAGCAATTCCTCCGCCGACAAAAATTGGTGCCGACGCCGCTCCGTGTCTAGCTCTTCCCGTTCCTTTTTGTCTGTAAATTTTGCGGGTGGAAATTTTTACTTCGCCCCTGGATTTCGTGCTTAGAGTACCCCGTCTTTGGTTAGCTAAGTAAACTCGGACTGCCTGGGTCATTAGAGTTTTGTTAATTTTGACGCCAAAAATTTCTGTCGGCAAGTTAATGCTTTCGGCTACTTTTCCTTTAACGTCATAAACACTTTGTTTTAAGCCCGTTTCCTTTACAGCCGCGACTTTAGCGACCGCTTTTTTCGCAACCGGCGCTCTTTTAGCTACTGTTTTTGACACTTTGACTGTTTTTTTAACTGTTGGCATCTTGTTCTCCCTTCATTGGCTCGCCCACAGGCACTTCCGAAGCGACGGGGGCGGCGGCTTCTTTCGCTTCTGCTTCCTGAGTTTCTGATTGAGTTTCAACTGGAGCTTCCGTTACGACTTCTTCAACGGCTGGTTTAGTAACTGACTCTTCAACCGCTTCTTTGTATAACGGCACGAATTTTTTGTTTGTTCCCATTTTTTTAATTACGACTATTGTATTGACGGAACCCGGAATTAAGCCCCTGATTAGCAATATTCCATCATTGGTTACTTCCACCACTTCCAAATTTTTAACCGTCACTGTGTCCTGGCCCATTCTTCCGGCCATTTTTTTACCCTTATAAACTCTTCCCGGAGTTGTCGTCTGCCCGATTGAACCCGGCGCTCTTTCTCTGTCCGATTGTCCATGTGTTCTTGGCCCACCTTTAAAATGATATCGTTTTACTCCGCCGGCAAAGCCTTTACCCTTGGAAATTCCGGTGACATCAACAATGTCGCCGGCGGCAAAAATCTCGGCCGGATTTATTTCTGTTCCGGCCGTAACATCAGTAATATCATCAACTCGAATTTCCCTTAAAAAAGCAGGTGTATTTGTTAGACCTGCTTTTTTGCTGTGATTGACTAATGATTTTCTGGCCTTTTTCTTAGTTTCAATTCCGAGTTGGACGGCATTATAACCTTCTTTATCGGCGGATTTTACTTGCGCGATAACGTTACCAAAAACACGCACTCCCGACAACGGCACTCTGGTTCCGTCTTGCAGAAAGCCTTGCTTCTGATAAATTTTTCTTCCGATAAGTGACGATAATTGCATATTTTATCTGGTTAAACAACAAAAAAAGTGACCACATAGATCACTTTACTTACAAAAACGTAGTTTTAAGCTATCCTATGTAGTTACAATCACCTCCTGATTTATAACCATTTTGCATTTGTAATTATATCGGAGTCTGAACCTAAATGCAAGAGCAAGCTAGTGCCATAACGAGAGGCTTAAATCGACTTTTGAGTTTTTGAATTTAACGCCTTCGGCGATTAACATTTCTTTTTTCTTTGTTATCCCACCAATGCTTGAATAACCGGTTAGACTTCCGTCGGCAGCGACTACCCGGTGGCACGGCGTGTGCGGAGCATCTTGATTTGCTTTCATGAACACTCCAACAGCGCGGCTAGCTTTTGGATTTCCGGCCAATTTTGCCAACTGACCGTAAGTTGCGACTTTCCCTTTGGGAATTTGCCTGGTGAGTTCATAAACTTTGTCTCTAAACGAAGCTGTCATGAAAGAATTATAGCAGAAGAATTTGAGCTGAAATGTAATTGAGCTAGCTCTTAATTATTGTTTCAATCCTTGCGGTTCTTTGTTCAAAAGTGCCACTAATAAGTTCAAAAGGAATTCCTTTCTCTGCAAAAAGAGCTAAAAATGCTTCGTGGAATCTGTCTCTCTCGTCTTCAACTTCCTGCCTAATGCCGTCTGATTTAAATGGAACATTCACAGGATCTAGTAACAAAAACGCGTGATAGGTTGGAAGCCAACCGGCAATTTTTTCATAAAGCCTTTCTGATCCTTCATGATCTCCCTGAGCTCTAACATAAGCTACCGCATCAATAACGCTTCTGTCGCAAATAATGACTTTTGGATTGTCTAGGTAAGCTAATTTTTCATTCCGTAATGCTAGTGTTTGAACTTATCCTTGAGAATCTTCGGAAAACCGATGCATTATTTCTGGATGTTCAATAAAAAATGTTCTTGCCGCTTCTTCCACAAAAACTACAGTAGAATCTCCTGCAAATCTATGCTTAAAATATTCTAATACAGTAGTTTTCCCAATACCACTCGTGCCAACTAAAGCAATTTTTCTTGGTTCATTTTCTGGCATGGCGCAATTATAGCAGATGATTTGGGAGGGATTACATGCGGATTTCAATGTTGACACCGGCTGGGAGTTCCAAATGGGTTAAAGAATCAATGGTTTTTTCGGTTGGCGAAACAATGTCAATTAATCTTTTGTGGACTTTGATTTCGAAGTGATCTCTGGCGTTTTTATCAATGAAGGGTGAAGTATTTACTGCATATACCGATCTTTGGGAAGGAAGTGGGATTGGGCCAACGACTTTAGCGCCGGTTCTTATCGCCGTGTCTAAAATTTGTTGACAGGTAGAGTCAATGACTCTCGCGTCGTAACTTTTTAAGCGAACTCTAAGTCTTCCTTTTGGCATATTAGTAAATAAAAAGTGCGAGGAGGAAATTAAGCAATGATTTTGCTGATTACCCCGGCTCCTACGGTTTTTCCACCCTCTCTTACTGCGAATCGAAGTCCTTCTTCCATGGCAACCGGAACGATTAATTTGACTGTCATTTTGGCGTTATCTCCAGGCATAACCATTTCCACGCCGGTGGGAAGATTGGCTTCTCCGGTAACATCGGTTGTGCCAATGTAAAATTGTGGTCGGTAGCCGGTAAAGAACGGCGTGTGTCTTCCGCCCTCTTCTTTGGTCAGAATATAAACTTCCGCTTCAAACTCTTTGTGGGGTGTAATTGAACCCGGTTTGGCCAAAACTTGTCCTCTTTCGACATCGCTTTTTTCAATTCCCCTAAGTAAAACTCCAACGTTGTCGCCTGCTTGGCCTTCATCTAAAGATTTCTTGAACATTTCAACTCCGGTAACAACCGAAGCTTTGGTTGGTCTGATGCCGACGATTTCGACCGGCTCATTAATCTTAATTTTGCCTCTGGAAATTCTTCCGGTAACCACTGTGCCTCGTCCTTTGATGGAAAAAACGTCTTCAATCGGCATTAAGAAAGGTTTATCGGTGTCTCGAACCGGGGTTGGAATATAATTATCAACCGCGTCCATTAGTTCCATAATGTGTTTTTCTTCTTCCGGGTCGCCTTCCAAAGCTTTAAGGGCGCTGCCTCGGATGATTGGCACATCATTGCCAGGATATTGATATTTGGTTAGAAGCTCTCTGACTTCCATTTCAACTAAATCTAAAAGTTCCGGGTCCTGAACCATATCGCATTTGTTAAGAAAAACGACGATTGAGGGGACTTGGACTTGTCTGGCTAGTAAAATGTGTTCTCTGGTTTGTGGCATGGGGCCGTCCGGAGCGGAAACTACGAGGATTGCACCGTCCATTTGGGCGGCTCCCGTAATCATATTCTTAATGTAATCGGCATGTCCCGGCGCGTCAATGTGAGCATAATGTCTTTTGGCTGTTTCGTATTCGACGTGGGTTATGTTAATGGTGACTCCTCTGGCTTTTTCTTCGGGGGCGTTGTCGATATCTTCATACTTCATTGCTTTTCCGCCGCCATGCTTTGAAAGCACAGTTGCAATCGCTGCGGTTAAAGTAGTCTTACCATGGTCAACGTGACCGATGGTTCCGATATTAACGTGTGGCTTTGTTCTTTGATATACGTCTGCCATAATTTAAAAAAAAGTGACCTGTTCAAGGTCAAGAATTAATATACAGTATTTTCTAAAATTCGTCAAGAGGGAAAATGAAGAAATGGAGTCTGATTAGAGACTCCATCCCGGCAATTCTTGCCATATTAAGTCAATGATAATCTCTAATTCTGAAAGAAGGCTTAAAATATTGTCAGCTTATATTTTTTTCGCGAGAATCACCTGATGCTTTTCTCCGCCTGACTTATCAATCTCATCCAGTAGTATTTCTAATCCTGCCTTTTCGACCAGCTCCCTATTTTTCTCTTTTCCAAAGTGGCTCCATGACATTTCTCCGCCAAAAAAATTATCTTCTTTGCCTTCCCATTCGCTTGAGCCCATTGTAATCAGTAGCAATCCATTTGTCTGCAAGAATGAACTGATTTTTTTAAGAATCTCTCCGTGAGTCTCACGCGGTGTATGAAAAATAGCATAAAAAGAAACGACTGCATCGACGCTGTATTCTTTTTCTTTAAGTTCTGACATATCTTCGACTTTAAATTCTCCATTAGGAAGATTTTTCGTTGCTAGCTCGATTTGTTTTTCGGAGATATCTAAGCCAATTACTTTGTGCCCGCGGTCTAGAAAATATTTATCAATTGGGATCCCAGCGCCACAACCAATATCCAAAATCCTTGAGTTAGGGACTAATAGCGTATTTAAATTTTCTAGATATTTATCGTTTTTATATGCATCCCGACCTACCAAGTAGTTTTCGGCTAACTTATTATATTGTTGTTTAACGAAATCATTACTCATTTGATATTTTTATACATCAAAATTGCATCTTCGAAATTATTATTTCTTATAATTCCGTTTGGCAGTTTCCCATACTCGACAAAACCCATCTTCTTGTATAGGTTTTGTGCTATTGAATTTGTTGCATAAACCCCTAAGGTTACAATTCTTAAATCCGGGATTTCTTTTTTTGCTTCTTCGAAAAGCAAATCCATTAACAATTTCCCTATCCCTTCATTCCTGTAATCTCTTGCAACTGCAATTCCAAAAATTCCAACGTGCTTTTCGGTTTTGTCCAGCATATGAATATCGGAATTAGCAATTAATTCATTTCCTAAAAAGACCAGGAATTGAACTGCTTTTTTGTTTTTTATGTTTGCGAGAATCCCTTTTAAGTATTTACTTTCTTCTTCAAATGAAGTTTGCTCTCCTTGGAATCTGATAAAAGTTTTTTCTTTGGAAAGATCATTAATATAGCGCATCATCTCTGTTACATCGTCTTTTTCGGGATAGCGGATGACAACTTCTTTTCCTGTTTTAGTTTTGCCCTGATAAACAATTTTCATATTAGTCTTTGTGCAAACTTATAACTAATTTTAGCATAAATTTCGTTCGAGTTTGGCGCTTCATCCAATAAGTTTTTTTCTAATTCCGCCCCAGCAATAAGCTTCCGGGCTTCATTTTTAGCTAAGCCTTTATTATATGCTTGCTTGGCAAAAACAATAAGACCTTCTCTGATTGAATTTTTTACCTTTTGCTTTTCGTGTTGATAGATGTATTGTCTTAAAAAAAGGGCTAAATTTTTTTCTTCTAATGGGTCTTTTAATTTTAACAGGTCTATAATGGCAGAATTAGTTCTTGGTACAGGATAAAATTTATCTTTATCCACTACTTCCTTCAAATCGCCTTCGAAGAATGAGCTAAAAATACCATTTCTCTTTATTTTATTAACAAATTTTAAAGGCACTAATAAAATAACCTTATCATACTCAAGAAAAGTTAAATTGTGTAAGAATTTCTCGCAGAACGAGTAAGGCAAGTTAGAAACAACTTTATTGAATACTTTCTTTTTCTTAAACTTTCCATGTAACCTAACATAATCCCAGGCATCTTCAAAATGCAACTCAACATTTTTTGGCAGAGATTTTAGATATGGTTTGAAATTTTTGTCTATTTCAAACGCAATTACTTTTTTGGCGCGTTTTGCAATTTCCCTTGTCAAATTCCCGAATCCGGCTCCTATCTCTAAAACCACATCATCCTTATCCACTTCGGCAAAGTTTACCAAATCAGCAATTACCACCTTGTCTATTAGAAAAAATTGATCCTTAAGCGGATCGGGAATAAAATCTTTAGCGGCAGTTTTAGCTTTAATATCCATGAGGAGATTATAGCACTTACGAGGCTAAAGCTACTCTCTAATTTTCTTTTCTATCCCCGAAGTTTCTTTGACGAAAAAATCTACGCCATCCGATTCGAGTTTGATATAAGCTAAGTTATTTATCGAAATCCACCCTTTATAACTATAAAAACCAAGCTTAACCAAAAACATCCACATCGGTCCAGCATGGGTAGCGACTAAAATTGTTTTGCCGGGATTTGCAACTGCAATTTCTCTTAAAAATGTTAAAAAACGACTCATTACTTCCTCGTCGCTTTCCATTCCCATATTGGAATTAAATTTGTAAGAATATCTTGCCTTATCATCCAAGCTATCTAATATCGGATCTAGCTTTTTGAACACATCGTGGGATTTTCCTTCAAGATTACCAAAAGTGCGTTCCCTTAAGGCTTTTGTGGTTTCCACTTCTAGTTCGTGCTCTAAAGCTATTATTTCCGCTGTTTGTTTTGCCCGCAATAAATCCGATGAGTAAACCTTGTCGAATTTGATTTTTCTAAGCTTTTGAGCAAGTTCTTGAGCGGCAGTTTTTCCTGCTGAATTCAGCGGAATATCGATGTGCCCTTGGACAAGTTTTTTATCATTCCAATCGGTTCTTCCATGTCTGACTAAATAAATCGTGCAATTTTGAGTTGTTTTCATTTTTAAATTAATTTAATCCCAATTGCGTATATACCGTTTTTCTTTATTCCTTCTTTATATCCAGTAAGCGAATTATAACTTTCAATTCCTGCTTCGACGGTTTTAGGTTCTCCTGACAAAACATTTTTAACGCCTTCCGTCTCAAGCATAGTTTTTGTATCGGGATAATGATGGACAAAAAGTATTTCTACGTTCATCTCTTCACTGGTAACATTATTAACAAAATGGATTACATTTCCATTTTTAAGTTTATCGTAAGGTGTTTTATCCCAAGAAGTTGGAGTTCTTCCTTCAATCTTTTTAGTCCTAGTTTTTATCGCTTTAAATGGTCTGTCATTAAGGTCTAAATAGTATTTCATTCCCTTATCTTTTTCGCGAGATCTGCCAAAACTTTATCATCTGCTCTTTTGGAATCGTGGGAAGAAATATGTCCGGGATATTTTTCAAAATAAGTATCGATTTTAGATTCGATTGGTTCCCACTCTTTTAGACTAGCAGTTCCATGCATCGGAAAAAGCTTTGCATGGACATGATCAACTCCAAAACCCTCAAGCACCATGCCGGTTCTTCCGACATCTTCCAATTTTGCGTCTAAAAGCTTAGCAACAACTTTAACCGATTTTATGAATTCCGAAAGAATGTCGTCGGGCAAATCAAAAGCATAACTTGAATAATGTTTTTTGGGAATAACAACCGTAACGCCTTGAGTATTGGGGAAAATTGACAAAAATGCTAAATATTTTTCGTCTTCCCAAACTTTATGACTTGGTGCTTCACCTGTGACAATTTTACAAAAAATACAATCCTCCATATTTTATTTTCTTAATTTTTCTATTTCATCTAATATCTCTCTCAAGATTGGCTCTTTTACTAAAACATCTGTCGACTCAAAAAAATCCTGAAGTTTGATACTGGTTTTCTTTTCATATTCGTAAGCTTGGAGTGCTCTTTCCAATTTATCCACCTGTTTTACAAATTGCGCTTCTTTGGTTTTATTTTCTACATACTCATTGAATAACTCCAGATATTCTTTGCCGTCAATCATTTCCATAATCTCCTGAACTGCGAGTTTTTCTTTTTGAATTTTTTCGTTGGCATCGGGCAAAAAAGATTTTCCTTCAAACTTGATGAGATCTCCAACTTTTGCTTCTCCGATGTCATGAATCAAAGCTATTTTGATGGACTTTTCAACATTAGCACCAATTTTGGGAGCCAAAACCATCGCCATTACTGCGGTTCGAAAAGAATGGTCTGCAACGCTTTCGGGGTTTGGAACATTATTTTTTACCCAACCCGTTCTTTTTAAAGTTTTTAATTCCCCGACAATTTCAAAAAAACTGATAAGTTTCATTAGTTGGATTATAACACCACTTGACTTTCTTCAAAAGCAGCTACTCGTGGGTTAAACGCACAAGCGTTGTTGGCCCATCTTTTGTTTCTTTTAACTCTAAGATATGCGATTGGCCCAGTTGTAAAAACCGTCTTTCTTTAATATTGAATACGCCCATTTCCAACGCTTCCGGCAAAACATCGGATAGCTCCGATTCCGTATCAGGCGTCAGCCAAAGGATGAACGTTCCAGAATTGTCTTCTTTGCATCCAAAAACTATAAATTCTTCCTTTCCTTGGGGACTGTAATTTGGAAAAGGCGAAGTTTGTTTCCCTGGAAGAACCTTTCCTAATTTTTCTGGCTTTTGGAAGCTACCAATAAGCTCTACTTTTGTTACCATAACGGGGCGATTATAATCTCACCAAGTAAAAAAGACAACCTAACTTGACTTTTCGCCCCGCATCCTATAATATATAAAGCCTATGACAAAACCAGAAACGCCCGCCAGCGGATTACCAATAGGATTATCACTAGAAGACCGGGAACTTGTTAACTTGGCAGTTGCTTTTGAAGTTGACAGGAGAAGTGATATTGCTTCTCTTCCCTCAACAAGACTGGCTGCCTTTATGGACTTGGCCGGTGAAACATTCAAGCCTTCTACTGCTTGCCGTCTTTTGCAGATACAAGATGAAGGAGGATTATATCAGCTACTTACAACCGATTATGTTTTATCTCAAGAGCAATTAGATGTAGTCAATGGTCTCTACGCAGTGGCCGCAGCAGCATGGCATGAATCAAATGGAAACTGGCGAGAAGCTAGAGCAAGACTGACCAAACGGGTGCCTGGATTAATAAAAGACCCTCGCAATCCTTCTTGTCCTGAACGCTCAATCCTTGAGACAATTGCCGACGGAGATTTAGAACAAGTATTGTCTGTCATGAATTATCAAGTCGGAGATTTTAATCCTGACGTAATTGCTAAAGATTCCTAACTAGCTCGTCTACCTTTTTCTTAATTTCCGCGTAAATCTTTTCCGTAATTGTCACTTTTTGGGCTTCTTCTTGGACCGTTTCGAAATGCGCATCCGTATCGGCAATTTCCCAAATTTGAAAGTTTTTGGAATTAAAGCCGAAATGCTCAACGCAAAAATCATAGATATTCCGATGCATAAAAACGGTCAAATCCCCTTCTTCGAGTAAAATTTTTGTAGTCTGCTTCCAGGTCGGTTTTTCAAAAGGGACCAGCTTATCTTGCTGAATCAATCTTTGCGCATACCAAGTTATCGGCCCGCATTTATTCACATCCGCTTCGGTTCCGCTGGAAATCACTTTGAGGTTTGGGATTTGTTTGGAGTTTAAATATGCTTCGGCCAAACGGCTTCTGAAAGTATTGCCTTTGCAAACAAAATGAATCGTCATTATTAAATTATACACTAAGAGGTTTATTTCGGCCGAGAAGATATCCGAAGCCAACTGGAATAATTATATAGATTAGATAGCCGATGCCGATTTCTTTAATATAAGCAACAAGTGGCATTTTGATTGGTCCCCAAATGAAAAAGAAGAAATCAAAAAACCAACTGATAACTGCAAAAATTAGTCCCAGGAAAATCCCCTCTTTTAAATTTCCTTTTACTTTTTGAAAATAATGAACCGTAAGTATTACAGCCAAAGCGATTGAAACAACCCCCAGTATTGATTGGAAAAAGGCTGGATCGGTTTTTTTAAGCGGAAAGATGATAACAAAAACAACGAATGGAATTAGCCAAAGTAGAAATCCGTAGATAAATGCCCGTTTTATAAGCTGCATAAATAAATTATAGCACTTAAATTTTAGGTTGGGTTTTGCGTTTCTCTATTTTTTCTTTGGCCGGGAAAGTTCAGTCTAGCAAGAGCACTTAATAAACTTATGTTCCTCGTGTCTCTGGCAAGAATCCTTAAGGCTTCTAATTCTCTCGGATGGTCTTCGGCGGGCAAATCTGGATTCATAACTAAATCGCAATGTCTCGCTATGGCATTTGTCTTTTGAGTTATTCCGATTTCGCTTTTATTCATGCCGCAAGTATAGAAGTTTTTTGAAAAGATTTCAAATAAAGATTACTCAACTCTCTTCCGAGGAAAATTTTAAGAGACTTGATAGGGATAAGGATCAATCGTAGCAACTCTATCTAAATAGTGATATTTTAAAAGCCCCATAACTTCCATAGTTGCATATTCTTTTTGTCCAAACCTTTGTGTTGGAACAGGAAATAATCTGATTTTTGTCCCCGGCGGGAAAGGCGGTTTTAAATCATCCATAGCAGCGTTTAGCATATGCGTAACACGTAGTAGCTGCGGAGCGTGGGAGATAATTGCCAATTCTTGATTTGGAGAAAAGCCTTCTGGTAATTCAAAATCGCGAATTTGATCAAGCGTAATTTTAATATCACCTCGTCTAATATCGACTTTGTCTCTAGGAATAATTACTCCTCTTCTACCCAAAACGCTGGCAACTGTGTCATCTTCTAACTTGGTTCCGTTATAAACTATCTGTGGACCGTATTGTTCGATCATTCGTTTGGTTATGCCGATCCTTTGCTGTATGGTATCCAAAAACCCAACCGCCGGGCCTTCGCCACTCTTAACTTCTGCTACTTTTCTAGCTAGTATTGCCGCATGATTAAGTCTTTCCCGATCCATCCATCTTGCCCAAGACAAATGATTATAAGAATCTTCTTTGGTTGGGCTATCGAAAGTGCCGGGACCGGATAAAACCCAAATCGCTCCGATGTTTTGCAAAATCTCTGTTGAAACTTCAAAACGAGCTTTATCTTTTTCTCCCACTGCCTCCAGCTCGGCTATTTCATCAACTGAAGTTCTGATTAACCTTCTAATTTCATCTTGAGAAAAAGTTTTAAAGCTGGGATGTTCTTTTAAAGCTTTATCGTAGACTTCGGATACTCTTGGTTTATAAAAACTTGCTTCGCTTGGAGATTCCATTAATAAAAGTATAACAAATTACTCAACTCTGCCGGTGAAGGTGGACTTGGGAAGCGTTGACAATTTTAAGTTTGGGATGTAAGCTCTGATTACTTATGCAAGAAGGAAGAGACGTTGTATTAGCTCCAAGAGTCGATAAAGATGCTGGAGATCTTGTGGTTGTTGCATTAGTTGAACTTAGAGATTTGCGAGAAAAAGGATTGCCTGAGACTTTGGCAAGACATGCAGAGGAAAATAAACAACTTCTTAAAAAAGGCATTGCTTATATCAATGGCAGTAATGGGTTGAAGAATATTCTCCCGACATTAGAACTTACCGTTTCTTCAGCTGAAGGCGTTACACAAACCGTACAGGAACAGCTTCTTTTTGTCACCTCAGTAGGACTTCCTGACGAGTGTACACTCGATTATTATTTAAGTTCGCAAGGTGAATTATTAGCTTATACGCGGGCCGGTGAGATTACGGTATCAAGAGGACCGGCTGTGGACAAAGATTATATTAGTTACGTCGCTGACGCCGCTCTCCTTGCTATAGCAAATAGTATTGAAGAAGCAAGCGACACTCATCCGTCGCTTCCTCCACTTAGATTAGTAAAAAGCTAAAGATAGTTTCTACTCAACTCTGCCGGTGAAGGTGGATTTGGCCAACATTTGTTGGATAATATTTTGTGGCACTTCTTCGTAATGAGAAGGTTCCATATAATAAGAGGCCCGGCCTTGCGACATCGAGCGGATTGTGGTTGAATAGCCGGAAAGTTCTGCCAGCGGAACCATGGCTAAAATAATTGTTGCCTTACCTCTTTCTTCGGTTCCCATAATCTGCGCTCTTTTGGCGGACAAATCGCCGATAACATCTCCCATAAATTCGCTTGGGGTGGTAACTTCCACTTTCATAATCGGTTCCAAAAGTGTAATGTCGGCTTTTTTGGAAGCAGCTTGTAAAGCTTTGGAGGCGGCGATTTTAAATGCCACTTCAGAAGAATCGACTTCATGGAAACTTCCGTCATAAACCGTCACTTCCATGTCGACCACCGGATAGCCGAGTAAAATTCCGTTTTCTAGAGTTTCCTTAACCCCTTTTTCAATCGCCTTTACAAATTCCGCCGGAATTGCTCCGCCTTTAATCGCATCGACGAACTCGAAGCCTTCGCCTCTTGGCTTTGGTTTAACTCTTAACCAGCAGTGCCCGTATTGTCCGCGTCCTCCGGACTGTCGGATGTATTTCCCCTCGCCCTCGGCTTCCTGTTTGATGGTTTCTTTATAAGCAACTTGCGGCGCGCCAACATTGGCCAAAACGCCAAATTCCCGCTTCATCCGGTCAACCATAATTTCCAGCTGTAGCTCGCCCATTCCGGAAATAATGGTTTGGTTGGTTTCATGATTAACTTTGATGGAAAAAGTGGGGTCTTCTTCGGATAATCTTTTGAGTGCTAAACCTAATTTTTCTTGATCGATTTTGGTTTTTGGTTCAATGGCTAAAGAAATAACCGGTTCGGGGAAAGTAATTTGCTCCAAAATGATTGGTGCTTTTTCGTCGCAAAGCGTGTCACCGGTTCCGGTATCTTTTAAGCCAACCAGTGCGACAATTTCTCCGGCATAAGCTTCTTTGATTTCTTCCCGATGGTTGGCGTGCATCAAAAGAATACGGCCGACTCTTTCAGTGATATTTTTTGAGCTGTTATGGATATACGAACCGGCAACGATAGTTCCCGAATAAACCCGGAAATAAGTTAATTTTCCAACGTGCGGGTCAATTTGGATTTTAAAAGCCAAACCGGCCAATGGCGCTGTCGCGTCAGGCGTTCTTTTTTCTTCTGCGCCGGTTTTTGGATTAACGCCAATTGTCTGTCCAACATCCAAAGGCGATGGCAGATAATCAATAACCGCATCCAAAAGCGGCTGAACGCCTTTATTACGAAGTGAGGAACCGGCAAAAATCGGCACTAATTTGTAGGCAATAACCGCCCGTCTTAAAGCCGCTTTTAATTCTTCGTTGCTGATTTCATGACCGTGTAGATATTTATCCGTCAGAGCATCATCTGTTTCGGCAATTTTTTCTATCAATTTATGTCTATATTTCTTGACTTGTTCTGCCATTTCGGCCGGGATTTCGTCAGTAACATCAAATTCGGCACCTAACTCGTCGGAGCCCCAAACGTAGGCTTTCATTTCCAAAAGATGCACGATGCCTTTAAAGGTTTGCTCCGAGCCAATCGGCAGAACCATAATTAAAGTGTTTGCGCCGAGTCGGTCTTCAATCGACTTAACGGTAGCTAAAAAGTCCGCGCCGAGCTTATCCATTTTATTGATAAAGCAAAGCCTTGGCACTTTATATTTGTCGGCCTGTCGCCAGACGGTTTCCGACTGCGATTGCACGCCTTCTTCGGCGTCGAGAACGGTTATTCCGCCGTCCAAAACTCTAAGCGAACGCTCGACCTCGGCGGTAAAATCAACGTGACCCGGAGTGTCGATTATGTTGATACGGTAATCTTTCCAGAAAGCGGTAGTGGCGGCGGAGACAATCGTAATTCCCCTTTCTTTTTCCTGCTCCATCCAATCCATTTGGGTTGTTCCCTCGTCAATGTCGCCGATTTTGTAGGTTTTTCCTGTGTAAAAAAGGATGCGCTCGGTGGTAGTAGTTTTGCCCGCGTCAATATGGGCAATAATGCCAATGTTTCTAACTTTGTCTAATGTCTTTAATCTGTCTGTTATCTCTTGTGCCATAGTATTAGAATACGATAAATCTTGCTGAAATAAAATAGAGTTTAGAATCGGAAGTGGCCGAAGGCTCGGTTGGCTTCTGCCATACGGATAACCGAATCTCTCTTCTTAATCGCTGCGCCTTCGTTTTTAGTTGCGTCCAGAATTTCCGCTGCCAATTTTTGCGCGAAAGTATGATAATCTTTGCTTGAGCGGCTTCTGGCCGCCTCCAAAATCCACCTAATCGCCAAACTCAATCTTCTTTCGCCTCTGACTTCCTGCGGAACTTGATAATTTGCTCCCCCGACTCTTTTGGCTTTGACTTCAATTTTTGGACCGACATTATTAAGCGCTGTGTCAAAAAGCACTAACGGGTCGCCGTCTTTTTTCAAAAGCTCAAAGCTTTGATAAAAAGTTTTTTCCGCCACTGACTTTTTACCGTCTTTCATCATGCGGTTAATGAATTTGGTCACGAGTTTGTTTTGATAAATCTTATCGTCTTCAACTAATCTTTTTTCTGCTTTTTTATGTCTCATATTAGGTTGTTGGCGCCTCCGCCGCCGGTTGTGGAGCTGCCTGCGAAGCCGCGTTTGACGCGGGAGCCGCTCCCGCAACTCTAATTGGACCGCCCGATTTCTTGGCTCCGTATTTACTTCTGGAAGTTTTTCTGCCTTCGACTCCCTGTAAATCAAACTTGCCTCTGATGATGTGGTATTTTACGCCCGGTAAATCCTTGACTCTTCCGCCTCTGACCAGAACAATTCCGTGTTCCGCCAAAGAGTGTCCGACACCTTGAATATATGCGGTGACTTCGCTGCGGTTGGAAAGCTTGACTCTGGCGACTTTTCGAAGAGCCGAATTTGGTTTCTTTGGCGTCATTGTTTTAACCAGAGTAACCACACCACGCTTTTGCGGAGAATTTAATTCTTTATATCTTCGCTCTTTGGCATTATAAATTCTTCTTAAGCCGGTTGAGCGGACTTTTTTAATTTTTTTGTGTCTACCTTGTTTGGAAAGTTGTGAAAGTGTTGGCATATGCTTAAACTGTTTCGGGAATATTTCCCTCGACCGGAATCAGTCTTCCAATAATAACATTTTCTTTCAGTCCAACCAAATTATCTTCCGCTCCCTCAAGGGCGGCGTCGGTTAAAACTTTGGTTGTTTCCTGGAAGGACGAAGCCGAAAGCCAGGAATCGGAGAACAAAGATGATTTGGTAATGCCCAAGATAGTTTGTCTGGCTGTAGCCGGTTCTCCACCCTGAGACAAAACTTCAGCGTTAATTTGTTCGAATCTGGTTTTGGTAATAAAGTCACCCGGAATTAAAGCCGTATCGCCGACGGTTTCAATGATCACTTTGTCGGACATCTTTCTAAGAATTACTTCGAAATGCTTGTCATTAATACCGATTCCCTGTGACTCGTAAACTTTTTGCGCTTCGCCGATCACATAACGTTGTCCGTCAACCAGACCTTTAATTTTTAAAACTTCTTTTGGATCAAGATAGCCCTGCGCCAACTGAGTTCCGGCCAAAATCTCGTCGCCGTCGGCCACGTTTAAGGTTGACGCCATCGGGACAAAATATTCTTTTTCGTCGGCTGGTTTGGTTTTGGAACTTTTAACGGTAACCACGTAGCCGTCTTCACCGGTTTCAACCGCAACTTTTCCGGTCAGCTCCGAAACCGGCGACAAATTCTTCGGCGTGCGCATTTCGAATAGCTCTTCTACTCTTGGTAAGCCTTGTGTCACGTCTGACATAACGACTCCGCCGAAATGTCTAACCCGCATGGTTAACTGAGTGCCCGGCTCTCCGATTGATTGGGCGGCGATGACTCCAACCGGCACTCCCAAATTGACCGTTCGCTTGGTGGAAAAATCCCAACCATAGCATTTGGCGCAAATTCCGTATTCCAATTTGCAGGTAATGGGGCTTCTAACGGTTACTTCCGTTATTTCGTTATCCACAATTTGCTTAGCTTTTTCTTCGTTAATTTCCTCGCCGGCTTTAACAATTTCCTTTTTGTTTTTCTTGGAAACGACTTTTTCAGTCACAAATCTGCCTAAAATCCGGTCGGCAAAAGCGGCAGTTCTCCCCTGTTCGCCGACAGACATCAAGATACCTTCGTTGGTGCCGCAATCTTCGGCTCTGGTAATTACATCATGAGAAACGTCCACCAATCTTCGAGTCAAATATCCGGCATTGGCGGTTTTTAGAGCCGAATCGGTTAAACCTTTTCTGGAACCCCTAGCTGATGCGACGTATTCAAAAATTGACAGTCCTTCTCTAAAATTTGATTTAATCGGCAGCTCAACAATCTTGCCCAACGGGTCTAAAATAAGACCTCTCATGGCCGAAAGCTGTTTTAACTGTTCTTTTCCGGCTCTGGCTCCTTCGGAATCAATAATCACTTTAATCATATTATCGGGCTGGAGATTATTCCAAGTTAAATCGGCAATCTTATCGGTGGTAGCCAACCAAATGTCATTCGAAAGTCGTTTTCTTTCTTCTCCGGTAATCAGTCCTTCCTGATAATTTGCTTGCACGCTGGCGACTTTTCCTTCCGCTTCGGCGATTAAACTATTTTTCTCCGGTACCATTTTGTTGTCAAAAACCGAAACCGAAATTCCCGAAACGGTCGAACCGTAAAATCCAAGCGCTTTAATGCTATCAATCATCAGTTCGACTTCTTCCGAACTGTATTTTTTGATGGCGCTGGTAATTAATCTTTTAATTCCCGAGGCTTTAATCGGCTCGTTAATAAAACCGAATTCTTTTGGCAAGCGTTCGTTGAACATTAATCTCCCGACGGTCGTTTCGGTTAATTCTTTGTCGATTCGGACATTAATTGGTTCTCTTAATTTAATTTTGCCTAAAGAAAAAGAAAGATGGGCTTCATTGAGCTGCCCAAAAGTCGGTAATTCTTCCTTGCGGGAAGACTCGTCGATGGTCGTTAAATAGAAAACCCCGACTGCCATTTCTTTATTGGGCAAAGTAATCGGGCTGCCGTCGGCCGGCTTTAACAAATTTTGTCTTGGCATCATCAGAGTTATCGCTTCTTCCTGCGCTTTGGCGGACAACGGAATATGCACCGCCATCTGGTCGCCGTCAAAATCCGCGTTGTAACCGGCACAAACGCAAGGATGCAAAGAGATTGCGCTACCTTCAATTAGAACTGGATAAAAAGCTTGAATGCCGAGCTTATGCAGCGTTGGCGCACGGTTTAAAAGCACCGGATGGTTGCGGGTGATTTCTTCCAAAATGTCGAACACTTCCGGGCTTCTTTTTTCGATAAACCGCTTGGCGGATTTGATATTTGGAGCATATCCCCGAACAATTACTTCCCTTAAAACAAACGGCTTAAACATTTCCAAAGCCATTTCTTTTGGCAATCCGCATTGCGAAAGAGTCAGTTCCGGTCCGACAACGATAACACTGCGGCCGGAATAATCAACTCTTTTACCCAATAAATTTTGTCTGAATCTTCCCTGTTTTCCTCTTAACATATCGGAAAGTGAGCGAAGCGGCGACGCGACAACCTGGCTGGAGCGTTGTGACGCGTCAATTAAGGAATCGACCGACTCCTGCAGCATTCTTTTTTCGTTTCGCAAAATTATTTCCGGCGCACCCAAGGAAATTAAGTGCTTTAATCGATTATTTCTGTTAATTACCCTTCTATATAAATCGTTTAAATCCGAAGTGGCAAATCTTCCGCCGGCCAACTGCACCATCGGTCGAAGGTCCGGAGGAATCACCGGTAAGACCGAAAGCACCATGGAAATCGGACTAACTCCGGCTTTGCGCATCGATTCCAACAGTCTTAATCTTTTGATTAATTTGAAATATCTTTGCCCTTTGGATTTGGCTGTTTCCTCGCGCAGTGTTACAATCAGGGCCGCCAAATCAATCTTATTCACTAACTCCATTAAACCTTCGGCGCCGGTTTTAATGGTGAAAAAAACCGGAATATCGTATTCCAAAAGTTTGAAATATTCGTCTTCCGATAAAACGCTGCCGACTTTAAGACTTCTGATCAGTTTGGTCAAAGCGTCCTGAATTTCATCGAGTTTCTTCGCTTCACCTGCAGCTCTTTCTTCCAAACGGGCGATTCTTTGTCTTCTTTGCAACTCAAACTCCTGGCTCATTAATTGTTTTTGCTCGCCCTTAACTTTGATTTTGGAAGCGTCTTTTAATTTATCCTGCAATTCCTTTTCAATCGTTTTTTCTTCGGTCTCGATTTCTTTTTGTTGCGCCGCTTTTCTTTGTTCAATAGTTTTACCCAACTCTTCCAAGCCTTTCTTTTTCTTTTCTTCGTCCAACTCGGTTACTAAATATGAAGCGTAATAAATGACGCCTTCCAAACTTTTTTGCGACATATCCAAAATCAGCGACAACGGCGAAGACGAACCTTTAAAGAACCAAACATGCGCCACCGGAGAAGCGAGTGTAATGTGTCCCATTCTTTCGCGTCTGACTCTTGAGAGTGTCACTTCAACGCCGCACTTATCGCAAATAATGCCTCTATTTCTAATTCTTTTGTATTTTCCGCAGTAACATTCCCAGTCTTTGGTCGGTCCAAAAATTCTTTCGTCAAACAGCCCGTCTTTTTCCGGCTTTAAAGTGCGGTAATTGATGGTTTCCGGCTTGGTAATTTCACCGTAAGACCAATTCAGAATATCCTCTTTGGCGGCTAACAAAAGCTTTAGCGATTTAAAATCCAAAATGGTAATATCTTTATTTTTCTTATCGTTATTCATTTGTTCCTGCCTCCGTTTCTGCTTGAGTCCCTGCTTCTTGAAGCGGCGTGCCGGCGGAAACGCTGCCTTCTTCAACCACGTCTGTCCCGCCTAACTCTTTTTCCAGCTCTTTGGCTTCGCCCGCCACTGCCTCTTGTTCTTTTTCCACTTCAATTGACTCTACAGGTGCGTCGACGGGCGCTTTAACCACTGTCGCCCCGACCGGCACTACATTTAAACCCAAAGCGTTAAGTTCTTTAATTAAAACTTTAAATGACTCCGGCACTTTTGGCGTGGGAATATCCATTCCTTTGACGATGGCTTCAAAAGCTTTGGCCCTTCCGACTACATCGTCAGATTTGGTCGTCAGCATTTCCTGCAAAGTGTATCTGGCCCGGTGCGCTTCCAGTGCCCAGACTTCCATTTCTCCCAAACGCTGTCCGCCCATTTGCGCTTTTCCGCCCAAAGGCTGTTGGGTAACTAATGAGTATGGTCCGGTCGAGCGGGCATGCGTCTTATCCTCAACCATGTGGATTAATTTCATCATGTATTCAATTCCGACCGCCGCCGGATTTTCGTAGGGCTCGCCGGTTCGTCCGTCGTAAAGAATGGTTTTACCCTCCACCGGCAGCCCGGCTTTTTTGAGTTCGGAAATAATTTTATCTTCGTTGATTTCTTCAAAAACCGGCGCCGAAATTTTTTCGCCCAAATTGATTTCCGCCCAGCCCAGATGCGCTTCCAACAGCTGGCCCAAATTCATACGAGCCAAAACGGAAATCGGAGAAATAATGATATCAACCGGCGTGCCGTCCGCCAAATGCGGCATATCCACTTCCGGCAGAATTTTGGAGATAACGCCTTTGTTGCCGTGTCGTCCGGCCAGTTTGTCGCCGATAACCACGTGGCGAAGTTGTGCCACTTCCACCAAAATCTTGCGCATCGTGCCCGGCTCCAGTTCGTCGCCTTTTTTTCGGTCCAGAATCTGCACATCGATAACCGTGCCTCTTTCGCCGTGCGGCATACGAAGCGAAGTATCCCGGACCTCCCTGGCTTGCTCGCCAAAAATAGCGCGTAACAATCTTTCTTCGGCGGAAAGCTCGGTTTCGCCTTTGGGCGCGATTTTTCCGACCAAAATATCGCCCGGCGAAACTTCCGAACCGATAACCACAATTCCCTCTTCGTCCAAATTGGCCAAATCCTCTTCCGAAACATTGGGGATATCGCGGGTGGTTTCTTCCGGCCCCAATTTGGTTTCCACCACTGCCGATTCGTATCTTTCAATGTGAATTGAAGACAGCAAATCTTCTTTAACCATTCTGTCCGAAATAACAATACCGTCTTCATAACCCAAGCCGTCCAAAGAAGTGTAAGCGATTAACAGATTTTGGCCTAAAGCCAGTTCCCCGTTTTGTGAAGCCGGTCCGTCGATTAAAAGGTCGCCTTTTTTAACTTTCTGTCCGGTTTTAACCATGGTTCTTTGCGTGTAGGCGGTGGCTTGGGAAGTTCTCTGGAAAGAAAAGACTTTAAAAGTTTCTTCTTTTTGACCCTTGCCCTTGATGATAATTTTTTGTGCATCGGCATACGTTACTTGGGCGTCATAAGGTACGTAAATAACCCGGCCCATCATCTGCGAAATTAACCCTTCCATACCGGTTCCCACCACCGGGCTTTGTGGAGAAATTAAAGGCACTGCCTGACACTGCATATGCGTGCCCATCAAAGCACGGTTGGCCTCATCATGACTGACAAACGGAATTAAAGAGGCGGCGCTGCCAACTACTTGGCGCGGCACCAAATCAACATATTCGACTGCTTCTTTGGCCGACTCCATAAATTCGCCGTTAAACCTGACCGGAACTCTTTCGTCAATAATTTTATTATCCGCTGTCACTACTTGGGCGTCGGTGATGTAATGTTTTCTTTCGTCGTCGGCCGAAAGATAAACTATTTCGTTGGTGGCGATGGATTTAATGTCCTTGCCGCGTTTTTCATGCACGACTTTGCGGTAGGGCGCTTCCAAAAAGCCAAATTCGTTGACTTTAGCGTATAAAGCCAAATACGTGACCAAGCCGATGTTTGGGCCTTCAGGGCTTCGGATCGGACAAATCCGGGAATACTGCGAGCTGTTGATATCGCGGATGGAAAAGGCCGCGCGTTCCCTACTGATTCCGCCGGTTCCCATCACCGTTAAGCGGTTTAAATTATCGATTTCGGACAACGGATTAGTCTGGTCCAAAATAGTTGATAGCTGTGAAGTGCGGAAGAATTCGTTAATGGCCGCCATAATCGGCCGGGCGTTAATTAGTCCACCGATGGAAACCGGCACGTCGGGCTGGATTAAACTCATTCTTTCTTTAACGCTTCTCTCGAGCCTTAACGCGCCGATGCGGAAAGCGGTCGTGGCAACTAATTCGCCGACACATCTGACTCTGCGGTTAGCTAAGGAATCGATGTCGTCGATGCCTTCTGTGCCTTGGGCCAATTTAATGAGAAAGGAAATGGTACCGATAATATCTTCAACGGTTAAAATCTTGGTGTCTAAATTTGGCGCGTGGAATCCGGCGGTGCCGTCTAATTTCTTATTGATTTTGTATCGTCCGACCGCTCCCAAATCATATCTTCTATTATTAAAAAACATCCCGAGGAAATTTTCCCGGACTTTATCCAAAACAACCGGCTCACCGGGGTGCATTTTGCGGAAAATTTCAATTAGAGCTTCTTGCGCATCGGTAGTTTCATCTTTAAGCAAGGTATTTTCGATAAATTGGGTTTTACCGTCGGTCTCAACGTCTCTAAATCTGTTTTTAATGTCATCGTTTGAAGAAATGCCTAAAGCTCGAAGAAAGGTGGTGACCAAAAACTTTCGGCGCCGGTCAATTTTGACCATCACGGTTTCGTGACGGGTAGTGATGAATTCCAGCCAGCTGCCGTGCACGGGTCTAATTTCGGCGTTATAAAGAGTTTTTCCGGTAACATTATCCTGAGTGGCGGTAAAGAAAACTCCTGGACTTCTAACCAATTGATTAACAACCGCTCTTTCGATCCCGTTGATAACAAAAGTTGCGCGCTCGGTCATTTGCGGAATGTCACCCAAGAAAACTTCCTGGTCATAGGTAGCTCCGGTTTTTTTATTGGTTAAGGTCGCATTAACGTATAAAGGAGCATCAAAAGTCACACCTTTGGAGAGTGCAATCTCCGGTGTGTTGGTTGTTTTTCCGATTCTGTAGTCTTTTAGTTCGAGGGTCCAGTTCTTTTCGGTGAAGTCATCAATCGGGGAAATTTCTTGGAGGACTTCCTTAATACCTTGCTCCAAAAACCACTTATAAGATTGCTTTTGAATAGCAAGAAGATCTAAATTCGGAAGTAAAGAAAAGTCTTTTCCCCAGTTAGTTCTTGGTTGATTCGTATTGTCGTTGTTGCTTTTTTTTGCCATTAGATAAATTCCCCAAAACTAATTTATAAATCCGTCTTATAGAAAGATGGCAGATGCCAAAAAAATGGGAAAGGTTTTTCACCTTTTCCATTGATTCCTATAGAGTGATTGTTTTTATATCATACATCTTGAGTTTGTGTCAAGGGGTAAATGTTCTAGAAACTTTTCGAGGATTGACTTTCTGAAATGAAAGTTTATAATTTTGCGCGGAGGCCTTGCTTGGGCAAACATGCGGGGCCTCTATTTTTTGTTTGTTTAAATTCGCTTTAGACTGATATAATGAGTAGTAATGACAGCTAGAGAAATTATTGATATCTACATTAGTTTTTTTGAAAAACGCGGGCACAAACGCATTGCTAATTCTCCGCTGATTCCGGAAAACGACCCAACTACGCTTTTCACATCCGCGGGGATGCAACCTTTAGTCTCCTATCTAATGGGCGAACAACATCCTGCCGGAAAAAGATTGGTTGATGTTCAGAATTGTTTCCGGGCGGTTGATATCGAGGAAGTCGGAGACAACCGTCACGAGACATTTTTCCGAATGCTTGGCAATTGGTCTCTTGGAGATTATTTTAAAAACGAAGAAATTCCCTGGCTATGGGAGCTTTTGATAAAAGAGTTCGGACTCCCCAAGGAGAAACTGTTTATTACTGTTTTTAACGGCTACGGAAATATTCAAAAAGACGAAGAAGCATATGGAATTTGGGCGGAAATCCTGAAAAAAGACGGATTTAATCCGAAAGAAAAAATAACTTTTGACGATACAGATTGGTGGTCACGTAGTGGTCTTCCTAAAAATATGCCAGTCGGCGAAATCGGCGGACCTGACACCGAAGTTTATTATCGTTTTGACGAAGTCGAACATCAACCCGAATGCAAGGACAATCCGATTGACTGCAAATGCGGTAAGTTTATGGAAATTGCGAATTCTGTTTTTATGCAATATCGAAAAACGGAGCAAAGTTTCGAAGAACTACCGCAAAAAAATGTTGATTATGGCGGGGGCGTCGAGAGATTATTGGCGGCGGTTGAAAATAAGTCCGACGTTTTCCAGACTTCCCTTTTTGCCTCGATAATAAAAACTATTGAGGACGAAAGTGGTAAGACTTATGACCAAAACAAAAAGGAAATGCAGATTATCGCCGACCATCTAGTAGCATCGACGTTTATTGCTGCTGCCAGCATCAAACCAGCGAAGACCGAGCAAGGGTATATTTTACGAAGACTAATTAGGCGTGCACTCGATAATTTCCGCATCTTGGACGGCGAGAATATTACAACAGTAATAGAAAAAATTGTTGAACAATACTCAACGACTGACGAAGATTTAAAAGAAAAATATGAGGAAATAAAAAATGTCATTTTAGAAGAACTACAAAACTACCAAAGAACAATTAGTGAAGCGGAAAAGCTACTAAAAACTACAGGAGGAACGAAAAATACTAAAGAAATTTCTGCCGATGATGCCTTTAGAATGTATACAACACATGGTCTTTCTCCAACTCAAATCAGAGGATTAGGTTATGTTTTTAACGAGCAGGAATTTGCCAAAAAGATGGAAGAACACCAAAAATTATCCAGAGCCGGCGCCGAACAAAAATTCAAAGGCGGTTTAGCCGACCATGCCGAAAAAACTATCATGGGACATACCGCTACTCACCTTTTACATAAAGCCTTACGAGACATGTTTGGAGAACAACTCCATCAAACAGGTTCGAACATAACAAGTGAACGGGTAAGATTTGATTTCAACTTCGATCGGAAGCTAGAGGATAACGAAATTACTCAAATTGAGGCCACCGTCAACGAAAAAATTAAAGAGAATTTACCCGTACATTTCGAAATTCTACCGCTTGCCAAAGCCAAACAACTGGGGGCAATCGGCTTGTTTGACGAAAAATACGCTGACAATGTTAAGGTTTATTTTGTCGGCGACTACTCCAAAGAATTCTGCGGAGGACCTCATGTAAATTTTACAGGTGAAATTAAAAAGTTTAAAATAATAAAGCAGGAGAATATCGGCCACGGACAGCGCCGAATCTATGCCGTTGTCGGCTAATTATGAAGTTGCCTTTTTTAGACAGTAAGGTTAAACCGGAATACTATATGGCTCTGGTGCTAAGGAATGAACGAGCCACCTCAATCTTATTTGCCAAATCGGGCAATGTCATCAAATACCTGGGACATGGGGAAGAAGATTTTGACAATACGATTGAAGACGCTACGACCGAACAATTTCTGGAGGTTTTGGATAAATCGATTAGCCAGGCGGAAAATGTCCTACCGGATAATGTCGAAAGCCACAAAACCATCTTCGGATTAAAAGAAAATTGGATTGAAGACAATAAAATTAAAAAGGAGTATTTGGAAAAACTAAAAAAAGCTAGCGACGAATTGGCGCTTGAGCCGATTGGTTTTTTGGTTTCCAGCGAAAGCGTTATTAATCTCTTACAGCAGGAGGAAGGCGCACCAGTTACCGCAGTTTTGGTGGATATGGGAACAAAATTTATTACCGTTTCCTTGGTTAAAAGCGGTAAAATTATCGAGACCAAATCTTCGGAAATCCACGAATCTGCTCCATTTACGGTTGACACGCTTCTAAAACATTTTCAGGCTACTGAAGCAATGCCATCCCGGGTGGTTATCTACGGAGCTGATGACGAAGAAATAACCCAAGAGTTTATCGGGCATCCATGGAGCAAAAGCTTACCGTTTCTGCACCTGCCGCAAATTACCACCCTACCCAAAGATGCATCAATTAAGGCCATGCTTTTAGGCGCCGCTACTCAAATGGGCGCCCAACTAATCTATGATTCGCAAAATGTGGATTTCGATGAACAACCAAAAAAGATCTCTCCTGAGGAATTTTCAAATTTCGAACCGGTCCAAACACCGAAAGAATTTGAGGAAATAAACGCTAAGGTTGCAGCGTCGGAAGCCAAGGAAAGGGAAAAAGCAACGGGCGAATCGGTAGGAACTAGTGAAGGAGCAACAGTCAACGCAACCAACAAACCTGATTATATTAGCCCCGACGACTCACTGGCTTATTTCGGCTTTGCCGAAGGAGTCGATATCGCTAAAAGCGCAAAACCGGAGCCCGAACCGGTAATGAAAAAAGTGCCGGACGAAGTAATTAAAGAGGAATTCAATGAAATTCCCGAAGAAGAAAAAATCGAAGAAGAAACAAAAACAGGATTGGTACGAACTGCTCTCCTAACAGCTGCTAAAGCTAGAGTATCAATAATAAACTTCTTCAAAAAATTCAATCCGGCCGGAAAATCAAAACGAAATGCCGTGCTAATTATTCCTGCCGCAATTGTGATTCTACTTTTGCTGGGAGCATTCTTCTTAATTTTCAACGCCCAAGCAACCGTAACGCTTTTGGTTAATCCTAAATCCGACCAGAAAACTACCTCGGTTACTTTTTCTTCAAATAAAGCCACGGATATTGCCAGCAGTGTTATTGCTTCGCAACCGGTTTCCGTTTCCGAAGACGGCAGTATGTCTGTTAATTCCAGTGGCACAAAAGATATCGGCACTGCCGCTAAGGGTTCCGTAACCATTTTTAACGCCACCAGTAACCCAATCGATTTGCCCTCCGGAACAACTATTACTTCTCCAGATAATTTAAGTTTTACTCTGGACAGCGACACCTCAGTGGCTTCGGCGTCCGGAGATGCTTCTAATCAAACCCCCGGGACTGCCACGGTGAATATAACGGCTTCCGATATCGGCCAAAACTATAATTTACCGTCCGGAACTAAATTCAGCGTCGGCGATTATTCACTTGGGGATGTGGCCGCCAAAAACGATAATGCGTTTTCCGGCGGAGCCAAAAAAACCGTCACGGTTGTCTCTAAAGACGACATTCAAAAACTTTTAGACGGATTGCCTAAACAGCTTGAAAGCAAGGCTAAAAACGACCTGCAAAGCAAAGTTACGGGAGATAATGTCTTATTGTCCGGTTTTACCAGCGAAACAATTAGCAATAAAAGCTTCGATAAAAATGCCGGGGACCAGGCCAGCAGTGTAACGCTAAAAGGTACGGTCGATTTTCAAAGCTTAACTTACAACGCTTCGGATATGTTATCCGTTGCCAATTCGCTTTTTAGCAGTGGCAATACTCAACTTAGCAAAAACAATCTTTCGGTTAACGCCAAAAATATTACGGTTGCCGACAACGGGGACGTCTCCGCAGATTTAGCAATTAGTGCTAATCTTTTGCCCAAATTCGATAATAACCAAATAGCCAAACAAATTGCCGGGACTTCGCTAACCAAAGCCAGAAGCATACTCTCCAGTCTTTCTCAAGTTGAAAACGTCGGCATTGAGCTAAAACCAAGCCTTCCTTTCTTATCCACCAACCTGCCGGGTAATCCTAAAAATATCACAATCCAAATCACTGCCAAATAATGCCAAAAGTTTATTACAAAAAAGCCCAAGGAAATAGAAAGAAGAAATTCACCCGCTTAATCGGGTTAGGAATTTTTGCGATAGGACTAGTAATCACGGCTTACGTTTTTCTACCGTTAATTTCTTGGCAAATCTATTTTGCGCCGGTATTTGCCAGTCAAAATATTAGCTCCCCGATCCCGCAAAGCACTATTGTAAATAGCTCAACTTTTCAAACTCTTTTGGCCGAAGCCTCAAACACGCTTAGCGGCGTTGACTATAATAATGCTGATAATTGGTTTCCTAATTTTAAAAGGCAATCGAATACAAAACAGCAAGTAACAACTTACTCCTTATCAATCCCTAAATTAAACATAGTCAATGCTGTCGTATCAACGGTTGATAATGATTTAGCCAGTCATTTGGTAAATTATGGTGGGACCGCTATTCCCGGCGAGAAAGGTAATGCGGTAGTTTTTGGACATTCCACCCTACCTCAACTCTACGATGCCAAAAGTTACAAAACCGTTTTTACTTATCTGTATGAGTTATCCCCCGGCGATGAAATTATCGTTAATGTCGGTAAATCTACTTACAAATATCAAGTGCAAAATATTACCGTCGTTGACCCGGAGAACACTTCTATTTTGGAACAAAGCTTTGACGATAGTTATTTAACTCTGGTCACTTGCACACCGCCCGGCACAACTTGGAAAAGATTGGTGGTTAAAACGAAAGTGGAAAAAATATGAACGAAAAACCTTTCTTATTACGCATCTTAATCCAAATTTGGCCAACTATCAGAAGGGTGATTAATGACACCCTTTTCTTCTTGGAAACAATAATTAAATCTTTTATTAGAACTGTCTCCCGGCAAGTATGATAGACGAGAAAGAACAAGCAGTTAATGCTATCCGTAAAAAGATTTTAGGCAAAAATTTAACTTACAAAGAAATCTATGCCATCATGGACCAAATCTCTCGGCAAAGACTCGGAGAGATTTTAACTACTTATTTTGCCGCTTCCGGGTACTCCGAAGGCTTTAGTAATCAAGAACTTTACTACTTAACCAAAGCCATGGTTGAAACCGGACACAAATTACAATTTAAAGGAATTATTGCCGACAAGCATTCTATCGGCGGAGTCCCGGGAACCAGAACGACACCCATAGTTGTTGCTATTGTGGCCGCCGCAGGTTTTAAAATTCCTAAAAGTTCTTCTCGCGCAATTACCACTCCCGACGGAACTGCCGATGACATGGAAGTTTTAGCTCCGGTGGAGCTAACCGAAAAACAGATTTACGACGTTGTTAACAAGACTAACGGTTGCATTGTTTGGGGAGGCAGTTTTAAAATTGCCCCGGCCGACGACCTTATTATCCAAGTTGAAAAACCGTTAGTGTTTGAAAGCTTCGATAAAATTCTGGTGTCAATTATGGCCAAAAAAATTGCTTTCGGCAGTAACCATGTTGTGATTGATCTCCCTTATGGCAGAACTGTTAAGGCACACAGCTTAAAAGATGCTCAACGAATCCAAGCAAAATTTAACTTTTTGGCCAAGAAATTTAAAATTAGGCTCAAAGTGCTAATTCACCACACCGAAGAGCCGGCAGGACGCGGCATTGGACCGGTTCTGGAGATTAGGGAATCATTAAAAGTGTTAGAGCAAACTAAAGATAGGCCTTTGGATTTGGAAGTCAGAGCGATTAATTTAGCCAGTAACCTTCTGGAGCTATGTCTTGAAGATAGTCCTCAAGAGCTGCGCAAATCAATAAAAGAAATTTACGGCAATACTTACGGCTGGGCTTTGGATATTTTACAGTCAGGCAGAGCTCTGGAAAAATTTAAACAAATTGTTGAAGCACAGGGAGGAAATCCAAATGTTAAAAGTGATAAATTACGCCTGGGTAAAAATGCCTTTGAAGAAAAAGCCGATAAAAGCGGAGTTGTTAAGGAATTAAATTGTAAAAACATCACCGCCATTGCTAAAATTTTAGGCGCCCCAAAACAGAAAGGCGCCGGAATTTACTTAAACAAAAAAATCGGCGATAAGGTTTTGAAAAATGAAACCATCTATACACTTTTTAGCGAAAATGTGTATAATCTTAAGGAAGGGAAAGACTCACTAGTGAACTTCCCAATTGTTAAATACACATGAAAAGGTTAGTTGCTTTAATTACGATTTTAGTAGTTCTGGCAGTCGGAATTTTCCTCTGGTGGCAAAATGGGCTATTGGCAGCCAATAGTAGCGACAAAGCTCCCAAAATATTTGTGATTGATAAAAGTGAGGGTGTCAGGGAAATTGCCAATAATTTAAAAACCGCCGGATTAATCCGCGACCCGATTGTTTTCTTCTTATACGCCAGAATTAACGGCTTGGATAAGCAAATCCAGGCGGGGGATTTCCGCCTAAACCCGGCAATGACGATGAGTGAGGTAGCCAGTGACCTGACCCATGGAACATTAGATATTTGGGTAACGATTCCGGAAGGATACCGGGCAGACGAAATTGCCGACCTATTCAAAGAGAAACTTCCCAGTTATAATGAATCCTGGCGCGCCGCATTAGACGCCAACGAGGGATACCTATTCCCCGATACTTATTTAATCCCGCGGGACGCCGATGTGAATACGGTCATAACGCTGATGAAAAATAATTTCCAAACCAAATACGATAGCGTTAGAAACGAGAAGACAACTAACTTAACTGATGCTCAAACAATTATCCTTGCTTCTATTATCGAAAGAGAAGCAATGTTTGCCCAGGACCGGCCATTAGTCGCTTCGGTGTTTATCAACAGGCTAAACATTGGAATGGCTTTGGGCTCCGATCCAACCGTCATGTATGCTTTGGGTTATCAGCCGGATACCAAGACCTGGTGGAAAAAAGATTTAACCGCTGCCGATCTAGAGATTGACTCTCCGTACAATACCAGGAAAAATCCCGGCCTTCCGCCAGGACCGATTAGTAATCCGGGCTTGTCCGCAATTGAAGCTGCTTTGAATCCGGCCAAAACCGATTATCTGTACTTCTTTGCCGACAAACAAGGGCACTTACATTTTGCCACTACTCTTCAGGGGCACGAAGCCAACATTGCCAAATACGGCCAATAAATTATTTCCTGATTCTTTTGAAGAAGTGCTTTTTTGGGGACGAATCCTTTTTCTCGGATTGATGACTCGATGTTTCTTCTTTTGACTCCGGTTGAACTTCTTCCGCCGGAATTTCACCTTCATCTGCCATTTCTTCCTCTTCTAAATCATCAAAATTATATTCTTCCAAAAGCTCCACCAATCCATCCATGCCCCGTTCGGAAACAATTTTCAACAGGTTTTTGCCGGTCCTGGTTCCCAATAAAAAAACGGCGCCTCCGCCTAAAATCAATCCCAACAATAAACCTGTGGTAAATTTATTATCATTCATCCTTTTTCTCCTTATGATGCTTACCGCCATTAAGAATTCGGGCAATAGTGGCACCAGTTTTTAACCCCATTGTTAAAGTTGATAAAGATGCTATTGGCTTGGAAACGCTTTCGGTAATTAAACTAGTATCATCCAAAACTTTATTGACTTTGCCAATGGTCTTTCGAAGCTCGCGGAGAATGAAAAAAACTTGAACGCCTAATATCACTAACAGAACCGTTAGGATAATGATAACGATAAACAAAGCTGTTTGGGCAGGATCTATCATGTCGTAAGATAAAACTATCTTAATTGAGCCCTGATGTCAAGTCCCTGTCTTTACATCAATTTGGATCTTTTTATCTGTTTCTTTAGAAAAACGGTTAACCACTCTGACTGTTATCGTCGTTATTCCCGGAAAAACCGTAATTACTTTTTGGAAATTACCATTTTCATCGACCGAAACCGCATTTTTTTCGACATAAACCGTAGCGTTAGGATCGGTCTGTCCGGAAACGGTGACTTGAGATGAAGTAATACTACTCATGTTTTTAGGAGAAGAGATGGTTAACGGCGGATTTAAAAACGCATCGCGGTACTGAAATAATAGATATCCGGCCAATAGAATAAAGGCTATCGCACAGAGAAAAATTGTCTGTTTTGCTTTAAATCTGACAATTGGAAATTCGGTGCGTTCTTCCAATCCTTTAGGCAACACGCGATAAGCCTTATCTTCATCAAATTCACGTCTAAAAAGCGCCAAGATTTCCTGATCGGAAAGCCCAAGATAACGGGCATAATTGCGGACAAAACCATAAGCATAGGAAGCCGAGGGAAGTTTTTGATAATTACCCTCTTCAATATAAGACAAAAATTGACTTTTAATTTTGGTTGCCTTGGCAACATCTTCCAAGTTTAAACCTTTTTCAATCCTTGCCTGTTGTAATTTCTCTCCGGATTTAATCATAAATTGGGGGTTATTCTAGGGTTTGGATAAACTCTTCGGCGTCACGAATTAAAACGTCGCGCGGCTTACTGCCTTCAGCCCGCCCAACCACTCCCACAGCTTCCAACTGATCTAAAATTCTGGCAGCCCTGGAATAACCAATTGACAACCTTCTTTGTAAAAGTGAGGCCGAGGCTTTATCATGCTGGCAAATTACCCGGATTGACTCGGCGAATAAAGCATCACGGCCACCTTCACCGGTTGAGGCCATACCCCTTTTAACCACCAGCGGCTCGGCCAGCACTTCTTCGGTATATTCAACCGGCGGATTTTCGTTCTTGAGAAAATCGACCAGTCTTTTTACTTCCTTTTCCGAAACAAAGGCACCCTGAATACGGGTTGGTTTGGCCTGTTCCGGTGGAATATACAACATGTCTCCCCGTCCCAATAATTTTTCTGCCCCCGGCATATCGATAATAACCCTGGAATCAATCATCGAAGAAACGTTAAAGGCAATTCGGCAAGGGATATTGGCTTTAATTAAACCGGTAATAACATCTACCGACGGACGCTGAGTAGAAACCACTAAATGGATTCCGGTGGCTCTGGCCATCTGGGCGAGCCTGGCAATGGCATCCTCAACCTCAACCGGCGCGTAAGCCATCAAGTCCGCCAGCTCGTCAATGAAAACGACGATATACGGCAAAGTTTGGAAACCGGCTAGCTCATTATAACCGTCGATATTGCGGACGCCGTGTTCGGCAAAAGTTTTATAGCGCCTGTCCATTTCTCCCAACGCCCATTTGAGCGACGCCAAAATCTGATCGACTTCCACAATTACCGGCGTCATCAAATGCGGAATGCCATTATAACCGGTGAGTTCGACCCGTTTCGGATCAACAAGGATGAGTTTTAATTCGTCGGGAGTGGCGCGGAATAAAAGCGAGGCGATAAAAGAATTGATGAGCACCGATTTTCCCGAGCCGGTCGTTCCGGCAATCAGCACATGCGGCATTTTGCCGATATCGGCCATTAAAGGATTGCCCGAAACATCCAAGCCAAGCGACACCGCCAATTTTGATTTGTGTTTACGCATCAAATCCGAAGAAAGCATGGTCCGCAAAGTAACGATTTCCAAACTGCGGTTCGGAATTTCGATGCCGACCAAATTCCGGCCGGGAATCGGCGCTTCAATTCTGATTTGACCGGTCGGCGCTTCGGTATTTAACGCCAGGTCGTTAGCTAAATTGGTAATTTTGGAAACTTTTGTCCCCAGCGGAATTTGTAAAGCGTATTGGGTAACTGCCGGGCCAAGATTGACTTCGACCACTCTGGCTCCGATACCAAAACTTTTGAGCGTTTCTTCAATTTTAGCGGCCACTTTTTTAACGTCTCCACGATCGGCTTTTTGCGTTGATTCATTCGACAATAAATCCAAAGGCGGCAAATGCCAAATCCCGGTTCTACCCGGCGCGTTCATCACCAGTTTGTCCGAAATTAAAGGCGCCTCGCCTTTTTTAAGCGGCGCGCCGGCATTGATTTTAACTTCTTTAGGCATTGGCACTTCTTTATTGCCCATCCCTTTAATCACCATCTGTTTTTCCAAACCGGAGGGTTTTTTCTTGAAAAAAGATAAAGCACGACTTGGAACAAGTTTTTGTAAAAGTTTCAGAATCGAACCGAAAAACGCTACCACTTCGTCTACCGAAGTGTCAAAAAAAACCACCGCTCCGACAAACACGCCGGCCAGATAAACCAAAAATGCGCCCGTTCCGGTAATTATCTCCGACAGCAACTGGTTTAGATACAGTCCGGACGAACCGGCTTTGGCCAGTCCCAACAGCGAAACGAAGAAAATTAAAAAGCCGATGGCCACGTTAGGCTTGGAAAGAAAAAATTTCAGTTTTAAAAAGAAGAAACCGAAAAGCACTAAAAGCACCGGGAGTAAAAGTCCAAGCATGCCAAAATAAGCAATTACGTAATCGTTTAGAGAAGTAAAAGACGAACCATTGCGGGTATAAGACAGCCCCAATAAAAACCCTCCCAGGATAACCAAAAAAGCCACAATTGAATAAACCGTGTTTTTCTTAAGCTTAATCTTTAATTTATGTTTTTGATAATGCCTTCTGGCCATATAAAACATTATAGATATTTTACCCAAGGACTACAAGTTCAATCCTTAATTTTGCAAAAAAAAAGCGCTTCAAGTTGCCCCTCGAAGCGCTCAATTAAATATTAGACTAGATTTCTGAGAAACAGCTTAAACTTCTATCGCTACCGGAAGAATTAACGGGTGTTTGCGCAGTTTCCTAAAGATGAATTTTTCTGCGATGTCGCTGATGGCTTTACGCATTAAGAATCTGTCTCTGATACCTTGCCTTTGCGTCATTTTCTCTTTAATTTCTTTAGCTAGGCTAGTTTGAATATCAACTGTTTCTTGCTGAGAAAGTCCTTTGACGATAATGTCCAAATTGTCAATCCTGCCGCTTAAAGCAATTTCCGAGAGTATCACCACTACTCCGTCTGTTGCCAATCTTTGCCTGTCCCGAAGCACAAAGCCTTCGACTTCTTCGCCGGAAATTTGGTCGACATAAACATTTTCCAAATTTAATTTCCGGCCCAGTCTGGCGCCGTTTTGGTTAAAAATAACTTCCTGTCCATCTTCCAAAAGCAGAATATTTTTTGGCTCAAAACCCTGTTTCTCCGCCAAACTTCGGTATTGCACCATTTGTCGAAACGTTCCGCCAATCGGTAAAACTATTTTGGGGTTGACTAAATTCATCATCAACGTCAAATCTTCGGACGAGGCATGTCCGGAAACATGAAATGCATCGGAGAGCTCCGAATAGATTACCCTTGAACCAATTCTGGCAATGTCATCAACTAAAGCGTATACCGAAACTTCATTGCCGGGGATTGGATCGGCCGAAAAAATCACGACGTCATTGGGTGTTAAATGAATTTCTTTAAACTGCCCGTCAACAATTCTTGTCAGCGCCGAATTTCCCTGACCTTGACTGCCCGCGACTAATAAAACAATGTCTGAATCCTTGTAATTTTTCAGTTGCTCCGTACCAATTTCCATTCCCCTTGGCATCCTGATGTAGCCTAGATTTTGGGCGATTTCTTTGGCTTTAATCACCGACCGGCCGACAAAACAAACTTTTCGGCCTGCCTTTTCCGCCACTTTTAAAACCTGGTTAACCCGGGAAATATTGGAAGAATAAGTGGTGACAATAAATTTGCCTTTACAGTTTTCCAGCTCCTCTTCAAAAGCGGCGGTCAGCTTAAATTCCGACGGCGTGTGGCCTTTGCGTTCCGAACCCAGACAATCCGACAGCATGCATAAAACGCCTTCTTTGGAAACTTGAGCAATTTTTTTAAAATCGGTTTTCTTGCCGTCAAAAGGCGTTAAATCAATTTTATAGTCGCTACCGTGATAAAAATTTCCGGCCGGAGTTTTGATGAAAATATTCGAGCTGTCCAGAACCGAATGCGTTACCCGGATGAAATTGAGCGTAAACGGACCAATCCTAATTTCTCCTCCGTCAAAATTGACTTTTTGCACCCGAGGAGTTAGGCCATAATCTTTAAGCTTAGCGTTGGCCAACTCCGCCGTTAAAGGTGTAGCGTAAATTGGGAACTGACCGGGAAGGTCGGGCAAAATATACGGCAGTCCACCAATATGATCTTCGTGTCCATGGGTTAAAGCCATGCCGACAATTTTTTTGCCTTGCAAATTTTTAAGATAGGATACGTCGGGAATTAAAAGGTCGACGCCAAGCATGGTTTCATCGGCAAATCCCAAACCGCAATCGACAATTAGGATTTCGTTTTTGTACTCGTAAAGATACATGTTTTTGGTAACGTCACCGACGCCGCCAATGGGAATTAAGGATAAATTATTTTCCATACTTTAATAATAACAGATACCAATGATTAATGACTAACAATAAAACTAGAAACGCGGAATTAAATTTAATAGCGTGGTTTTCGATCTTTGTTGAAACTAGGTCTTGAACCTGGCCTTGAACTCCTGCTTCTCCAGTCTCCCGAGCCTCCTGAAGTCCTGCCTCTTTCTCTTCTAAATTGCATTGCTAGTGGATGCTCACTTGGTGTTCTAGACTGATAAGTTCCTCCGGCTACCGGCGTCCCCATTGGCCTTGGCGCTTTTGGCTTATCGGCATCTTCACCGAACAACATTGATAGATTTACTCTACCCTGATCATCGATTTCCACCACTCGCACTTTCACTTTTTGTCCGATTTTTACGACATCATTCGGGTCGTTGACAAATTCCGTCGACATTTTGGAAACATGCACCATTCCCTCTTTACCCGGCAAAATTTCGACAAATGCCCCGAAAGGTAAAATTCTTTTGACTTCGCCTTCAAAAGTTTCTCCCGGTTGCACTTCCCTAACTAGACCCTTTACCCATTCGACTGCCTTTTTGACCGCTTCGTCGTCGGTTCCCGAAATTGCCACTGTTCCGTCGTCCTCAACGTCAACTTGCGCTCCGGTGGTAGCGATGATATTTTTGATGACCTTTCCGCCAGGCCCGATAACTTCACCAATTTTATCAACCGGAATCTTGACCTGCTCAATCTTTGGCGCGTATTGCGAAATTGAAGCTCGTGGCGTTGGCATGACGGCTTTGATTTTTTCTAAGATCGCAAGTCTGGCAGTTTTAGCTCTTTCCAAAATTGCTTTTACTTGTTCCACTGTCAAGCCCGGAATCTTAACGTCTAATTGGATTGCCGTAACGCCGCTGTCGGTTCCGGCAACCTTGAAATCCATGTCGCCCGAAAAATCTTCCAAGCCGATAATGTCGGTCAAAAGTTCATATTTTTTCTCATCCGACATCATCCCAATGGAAATTCCGGCCACCGGTTTTGTAATCGGTACGCCGGCATCCATTAAAGCCAGCGTCGAACCGCAAGTTGAAGCCATCGAACTGGAACCGTTTTGTGACAAAACTTCCGAAACTACCCGGATGGTATAAGGAAAAACTTCTTGTTTTGGAATAACGGCTAAAAGTGCTCTTTCCGCCAACGCTCCGTGTCCGATTTCTCTGCGTGAAGGAGTTCCAACACGACCTGTCTGCCCGAATGAATATGGCAAACCCGAATAGTGATGAATATATCTTTTTGTTTCTTCGCCTTCGGCGGATTCGATTAGTTGCTCCATCCTTGGACTACCTAAAGTGACAATTGATAAAGCCTGCGTAATGCCTCTTTGGAAAATTGCGCTACCGTGGGTTCTGGGTAGAATTCCGACCGAAGCCTGAATTGTGCGGATTTCATCCATTTTCCGGCCGTCCACTCTTTTACCGTTTTTCAAAACATTAGTGCGAACCAGCTGATACATTACTTTTTCCAGCGCGTTAAGCACGACTTTTTTATCAAGTTCTGTTTTTGGATTTCCGACTTTATAATCTTCGTAAATTTTGCCGATTAAGGCATCAGTGTCATCCTGATCCGAGTCCTTATCGACTCTGGCTTTAATCAAAGCCTGCACTTCGGTGGCGTAGGATTTTTCAATTAGAGCCGCCAATTCATGCAAGAGCGGATCCTCAACAACTGCCAATTTTTTCTGACCGACTTCTTTAACTAAATCTTCAATTAACCCGATTATTTTCTTGGTTTCAACGTGGGCTCTTTCGATTGATTCGACCAGAACATCTTCCGTTACCTGCAAAGCTCCGGCTTCGATCATGACGGTTTTATCTTTTAGCTGCGAGGCGACAATATCCAATTGCGACAATTCCCGTTCTGCGGCTGACGGGTTAATTAAAAATTCGGCTGCAGTTCCGTTTTCTTTAACGTGTCCCATCCTTACAGCTGCCACTGGTCCATTCCAGGGAATCCGCGAAATTGCCAGTGCGGCCGAAACCGCGTTTAAAGCTAGAATGTCCGGTTCGTTTTCTCCGTCAACAGAAAGAACTGTGACGATAATCTGGACTTCGTTTTTAAAACTTTTGGGGAATAGCGGGCGGATTGAACGGTCAATTAATCTTCCGGCTAAAATGGCTTCATCGGAGGGTCGCCCTTCCCTTTTTACCCAACGCGAGCCTTTGATTTTTCCGCCGGCATAAAGACGCTCGACATAATCAACCGACAATGGAAAATAATCTAATTGGGTTGGGCCGCCTTCAACCACCGTGACTAACACAACCGTATCACCAAGTCTAGCCAAAATCGAGGCTGTCGCTTGCTCTGCTAATTCACCGGTTTCAAAGGTCAATTTCTTCCCTGCTAATTCTAAACTTACCGAGGTTTTTTTCATTAAATAATTCTTTCTAACAATCTTAGTCTTTAAGGCCTACTCTTTTCGCGATTCCCGAGGCTCTTAACTTATCCACTTTTTCTAAAAAGTTAATCAGTCTTCTGCGTTTGGCAATCATTGACAATAACCCTCGTCTTGAATGGTTATCGTGCATGTGCGCTTTTAAATGTTCCGTTAATCTTTCGATTCTGTGAGTCAAAAGCGCGACTTGCACCTCAGGACTACCCGTATCTCCTTTAACGGTTTGAAACTCTTTAATAATGTCTTGTTTTACCGAAGTACTAAGTGGCATATTAAACTAACTTTTGTAATTATAGCAGTTTTAAAAATCATTCGCAATGGTCTATTAGAAGTTGGTTGAGCCTTTGTAGATTTTTGGCGTTAGCCAATCGTCGGGCGGATTTTCTCCAACGCCTGTTGCTTCTTTTCCTTCAACCGCACTAATTGGAGTTTGTTTTAGCTGCTCTCTAGTTTGCTGCGGTCTTTGAACGACTTTTGGTTGAAAGGATTGTACCGGTCTTGGTTGCTGATTGAAAGGTTTTGGCTGAACCAGTCTTGGCGGCCCAGCATTAAAAGTTTTTTTAGGAAAGGCCGGTTGTGGCATTGAAAATTGCTCATCCGGAAAATCCAGCGGAGTATTTTTAGGTTGACTGGAAGCTGGTCTTAACGCGCCGTTGCGCATTAAAATTCCCGCCATTTCAAAAGCCAAAGAGCTGGTTTTTGGATCCTGGAAATTATTGGTGGCGGTGGTAATCCCCAACATTAAATTCTCGGCAATATCCAAATCCATTTTTGCGCCAATGGTTAAAATTAAATTGGCGATTGCTTCCGAGATTGAAGAAAATCGATTTGAGACCATTACGATATCACCATAACCCTGGTTATCTGGCTTGTTGTCAATGTTTACAACTACCGTATCTTTTAAAACTGCCGGGTCAAATAATTTCCCCAAGTCTGAAATTCTGGCCGCGCCGACAATGAATAGCATTTCCGGTGCTTTTGAACCACGCGAGAATCTAACGTCTTGTTGGGTAAAATTTAAGCCTTTCTCTCCGGCTTTAACTACGATATTTAGATAGTTATCGTCTCTGGTGTAAGAAACTTTTTCAATTTCGCCCTCCCGGTAGGGAAAGGAAACAACTAAATCGCCTGATTCTTCGCCCAAAGTCGTTCTAACTTCATCAATTCCAACCAAAGCGGAAACTTCAACCAAAGGAGTATTCGGGGTGGCAATGCTCATTGCTTTGCCCATATCTTTTAGCGACAGATATAAACCAAGCGCCGCGCCCATTTCGTCTACCGTCGGATCGATCGGCACCGCCACAGCCACATTATTGTATTTGGACAGGGTTTCTTTTATTTTATCGAAGGTCAAATTATCCATAGAACTTGATTAGCTATGGGATATTAGCACATCGTCTATTGCGAAGTCAAGAAAGGGCGACACGATAACGCCGCCTTCTTGTCCGGCCTCGATTTTGGAGGCTTGTTCCTTGCCTTGTCTAACCGAAGAAACGCGGGTTTCGCCAATCACCGCTTCATCCCGCAGCAGTCTTATTTTGTCTCCTTTGGCGATTCTTCCCTCACTCACTTTAATTCCCATGACTTTGGTTTTTTCATAAGGAAAACTGGCCAGAATCTTGGCAATGCCCATAATTTCCTCCTGCAAAGATTCCAGTTTCCCTTGCACAAAATCGCTGACTTCATCGATCATTTCGTAAATGATGGTGTAATTTTTAACCAGCACTTTTTCCGTTTTCGCCAACTTGGCAATTTCCGGCTTTATTTTAACGTTGAAGCTTAAAACTATCGAGCCGGTTGATTTAGCAAATAAAATGTCGGAGACGTCGACATCGCCGGTTTTTTGAATTACAAATTGTAAATTACCTTTAGGAACAGCGTTTATGATTGCTTCCAAAGAACCGGCCGAATCGGCGCAAAGAACGATGGAAAGCACATTTTGGTTTTCCACTGCAAACGGCGATTCGGGAAGTTTATTCACCGAAATTTCTTCTTTGTAGGCGAAAGCTTCAGCTATTTTTGGTGTATCGGTAACCACGCTTCCGACAGCTGGCACTTTTTCAAAGCCCAGCACTTCGATTGCCTCACCGACGCTGACTTCCTGTAAATTTTTACCGGTGTCCGAAATTAAACCTCGCACTTTTCCCCGGATGTCTCCGGCGAAAATTTCGCTTTTAACCTTGAGAATTCCATTCTTGACGACAACCGTCGCGCGTGGCCCGGAATTTTTATCCAGTTTAGACTCAATGACAATTCCCATGAGCGTTCCTGTCTTTTTAAAAGGATAAAAATTGGCCTCTTTTTTCATTTCATAAACTAATAGAATTAACTCTAATAACTCTTTGACGTGGTCGCCGGTTTTTCCGGACACCTCAATCACCGGCACATCCCCGCCGTAACCTTCAAGTAGAACTTCTTCTTTTAGCAATTGCTGTTTGGTTTTTTCAACTTGTTTGTTTGGGTCGTCGCTTTTGGTCAAAACGGCAATGTAGGGAATTTTTGAATTTTTTAAAAGCTGGATGCTTTCTTTGGTTTGCGGCATTACCCCGTCCACACTGGAGACTATTAATAGCCCTACGTCTGCGGCTTGCGCGCCGCGGCCGCGCATCTGCGAAAAAGCTTCATGACCGGGAGTGTCGATGAAAGTGATTTTGCGCTTGACGCCGTCGTGCATTATTTCGATTTCCGAGGCGCCGATTTTTTGTGTAATTCCACCGTGTTCCCCGGCGGCAACATTGGTTTTTCTAATGGCATCCAAAAGTGTGGTTTTCCCGTGGTCAACGTGACCCAAAACCGCGACTACCGGGGGATAGAATTCTTCTGTAGCATTTTTTTTATTTTTAATATCCATAAATTAAATAAATTTTTCGACAAGTTGATATTTTTAGAAAAAATATTCGCTCTCATATTAGCTAGTCTTGTCGGGCACTTCTGTTTTAGTTTCTTCTGGTTTTCCTTCAGTTTTTTGGGCGAGAGAAGCCTGTGCGTCCTCAACCTGTTTTTCTTCTTTTGCCGTTTTGAGTACTTGGTCTATCGCGGCTTCTTCTTTGGCCACAATTTTGTCTTTAGTTTGGTCTTTTACCCCTTCTTTAACTATTTCTTTAACGACTTTGGCCGCAGCTTCTTCTGCCGGTTTTTCTTTGGCTTCCGGCGGAAGTTGCGACAGTTCGTCTTTGCCTTCAATTTCAATCCTGTATCCGGTTAATTTAGACGCCAGCCGCACATTTTGTCCGTCTCTGCCAATCGCTAAAGACAATTCTTCGGGAGCCACAAAAACTTTAGCGGTTTTTTCTTTTTCGTCAATCTCGACCTGCAACTGTTTGGCCGGCGATAAGGCTTGCGTGACATAATTTTTCGGGTCTTCCTGCCACTGGATAATATCGATTTTTTCAATGCCGCTAAACTCCTGAATGATGGCCTGAACCCGGACGCCTTTTTGTCCGACACAACTTCCTACCGGATCAATTCCCGACTGGTTTGAAGCGACCGCAATTTTACTGCGATTTCCCGGCTCTCTTTCTATCGCTTTAATCTCCACCGCGCCCTGCGCCACTTCTGGCACTTCGCGCTTGAACAAACCTTCCAATAAACCGTTGTTAGCTCGAGAAACAACGACTTCTTCGCCTTTTAGTCCCTCTTTGATTTCCAAAACGTAAACTACCAGTCTTTGATTAAGGTGGTATTTTTCGTTGGGAATTTGTTCTTCGGGCGGCATAATCGCTTCGGCTTTGCCGATATCGACGATCACGTTTGGTCCGGCAAATCTTAACACCATTCCGTTGACAATGGTGCCAATTCTTAATCTAAAGTCGGAGATGACTGCCTCTTTTTCTTTTTCTCTAATTTTTTGTAAGATGACCTGTTTGGCGGTTTGGGCGGCGATTCTGCCAAAACCCGGCGGAGTGACGTCTTTATCGTCGAGGAAAATCTTTGCCTCCCCGGTATTCGGGTCTAGCGTGGCGGTGAATTCTTCGATTTCCGTTCCCGGATGATCTTTTCGATAAGCGGCTAGAATAGCATTCTTAACCGTGTCTAAAACAATAGCCGGATCAAGGCCTCTTTCGTTTGAGACCTGATTCAAAGCTAGTGCGAATTCACTTCTCTGTATCGCTGGCATAATGTGCTTTAGTATATCATTATTTGTGCTTGGCTTCAATACGCCGATTAAGGTTTATTTACGGAGATATTATTTGTGGAATCAACGGAGACTTGGATTTTGTCACCGCGTTTGATTTCATCTTTAAGGATTGCTTGCGCAATTAAATCTTCTATTTTGTCTTGGATAAATCTTCGCAAAGGTCTGGCACCAAAATCTTTATCAAATCCCTCATTGACAATTTTGACGATGATTTTTTCATCAAAATAAACTGTAATATCTTTGGCCGCCAACTCCTTGGCAACGCCGATGAGCATTAATTTTACTATTTGCGTTATTTCCGTTTGCCCGAGCGGTTTGAAAGTAATGATGTCGTCAAAACGGTTTAAAAGTTCGGGCTTAAAAATGCCTTTAGTTTCCAAATAGTTGATGAGGTTTTGTTGGAACTGTTTGTTAACTTGAACGCCTTTACCAACTTCTTCCCTGATAAATTCCGAGGCGGCGTTAGAAGTGGCAATGATAATGCAATTGGCAAACGAAACAGTTTTGCCCTTATCATCGGTCAGTCTACCATCATCTAAAACCTGCAAAAATAAATTTAAAATTTGCTGGTCGGCTTTTTCAAACTCATCCAAAAGCACTAACGAATTGGGATTGTCATAAACCATTTCCAATTCACCTTTTTCACTTCCTTCGCCGGGAGCGGAGCCCAAAAGTTTCTTTATTCCCTCCTCTCCCACAAATTCGCTCATATCCAATCTAATCATTCTGGCACCTTGCCCAAAATAAACAGCAGCCAGCGCTTTGGCGGTTTCGGTTTTGCCAACGCCGGTGGGGCCCAAAAATAGAAACGAGATCGGCTTTTCGGCCACATTAAGACCGGTTCTAAGCCTTCTAATTGCTTCCGAGATTGCAAACACAGCCTCTTCCTGATCTACTACTCTTTTGTGAATTTCATTCTCTAAATTTAAAAGTAGCGTTTTTTCAATTGGTTTTGGCTCTCCTACGGGGACTCGAATTTTTTTCTCGATTTGACTCAAAATATCCTGTTCTTCTACGATGCGCTTACCGGAAACTTTATCGGCGTTAGCCGTATCTTCCAAAAGCGTCACTGCACTCCCCGGCAAAACTTTTTCCTTTGAGTATCTATCGGCAAAATTACAGGCCGCCAGTACCGCTTTGTAAGTAATGACGGCATTATCTTTTTCTTCAATTACCGCCGCTTTCTGAAACAGCATTTGTAACACTTCTTCTTTTGAAGGCTCGGAGAAATTGATTACTGTGAAGTTATCTAAAAGTGTTTTCATTGGTTCAAGAAAAGTTTTATAAGCACCAGGTGTTACTGTCGCAATAATTCGGATTTCTTTTTTCTGCAAATAGGGAATTAAAGCGCCGGAAATATCCAAATGAAACGTGGAACTGCCCAAAGTATTTTGGAATTCCGGAATATAAATTATCGTATCGCCGGAGTGGGCAATTTCCGTAATTAAAGCATTAATTCTAGCTTCAATTTCACCCTGATTTTGTGCGCCGGCCATAAACGCATCGACCATCAATTGATAAATTTTTTGATGATATAGATTATTTTTTAGTCTGCCCATAAAACTTTCGATCGCCAATTCTTTAACAGTTGCTTCTTTGCCGCTGCCCGCATCGCCAACCAAAATTACGCTGTCGCCTTTGAAAAGCGCTTCCGTCAATTGCTGGAATTCGTTGACCCGACGCATCGGTTCGATTCTGCCGCTTAAAAATTCGTGGCTTAAGTCAAGCATGTATTTCTTGGTTTCCAGCGTCCACCCGTAAACCCACTCTTCGGCAATGCCCTCTCCGGCAAAATTAACAATAGTTTGTTTCGGCGACTCTTCCTCCGTGTGAACGTGTCTGGCCCACGCTAAAATATTTTTGAGATCTTCTTCTTTTAATTTATGGTTGAACAAAATTTTTGCCGACGGCTCGATTAACAGCAAATAAGCGATGAAATAATCCATCGCTGTGACGTATTTACCTTTGGCTTCTTTTGCTAAATTGAATGTGGATTGGATTAGTGTTTGTTTGTCTCCATCAACTAAAATAATTCCTTCGGGTTTTAAATCCGCTTTCAGAATTATGAATTGCATTTGTGGGAGATTGATCAATTGTTTAATGATTTGCGAAACGGTCTTTTGTGTTTCCAGAATACCCAATAATTCTAGCGAGAATGAATCAAGCGGATCACCGGTATTTTGCAAGACTTCGACTTTTGGATTTGTTTTGGCAATTTTATATTTAAAGAAAATTTCAAATACTAACATTAAACCAAGCAACAGTAAAAATATATTCGGAGTAAATTTGTTGATAATGAGAAACGCAGATCCAACCGCAAAGAGGATGAACAGTAAAAGCCGGGCTAAAATTATAATTGAACTGGTGTAGTAAAAATAAAATTTTGCAAAGCCTTTCATAGTTTAATAAACGGCAAAATAAACACCGCAATTGGTAAAATTAAAAAGATTAAAAACATTGCTATTTCGCAAATTAAAAGACCGACGAACAGAAACAAATCGGCAAAAATAAATAAACTCTTTATTATCATTCCCATAATTATTGAGAAACCAACTAAACCTTCTCTATATTCATTTTTCCAGGGTTTGAAGAAAGTTTTAACCATTAGAGGAAGCGAAAAGACACCAAAAAAAGCTGAATTTAGTGAAGCAAAAAACTTGAGGATATTACTTGGTGCTTCCAGATACCAAAATTTGAGAATTTGAACGGGCAGTTTAAGCATCAATTCAAGTGTAGAAGATTGAGGTTATTTTTGCAATCAAAACCAGCCGTGGGATTTGGAGTTATCGAATTCTCTTCGCGGAACTAAGCTACTGTTGACATCGGCTGAGGAGTGGCTGTTGCTACCGGCACTTCCGCCTGTTGTAGCCTTGCTGCTGTCGCAAAGTCTATAGTTCTTCTGGCTATTTCAAGGGGATCTCCTCCATTTTCAAGTTTTCCCATGTACACTTTATCATCCCTATAACTTTTTTCTACGAACACTGTGTCATCTTTTTTATCCAACTGCTCAATATAAAATCTCCCTGGGAACATTGTGCTCATTCCCACTGTTAAGCTAGGATCTTCTGGGTCTTGAATGTTAATAAATTTATCGAAATCATGCATTTTTTCAACTGCTGCTTGATCATTAGGGTCCAATGCCCGATCATATGACCCTCTAGTCTCCAAGCTAACTTTCGCTTTTTCCCCATCTGCACCAACAAAAATACCTTCTCTAAACTCTTCACCAAAAGCTGTTGTTGTCCTAACATATCTTCCATCAGGTAATTGTAGCGCTGAATCTCTTGGTTTGTCCCTAGATGATTTTTGGGGATCTATTGGCAATGTTGTAGCAACAATCTCCATGACGCCTCTTATATCTTTTAATATCTTTGCCAAACTTTCTCTAGCTTCATCTTCTACTAAATCTGACTCTGCTCTTACTGCTTGGAGTCTTTCCGCTAATCCTTTTTTGGGGGGCTGCAGAGTTTCATTATCCTGATTTTCTGTTGCCGCTGGCGTTGATGGCGGAACAGTTTCCGTAGCTTGTTGTGGCGTTGCTCCCGCTGGTGGTTCACCAAATCCTAACATAAATACATCTAAGCACAGCATATATATATATGTCAAGCCACATTCTAAGCATTACATGAAAATTGATTAAGAGGATTAGAACCAGCCGTGTTTTTTGGAGTCGTCGAATTCTTTTAACAATTCTTTTTGGTGTCCGGAAAGATTTTTTGGAACTGTGACTTTTATTCTGACGTAATGGTCACCGTGCCCGGAACCTCTTAACATTTTTACACCTTTGCCCCGCAGTCGGATTAGAGTTTCCGGTTGAGTGCCAGAGGGAACTCTTATTTTGACCAAACCCTGAACCGTTTGGACTTCAACCGTATCGCCTAGTGCAGCCTGCGGAAAACTAATTTCCTCATCCGAAATAATATCATAGCCCTGCCGCCTGAATTTTCTGTCCGACGTCACATCAATCACTACGTCATAATCACCAAAGCGAATTCTAGAGCCGTTATCAACTCCGGCAGGAATTTTAATCGTCTGCGTTTTCCCTTCCAATTGCACTCTTTTAGTTGCGCCTTTCACTGCATCCATAAAGGAAATGGTTAGTGAATAAGTAGAGCGTCTTTGCGCCCGGCCAAATGGTGACGCACCACCAAAAAATTGCTCGAAAATTTCAAACGGGTCAGAAAATCCTCCACCGAAATCAAACCCCTGCGGATTTCCACCACTGGTTGAGTAGGTATAAGTGAACGGACCTTGTTGTCCTCCGAACCCGCCGAATGGTCCGCCGGCTCCTTGCCCGGTTGGGCCACCTTGCTCAAACGCCGCCGCGCCAAACTGGTCGTAAGTTTGTCTTTTTTGCGTGTCGGACAAAACTTCGTAAGCTTTGTTCACTTCCTTGAATTTTTCCTCCGCTTCCTTACCTTTATTCCTATCCGGATGATATTGCAGAGCTAATTTGCGGTAAGCTCTTTTTATTTCCGCTTCCGTTGCGTTTTTGGAAATTCCTAAAATTTGATAATAATCACTACTTGCCATAATTTAATTTTACCACTATTTAACCGTGACGCTTTTAGCTAAATTTCTGGGTTTGTCCGGATCAAAGCCTTTATTAACCGCAATGTAATAAGCCAGTAGCTGCAGTGGAACGATTTGCGTTAGAATCGTTGCATCCTGTAAATCTAAAACTTGCAAAAAATAATCAAATACTTCGCTATTTTTGTAGCTAATTCCGATAATTACTCCGCCGCGGGCCTTAATTTCCATCGCGTTTGACATAATTGCCGCGTAGGTTTCATCGTTTGGCGCAAAAACTATGCAGGGCGTTCCTTTTTCAATTAAAGCGATTGGTCCGTGTTTTAATTCCCCGCCGGCAATCCCCTCGGCGTGCAAATAACTAACTTCCCGAATTTTTAAAGCGCCTTCCAAAGCCGATGGATACGACATTCCGCGTCCGATAATAAAAATATGTTCTTTTGACTGCATAACTTTAGCCAACATTTGAATTTGCTTAAGATACCGCGGAGAAAAAATACTCTGAATCTCTTTCGCTGCTTGTCCTAAAAGATTCTGGGCTTTCCCAATTTGTCCTTTCATCGCAAACGCCAACATTAAAAGAATTGACAGCTTTGCCAAATAGGCTTTAGTTGATGCCACCGCTTTTTCCGTTCCCGCGCCCAGGAGAATTTTTTCATCCGCCATCCGATAAATCGTTGAACCTTTCGTGTTAGTGATGGCAATAATCTTGGCTCTGCTTTTTTTGGCGATTTGCAATGGTTCTATTACGTCGATTGTTTCACCGCTTTGCGATAAACCAATCACTAAACTTTTTGGCGTTAAAAAATCTTCCAAATAATTAAATTCCGAAGCCGGCGCGGTATTGACATGCAGTTTGGCAATTTTGGAAAAAAGATATGTTCCGGCCAAACAGGCATAGAAAGCGGTTCCCGCTCCGACAAAATAGGTGCCGTAGGCGTTTTTAATTTTACCGCTTAAATCAGCGATGATATCCTGATAATTTTCGGCGATATTTTGCAAAATCGCCGGCTGCTCCATAATTTCTTTCAGCATAAAATGTTTATATTCACCTTTACCTTTATCCGCCGCTTTAGATTCTATTTTTTCAAATTCCGGCGTTAATTTATTCCCTCTTGGTAAAGAAATTAGTTGTAAGTTTTTTCCTAAAACCACCATTTCATTATCTTTTAAGAAAAGTGCTTTTGTAGCATGTCCGTAAATTCCTACCGCATCGGAAGAGATAAAAAATCCATTATTCCCAACACCGACGATTAAAGGTGATCCCGTTTTGGCGGCTACAATTTCGGATGAAACAGAGCTCATTACTACTATCGCATTTAGTCCTTGAATTACGTTGAAAGCTTTTCTAACGGCGGTTGCAAAGCCGTCTTTTTTCAAAAACTCTTCCACCAAGTGCGCGAAAACTTCGGTGTCGGTTTCGGAAACGAACCTGTGACCTTTTTTAATTAAATCTTGCTTTAGCTCCTGATAGTTTTCGATGATGCCATTGTGAACCACGGCGATATTTTGTTTACAATCGAGATGAGGATGAGCGTTTTTAATAGTTACTCCACCGTGAGTGGCCCAACGCGTATGACCGATGCCAAGATTGCTTTTCCGGGGTTTTAGTTTGGCGCTGCCGATTTTGCCGATGTTTTTGTCAACGAAAATTTGCTTACCGCTTTTTACCGCTACTCCCCAAGAATCATAGCCTCTGTATTCCAAAAGTTTTAATCCTTCCAGGATTTCATTGGCCGAATGTTCTTCGTTTGAAACAAAACCGTATATTCCGCACATAAGACAACTATTATATTACAAAAGGCGCACTATTGCGCCTTATTCATAAATTTTGATTCTAAATCTAAAATTAGTTGACCACTTCGCCCTCCACGGGTTCATCTGTTTTTGCCTCGTCCGGTTTTGCTTCACCGTTGGCTTCTGAGGCTTGACCTTCCGCCGGTTGTTCATTGGTTGGCTGTTGATACATATTTTGACCGATTTTTTGTAAAACTTCTGACAGTTCTTTGGTTTTTAATTCCAGCTCTTCTTTTGAACCGCTGTCTAAAATGCCTTTGAGCGCGGCCACTTTTTCTTCGACTTCTTTTTTAACCTCTTCGGCAACTTTATCGCCGGCGTCTTTAAGCGATTTTTCGGCAGTGAAAATGAGCGAGTCGGCTTGATTTCTGGCTTCAACTTTCTCTTTCTTCTCGGCGTCTTCGGCGGCGTGGGCTTCCGCTTCTTTGGTCATTCGCTCGACTTCTTCTTTGGTAAGACCGGTTGAGCCGGTAATTTTAATGCTTTGCTCTTTACCGGTGGCTTTATCAACTGCCTTAACATTTAAAATGCCGTTGGCGTCGATGTCAAAAGTGACTTCGATTTGCGGCACGCCACGGGGCGCCGGCGGAATTCCGTCCAAGACAAATCTGCCGAGAGACTTATTGTCTGCCGCCATCGGTCTTTCGCCCTGCAAAACATTTATTTCAACTTGGGTTTGGTTATCCGCCGCGGTTGAAAAAACTTGCGACTTACTCGTTGGGATAGTCGAATTTTTGGAAATTAAGGGAGTTGAAACACTTCCCAGAGTTTCCAATCCTAAAGTTAACGGCGTCACATCCAAAAGTAAAACGTCTTTCACTTCTCCGCCTAAAACTCCGCCCTGGATGGCTGCTCCGACCGCCACGACCTCGTCCGGATTGACCGATTTATTCGCTTCTTTACCGAAGAATTTGGTGACCACTTCAACCACTTTTGGCATCCTGGTCATTCCGCCGACCAAAACCACTTCGTCAATATCTTTAATTGTGTCTTTGGCATCTTTCAAAGCCTGCTCGACCGGCTTGATGGTTTTTTGAATCAGCGGATCAACAATTTTTTCTAAGTTAGCACGAGTTAAAGTCATGGTCAAATGCAGCGGTCCGTTGGCACCTTGAGTGATAAACGGTTGGTTAATCTGTGCTTCCTGAGAAGTGGATAATTCAATCTTGGCTTTTTCCGCCGCTTCTCTTAAACGTTGCAAAGCCTGTGGATCTTTTCTTAAATCGACATTATTTTCCTTTTTAAATTCGTCGGCAATATAATTTAGGATTTCCTGATCAAAATCGTCTCCGCCCAAATGCGTGTCGCCGTTGGTCGATTTGACTTCGTAAACTCCTTCGCCCAATTCCAAAATCGAGATATCAAAAGTACCGCCGCCCAAGTCATAGACCGCAATCGTGTGGGCGTTTTTCTTATCCAAACCATAAGCCAGGGCTGCGGCGGTTGGCTCATTGATAATGCGCATTACCTCCAAACCGGCGATCTCTCCGGCTTGTTTGGTCGCTTGCCTTTGTGAATCGTCAAAATAGGCCGGAACCGTAATCACCGCTTGTGTCACTTTTCCGCCCAAATAGGCTTCGGCGTCGGCTTTAATTTTTTGTAAAATCATGGCGGAAATTTCTTGGGGAGTATAGGTTTTACCGCTGACTTCAACATCGGCCATTCCGTCGCGACCGGATTTAATCGTGTAGGGAAGCCATTTAATATCACTTTGCACCGAAGCATCCGTGTATTTTCGCCCCATTAATCTTTTGATTGAGAAAATGGTTTCCTTCGGTTTTAAAACGATTTGCCTTTTGGCCACATCTCCCACGACATGAGTCACCGGGTCAACGACCGAAGGAATAACGTTTCGTCCTTCTGCCGAGTGGATAACTTTTGGTGATCCACCTTCCATTACGGCGACGCATGAGTTGGTTGTTCCTAAATCAATTCCAATTATTTTTCCCATATTTATATTCTAGAATTTTTAATCTCTAATTTTCAAGTCCCTTTGGACTCAAAAATTAAAAATTAAGCACTTTTCCCGACAATCACTTGCGCCGGCCTTAAAATTGAATCGTAAAGCATGTATCCTGAACGCACTTCTTCTAAAACTTTTCCTTCCTCGCCTGCCTGGGTTGTGACCGCTTCCATTAATTTGGGGTCAAAAGTTTTTCCAACCGTTTCGATTTTCTTAACCCCTTCATTCTCCAGGATATCCAAAAAATGTTTTATCGAAATTTTTACGCCTTCATCCTGCGTATGTTTTTCGGCTAAAAGTAGGCTGTCTAGCCCCGGCAAAAGCTGCAAAAGCAAATTTTTGTTTGACGCTTTTATCCACGAACTTTTTTCTTCCGCTATCCTTTTTTCCAAATTTTGATAGTCGGCCAAGGCTCTTTTTAACTGACTTTCAAGGTTCGCAAATTCTTTTTCTTCTTGTTCAATTTTCTTTTCATTCTTTTTCATTTTTCAAATTTCAAGTTTCTAGTTTCTACTACTACCATCCCTGCGCAATTTCACCGATTAAATCTCCGAAATATCTAACAGTTGGGACAACGAAAGTATAATTCAGTCTAGACGGCCCCAGCACTCCGATTTCGCCGGTTAACTTCATTGGCGTATGAAACTTGGTATAGACAAATCCATATGGTCCTGATAGCCTTGGCCCCAATTCTTCGCCTAAAAGAATATGAATTTCGTCATCATCTGCTTGCCCCGTGCACAAACCCTCTAAATATCCTGCTTCTTCGATTACCGACAAAAGATTGCGGGTTAAGTCGATGTCAAAGAATTCCGGCATGTCTAAAATGTTAGCATAACCGGAAACCAATAAGTCGCCTTCGTTAGTAGTTGCCACTGCCAAAGCTTTTGTCCGCTCCGCCAAAGCTCTGGTCATTTCCTTTAAGAAATCTCTTTCTTTTTCTCTTAAATCCCAAACTTTTTCTTTTAAGGAAACTTCGTCGGCCGTTGACAGCTCTTTTTCCTTCATCAGCTGTTTGACGTAGAATTTCATTCCTGCCGGAGTCGGGATTCTGCCTGCTGAGACATGCGGTTTTTTCAAATAGCCTAAATCTGTCAGCCGAACCATTTCGTTTCGGATGGTGGCCGGACTGGCGCTTAGATTGTGTTTTTTCTCAAGCGTTTCAGAACCAACCGGTTCGGCCGTTTCAATGTACTCTTCAATTAAACTTTTTAGGATTTCAACCTGTCTGGCTGTTAGGTCATGCATAATTTCAGATAAATTTTAGATTAGCAGTAATATAACACGACTGCCAAACCTTGTCAAGCCCCATTTTAAACAAAATCTGCTAAACTTGAATTATGCATAAGAAAAGACGACCGTTTTGGCTGTTGATTGTTTTCATTTTGAGCTTGATAGCTCTTGGGTATTTGGTTCTGAACTATTCCCCCGTCTATCAATTTTCAATTTATAATTTTCGATTTTCAATTTTGCTTTCAGGATTAACGCTTTTATTTTTATTAATCTTTTCCTTCTTTACTTTTATTTTGAACAATTCCCGCCGGGGATTTTTATTGGGCCTTCTGGTAATTGCTTATTTATCATTGAGGTTAAATGGACTGATTTCTCCATTCTTCGCGATTCTATTATTGATACTTTTCGGCGGAATCGAATTATTTTTTATTAAGCGCAAGTGATTCTGGTATAATCTTTAGGCAATGAATAAATTTTATATTACCACCGCCATTCCTTACGTTAACGGTAAGCCGCATATCGGGCATACCTTGGAATATTTTCAAGCCGACGTCATCCGAAGATATCATCAGATTTTAGGCGATGAAACTTTGCTTTTATCCGGTGCCGATGAAAACGCGCTAAAAAACGTTCAGGCGGCACAAAAAGAAGGGATACCGATTAAACAATTTTTGGATGACAATTCTAAGCTTTGGCAGAATGCCTATGAGAAACTAGGTGTTCACTTGGATGTTTTTCAAAGAAGTTCCGACCAACAAAAACATTGGCCGGGCGTACAAAAATTTTGGAATCTTTGTGTTAAAAACGGCGACATTTACAAAAAATCTTACGCAGGATTGTATTGTGTCGGTTGCGAAGGTTTTAAACTCGAAAAAGAATTGATAAATGGTCTTTGTCCAACGCATCAAAAAGCTCCGGAAAAAATTTCGGAAGAAAATTATTTTTTCAAGTTATCTAACTATCAGGACAAACTGACTGAATTAATTGAGTCGGGGAAACTTAAGATTACTCCAAGCAATAAAAGAGAAGAAGCTTTGTCTTTTATTAAACAAGGGCTGGAAGATTTTAGCGTTTCCAGAAGTAAGCAGCGCGCGCAAGGAGTCGGCGTGCCGGTGCCGGGCGATGCTAATCAGGTAATGTATGTTTGGTTTGACGCTTTGAATATTTACATGACCGGGGTGGGTTACGGCTGGGATGAGGAAAAATGGCAGAAATGGTGGCCCGCCGATTTGCACGTTATTGGCAAAGACATTAACCGTTTTCATACTGTTTACTGGCCGGCCATGCTGTTGTCGGCCGGCTTGCCGCTACCAAAGGAAATCTTAATTCACGGATTTGTTTACACTAAAGGCGAAAAAATGAGTAAAAGCATTGGTAATGTAATTGACCCGTTTGAGTTTACCAAAGAATACGGCGTTGAAGCGCTACGTTATTTCCTGCTGTCACAAATTCCAATTGACGCGGACGGAGATTTTACGCTTGAGCGATTTAAAGAAGTCTACAATGCCGATCTTGCTAATGGCTTAGGGAATTTAATTTCCAGAATGGCCAAACTTTGCGAAACGGCCAATTTTAGACAAAGCCCAGCAGAAAACAATCACCACGTCATTAATGATTTTGACAAATACAAAAAACTGCTGAGCGAGTACCGCTTTAACGAAACACTGAATTTGATTTGGGGAAAAATTACCAAAGTTGATCAATATATCAATGAAGAAAAACCCTGGGAACTGCTAAAAACTCCCGCCGGAAATTTAAAACGGCCGATTAATATCATTTTGGGACACGCGGTTGATGAAATTGAAGAAATTGCAGAACTTTTAGAACCGTTTTTGCCGGAAACTAGCGCAAAAATAAAAGCACAATTTACGAAAACCGAAATTAAATCTTTCGCTTCCCTTTTTCCGCGCATCACTTGACAAGAAAAGTTATTTCCTGTTTAATAGAGCAATCATCAAGAGTGTTTCGCCGATGAGGCGAACCGGCAACCGAAAGATAACGGTGCCAACTCCGAGAGGAAGATGAGCCCTGAATTAATTGAAGGGAAAATCAGAACCTCTCGAACTTGAGAGGTTTTTTATGAACGACTTTGTTTTTACATCCGAATCTGTTTGCGCCGGACATCCGGACAAAATTTGCGACTCCATTAGCGATGCTATTTTAGATGATGTTTTAAAGCAAGATCCGCAAGGCAGAGTTGGAGTTGAAACGTTAGTGGCTTTCAACAAGGTTCTTATTGTCGGTGAGATTACCGCAAATGCCAAAGTAGATTACGAAAAAATTGCCAGAAAAAGAATTCGGGATTTAGGTTATACTAATCCTCTTTTTAATTTTACCGACCAATCCCCTATTGAAATTGATATTCATGAACAATCACCGGAAATTTCCAAAGGCGTTAAGGTTAAAGGTGCCGGCGACCAGGGAATGATGTATGGTTTTGCCTGTAAAGAAACGAAAAGCTTGATGCCGCTACCCATAATGATGGCGCACCGGTTGGCGCAAAAGCTGGATGAAGTTAAAAAGAAAACTCTCCCCTTTTTACGCCCCGACGGAAAAACTCAAGTTACTATTGAATACAAAAATGGCATTCCTTACAAAGTATTGCAAGTTGTTATTGCTGTTCCACATGATGAAAAAAAGACACTCGCGCAAGTTAAGCATGCTGTTTATAAAGAAGTGGTTAAAAAAGTTTTGGACGAATTTGGTTTTAAAATCAATGAAAAAAATCTAATAGTGAATGGGACGGGAATTTGGCACATGCCCGGACCCGCCAGTGATTCCGGATTGACCGGTCGGAAAATTATTGTGGACACTTACGGGGGTTATGCCAGAGTCGGCGGCGGAGCATTTTCGGGTAAAGATCCAACCAAGGTTGACCGGAGCGGCGCTTATGCGGCAAGATTTTTGGCCAAACACGTAGTCAAAGAAAAATTAGCCGATAAAGCCGAAGTCCGGCTGGCTTATTTTATCGGTGCCAAAAAACCGGTGATGTTAGACATTGAAACTTTTGGGACCGAAAAGGCGCCGGTTAGCGTAATCAAAAAATTTATGTCGGAAATTTTAGATACTTCTGTCCAGGGTATAATTGATGAGCTAGATTTGCAAAGACCAATTTATCTTGCTACATCGGTCTACGGACACTTTGGACGCCCCGAATTTTCCTGGGAAAAATAGTTGTTGACAGCGCACGAAAATCGTCATATACTCGCCTTAATGAAAAATGTTGGGGTCGTAATTGCCGCCGTTATTATAATTTTGGTCGTTGCTGTCGGCGGAATGTTCTTTTTAAAAGCTTCTAAAGCACCAACAATGCCTAAACCAACTATTACTACTGCTCCCGCACAAGCTCTTAAAACAAATTCTGTGACCGGAACAATTGTCGGTCTTTTGTCGGGTGGAAAAACCCTTACTTGCACAATCACCTATCCTAACAATAAAGGCACCGGTACTGTTTTTGTTGCTGATAAAAAATTTGCCGGAGACTTTACCATGAAAGGCACGGACGGAAAAGAAACCAACGGACACATAATTTCAGACGGAACGTATATGTATATGTGGTCATCTGGTCTCTCGACAGGTATGAAAATAAGTCTCGCAGCTGCCAGAAGTGCAGCCAACAATGCCCAGGTTAATCAAAGCATAAATATTAATCAAAATGTTAATATGCAATGTGGAGCTTGGATAGCCGATGCCTCTAAATTTACCGTTCCTACGGATGTTACATTTAGAGACATGTCGCAACTTTTCCAGCCAGCCCAACCGCAAACCGGAACACAAACCGGCACTTCTCCTTGCGACCAAGTTCCGGTCGGACCGGCCAGAACAGCTTGCCAAAACGCCATGCAATCCTCTGGACAATAACCTCTAGCTAAACTTTTATTACGCTCCTTAAATTGTCATTTTGGCGTATAATAAAACTGATGATTGATGCGCATTGCCACTTAAATTTTCAGGCTTTTGCTAAAAACTACGACGAAGCGATAAAGAGAGCTTCTGAGCAAGGAGTCGAAATCATTATTAACGCTGGCACTTCACTTGAGTCAAGTCAGAAAGCAGTTGAGCTGGCGCAAAAATATGAAAATTTATATGCAGTTGTTGGTATTCATCCGCACCATGCCGATAAGGTTACCAAGGGTTGGGATAAACAAATTGACGCTTTGGCCAAAATGCCAAAAGTGGTTGGCATTGGCGAAGTCGGCATGGATTATTACAGTTATAAGTCAAATGGGATTACCGATCCAAAATTGCAACGGGAAATTTTTAAAAGACAAGTTGAGATTTCAATCGAAAACAAACTGCCTCTACAAATTCACGGACGCCACGCAGGCATTGATATTTTGAAAATTGTTTCACAGTATAAAAATGAGCTGCTGGAAATTCCCGGCATGTTTCATTGCTTTGCGGGAAATATAGAGTATTTGGAAAAAGTTTTGGCGCTGGGATTTTACGTTGGTTTTGACGGCAACATTACCTATAAAGGATTAGCACCGGGAGAAGATACTTTGCTTTCCGATTTGGTCGCCAAGGCGCCGCTTGGAAAAATTATAACCGAAACCGATTCCCCTTATTTAACGCCCGATCCCCACCGCGGTAGCCGAAACGAACCTGGCTATGTTATAATTGTGGGTAATTCCATAGCAAAAATTAAAAACACTGCTTTTGATGTGGTTAACGAAATCACATCTGCTAACGCCAAAAGAGTTTTTAAATTATGACAAGTTTTTTTAACACCGTTTTCACCCGTTATCCCGTAAAAACCAGACGGGCGCTGGAAATATTACCCGGTTTTGTCTCTTGGTTTTTAATTTTATTTCCGGTTTGGGGTTCTTTCTTAATTCCTCTGGCCGTCGCCTATTTCATTTTATTTTTTGATGTTTATTGGTTCTATAAATCTTTTTCGTTGGCCATTACTGCCTTCATTGCTTCCCGAAAAATTAAGCAAGCGGAAAAACAAGATTGGCTAAAATTAACAAAGCCGCTGGAAAATTTTGAAAAAATATCCCACGTCGTCGTTATACCCAACTACAAGGAAAGCTTAGAAAAATTAAGACAAACCCTTCAAAGCTTAAGTAATCAAACTTTCCCCACTAAAAGAATTTACGTTGTTCTGGCAATGGAAAAAAGAGAAATGGAAGCCAAAGATAGGGCGGAAAAATTAATGGCCGAGTTTGGAAAGAAATTCGGGATTGTGATGGCGAGTTTCCATCCGGACATTGAAGGCGAAGTCAAAGGTAAATCTTCCAATGAAGCGTTTGGCGGAAAACTGGCTTATAAAAAATTAGTAAAAGCCGGCATTATCGACCTGGATTACGCCACGATTTCATCTGTTGATGCCGATTCCATCTTTGACCCTCAATATTTTGCCTATCTTACTGCCAGTTTCTTAAAGGATGAGAAAAAGTATAGCAAATTTTGGCAATCCGCCAATGTAAATTATAATAATTTCTGGAATGTGCCGGCGGCGGTTAGGATTGTAGCCTTTTTCGGCAGTCTTTGGCGAACCGGCCTTTTGGTGCAAAAAGACAGGTTGGTTTCCAATTCCACATATTCTTTATCATTTAAGCTGTTGCGTGAAATTGGTTACTGGGATACCGACGTTATTCCGGAAGATTACCGGATTTTCTTTAAAGCCTTTTTTCAAAAACAAGGGCAAGTGGATATGGAACCGATATTTTTGAAAACTTCAATGGATGCGCCTCTTTCTTCTTCTTACATCAAATCACTGAAAAATAAATATCAACAGGAAAGACGCTGGAGCTGGGGTGCCTCCGACGATGCTCTATTTATAAAATGGTGGTTTACCGTTCCGGGAGTTCCTTTTGTCAGAAAAACTATGATGCTTTTTAATGTTTTGCTCGACCACTTCCTTTGGCCGGTTAACTGGTTCATAATAACGATAGCAGCTAATATTATGCCTTTCGTCAATCCGGTATTCTCCCGAACCACCCTTGGCTACAACTTACCAAGATTGGCGGGTTTTATCTTAACGCTTTGCCTGGTCGCAATACTGATGATGTTTATTATTGACTACCGGCAAAGACCAAAACATATTATGAAACATTCAAAAACAAGGCAACTATTATTTCCGTTGGAATTTTTGCTTCTTCCGCTCGTTGGCTTTTTTCTCTCCGCGCTACCGGCGCTGATTTCACACACGCAATTAATGCTGGGTAAACGTTTGGAATATAAGGTTACCGAAAAACTGTAATTATGAAATTATTGGCAAAATTGGAAAAGAGCCGGGACATCTGGTTTTTAATCGCTGCTTCTTTAGTTTTCTTTATCCTGCGGCTTCCCTCGCTTTTTGAGCCCGACTGGTATGGAGACGAAGGGGTCTATCAAACCTTGGGAATCGCAATTAGAGCCGGTCGGCTTTTATACCGCGACATTTTTGATAACAAACCACCGCTACTTTATCTTCTCTATAGCTTCGTTAATTCAGACCAGTTTATGATTCGGCTTTTGTCTTTAATCTTCGGACTATTATCGGTTATCGTCTTTTATTATCTTTGCAAAAGATTATTTGCCAATCCTAAGGTTAGTTTCGTAATAACACTTCTCTTTGCTATTTTATTCGGTCTGCCTTTAATCGAAGGCAATATCGCCAACGCGGAAAATTTTATGTTGCTTTTGAATATTTCCGCCGGATACTTAGTCCTGCGATCTCTAGACACCAAAATACTAAATACTAGATACTTGATACTGTTATCAGCCGGCATAGTCTTGGGGTTGTCTTTTCTGTTTAAAATCGTCGCAGTTTTTGATTTTGCCGCTTTTGCCGGATTTTTATTCTTTGCCAATTATTCCAAAAGGTTCTTAGATATTTTTAAAGTTGAGAATTTAGTAAATGAAATCAAAAATCTGGCGCCTTTTACTATTGGCTTTATTATCCCCATTACAATTACGGCTTGTTATTTTCTTTTTACTCACGCCTTTAAAGATTTTTTAACCGCCACTCTATTTTCTAACATCGGCTATGTCAGTTACGGCAACCAATTTATTATTCCCCAGGGGTTTCTAATTTTTAAATTAATACTTTTAGGAAGCTTCTCGCTCTTTATTTTTTGGAAAAGGAAAATTTACGGACTGCCTTTTGCTTTTGTTACTCTTTGGCTTTCCTTTTCACTTTTTAATGCCTACTTTTCGCAAAGATCTTATACGCATTATGTTTTGGTTTTACTTCCCGCTTTTTGTTTGACCATCGGACTTTTTATGTTAAACAAACACTTTTCCAAACTGGCCGGAGTGCTAATGTTAGCTACGTTTATCGCAGTTTTACTAAGTTTTTCCTTCTATTTTAAGACTATTTTTTACTATCAAAATTTTGCGGCGTTTATATTGAATAAGCAAAGCGTTACCGCATATGAAAGCTTCTTTGACCAAAGTACTCCCCGCGATTACGAAATTGCCAACTTTATCAATCTGTCTGCCAAAACTTCCGATAATCTATTTATTTGGGGCAATAATGCACAAGTTTATAAGCTAACAAATAAACTTCCTCCGGGCAAGTATACGGTGGCTTATCATATCACCAGTTACAAAGACGGTTATAGCAACACGAAGGCAGGACTGGATACGGCGAAACCTAAATTTATTGTGGTAATGCCAAATGTTTCCAAGTTTCCCTTTTCGCTGGCCGGATACGACAGGCGAATAAATATTGAGGGAGTAAATATTTATGAAAAACTTTATTAATAATATCGCTTCCGATAAATTGGCACTACGTGGGTTTTTGATTAGTTTTCTGTTAACACTTTTTACTGTTGTATATATATTGCTAAGTTACCATAACCTTCCTCCATTTATTCCCATCTTTAACCAACTTCCCTGGGGCAATGACCGGCTTACGGCAACACCGGGAATTTTTATTCCGACCATTATCTTTGGTTTGATATTTATTTTTAACCTTATTTTTACCTCAATTGTTTATAATAAAAGTCCGTTAATCGCCAGAATGGTAGCCGCAGTGACGCTTATTTTGGCATTTATGAATTTTCTTTTTATTATTAAAATCATCCTGCAAATTAGTTAATGTTTAATTTAAATATTACAATTTTCCCTTTAATTTTCTCTTTTCTAATCACAGCTATCGCAACGCCCTTAAGTCTTGTTGCTCTTAAAAAACTGGATATTGTTGACGATCCTAAAAAGCACCAGCACCCCGCGATAATTCATGAAAAAATAATCCCGAGGGGCGGAGGAATTCCGCTTTTTATAGGAGTGTTAGTCGCCAGTATTTTCTTTTTGCCAATGACAAAAGTAATTATTGCGACTTTAATTGCGGCTTTCGCTTCGCTTCTAATCGGCGTTGTCGATGATAAATACGACCTTTCCCCATATTTAAGATTTGTCATTAATATTTGTTGCGCTGTTTTCGTCGTTTTTATGGGCGCCAACGTTCCTTTTATTACCAATCCTTTAGGTGGGATTTTGAATTTTAGTCATTTACAACTTCCCTTTCTTAACGGCGCCGTGATTAGTTTTGCTGGTGATTTAATCGCTGTTCTTTGGATTGTTTGGGTCATGAATATGTTAAATTGGAGTAAAGGCGTTGACGGACAGATGCCGGGAATTGTGGCCATTTCGGCGATTGTGATCGGCATCTTAAGTCTTCGCTTTTCTCATCTTGACCAAACCAGTGCCACAGCGGCGGCGCTGTCTTTTATTGTTGCCGGCGCGTCTTTAGGTTTTTTGATCTACAATTTTTACCCGGCAAAAATTTTCCCCGGCTACGGCGCAACCGCCATTTATTTAATCTTGGCAGTTGCTTCAATTCTTTCCGGCGCAAAATTGGCCACGGCAATTTTGGTAATGGGAGTGCCGATGACCGACGGTTTTATAACAATTGCCAGAAGAATTTTATCCGGCAAATCTCCTTTTTGGCATGACAAAAAACATCTTCATCATCTCTTGTTGAGCCTTGGTTTTGGGCAAAGGCGGATTGCGTTGTTTTATTGGACTATTTCTGCTATATTAGGCGCATTATCGCTAGTCTTATCTAGCAAAGGAAAGTTGTTCGCAATTATCATGCTGGTAATTCTAGCCGGAGGTACTATACTTTTCTTACAATTTTTACTAAAACGCGTCGATGATGAAACTAGCATATAACATATTTCGGCTCTTGCGGCCAAGACAATGGATTAAAAATTTGGCTATCTTTGCCGCCATAACTTTTACCGGCGAGCTTTTTGATCCAACAGTTCTGCCCAAAGTAATCTTGGGCTTTTTTGTGTTTTGCGGATTATCCAGCGCCACTTATGTCATTAATGATATTTTTGATGCGAAAAAAGATAAACTGCACCCGTTTAAAAGATTTCGACCAATCGCTCACGGGGACGTTCCGGTTCTTCTGGCAATCATCATCGCCGCTTTCTTGATAATAGTTTCTCTTTCCGTGGCAGCAGTGATTACTCCCGCGTTTTTCATTTTAGTAATAGTCTATCTTGTCATGCAATTTTTGTACTCCTCATTCTTAAAAAGTGTGGCGGTTATTGACATCCTTTTAATTGCCGCCGGCTATATTTTGCGGGTTTATGCCGGAGAATTTGCCAGCGGTTACCATATTTCGGTCTGGCTTTTGTTAACGACAATTTCGATTTCGCTTTTCTTGGCAATTGGTAAACGAAGAAGCGAACTCACCCTTTTATCGGGCACCAAAAATTTTGATCTTGCCGCTACCAGACAATCTTTATCTCATTATTCCGAAAGGCTGTTGGATGTTTATGCTTCTATTTTTGCCACCTCGACTTTTATTTCTTATGCGCTGTTTACTTTTTTGGAAAATCCGACCGGGTTTAAACTTTCAATCGGCGTTTTAATGCCGGATTTCTTGCCGGCTTTTTTCCAAAGAAAATGGTTGATGATAACTATTATTCCGGTCGTTTATGGGCTAATGCGTTATTTACAGGATATTTATGAAAAAAATGAGGGTGAAAGTCCGGAGAAAGTGCTTTTATCCGACCGACCATTATTGGTCACTGTTGTAATTTGGACTATTTTGGTAATTGCTTTAGTTTACTTCATCAACCCCAGTTAATCCTATTGTTTTTGGGCATATTCGGAGCTAATCCAACCAGTTTGCCCATTGGTGAGTTTTATTTGATACCAATCCGTCCGCTCGTCGAGCAGTTGATAAGTTTCCCCCGGTTTTACCTGGGTTATTTCGTTTCCACCTAAAGACGGCTGGTCTCTCACTCTTAAAAAACCCGTCGGAGTTTGTAAGATGAGAACTTTGGCCACCGGTAAATTGGCTGAAGCCGAAGCAGCAGAAGCGGTGGCGGCGGCAACGTCCGGATTAATGCCTAAAAAAACTAAGGCTTCCAGTTTATAACCGGGCGTAGTTTTGATTCTGATAATTTTATCTTTATAACCAACTTTCGAAAGTTTTAATTCATGGTCCGACTCGGTAATATTTTGCAAAAGAAGCGGTGTTTGTCCCACCGGATTATCATCCAGAAAAACCTGCGCGTTGCCCGGAAACGAAACAATTGAAAGCTGCATATCTTTAGCATCCGTAAGCGGAGTTAGATTGATAACGCTGCCGCTACCTAGTCCCTGTCCAGCAAAAGTTTGGTCAACTACTGTTAGCACTTTTGGCGCAATGGTAATTTTTTGCTCAAACGGTTCAAATCCTCCTTGAGTTGGCACTAATCTTAAAGTGTAATCGCCAACCGTTAACATATCTTTTAATTCACACTGACAAAGCGGAGTTTGTCCCAATAATTTCCCGTCTAAATAAACATTGGCCACCGGTACAGAGGTTACTTGTAAAGCACCTTTACCTTTGTTTTGTGCTAGAAAAAGTAAAATCGCGGCAAAAATTAAAACGACTAAAACAACTGGGGAAAGAATGTAAAATACTTTTTTCATAGAATCGTATTGTTAATTATAGCGTAAAAATTCCGATAAACAAACCGCCTCTTGGCGGTTTTTGAGGATTAGTAGTCCATGCCGCCGGGCATTTGGGGCATATCTTTTTTCTCTTCCGGAATATCGGTCACCAACGCTTCGGTCGTTAACACCATCATTGCCACCGACGCCGCGTTTTGGACTGCCGAACGGGTGACCTTGGCCGGATCAATAATCCCGGCTTTAATCATTGAGCCGTATTCCATTGTCATCACGTTAAAACCGAAATCATCTTCCTTTGACCTTTCAACTTTTGCCAAAACTACAGCTGAATCAACGCCTGCGTTTTCGACAATCCGCTTAATCGGCTCTGTTAAGCTTTCGGCAAGAATATTGACGCCGACAATTTCGTCTTTAACTTTTAAGCTTTTTGCCAATTTTGCAAGAGCAGTTCTGGCCCGAAGCAGCGTCACTCCGCCGCCCGGAACAATGCCTTCTTCCAAAGCCGCTTTGGTGGCTGCCACCGCGTCGATAACTCTTTCTTTTTTCTCCTTCATTTCGATTTCGGTCGCCGCTCCAACGTTAATGACTGCCACTCCGCCGGCAAGTTTGGCCAATCTTTCCTGCAATTTCTCTTTATCAAAATCCGAAGTCGATTGTTCCATCGCCTTTTTTACTTGACTGATTCTGGCTTTAAGTGCTTCGGGACTACCTTTGCCTCCGATAATTCGGGTGTTTTCTTTGTCCGCCCAAACTTTGTCGGCCCGGCCTAAATCTTCAACCGTGACTGAATCAAATTTCCGGCCGGTGTCTTCGGAGATAACTGTTCCGCCAGTTAAAATGGCAATGTCTTCCAACATTTCTTTGCGTCGGTCACCAAATCCCGGTGCTTTTACCGCCAACGCGTTTAGAACGCCTTTTAGTCTGTTGACAACCAACAAAGCCAATACTTCTCCTTCTATGTCGTCGGCAATAATCACCAGATTCTTAGAAACCTTTACTACATTTTCCAAGAATGGGATAAACTCTTGCAGATTGGATAGCTTTTTATCGGTGATTAAAATGTATGGCTCTTCGACTTCCGCTTCCATTTTTTCCGGATTAGTGACTAGATAGGCCGACGCATAACCTTTATCAAATTCCATTCCCTCTTTATAATCAACATAAAGTTCAACGCCTTTGCCCTCTTCAACCGTGACCACACCGTCTTTACCAACTTTGGCCAGCGCATCGGCAATCAATTTTCCAATCTCTTCACTTTGCGCCGAAATTGTCGCCACTTTGGCAACGTCCGTGTCTTTAACTGGCACGGCCATTTCCTTAATCCGCCTGATAACTTCGGCTACACCTTTTTCCATGCCGACTTTTAAAATCATCGGGTTAACTTCGGTATTAACTTTAGCAAAACCTTTGTTGATAATTGACTGGGCCAAAAGTGTGGCAGTGGTTGTTCCGTCTCCGGCCACATCTGAAGTTTTTGAAGCCGCTTCCTTAATCAGTTGCGCCCCCATGTTTTCAAATGGGTCCTTTAAATCGATTTCTTTGGCAACCGCTACTCCGTCGTGGACAACATTTGGCGCTCCCCATTTTTTATCCAAAGCGACATTTCTGCCTTTAGGGCCAAGGGTGGTCACAACGGCGTTGGCTAATTGGTCAACTCCGCTTTTGAGCGCTTTTCTGGCTTCTTTCGCATATTTAATTTGTTTTGCCATAATTATTTTTGTTTTTTGAGAACTTGAACAGCTCCTTTGATTGCTTCCATTTTATCTTCTTCAATAATTGCCAAAATATCTTTTTGTTCGACAAGAATCAATTCCTCGCCGTTTAACTTTACTTCGTTGCCGCCCCATTTTTTATACATTACTTTTTGTCCGACCGCAACGACGATTGGCTCTTTCTCTCCTTTTGGGGTGACTTTTCCCGGTCCGACGGCGACAATTTCTCCCATTTGCGGTTTTTCTTGAGCGGTTTCCGGCAAAATTATTCCGCTGGCGGTTTTTGCTTCCGCTTCCAGCGGACGGATTAAAACATTGTCAAACAGTGGTTGAATTTTATTTTTTATCATAAGCTCAAAAAATATCACTCTCTTAAAGTGACTGCTCATTTATACATCAAATAGGATTTAGTGTCAATACTTTTCACTTGACACTTATCATCAGGTAAGATACGATTTACTTATAATATTATGTCTTCAATGAAGAAAATTCTTTTAATTGGCTTTATTGTAGTTTTGCTCGTTGCAATTCCGGTCACCGTCTTCTTGGTCCAACAACAACAAAAAACTAAGAGCTCGGCCGTGGCAGCGACGACGATCAGCATTCTTCCGGCATCGCAAGCGCCAATTCACGTTGGCGACGATGTCAATCTCAACATTCAAGTTGATCCGGCTACCGCTACCACCTCTAATCTGGTTTCTTACGTCAAATTTACAATCATGTATGACAGCACAAAATTGGCAACGGACGGAGCGGGTCTTATCGTCACCAATACTACCGTCAACCCAACGCATGTTTTACCGGATATTTTACAGGGGCCAACCTACGGAAACGGAACAATTTCCATTACTCTTTCTGCCGGCGGGGATCCCTCTCAAGTAGTGCAACAGACAACGACTATTGGTACTATTACTTTTAAAGCGATTGCGACGACAGATTCTGGTCCAACTCAAATTACCTTTGGCAACGATACACAGGTCTTATCTTTGGGCACAAGTGACCAGTCCAGCGAAAATGTTTTGGCCAGCGCGAATCCAGCCGCTTTAACGATAATTGCCGGCACAAATGTGACAACTACGCCGACAGAAACGTTGACGCCTACGGAGACCTTAACGCCGACACCGACCTCGACACAGTCTAGCGCCGCCCCAACCTGTTCAAGTCTGACAGCCGACAACACTTCCGGGGCAGTGCCTTTGGCTACGAATTTAACCGTTACCGGTTCAAGTAGCAATTCCACTATTAGTAAAGTTACTTTTAATTTTGGTGACAGTCAATCTCAAGATATTACAGGCTCCGGTGGAATAGGTACAAATTCCGTCAGCGTTTTACAATCTCATTCCTATACAACCGCCGGCACATATACTGCTACCGCAACCTTAACCGACGCCAACAATGCCGTGAGTAGTTCTGCTAATTGCTCTGTCACTATTACCGCCGGTGGAGGAACTACAACCGTTGTGGCTGCTCCGACCGCAACGCCTACACCGACACCTACTCCGGTAATTGCGCAGGTCAGTCCACTTCCGCCAACCGGTCCGACTAATCTTGTGCAAGTTGGGACTATCGGAGCTGTTATCACACTAATCGGAGCTGTTCTTTTATTCGCTCTCTAGCTTCTGAGCATCGACAGCAATGCCTTCTGGGGAATCTGTACTTTTGAAACATTAACCATCTTTTTCTTTCCTTTTTTCTGCGCCTCCAGTAATTTATCTTTCCGAGTTCTGTCTCCGCCGGACATTTTGGCTAACACATCTTTGCGGTAAGGAGAAATTTCCGTTCTGGCCAAGATTTTTGCCCCAACCACCGCCTGAATGATTTGCTTAAATTGTTGTTTTGGCAGATGTTCTTTTAATTTTTCCGTTTTTTCGCGGGCGACAGAACTCATTTCATCTTCGTAAACCAGCTCTGACAAAACATCAATCGGGCTACCGTTAATAAGAACGTCCATTTTTACCAACCTCGCCTCTTTGTAACCGGTGATTTCATAATCTAGACTGGCAAAACCTTGGGTGGCGCTTTTTAAATCCGGCGAAAGTCCGCGGATAAACATCGAGTAAGGCATCTCATATTGCAAAATAGCGTTGTTTTTATGATAAGAGATGCCTAAAAGAGTGCCTTTTTTATTTTGTGCCACTGTCATCACTGCGCCGACAAAACTGGCAGGAACAAAAATCGTTAAGATCATGTAGGGCTCCAGCATCTTTCCATCTTTTTCTTCATATAAAACTTTGGGCATCGTTAAAATCGGCTCCACGCCTTCTTCCTTGGTTAATCTTTCTTTGACAATTTCCGCGTGTAAAAGTCCCAAAAATCCCACCCGAAAGCCACTGCCCAAAAACGCCGAATACTCATTGGAAATAGTTAATGAGCCGTCATTGAGTGATAGCTTATTCAGCGCTTCCCGTAAGTGAACATATTCGTTGGAAGTTTGCGGGTAAACGCCAAAAAAGACCATTGGCTTTGGCGTTGCGTATCCAGGCAACGGCTGAACATTTAAGTTTTGCATTTTGCCTTTTAAATTTTGGGCTGTGATTGTGTCTCCGACCCGGGTTCTGCGGATATCTTTTAAGCCGGTGACAATATAGCCGATTTCTCCGGCGGTTAATTCCTCTTTGGACATTAAAAAGGGCGAGAAAAATCCTACTTCCGACACGTCAACTTTAGTTTTATTCTGGATAAATTCCAGTTTATCTTGTTTTTTAACACTACCATCAAATAATTTGGTAAAAATAACTACGCCTCGGTGTTCATCGAAAACCGCGTCAAACACTAAGCCGCGCAGAGGCGCGTTGTCATTTACTTTAGGAGCTGGAATTTTTTTCACCACCGCCTGCAAAAGCTGTCTGGTGTTTTCTCCGGTTTTAGCCGAAACATAATAAATTTCTTCCTGTTTAAACCCGAAAGTCTCAATTAAATCTTTAGTGACTTCTTCCGTGTTGGCGGTGGGAAGGTCGATTTTATTAATTGCCGGAATAATGGTTAAGTTTTCTTTCTTGGCCGCGTTGAAATGCGCTACCGTCTGGGCCTGAATTCCCTTGGTGGCATCAACCAAAAGGATTGCTCCTTCGCAAGCCGCCAGAGTCCGGGAGACTTCGTAGGAAAAATCCATGTGCCCAGGAGTGTCAATTAAATTTAGGATATATTCCTGTCCATCAACTGCATATTTCATCCGAACCGGTGCCAATTTAATGGTGATGCCACGTTCTCTAGAAATCGGGTTTTGATCCAAGAATTGTTCTTTTAATTTATCCTTTTGAATTGTGTTGGTGATTTCCAAAAAGCGGTCGGCCAACGTCGATTTTCCATGGTCAACGTGAGCGATGATGGCAAAATTACGGATGTTACTAAAAGACATAAAATGATGAGAGTATTTTAGGGATTAAATTGGGTCGCGTCAATTGTCTCTTCACTGCCTTGTAAAATTTGTCTCCAATCTCCCAGTTTTTTGAACAGCATGATAAACATCGTTGCCTCTTTGACGTCAAACAGCCAAGTTAAGAAAAGGTATAACAGCAATCCGATGCTACTGGAAATTCCGGTCAGTAAAATTAGATTGATAGTTTTGGTGGTATCGAAAACCAACTGGTCTAAAAGTTTTATCGGGACATACAGTGCAAAAGCGGTAAAAAAAGTGGCTACGAAAATTTTTGTCACTGTCTTTAAAAGAGAAAGTTTAGCAAAACCGCCAACTTTCCTGTCTAGAAAAATGAACAAAACGAGGAAATTTAGAATTGACGCTACCGAATAAGCAATGGCGATACTTTCCACTCCGGCGTGGTAAAAAAAGATAAAACAAGCTGCCATTGCTACCATTAGTACCGTTGTGACCGCGCCGATAATTAGAGGCGTCCGGGTATCGTGCAAAGCGTAAAAACCTCTGGCAACCAAATAAACTAAGGCTTGGGCAAAAATTGAAACGCTGAAAAAAGCCAGCGTCCGGCCGGTTAAAACGGTCGCCGCCCAGTCAAATTGCCCGGCACCGAAAATAAGCCTGACGATAGGAATTCTTAAAACCAACAGCAAAACCGAAATCGGCAAAACCAAATAAAGCATTTGGTTAAAACTGGTGATAAAAGTCACCTTAAAATCTTCGAGTCGGTCTTTTTCTTTTGACAAAACCGGGAAAGCGGCTTGGGCTATTGCCTGACCAAACAAAGCGACCGGGGCAAAAGCCAAGGTTTGGGCGTAATCAAAAATGACATAATTTCTGCCCGGGTCTTGCAGAAAGGAAACAATGGTGACGGTAATAATTGTTCCGAGCTGAAAAACGGCGATGGAAATTGTGCGTGGCCAAATTAACTTTAAAACACTCAATACTCCCGAAGATTTAATTGATTCTAGAGAAAGCGAAGGCTTAAAGGAAAAACCCATTTTGTGAGCCAGTGGAATTTGCGCCAGAACAAACAGCAAAGCGCCAATCACCACGCCGTAGGCGGCGGCATAAATTCCCAAGAAAGAGGAAAACAACAGGATACCGATGATAATTCCAAGGTTATAAAGGGCAGCCGCAAAACCGGGAATAAAAAAGCGGTTATAAGATTGCAAAATTGCCGACAAAAAGCTACCGATAATAAACAGTATTTCTCCAAAAATAACAATCCTGGTTAGATTGGTTAATAAATCCAACTCGGCGTTGGAAAAACCGGGCGCCATCAAGGTGGAGAGTTGTTTGGCGAAAATAAAAAGGATGAGTGAAAAAAAAGCAAAAATTCCCAAACTTAAAAAAAGCAGAGTTGAAGCGACTTGATGACCTTCCTGTTCTTTGCCCTTAACGATATACTCCGAAAAAACCGGGATAAAGGCAGAAGCCAGTGCCCCGGCAATTAAAATCTGGAATAAAAAATCCGGTAGCCTGGTAGAAGCGAGGAAAATACCTAAGGTGTTTGAGGCGCCGAAAATAGAAACCAACAACCTTTGTCCAATTAGCCCCAACACCTGTGAAAAAATAATCGTTGCCATTATGACAAAGGCGGCGGATAAAATATTATTTTGACGTTTAAAAAGAAGGCTAAGACCCCTTTTGAAAAGATCTTTAGGCATATTGTTGTTTTTTACAGTATAGCATGCTAAAATACCCGCATGCCAGTAATAAAATCAGCCAAAAAGAAATTGAGACAGGATAAAAAAAGGCGAAAAAGAAATGATTTTCAAAGGGAAACCTTTAAAGACGCTGTTAAAGAAGCGGTAAAAAGCAAAACCGCAGAAAAAGTCAGGCGAGCCGTTTCTTTGGTTGATAAGGCGGTTAAAAAAGGCTTAATCCACAAAAACAAAGCCGCCAGAATTAAATCAAGACTTAGTAAGCTATCCAAATCGACCACAAAAGCCAAAGTTGTTAAAAAGACAGTCGTGAAAAAGAAACAGCTCAAAACCAAAAAATAGCTCATTTCTTCTTTGACAAAAGCCTCAAAAACCAATAGACTAAAGTTAGTATGGCGAAGTTTTCTGCCTCTATTAATTTATTGGAAAATAAGAATAAAACGCTAGATTTGATTGTTTCCTGGGTATTAACTATTGGCCGGGCCCTAGTAATTCTTGTCGAACTGGTGGCGCTTGGCGCTTTTTTATACCGTTTTTCGCTTGACAACCAGCTCCAGGATTTACGCACAAAAGTAAAACAAGAGCAGGCAATTGTTGCCTATCAAAGCGCTAGCGAAAGCAAATACCGAAATTTACAAGACCGGTTAGCGTTAATTTCTTCCGTTTCCAAAGCTTCCACGCAAAACTTGAAAGTATTTAAGGACATTGTTGCTTTGACACCAAGCGGAGTTACCTATACAACCCTTGATTTATCTCCAACTCAAGCGCAAATCGCCGCCACCGTTAATTCGGTTACTGCCCTTTCTGATTTTATCGATAAATTAAAAGCCTATCCTGCCATTGATAGTGTCAGTCTAGACAAAATCCAAAACGATACCGCCAAAGCGACTATTACCGTTGGAATTACAGCTAATCTTAAAGGACAAGGAGGAATAAATGCGTCTGCAAATTAAAGCCATAAAAAAAGAACAATATGAAAAATATTTGGCGTTAATTCCGGATCTTAAACAGGAAAAGACGCAAAAATATATCACCATTGTTCTAACTCTAGTTACGGCCATTATACTTGGTCTTTTTGCCATTAATCCGACTTTTTCGACCATTGCTAATCTGCAAAAACAAATTGATGACAGTAATTTTGTCCAGCAAAAGCTGCAGCAAAAAATAAACGACCTAGCTATCTTGCAACAGCAATATACTAATCTTTCGCCCGATCTCCCAATTGTTAATGACGCAGTCCCCACCACAACACAAATCCCACTTTTCGTGGCGGAAGCGCAATCTATCGCCAACAGCACATCTTTGACACTTACCAGTTTCCAAATCTCGGAAGTTACCCTTTTACAATCATCCTCTCAAAAACAATCTTCTTTTGATTTTACGATCACCGCTACAGGAACCTATCCAAATATTCTCAATTTTTTGAGTCAAATCGCCAATTTTCAAAGAGTGGTGGCTTTAAAAGCGATAATTTTGTCAACCGAAAATGGCAATTTGCAATTAAGTCTTAACGGCACAGTTTTCTTTAAACAATAAAATGAAACGAAATGATATTTTATTAATTCTTGTCCCATTGTTTATTTTTGCCATTCTTTGGATTGGCTTTAGTATTTATCATAATATTATTACCTCGACCATTTCTGTCCCTTTAAGCGTGCAGATTGAACCGATAACGCCAAACTTTGACACCGGTGTTATTGATAGCTTAAAAAACAGAGAAAAAGTTTCGCCAATTTATGAATTAAGTGTCCCAGTGCAAAATGTTACTGTTCCCGCTTCACCGTCCGCCAGTCCGGTAATCGTTACACCAACACCTGTTCCAAGTGGAAATTCGACAAGCAATCTACAAGCAACAACCGAAGGGAGCTTAACACCATGAGAGAAAGTTTTTGGAACAAAAAAATTCCGACCATTTTAGGTATTCTTATTATCGTTATTGGCGTTGGCGTAACCACTTTTTTGGCTAATCAAAGTACGCTCTTTAAATCAAATGCCAGCCTTTCCAACCAGCCCAACGATGTCCGTATCACTAACATTACCGACACTTCTTTTACCGTTTCTTATTCAACAAATACTCAGGTGCCGGGTTCTCTAAATTACGGAAAAGACCAGAGTCTTGGACAATCGGCATTAGATGACAGGGACCAACAAAGCGGCAATTTGGCAAATTATAATATTCATAACATTACCGTCCAGCGTTTGTCCCAACAGACGCAATACTTTTTTACAATTACCAGCGGACAAGATAGCTACTCAAACAACGGTCAGCCTTTTACGGTTACGACGGGTCCGGCCTTAGCAAATCCGCCGGGCCAGGCACCGATAACGGGCAACATAATTCTTCCCGACGGAACAGCGCCAAGCGAAGCGCTAGTGTATGTCACTATGGATGGCGCACAAGTAATTTCGACTTTAGTTAAATCTGACGGGAGCTACATTTTACCGCTTAATTCTTTAAGAACCGGTGATAATTCTACTTACTATGCTTTCCCCCAAGATGCCGGCGTAAAAATTCTGGCGATAGGCAATTCACTTTCATCCAATGCTTCGCTGTCATTTAGCCAAATTCATCCTGTACCGACAATTACGCTTTCTAAAAACTACGATTTTACAACCGGCCAGTCCCCAATTACTGTTCCTGTAAGTTTGGAGAGTTTTCCGTCATTTGAAAGTACTGCTTCGGCGCAATCACCAGCTCCTGAGATACTGACGCCCAAAGAAAACCAGAGCTTTACCGACCAACAACCTTTATTTAAAGGCACCGGCTTACCCGAACAAAATGTTGACATTGTCATCCACTCGGACACTCCGGTAGAAACCAGTGTCACCACCGACAGCAACGGAGATTGGAGTTATCGGCCAACCACTCCGCTAACGCCCGGGAATCATACCATTGCCATTACTACCAAAAATGCTTCTGGAATTTTACAAACTATTACTCAGTCCTTTGTGGTTTATGCCGCGGGGCAACAAACTAATCCGCCAGCGCCATCCGTGACACCAACACCAAGCGTTATCTTAACACCAAGTCCAACACTAACGCCAAAGGTCACGCCAACGGTAATTTTGTCTCCAACCGTAACGCCAACAGTAACTTCCGCGCCATTTAAGACCACGACGCCAACGATTTCGCCTGCTCAAACAGAAACTAAAGGGGGGATTATAATTAGCCCAACCGGTAAACTATTGCCCCCAACCGGGAATCCTTCTATAATCACAGTTGGAATTGTCGGCGTTATAGTCACATTAACAGGTGGACTTCTTTTTCTTCTGTCCCACGGCGGCATTTCCGCTCTATGAAAATTGCAATAATCGGCGCCGGCTTTACCGGCCTCTCGGCTACTCTTGAACTCTTAAAAAAAGACCATGAAGTTATTGTATTTGAGAAAGAAAAAATACCCGGTGGTCTTGTGCTCGGGTTTAAAGAGTCAGGATGGGATTGGAACTTAGAACAACACTATCATCATTGGTTTACAAATGATAAGTTCATCTTGAATTTGGCTAAAGCAGTTGGACAAAATGTATTAATTAAACGGCCTAAAACTTCTGTATATGTAAATGGAAAAAGTTTTCAGTTTGATTCTCCAAAGAGCGTGCTTTTGTTCCCTAAGCTTTCTTTAATAGAACGCATGCGTATGGGGCTTGCAGTTGGATTTCTTCGTTATAATCCTATTTGGAAACCCCTTGAAAAGATTAATGCCGCAAGTTTTTTACCTAAAGCTATGGGGGAAAAAGGATACCGGATGATCTGGGAACCTCTTTTTAAAAATAAATTCGGCCCTTATTCTAATAATATTTCTCTTGCTTGGTTTTGGGCCAGAATTATAAAAAGAACCCCAACTCTTGCTTACCCCGAGGGAGGTTTTTTAAACTTTGCAAAAAAAATAACAAACGAAATAGAAAAAAAGGGCGGTAAAGTTTTGCTTGAGACGGAAATTACCGAACTTGAAGAAGATGACAAAATATTATTAACAATTAAAAACAAAAACGGGAAAACTAAAAAAGGATTGTTCGATAAAGTTATCGTCACCGTTCCCTCTACTATCTTCTTGCAGATAGCGCCAAGTCTTCCAAAAGATTATAGGAAAAGTCTGGGAAATTTAAAAAGTCTCGGAGCCACAAATCTGATTTTAAGACTTACCAAACCTTTTTTAACAGACAACACATATTGGCTTAATATCTGTGACCCAAATAATCCCATTATGGCTGTCGTTGAACACACAAATTTTATGGACAAAAAAAATTATAACAATGAGTCCCTTCTCTATCTTGGCAATTATTTACCCCAAGATTCAAAACGTTTCTCCATGACAAAAGAGGAAACTCTAAAACTATTTCATCCATTCCTGTTAAAAATGAATCCCAACTACAAAAAAAACTTAATAGACTATTCTCTTTTTAAGACACCTTTTGCCCAGTCAATTATTCTAACCAATTATTCGAAGTTAGTTCCTCCATTTAGAACTCCCATGAAAAATGTTTTTTTGGCCAACATGGAACAAGTTTATCCTTGGGACAGAGGTACAAATTACGCTGTTGAATACGGACAAAAAGTTGTGAGGGAAATTTTTACAGATGTTTAAAAGAATAATCCTGGATAAAAAATTTAATACCTTATTTTTCTTCCTTGCTTTAACATTTTTGGCGGGAATTTTCCGTTTTTATAATTTGAACTGGGACATGGGAAATTATTTCCATCCGGACGAAAGAAATATCGCCAACGCAGTTTCACAGATACATTTTTTTTCGCAATTAAATCCGCATTTTTTTGCTTATGGCGGTTTTTCCATTTATCTCTATCGTCTGGCGGGAGATTCGCTTTCTTTTATAACCAAAAACGCCGGTTGGACAACTAATTGGGCCAACATTAATCTTATTGGTCGATTTTTTTCCGCTCTATTTTCAACGCTGACAATAATTCCCTTATATTTTCTTGCCAAAAAAATTTCGGATAAGAAAACTGCTTTCTTGTCAATTATTTTATACGCTTTTACCGTCACTTCTATCCAAACTGCTCATTTCGGAGTCACCGAAAGCTTAATCACTTTGATTGGAGTTTTACTCTGTCTTCTTTCAATTTTGTTTTTAGAGAAATCCCGTTGGTTGATAACATTAATTTTGGGCATTATTTTTGGGATAGGAATTGCTTCAAAAACATCGGCGATAATTTTTATTGTCATGCCAATCCTTGCTTATTTACTGACAACGATTGGGAAAAAACATGAATTCAAAAAAATCATTCTTCACATTATTGCCTTTTTGTTAATCTCTTTTACAGTCTTTGCAATCTTTTCTCCCTTTACCTTTCTTGACTTTGGCAAATTTATGGAATCAATGGTCTATGAATCCGGAGTTGCCACCGGCTCTTTGCCGGTCGTTTATACTTTGCAGTTTGACCATACTATTCCCTATCTTTTTCAAATTTATAATTTCTTCTGGCAAATCGGCCTAGCGGCAATTTTTTGTATTTTCGGTTTTGTTTTTGTTATCTTTGAAGCGCTTCAAAAGCGCGATAAACAACTTTTAGTATTTTTAGTGCTTCCTTTGATTTATTTTCTCTACGTCGGCTCTTGGCATACCAAATTTGTTCGCTATATGATTCCCATAATTCCGTTCCTTTTGGTTTCAGCGGCAATTTTACTAATGAGAATAAGATTGAAACTGAAATTATTGGGAAACTTATTAATTTTCGGCACGGTTACGGCCACTGTAGTTTGGGCCCTGGCATTTTTTTCAATTTATACCAGACCCCAGACCAGAATCCTGGCATCCGAATGGATCTACCAAACTATTCCTTATGGGACAAAAATTTTGAATGAGCAGTGGGATGATGGTTTACCGATTCCAATCGCGGAATTTAGTCCTAGCCAATACCAAATTACGTCGCTGGCAATGTATGATGCCGATAATGCAGCAAAAGTTGAATATTTAGCGGCAAACTTAAGTAGCTCCAGTTATTTGATTTTTAATAGTCGCCGTCTTTACGGAACTTTAATTCATCTTACCGATAAATATCCGATTACCAGCAAATATTATAAATTATTATTTGCCGGTAAATTAGGCTATCGGGAAGTAGCGCAATTTACTTCTTATCCTGCTATTTTCGGTTTAACAATTAATGATGACGCCAGTGAGGAAACATTCCAAGTTTACGATCATCCAAAAGTTATAATTTTTAAAAACATTGGGCATTTTAACGCACAGCAATTGACACAAATTTTAAATAAAGAGTAAAATTGCTAAAATAGCTTATGTCAGTTTCGGATATTACAGATGTTTTAAAATGGTTCTTGGTTTTCTTTTTGGTCGGAACGGCATTTCTTCCATTAACGTTTTCGGTTTTTGCAGAGCTTAAAGATAAAGGTTATATTTTTGCAAAAATAATCGGCATTGCAATAGTTTCTTATTTTGTCTTCTTGATGGGGACTCTAAAAATTCTTCCGTTCTCCGAATTTTCGGTGTTCTTATCTGTAATTATCTTTTTCTTGATAAATTACGGCGTCTTTATTATGAAGAAAAAACATTTGCTGCCAATCTTGAAAAAAAATGTCAGAATGTTTTTACTCGAAGAAGTAATCTTTTTAGCAGGACTCATTTGTTGGTCATATGTTAGAGCTAATAATCCCGACATTCATGGACTGGAAAAGTTTATGGATTTTGGATTTTTAAATTCCATTCTTCGCAGTAGCTACTTCCCTCCTAAAGATATGTGGTATGCCCCTTTGGCCATTAACTATTATTTCTTTGGGCATTTGGTTACTGCCGTTTTGACAAAGTTGAGTTTTCTTCCTTCCTTTATTACCTATAATTTGATGTTGGCTACTCTTTTTGCTCTGACGTTTACCGCCGCATTTTCGATCGGTACAAACCTGTTTGCGAAGATTAATGTTTCTATCAAGTCTGTTATTGCCGGTTTAATCCCCGCGCTTTTGGTAACCTTAGGCGGAAACCTCACCACCATTTACGCTTTTTTTAAGCCATACACTCCCGCGGATAGCCCAATTCCTTTTTGGCAATTGCCCTTTTTACCTTTCAGCTTTCCGAATAGCTACTGGTATCCTAACGCTACCAGATTTATCTACCATACTATTCACGAATTCCCCATTTATTCTTTTGTTGTCTCCGATTTGCACGGACATGTCCTAGACATTCCTTTTGTTCTTTTAACAATTTTGGTTATTTTTGTCCTTTTGAATAATAAAAAGATATTTACCTGGAATTTAATTCTTCTGGCCTTTCTTTTTGCCATAATGTATATGACTAACGCTTGGGATGGTCCGATCTATTTCTTACTGACATTGATGCTTCTTTTTGTCTCCAATTTTTACAAAGAACAGCGTTGGCTTTTTTCGCAGCATTCCTTTTACCAGCTGTTAAAACAAAGCTTAATCATATTTTTCGGATTTATAGTTTTCTCCTTACCTTTTAGCCTTAACTTTAAACCTTTTGTTTCGGGCATCGGCGTTTTGTGCGCTCCGTCATTTCTAACTAACATCGGCAGACTTGGACCTTTTCTTTTTGAAACCAACCATTGTCAGAGAACGCCTTTTTGGCAATTTGTTCTACTCTATGGTTTTTTCTACTTCTTTGTTGTTTCATTTTTATTTTTCCTTAAATTTAAGAAAAAATACACATTCACCAGAAATGATATCTTCGTTTTAATGTTAATTTCCTTATCGACAATCTTAATTTTAATTCCCGAATTTATTTATGTTAAAGATATCTATCCGGATTATTACCGCGCTAATACAATGTTTAAACTGGTTTACGAAGCGTTTATCTTGCTTTCTTTATCCTCCGGATATATCTTAGTAAAATTAATTTCCGGCATAAAAAGAAAGAGAATTTTAATCCCCTTTTCTCTAGTAAGTTTAATGCTTCTTTCTTTGGTTTTAATACTTTATCCGGTTTTTGCCATTAACTCGTACTACAACAACTTGCAAACCAAAAATAAAAGTCTGGACGGGATAACCTATCTCTCCACTTTGTATCCGAATGACTATAAACTGATAAATTGGCTAAATGCAAATATCCAGGGGCAACCCGTGATTCTGGAAGCAAGCGGAGACTCATATACCGATTACGCCAGAATTTCCGCCAACACCGGACTGCCGACAGTCATCGGTTGGTCTGTCCATGAATGGCTTTGGCGGGGAACTTATGACATTGTCGCGCCAAGAATCGCCGACGTGCAAACTTTATATACTACTCAAAATCTTTCTGTCGCAAAGAGTTTGCTTAAAAAATATAATGTTTCCTATGTGGTTGTTTCCGAACTGGAGAGAGAAAAATATCCTAATCTAAATGAACAAACTTTTGCAAAACTTGGCAAAATTATTTTTGAAAGCGGGCAAACAAGACTTTACAAAATCACTATTTGAAAGCCGCTGAGGGGGATTTAGAGACTACACAATTTCCCTTGACGATCTCGCAGGAGATATAGTTTTGGATTTCGGCAAAATTTCCGTTTCCCGTTCTTGGAATCAACGTCCATAAATAATTATAGTCGCTGGTCATTGGTGGATTGATTAAAAGACCAGGACGCCCAACGGTATCGTCTCCCTGGTCGATTACGACGCTTTGGATTTTGGCATTCCTCATTTTTTCGGCCAACCGAATAAAGTCGTCGAATTCATCTTGTTTAATATCGGTGTCGATACTAGTTTGCAAAGTATTATAGAGGCCAATTAATTTCCCGGGGTTGATTAAAGTTTGCGTCGATAACACTTTGTCTTTAAATGCCTTAATTACTTTTTCCTGTCTTTTACTTCTAGCAAAATCGCTGGCTTCAATTGCTTGAGATGCATGCCTGGATCTGACAAATTCAAGAGCAGTCTGTCCGTCCATATGGTTTAGTCCTTTATTGAAATGGACATGTAGATATCTACAAGGAAATACTTGAGGAAGTTGATCTTCGGGAGTGTTAGCTAAAGACTGTAATTCTGCCGGGGTATGTCCGCAGGAATCATCTTCTTTTCCGTCAATCGGATATTGATAATCGTCAAAAGTATTATCTACATTAATATCCAAACCCCCAACAATATCTACTGACTTAACAAAACCGGAAAAATCTAATCTTATCCCATAATCAATATTTTGCCCTGTTACTTTTTCCATCGCGGCTTCAGCTTCTATTAACCCGTCTCCTTTTTTTCGTGCTTCTCCATTTGCATAGGCTGCGTTAACTTTTTGACTAATATCCGGAAACCAAAGATCTCTGGGAATGGAAACAAGAGTTACTTTATCATTCTTTTGATCCAAACTTGCAAGAATTATTGTATCGGTCAAATTAGGGCCGTCATGACTCCCTCCCCCAATACCAAGAAGCAGGATATTAATCCGGTTGTCGGTCGTCTGCTTAAGATTTATGCCGCGGTTAAAGACCAGCTGAAAGAGAAACGGGTAAACGCTGGCGGTTTTATAAATAAATATCGCCAAAACAACCACAATAATACCAAGAAGAATTAAAGGTCTTTTCTTATGCATTTTGAATAATTTTAATAAGTTCCTCCGCTTCAAGACTGGCTCCTCCCACAATTACACCATCAAGATTTGTTTTAGCCGTAAAGCTTTTAACATTTTCGGAAGTGACACTTCCGCCGTAAAGCACCTGAACACTATTTTTTGACTTGATTACAGCCGCAACCGCGTCCGCATTCTCGGAAGTATCCGGATTACCGGTGCCAATGGCTGAAACAGGTTCGTAAGCAACGATTTGTACTCCTTGGGGAATTACTTCTTCCCGGTTTTGGAACAAAAAGATTGGATTAAGTCCGTATTGCAGTGCCACATTGACTTTCTTTATTAGCATATTTTCGCTTTCATTAAAATTTTGTCTTCTCTCCGAATGACCAACTAAGACGTACTCGGCAAAATCTTTAATTTGTTTGGCGTTGACCTCACCCGTATAAGCACCTTCATCATATGGCGAGACATTTTGCGCGCCAAGCTTAGCCTGTATATTATGGGAAGAAAAATATGAGAAAAAGCTGAAAAGTTGCGTGAAAGACGGGCAAATCACAATTTCTTTTTGGGTTAAATCGAGGTTTAATTCTTTAATTTTTCCAAAACCTTCCAGCCAATTTTTAGCTTCGTTTTCGTTCTGGTAAGACTTAAGATTTGCGACAATTAAACATTTACCCATGTGGTATTATTATACGTATGCATAACGACTTTCTCAAGGAGCTGAATAAAGATATATTTAAAGATGATTTAAATTCTTTCGCAGCTTTGTTATAATACTATAGTGCCAAATCAATTCACGCATCCATGGAAAACTGAAGAAATTAACTTTTTAAAAGAGACCATTACCAAACTTACGTATAAGCAAATGGCAACTATTATTGGGCGTTCTCCAAATGCAATTCAATCTAAAATTAGATTCCTGCCGGTTCAAGGAAAAATATATAAACATAATGTGAATTCAAATTTCTTTAAGACATGGTCACCAGAAATGACTTATGCTTTAGGTTTTATTGGGGCAGACGGAAACATTTGCCATAGTGGCAGAGCGCATGCACTACATATTGCCTGTGACGACAAAGATATTATCGAAAAGATAAAATTGATTTTGAGCTACGAAGGCCCAATTTATCAAAAACCAAGAGATAATGGTAAAATATCTTACAGCTTACGTATTTGCGATCAAACAATTTTTGCAGACCTCGAAAAATTAGGTGTCACTGAAAGAAAGAGTCTTACATTTACTCCTCCGAAAATTCCCAAATCCCTAATTAGACATTTTATAAGAGGCTACTTCGACGGAGATTGTTCAGTCTCTCTACGGAGCAGCCGATATAAAAGCAGGCTTGTCGTAGATTTTTATACGGCCAGCAAACCAATGAGCGAATTTTTATACCAACAACTAAAAAAAGTTCTTAAGGATTCCCTTAAAGGGAAAATCTTAGTAATTTTAAGGAATCAAAAAAATCCTTATTATCGTATTAACCTCGGTCATAAATCATCCTCTAAGATCTTTAATTATATGTACAAAGATGTTAATCTCTTTATGGAAAGGAAACATAAAAAATTTATTGAAGGACTAAATTATGGCAATTGATTTATCGATATTAAATGAAGAGCAGAAAAAAGCAGTTATGTCAACCGAGGGGCCATGTCTTATATTAGCAGGGGCGGGATCTGGAAAGACACGAGTACTTACTTACAGAGCTGCTTATCTAATAGATAAAGGTGTTCCTAGTGAGAATATTCTCTTAACTACTTTTACAAATAAGGCGGCTGGAGAAATGAAAACAAGAATAACAAAGCTTTTAAGCTTAGAGCATTCCGTTTTAATTTCAACCTTTCACGCACTTTGCGCGAAGATACTAAGAATTGACGGGCAAAGAATCGGCATTCCGAAGAATTTTTTAATTTACGACGAACAGGATCAAAAAGACGCCATTAAACAAGCTTTTGAAATTTTAGGAATTTCCATAAAAGAATATAAACCATCATCCATTCTTAACAGTATTTCTGGAGCAAAAAATGAATTGATTAGCGAAAGTGAATACCCCCAATTCGCCAGAGGGCATTTCCAGGAAATAGTGGCTAAAACTTATCTGGTCTATCAAAAAATTCTTCAGGAAAACGGCGCTTTGGATTTTGATGATTTAATTTTAAAAACGGTTGAGTTATTTAGAAAAGAACCGGAGATTTTGCAGAAATATCAAAATAAATTTATGTACATTTTGGTTGACGAATATCAAGATACTAACCATGCCCAATATCTTTTGACAAAAATGCTTTCACAAAAGTGGAATAATATTTGCGTTGTCGGAGATTTCTCGCAAAGCATTTATAGTTTTAGAGGCGCCGACTTTCTGAACTTGGCAAAATTTAAAGATGATTTTAAAAATGTGAAGACTTTTTCGCTGTCGCAAAATTACCGTTCAACGCAAAAAATTTTAGACGCCGCCTCCGCAGTTATCTCCAAAAATAACACTCATCCGGTTCTAAAACTGTGGACGGAAAATGAAACCGGTGAGGAAGTAATTGTCCGCGAGTGTTTGAATGAACAAAAAGAAGGCGAATTTATTGTCAACCAAATCTTAAAATTAAGATATGAAAATCTAAACTTAAATAATTACGACTTTTGCGTTTTATACCGGACCAACGCTCAATCGAGAGCGATTGAGGAAATCTTTATTCATCACAGCATTCCTTATGTTCTAATTGGCGGAACAAAATTTTACGAGCGCAAAGAAATCAAAGATGTCTTGTCTTATCTTAAAGTATTGGCTAATCCCAAAGACAAAGTGTCTTTGAAAAGAATTGAAAAATTAGGCAAAGGCAGACTGACAAAATTCTTAAAGTTTCAACAAAATTTTAGACCAGACTCCCCAACGATTGAAACTTTGGATAACGTCATTAAAGCCACCGACTACCTTTCTTTATATGACGAAAAGGACGAGGAAGACGAGCAAAGACTGGAAAATATTAAGGAACTGCGTTCGGTGGCAATTGTATTTACCCAACTTGACCAATTTTTGGAAAATGTTTCTCTGGTTGAGCAAGAATATATGCCCGACCACATTAAAGATGAAAAAGGCAAAAAAAACGCGGTGAATATGATGACTCTGCACGCGGCGAAAGGTTTGGAATTTAAAGTAGTGTTTATGGTTGGCATGGAAGAAGGTTTATTCCCGCATTCCAGAAGCATGATGGATAAAAATGAGCTGGAAGAAGAAAGAAGACTTTGTTATGTCGGTATGACCAGAGCCAGAGAAAAATTGTTTCTGACCTATTGCCGAAAAAGGCTTTTCTTTGGGCAAAAGACGACAAATATCGTTTCAAGGTTTATACTGGAATTACCGGAAGGAACTTTGGAAAGAAATTTGAATACCATGGAAAGTGATGTTCCGGACTATTTATGAAAAGCAGTCATCCTTTACAAACAAAAGAATGGGGAGATTTTCGCGAAAAAACCGGCGTAAAAGTAATTAGAAATGATGATTTACAATTAACAATTCATCCGCTCCCGCACACCAAATATACGATTGGTTATTTGCCAAAAGGACCTCTTCCAACCAAGCGAATGCTAATTGAACTTAAGAAAATTGGAGAAAATGAAAAATGTATTTTTATCCAACTGGAACCAAATGTAGAAAATAATGGAAATCTTAAATCGGAGTTTAACAAATTGGGGTTAATACCGGCTGCTCACCCACTTTTTACCAAATATACTTTTCTTTTAGACCTAACCAAATCGGAAGAAGAACTATTAAAAAATATGCATCCAAAAACTCGATACAACATCCGGGTTGCCGAAAAAAAAGGCGTTAAAGTCGTTGAGGATAACTCCGACAAAGCTTTTGCAGAGTATTTAAAATTAACCAAAGAAACCACGCAAAGACAAAATTTTTATGCCCACGGCGAAAAATATCATCGCCTAATGTGGGAGACACTAAAACCAAAGACCGATGACCAAAAGCCAAGCACTAATGAATTGACTGCACATCTTTTTACAGCCTCTTATGCGAATGAAATTTTAGTCGCTTGGATCGTCTTTGTTTTAGGCGACACACTTTATTATCCTTATGGCGCATCCAGCAATAATCACCGGGAAGTGATGGCTTCAAACCTGATGATGTGGGAGGTAACTAAATTCGGCAAGAAACTGGGCTTAAAAAAATTTGATATGTGGGGAGCGCTCGGCCCAAATCCCGATACTAAAGACCCCTGGTTCGGGTTTCACCGCTTTAAAGAAGGCTACGGGGGGAATTTAACCGAATTCGTCGGGAGCTACGATTTTGTCATTGATCAAAAAATGTATTTGGTTTACAAATTATTGAACAAACTCCGTTGGGCGATTTTGCGGTTTAAATAATATACAATCTTATCCGATTTTTCTTATCATATTCTTTAAGCGGCAAATTGATTTCGTAAACGTAGCTGACAATTCTAGTCCCTTTTTTTAATTCCTGCTTAAATTTTGGCAGAAGCTTTTCCAGCGCTTTGGGGACTAAATAAACGAAAACCACGTCGGCATTTTTGATATTTTTCTGGAAAAAATTCTTCCGAACTACTTTTATTCTTTTTGACAATCCATTTTTTTGAATCCTTATTTTTGATACCCAATATCTTAAGGGGTCTATTTCTATACCAACGCCGTTGGCTCCGAATTCTTTAGCCGCCGTAATTAAAGCCGTACCGTCGCCGGAGCCTAAATCATAGATTAATTCTTCTGGTTTTATTTTTGCCAACTGGCAAATTGCCCGAGCGGTTGGTTGTGAAGTTCTCCACCAAGGAGCCCAGGGGCTGTCGGGCGGCCACACCATCGACAACAGCAGAAGTAAGAGCAAGATAACTAATAAAATAATAAAATCTAATAACACTATCCTTTATAAATCACTTTCCCGATAATTTTTTGTTTTGATATAAATCCAAATTCCCGACTGTCTAAACTATCTTTTTGATTATCACCTGTTAGGAAATATTTTTCGTTTTGGATTTTTGTAATTCTTTTGATTAAAATCTTTTCCGCTTCTCTAAAGGCAACTATATCACCAATTTTGGGATTTTTAAACCAATAAAAAAGACTTGTCGCTAGAACTGTCGTGCCGTTTTTAATTTCCGGCTCCATGCTGTGGCCAACTATTTTTAGTTTTGTCAGAAGAAGCATTACTGATGCAATACGATTTCGCCACCAGTCGGATAAACTGATTTCACCCGCAAAGGCTGTACATTTTTGGTCTTAAAAAAGATTTCGGCAATTTCCTGGACGCCTGAAAGTGTCTCCTGTGCTGCCTCCATATTTATTTCTTGTCTGGCTTTAGATACGGCATTTAAAGTTTTTATAAATAGGTTATTGAGATTTGGAAAAGTCTTAAAATGCTCTTCTTTAAAATAGTCATTTCTTAAAGTCTCTAATTCTTCTTCCAAAATATTGGCGTGTTCTTCTTTAACATCAGTCATCCTGGAAATATCGTGGGCCATCTTCTTTGGGTTACTGACTGGAAGCTCTGTGAGTAGTTGCGTCATCCTGATAATTGTATGCGCGGCGCGCTGTGCGACATAAGGATCATAAATGCCGCAAGGAATATCGCAATGCGCGTAAGCAATTTCTTCCGGTAATAATCTTGAAAATCTTTTAATGATATTCATTTTTTAAGCCTTTCTGCCCAATCGACTAAAGTTTGTAAGAGTTCTTTTATTTTTTCTTTCGTATGCTCGTCGGTCAAATTCCCTTGCTCATCAAATTTTTCAGCGACATTCCCAAGAACAAACTCCGGCCTGTTTAATGGATACATGTTAATAAAAAGCAACATCTGCCTTAAGTGAAACTGCGCTCTTATTCCTCCCAACATTCCTATTGATTCACTCATGATTGCCACCGGCTTTTCTTCCCAAGAATTATCGCCATAAGGCCTTGACGCCCAATCAAGCGCGTTTTTTAAACTACCGGGAACTGAATAATTATATTCGGCTGTTGAAAACAAAATTGCATCCGCTGCCTTAATTTTATTTTTAAAATCTTGCACCACTTTTGGCATTTTTATATCCGGATTATATAAAGGGAAATCTCCGATGTCTGTAATTTCAATTACAACATCTTTTGGGGCTAATTTTTGTGCTTCCAAAAGCAAAGCTTTACTGTAAGAACCTTTACGTAAAGTTCCACCAACTCCAAGTATTTTCATACTTTTATTATACACTTTCGACTTAAAAATTACTGAAAAGAAATTTTGGAAAATTAAGAAGTAGACCTAGCTTTTGCAGGCTTAGCTTGTATATCTTCCCAAAAGACACTAACCCGGGCCGCATCCCGAAGCCCGTTGTTAAATAGAATTGCATCTTTAATTTCTCCTCTCGCCGGAGGCTTATCGACAATATACGCATCTGTTCGTGCGTCATGAGGTATTTTTTTACCTTTTGGTTTTGCTCCGAGCACTATAACCGTGACATCTTCAATCCAATCAAGTCGACGCTGTTCAGGATCCATTATTGGCGTCCAGATATCAATCCTGCGAGGACCCAACGTATAATCCAAACCTTTTACAACAACTACTACCCCCTGTTCAATTCTGATTGCAAAAGTTTTTCGTTCTCTCTCAAGCGGTAAGGCTCTTGGGGCATCAGGGCCCTTCGACCAAATCGGCTTATGCGCGCCTTTTGTCTGGCGCCTTCTCCCAAATGCCCTTCTACTCTGTTCCACTTCTCGGCTATGATCTCTTCCAGGTGTGCCGGCATCTGGATGAGTGTTGATACCTTCTGTCTCCTCTGGGTTTGGATACAGTGGCCATTCTCCTTCAACCTGCTTATCTTTTCCCATACGCAAATTATACCATAGCGGGTTGAAGAAGACTGTTATTTACTGCATAATTAACTTATGTTGGATATTTTGTGCGTTGGAGATTGTAAAATCGACATTTTCTTAAAAATTCCGGATGATAATCCCCACTTTGGATTGGACAAAGAAAAGAATAAATTGTTTTTAAGCTACGGCGAAAAAATTTACATTGATAGATATGTTTTAGGTATTGGCGGCAACGCCACCAATACCACTGTGGGGATTGCGAGACTCGGATTAAATGTTGGGTTGTGTGCCGAAATCGGCAAAGACGAATTTTCCAAGAAAATTCTTGAGGAATTAAACAAAGAAAACGTGAATACGGATTTTCTTTCGCAGACTGATAAGGAAACTTCGATTTCGATTGGCCTAAGCTATAAAGCCGACCGCACGCTTTTTACCGAACACGTTAAGCGCGAACATAATTTTAATTTTGCGAATTTACAAACCAAATTTATTTACTTGACTAGTCTTGGTAATATTTGGGAACCAACTTACGAAAAAGTTTTGCAGTTTAAAAAAGAAAATTCAATTAAATTAGCCTTTAATCCCGGCACTATTCAACTTACTAAAAAAGGCAAAGTCTTTATGGATGTTTTAGAAAAAACGGATTATTTATTTGTCAATAAACAAGAAGCCGAAGAAATCCTTTACGGCAAAGAATTAGAATTGACAACCGAAAATGAAAGCCGGATGAAAAAACTATTATTCGGACTAAAAAGTTTGGGTGCAAAAAATGTGGTGATTACCGACGGCGACAATGGTTCATTCGTGCAAGATGAAAATAATAAATTTTATTATCTGGAACGTGTAAAAGTTGAAGTTGTAGAAAAAACTGGTGCCGGCGATGCTTATACGTCGGGCTTTTTGGCAGCAGTGATAAATGGTAAGCCAGTTGAAGAAGCAATGCGCTGGGGAGCACAAGACAGCGCCAGCGTCATCCAAAAAATCGGTGCCGAGAACGGATTATTAACAAAATCTAGTTTAGAAAAACAACTGAAGTCTGTAAATATTAACTAGTTATTTAACGCCGAGCAGCTCTATCTCAAAAACTAACGTTGAATTAGGTGGGATACTGCCCGCCGCCTGGTTTCCGTAACCAAGACTTGGGGGGATAATTAATTTCCTTTTACCGCCAACTTTTATCCCGATAATCCCCTCATCCCAACCTTTAATCACTTGCCCAACGCCGATTTGCGTTGTAAAAGGTTGGTTTCGGTCATAGGAGCTATCAAATTTGGTTCCATCCAAAAGCGTACCGAGATAATTTACCGTTACCGTATCGCCGCTTTTGACTTCCTGTCCAGTCCCGACAACTAAATCTTGTATCTGTAATCCGTCTGCTGTGGTCGTAACGTTATTCATACCTGCTCCGGTTGTTGCCGGTTGTCCAGTTATTATAGCAGTTGCTGGAGTGGTTGTAACAGGTGTTACTGATGGATAAATAGTTGGCGTTAAATTAAGTTGTGAATTTTGGACTTTTTGATTGGACAGCAAAAAAATTCCTCCCAAACCAAGAACTATTATAACTACTGCGATTAAAAACGGAGCTAAGTTTTTCGACATGAACAATATAATACTAAAAAATCAACTAAAAGTTAAGAGTTAAAACAAAACAGGAATGGCTGGAGTAAAATTCTCCAGCCATATTTATTTTCCTGCCTTGAGAGCTACTGGGCTGGTGCTGAACCAGTCCCGGTTGGTCTTGCAAACCCCCCTGGTGCCGGAGGATTAATTTGGATATCCGTAGCGGTAACAGAACCATCTGAGTTGGTTGTTCCGACAACGTTTACAGTATCGCCTGTTTTAACATCAGATAAAGATGCTTTTGCCGACTGAGCAAAACTTGTGCTACTGGAAAGAACGACAATTTTCGTACTGCCATCAGACATCTTAACTGTTAAAGTGGTAGCACTGGTACTTAAGACTTGACCCCTAACCGGTCTGTTAGCGGCTACGCTTTGACCACTTTGCCCAAATCTGGCGGCGTAGTTCCCTCTGCCTGCTGCTCCAAGCGCTGAAGTTTGGTTTTTTTGATACATCACTCCACCAAAGAATCCACCTGCTGCTGCAACAACTACTAAAATCACAGCAACGATGATAATTGTATTTTTATTCATATTTTTCACCTCCTTTACTCATAACGTAAGGCTTCAATTGGGCTCAAATCTGCAGCTTTTTTTGCCGGATACCAACCAAATAAAATTCCAATTGCTCCGGACACACCAATAGCTAGAACTATGGCATAAATAGAAATTGTAAACGGCAGATTAATAAATAACGAAATTATAAATGACAAAGCGATTCCTAAAACCATTCCGGTTAATCCTCCACCGATGGTTAAAATTATTGATTCAATTAAAAATTGCGCTACCACCAAATTATCCTTAGCGCCCAAAGCCTTACGAAGACCTATCTCACGGGTTCTTTCAATAACGGTGACTAACATAATATTCATAATTCCAATGCCTCCGACTAAAAGCGAAATGGCGGCAATGCCGGCTAAAAGTGCTGTAAATGTTCCTGTCACCGAAGATGCAGCGCTTAAAATATCCGATTGTGAAACCATCGAAAAGTCGGCTTGGGTCGGATCACTAATTTTATGCCTTTGCAACAGCAGATATCCGGAATCGTTTTCCGCCTGGATGATAGAATTCGCAGATGATGCCGACATGGCAATACTGGTAACATAATCGATGCCAAAAACAGTTTTTTGCGCAGTTGTTATTGGAATAAAAACAATATTGTCTTGATTAGCAAAGCCCGTTCCGCCTTTGGAAACAGTAATGCCGATAATCGTAAAAGGAATTTTATTAATGCGGATTGTTTGGCCGGTTGGATCGCCGCCGCCAAAAAGAGTAGTCACAACGGTTGGACCAATTACTGCGACGTCTCTGGTGCTTTGCACATCTTGATCCGTTATAAATGTCCCGGAGCTCATGGTAACGTTGTGAACCGCTGTATAAGCCGCCGTTGCACCAATAATTGAGATGTTAGTATTATTTCTGCCGGCTGTTACCTGACCGCGTCTGGAAACTTCCGGTGAAACTTGGCTAATTGAGGCAAAATTAGCATCAGTAATCGCAGTGGCATCATCAAGCGTCAACGTTTGACTACTCCCGAATCCGCCTTGAACTCCTCCGGCAGTTTGTTGTGAACCCGGAGAAATGGTAAGCAAATTTGCTCCCAAACCCTGAATTGAATTTTGCACCGATTGCTGGGTTGCCTGACCTAGAGAAACCAGCGCGATGACCGCACCAATACCGATAACTATTCCCAAGCCCGCTAAAGCGGTCCGCACTTTATTTAAAGTTAACGCTTCAAAAGAAGATGCCAATAATTCAAAAAAATCCATAAATTAAACCTTCCCATTTTTTACTTCTCTGTCTATTTTTCCATCTTTAAGATGAATTGTTCGTTGTGAATAGGCGGCAATCGAAGGTTCATGGGTAATGATCACAATCGTGTGTCCTTGTTTTTGCAGAGATTGAAAAATTTTCATTATTTCTTCTGCCTGGACGGTTGAGATATTACCGGTCGGCTCGTCCGCCAAAATAATGGCCGGGTTCATCGATAAGGCTCTGGCAATCGCCACTCTTTGCATTTGTCCGCCGGAAAGCTGGTTACTGGTATGGTTCATCCTGTCTCCTAAGCCGACTTCTTTTAAAAGCTCCTCTGCCTTTTTTAGTCTTTCTGTTTTGGGAATGCCGGCATAGGTCATTGGCAACGCCACATTTTTGATGGCGGTCGTGCGGGGCAAAAGATTGAAGGCCTGAAAAACAAAACCGATTTTTTTATTTCTGATGTCTGCCAATTGGTCTTTTGTTAATTTACTCACATCCTGATTGTCAAGAATATAAGTGCCTGAAGTTGGAGTATCTAAGGCCCCGAGAATGTGCATTAGCGTTGATTTACCGCTACCCGAAGGACCGACGATGGCGACAAATTCTCCTTTTTTGATAGTGAAGGAGATATCATCAAGAGCCAACGTTTGGACATCTCCGGTGTAGTAAATTTTCTTGACGTGTGAGATAGAAATCTGATCCATAGTTATCTTGCTGTAGCACTGCTTGCCCCTCCTCTGACTGCGCCCCCGCCGCCTCCGCCGCCGCCAAAACTACCTAGTCTTAATCCGCCGCTAAATGGCGACGTGGTAGCTGTTGAAGTTGTTGCTGTCGAAATAGTGCTGGTAACAACTACGTCTCCCTCGTTAAGTCCAGCGGCGATAACGGTTTGCGATCCAGACATGTCGCCCGTTTGCACCGTCACAGTTGAAACCTGACCGTTTTTCAAAACCCTGACTGTTGAAGTTGTCCCCACTGTTTGCACTGCCGCCGAGGGAACCAATAAAACATTGTCGTCTACTTTAGTAATAATATTAGCAGTGGCACTCATGTTCGGCAAAATGTTGGCATTACTGGTATCGTCCAGCTGAATTACTGCCGGATAAGTCGTGACGCCCGAAGTCACTGCTCCGGTCGTGTTGATACCCATTACTTTACCAGTGAAGGTTTGGTTTGGTAAAGCATCGAAAGTAATCGTTGCCTCTTGACCAACTTGAATTTGCGGTGCGTCAACTTCAGCAATACTGACAGAAACCGTTGTCGCATTGCCGGTAATAATCGAGGCTACTGCCTGGTTTGAAGTGTTAGTTGAAGAACCGGCAGTGGTGTTGCTCGACCCAATTTGCATCCCTTTGGTAATAATTAAGTCACCGACTGTACCATTGGTTGAAGCGGTAATTGTTCCCGAAGTTAATTGATAGGCAAGGGACGCATTATTAACGTTGGCTTGCGCTTGCGCAATTGCTCCGGACTGATTTTCGTAGGCCGCCTGTGCCGCTAACCAAGTAGCATCTTCTTCAATGTAGGTAGGATCGTTAGTTGCTTTATTATTAGCAACCGCGTCATTCATGAATTTTTGGTTGGCAACAAATTCTTGATTTTGCAAAGTGTATAGCTGTGCATTGGCACTTTGCAAACTGTTTTGAGCTGATAAGAGTGACGAATAAGCCTGCGCCTGGCGTTGTTGTCCGGCAGTATCTAAGGTAACATCGGCAATTTTATCACCGGCGCTGACAGCTTGTCCGCTTTTAACGTAAACGTTACTGACAATGCCTGAGGCCTGAGTCACAATACTAACTTTATTGGCCACCGAAACTTGTCCTGCTTCAGTCAAGGAAACTACTAATGTCCCTTTTGTTACCTGGGCGGTTTGGTATTGCGGCGACTGTTGAGACGAGGTTACGCTTTTAAAAATAAAGAAAACTGCGATAACAACGATTATGACTAGAATAATTTTCGTAATTTTGCCTAAGTTTTTTATTCTGGTTAAAAGTCCTTTGATAAAATTCATTATTTTAAATCCTAAATTAGAAAGCTGAATGTTTGCTTAGAATAATTTACGCTTTTGGCAAAGTGACCGTAAAAATACTGCCTTTCCCAATTTCGCTTTCTACCCCGATGCTTCCATTATGTAGGGTTACAATTCTTTTTGCAATCGAAAGGCCCAGTCCATATCCTCCTATTCTTTGTTTAGACCTTGACCGGTCGGCCCGGTAAAAACGATCAAAGATATGCGGTAGGTCCTCCTTCTTAATACCGACACCGCCATCTTTAACTATAATATTAATTTCAGAAGTATCTTTTTTAACTGTTAAATTGATTGGCGATTTACCATCGGTATATTTGATGGCGTTATCCAGTAAAATCACCAACAGCTGTGTTAAACTTTTTTCGTCTCCCATCACAAAAGTCTTTGGCGCATCCACTTTGATGCTGATTCTTTTTTTGTCTGCCAAGGATTGCACTTGTTCAATTGCGGTTTTGATAATATCGGGAAGGGCAATTTTCGTAAGTTTAAAATTACCATTTTGTTTTTGATACATAATCAGTCCCATCAATTCTTCAGACAAAGACTGTAGGCTGTTAACGTCCTCTAAATTACTTTTTAATACTTCCCTAGCGGTTTCCGGATTTAAATCTTTATTCCTTAGGTTTACTTCCAACGAGGTTTTTAAAGCTGTGAGTGGGGTATTTAACTCATGGGAGGCATCGCTGATAAAGCGGTTTTGTTCGTCAAGCATATTTTTAATTGGTCTTAAAGTCCGGCCCGCCAAAAAATAGCCCGATAGCGCCGAGAGAAATAAAATTACCACATTTACTCCAAATAGCGCTTCTAAAACTCTTAATTTTGCCCACTCAACTAATTCATTATCTTGCTGCGAAGAAAGAGAAAACAAATCGGCCTGACTGGGTGGTCTCTGTAAAATTGTTCCGGGGGAAGTTGGATGACCAACCCGATATTGCTCAAGTCGGATAATCCGGTCGTATTCCCTGGCCGCACCAAAATAAATAAACGCACTAAAAGAAATGCTAATAGCCATAATGATTAATAAGTACCAAGCCGTCAGTTTTAAACGCGCGGAATGAAACATTTATTCTCCTCCTCCAATTCTATAACCGAAACCTCTGACTGTATGAATAAGACTTTGTTTATCTTTAAACGGCCGGTCAATTTTATTGCGTAAGTAGCCGATAAAAACCTCTACAGTATTGGGGAGAATATTGGCGTCGTAACTCCAGACGTGATTAATAATTTGCTCTTTGGTTAAAGTTTTGTTTTGGTGACGCATTAAATATTCCAGCAGTGCAAACTCTTTTGATGATAAAGCGATGCGAGATTTCCCTCGTTTTATTTCATAAGTATCAATATCAAGACTTAAATCCTCCACTTGCAAAACATTACTCATAGTGGCTTTTGGTCTTCTGACTAGAGCTTTTATGCGTGCTAAAAGCTCTTCAAACGCAAAAGGCTTGGTTAGATAATCATCGGCGCCGCTATTTAATCCTTCAACCTTATCCATTACTTGCGCCTTGGCTGTAAGCATGAGGACGGGGGTATGGTTTCCTTGCTCCCGCAGCTTTTTGCAAATTTCCAATCCATCAATCCCCGGTAAAAGCCGGTCTAGAACAATCACATCATAGGGCTCGGAAAAAGCATAGTCGTATCCGGCGGCCCCGTCATAAGCAACATCTACCACAAGACGTTCTTGCTCAAGTCCTTGTTTAATCAAATTGGCAATTTTGTGCTCGTCTTCAACAATTAAGATCTTCATCAAGAAGATATTATAGCAGGAACGCTTAAAATTAGCTGAGAATTAGGGATTTAAGAGGACCACAAAAAGATTGAGAATAGCAGCAAAACTTACCCAACAAAGATATGGTATTAGAAGTATTGCGGCGGACTTTGAAAATTTCCAAAAATCAATCACTAGTAACGTGATTGAAATCCACAATAGCGCAATTTCCAGCAGTGCCGCAAGCGGCAGATGGAAGCCAAAAAAGATGACCGACCAGAAAAAATTTAAGAACAATTGAACCGCAAATAGAATCAATAAAGAGTTGCGTTGTTTTTTTAATTTTTTTTGTAAAACCAGGAATAAAGCTACTCCCATTAAGAAATATAAGGCTGTCCAGACCGGACCGAAAATCCAATTCGGCGGATTAAACGCGGGCTTATTTAAAGTTACATACCAAGTGGAAATTGAAGGAAAGGTAAAAATAGTTCCCAAAAATCCAACCCCTTCACAAACTATGATTAAAAATAATAATTTAATAATTTTATTCATTTATGTTTCTTGCCAACGTTTAAATAAATCGCCAATAGAAAAACCGTGAGCATCACCAATTGGCAGGTTAGACAAACCGGGCAAATTACTTTTAATCTAAATACTTCTTGGTAAGTAATAAATAAACAAAAAACCATACCAAAAGTTGTCATTCCCAAAACCAATAATTTTTGCTTGAAGATTGAAGACAGCAGAATTATGATATAGCCAACTAATCCGACCAAAGAAACCGGGATGCCAAAAAGGGTTGACAGTGAACCTTTAGTCACGGCGTCACAGTTAATGTGGCTATTAAAATAACAAGATTCAACTAGCGGTTTGGTGAGAAAATTGTAGAAGAGATAACTGGCCAGAAGAATTCCGAGAATTGATAACCAAATTAACGCTTTCCAGACACTATTTTTATTAAACATATTCTTATCGTAGTCAAAAATTAGCGTGGAATCAAGTTAAAGGCTAGATTTCGAAGTAATTTAATGGTAAAATTTGATTTATATTCCGCAGTAGCTCAATGGTAGAGCGGTTCCCTGTTAAGGAAAAGGTTCTAGGTTCGAGTCCTAGCTGCGGAGCTAGGTAACTTCAAAATACTTCTGCTATAATTATCTACGTGCTGAAAAGATTTATAAAGCGACTAGAAGATTCTAAAAGATTATCTCAATTCTTGATTCTAGTCAGTTTTCTAATTACTTTTGCAATTATTAGGACAATTACACACTTACAAAAACTAAATCTATTGCCAAACCAGAGAAACGATATTCTTCATATTCACCACTTGGTTCCTGGAATTATTCTACTTCTAATAAGCGGTTATGTTGGTATTTCTTTTTGGTCTGTTCATAAACTAAGGACTTTAATGGCTGTTCTATTCGGAATTGGTGCGGCACTTACGATTGATGAATTTGCTTTGTGGTTATATTTAAGAGATGTCTATTGGGCAAAGCAAGGAAGAGATAGTATTGATGCTTTTATTTTTGTAATTATTATTTTTAGCATTGCTTTCTTAATAAGCGAGATCCATGATCATGCTTGGATTAAAAAATTATTAAGAAGAACATAGGTTCTAACGTCGTCTATCAGAAGGATTAATGGGTTTTAGGCCATATCAACGGCCTTTTTTATTGAGACTAACGTTTACTTGACAAGCGAATTGATTTGATGAGATTATAGTTTTATATGGAACAAGTAAATTCTTCCCCGAATGCTTCTCCGCCTAATGTTCCGCCAGTTGCGCCAGTCAAGCAAATGGAAAAACCGCCATTTCATATGCTGCCAATGATCAGCAGGTTAATTGTTATTTTAATTATTGGTGTTTTGTTTGTCGGGGGTGCATATTATCTCGGAGCGCGTTCAAATTTGCTACAGCTGTCCAAAAGTCAGCCGATAGCTACCCATCCGGCTGGTGCAACAATCACCCCGACTACACCTATTAGTCCTAGCCCCGACACTGTCACCCAAAATTACTACAACTGGTATCTTGACTGTACAAACCAGCACCTGACCGGCACAAGCACAGGCAGCAAACAGGTAGATTGCGCCTTCAACAAAACAGGGGCGCTGACAGACAGTCTGGTGACCACGCTCCAGCAGGCAATCATGTACGATCCTATTTTGTGTGCCCAAAATATACCGGATAAACTGATATTTGATAAGTCGGTAATCACCAACGGCACGGCTACGGTAATGGTGCATACGATTTGGGGCGCCGGTTCACCTGGCAATATCCAGGTCGGTTTGCAGCAGCTCAGTAACGTCTGGAAAATCAATTCCATCGGCTGCAATATTAGCCAGAGCCAATCAACCGTACCATTTTACAGTAAGGACCTTGATGCTACTTTTTATCTTCCTTCCGGTTGGACCGTTAGCGTTTTAGACCGCGATCCTATGGCGGCGCAAAATACGGTAACGGCTTGTACCACCGCAAATGAAGAATTCTATAAAGACCCTGCTCAGTGTAAAGACAACGCCGATACGTTTTTAATCGGGATCAATACGTCCTCTAAACAAACACACTGGCCGAATTTTGATATGAATATAGACGGGCCGACCGAGGGATTGGGTGGCGCCTGTCCGCCGGAGGATGTCAATCAATTCACCCAGTCGCTTACAATTAACGGGAAACCGTATACTGCGACCATTTATCAGGATAAAACAAGCGGCGCTTACCAAGACTGTTTCCAATTCCCGACGATTACGGAATCGGGAACGAAAAGTAAATGGAAGCAGTTTAACGTAATGTTTGTGGCCCCGACGAAAGCAATTTTTGATCAGATGATGAGCATACTCCAAACCGCGAAATTCAATTAATCTTCATTTACGGGAACAGGTCAAAATACTTACGTTATTGGCATTCATTATTATAATAAGTACACCCAGCCTTGTTACAGGCGGATTTGCCCACAATATTTTGACATCCCCCACAGACCAATGCAGAATTTGCAGTTGGTGGACCTTGGTAACAAACGCCCCCACCCGCACATTCAGAATGCCAAGAGCAATAAGCCCCCTCACTACACACGCTTTTA